>NZ_CAJMZK010000001.1:0-950484 GCF_905220265.1 Paraburkholderia sp. J67
GCAGAGGCTCATGGCGGAAGTGGGGCGCTGGATGGTTTGGTTCAAGCCCACGGAATGACGTTGAGACACTGACGTCAAAAGCGTTGTTGCTCGGCTCAGGGACATTAGAGCCCGGGCGGCGCGCAGGCGCTATCCGACTACTCGAGCTTCACTATCCATTTTTTGCGGATAGTCTGTTCGCTGAAAATCTCGAGGAAGGCTGCGGGGGACGATAACGTGCGGGGGAAGGGTCGGGACGAGCTGGTTGGGCACCGGCATGGCGCCGGATCGCTGGAACTGCTGTAATTAGATAAGGATGGCGAAGTAAATTGGAGGGGTGATGATTTGTCCGCCAAACCCGGGGCCGACGGGGCCGCTCACGCATGCCCCGCCAAGCCTAACCTAACCTGCTTCGAACGCGGACTCGTTACTCAGACGAGTTCGCGCAGCGCCGCCGGCTCGAAACCGCGCAAGCCGTCCACATCGCCGTCACGCACCTTGGCGACCCAGTGAGAATCGGACAGCAGCGCACGGCCCACCGCGATCAGATCGAACTCATCGCGCTCCATACGTTCGAGCAGGCTATCGAGGCCGACGCTGGTCGAACTCTCGCCACCGAACGCCGCCATGAACTCACCCGAAAGACCAACCGAGCCCACGCTGATGGTCGCCGCGCCAGTCAGCTTTTTAGCCCAGCCCGCGAAATTCAGACCCGACTCGCCATCGACTTCCGGGAATTCCGGCTCCCAGAAGCGCCGCTGCGAACAATGCAGCACATTGGCGCCCGCCGCGACGAGCGGTTTGAGCCATTGGGCCATTTCCTGCGGCGTGTGCGCGAGACGGGCCTTGTAGTCCTGCTGCTTCCACTGGCTCAGGCGGATGACGATCGGGAAATCCGGGCCCACCGCCGCACGCACGGCGGCGACGATCTCAGCGGCAAAGCGCGCGCGCTCGCCGATGCTCGGGCCGCCATAGCGATCGTCACGCCGGTTGCTGCCGGACCAGAAGAACTGGTCGATCAGATAACCGTGCGCACCGTGCAGCTCGATCGTGTCGAAGCCAAGGCGTTTCGCATCGGCCGCGGCCTGGGCGAAGGCCGCGATGGTATCGGCGATATCGGCGTCCGTCATCGCGACGCCGCGCTCCACGCCCGGCGCATCGAAGCCCGACGGACTTTCGACCGGCGCATCGGGCGTCCAGTCGCTGATGAAACTCTTGACCGCGCCCGTGTGCCAGAGTTGCGGGCCCATCTTGCCGCCTGCCGCATGCACCTCGTCGATCACATGCTGCCAGCCCGACAGCGCCTGGTCGCCGTGGAAGAACGGGATGCCCGGATCGTTGCGCGAGGCGGGCCGGTTGACGACCGTGCCTTCGGAGAGGATCAGGCCCACGCCGCCTTCGGCGCGACGGCGGTAGTAAGCGGCGTTGTGCGGGCCGGGAATGCCCTCGGACGTGAACGAACGCGTCATCGGCGCCATGACGATGCGGTTGGGCAAGGTCAGCGAGCCGACGGTGAAAGGCTGGAACAGGATATCGGACGAAAACGACGGCATGGAAAAATGGGCTCCGTGTCGATTGAATCGGGTTGAATCGGAATGAGCAGGGCGAAATCCGTGGGAATTCAGCCGCACCACGAATGGTATATTCCGGATACCAGACGTCAATAACGCACTTTGTTTCGCCCAGGTATCTTTGAGGAAACCATGTACGAATGTCGTGAGCATTTTTCTGTGAATTGTCCCAGCCGGTTGTTGTTTGATCAGATCGCCGACAAGTGGTCGATGATGATCCTGACCGTGCTCGATGGCGGGCCCATGCGCTTTAACGCGATCAAGCGCCATCTGGAAGGTGTCACGCAGAAGGCGCTTACGCAGTGTCTGCGTCGGCTGGAGCGTAATGGGCTGGTGTCGCGCCGGGTGATTCCCGTTTCGCCGGTTGCGGTCGAGTATGAAATCACGCCGCTCGGGCGCTCGTTGCAGGCGCCGTTCAAGGCGCTATACGGATGGACGCTGCGCAATATGGCGGCGGTGGACGCGGCGCGTGCGGAGTTCGATGCGCGGATGGAAAGCGCGGGGTAGAGCAGCGGTTTCAGTTTTGTTGCGGGCGTTGGGGTGCGTTGTGTAAAGCTATCTTCGCGCTCCAAAGGCCGAGTTCGCCTCGCATATCTCGGATAATTGTCAGGAATGCTGATGAGTTGAGCGTGCGATCGTCAGATTCAAGCCAAGTGCATGGACGACTTTCATGATCGTCGCGAATTCGGCATTGCCGCTTTCGGATAGCGCACGATACAGCGCCTCACGCTCGACGACAGAGTCGCGCGCCAGCGCCGTCATGCCTCGGGCTTTAGCAACGTTTCCCAGTGCGGCCTGAATCAGGCGAGGGGCGCCTTCCTCAAAGGCTGCTGCCAGATTGTGGCGGATCGTTCCCTCGTTTTCGAGGTATGCACATTCGAAAGACAAATCCTTGCGCACGGGTGTATTGTTAACGTATCATTTTGATACGTTACAAATTCGCCCGTAAGGTCAATTCCCATGCACTCCCGCTTCGACCGTTTCCGCGCCACCGCACTAGCCAGCCAGCTAGAAGCCCTGATCGACGCGCCACAGCGCTATGCCGAATACGCCGTACTCTCGCGCGTCGGCGTCGCCGCAGTTGCCGCCATCGTCGACGAAATCGCCCTCAAGTTCCCCGAAATCGAGCAGGACGCCACGGCGCGGCAATTTTGCGGCGCGATGGTGGCGGAGGTGATGCGCCGCCACGGCCACGAAGTCGTGCAGGCGCGCGGGCGCGTGAGCGGCGCGCTCTTCAGCTACGGCGCGGTGTTCAGCGCGCAGCCGGTGAGCCTGCCGTTCGCGGGCGTGATCGACGCGCTCGCCGCGCTGCCCGAGCGGTTCGCGGCGCTCGTCGCCCGCGTGCCGCAGGCGCTCTGGGCACATCGGCCACAGGGTACGGGCTTTTCGCTGCTGGAGCACGCCTGCCACTTGCGCGATCTCGATACGATTTTTGCCGCGCGTTTCGACGTCGTGCGCAAGTCGGATCTGCCACTGATCGAATCCGTGAACGGCACGACGATCGCCGAGGAGCGCAACTATATGGCGCAGGATCTAGCGGCGGCGCGTGACGAATTCACGGCCAACCGGCAACGTCTGTGCGCGTCGCTCAAACGGCTGACGCCGGAACAATTGGCGCGCTGCGGTCTGCGCGACGGCGTTCGTCGCATGACGCTGGAGGAGTTGGTGCGCGAACTGCTCGATCACGACAAGACACACTTACTCGAACTCGAAGAGCTCGAACACGAGTTGTTGGAGAGCGTGAAGGGGCCTGAGAGCGCCCCCGTCGCGCAGGCATAAAAAAGCCGCTTGAAAAGCGGCCAAATGCCAACGCAAACGCATACGCAAACGAAAGCCCCTCAGCGCCGGGCCGCTTCCGTTTCCAGATAAAGCTCGCGCAGCGCCTGCCCGAACACGCTGTCCACTTCGCGCAGCACGCCCGCGCGCGTGAAGAGCGCGATGGGCGGCAGCGTCCAGTCGAAGGTGTACGGCACGATCGCCACGCCCGCGATATGCACGAGTTCCTCGGCGATATCGGCGGGCACGATGGAGACGGCGTTCTCATTCGCAGCAATCATTTCGCCGATCAGCCGCGAGGTATAGCTCTCCATGATGGGCACGGGCGGGGCCACGCCCGCGTGCAGGAAGAGATCGGAAATCTGCTCGCGGATCGGCGTATTGGGTGCGCCCAGAATCCAGTCGAGTTCCGCGAGCTTTTGCCAGTTCGCCTTGCTGCGTCCGAGCCGGGCCGCGAGCCGCCGGCTGGCGATCAGCCTCGGCGTCTGCTGATGCAGCACCTCGAAGCGCAATTGCGTGACATCGACGGTAGCCGACGCGCGCCCGATCACCAGATCCAGCGAGTGGTCGCGCAGTTGCGGCAGCAGCGCGTCGCTGGTGCCTTCGTGGATCGTCATGGTCACGCGCTGCGGCAGGCGCGACTGCGCGAGGCGGATGGCCGCGGCCAGCGTGCGCCCCGAGATGAACGGAATCACGCCCATATGCAGGCGCGTGGCGTGGCCGGCGACCACGGCTTCGATATCGCGCGCGAGGTGGTCGAGGTCGTGCAGCATGGCCTGGGCGCGCGCGAGCACCACGTTGCCCAGCGGCGTGGGCGTCATGCCGCGCGACGAACGCTCGAACAGCGGCGCGCCGAACATGCTCTCCATTTCGGCGAGCGCATTGGTCACGGCGGGCTGGCTCGTGGCCATATGCTCGGCCACGCGCGTGAGGGAGCCGTGCTGGCGGATCTGCAGCAGCAGCACCAGGTGACGCATCTTGAGGCGCGAGTTGAGGCGCCGGGTGACTTCTTCAATACTGAACGACACGATCCGCTGATCCGGAAGACTGACTGGACGATGTGTCCCTCAACGCGCCGGGGCGCTATTGGGGGAGGCATCATGAAAAAATAATGGCCCCATACTAAATCAAAATAGGGAGCTTATGACGGCTCTCTAGAATCGCCTCATTCGAACATGACCGCCGCGCCGCCCGTGCGCGGGGCCCATCATCAGAGTGAGCACATGAACCAGACCGATCGCCAGGCCGCCCTCGAGTATCACGAATTCCCCACCCCGGGCAAGATCTCGGTGACGGCGAGCAAGCCGCTCGTCACCCAGCGCGACCTCGCGCTCGCCTACACGCCGGGCGTGGCCGTGGCCTGCGAGGAGATCGTCAGCGATCCGCAGAACTCGTTCCGCTACACGAGCCGCGGCAATCTGGTGGGCGTGATCACGAACGGCACGGCGGTGCTGGGTCTGGGCAACATCGGCGCGCTGGCCTCCAAGCCGGTGATGGAAGGTAAGGCGGTCCTGTTCAAGAAATTCGCGGGCATCGACGTGTTCGACATCGAAGTCACGGAGAGCGACCCGGACAAGCTCGTCGATATCATCGCGAGCCTCGAAGCTACCTTCGGCGGCATCAATCTGGAAGACATCAAGGCCCCGGACTGCTTCACGGTCGAGCGCAAGCTGCGCGAGCGCATGAAGATTCCCGTCTTCCACGATGACCAGCACGGCACGGCCATCACGGTGTCGGCGGCGTTCCTTAATGGTCTGAAGGTCGTGGGCAAGGACATTTCCGAGGTCAAGGTCGTGACGTCGGGCGCGGGCGCAGCGGCGCTGGCCTGTCTGGACCTGATGGTCGATCTGGGCCTGCCGCTCAAGAACATCTGGGTCACGGACCTCGACGGCGTGGTCTTCCAGGGCCGCACGACGCTGATGGACCCGGACAAGGAGCGCTTCGCGCAGGATACGTCCGCGCGCTCGCTGTCCGAAGTGATCGAAGACGCGGACGTGTTCCTCGGCCTGTCGGCCGGCGGCGTGCTCAAGGCCGAGATGGTCAAGAAGATGGCCGCGAAGCCGCTGATTCTGGCGCTCGCGAACCCGACGCCGGAAATCTTCCCGGAAGTCGCGCTCGAAGCGCGCCCGGATGCGGTGCTGGCCACGGGCCGCTCGGACTTCCCGAACCAGGTCAACAACGTTCTGTGCTTCCCGTACATTTTCCGCGGCGCACTCGATGTGGGCGCAACGACCATCACGCGCCGCATGGAAATTGCGGCCGTGCACGCCATCGCGAAGCTCGCGGAAGAAGAACTCAATGATTCGGTCGCGGCCGCTTACGGCGCGTACGATCTGCGCTTCGGCCCGAAGTACCTGATTCCGAAGCCGTTCGATTCGCGTCTGATCGTGCGTATCGCTCCGGCTGTGGCGAAGGCCGCGATGGAAGACGGCGTGGCGACGCGTCCGATCGACGACTTCGCCGCCTACACGAACGAGTTGCAACAGTTCGTCTATCACTCGGGCGCGTTCATGAAGCCGATCTTCGCGGCCGCCAAGCAGTTCGTGCGTGACGGTGCGAAGTCGCGCATCGTGTTCGCGGAAGGCGAGGAAGAGCGCGTGCTGCGCGCCGTGCAGGTGATCGTCGACGAAAAGCTGGCACGCCCGATCCTGATCGGTCGCCCGGAAGTGCTGCTGGCGCGCATCGAGAAGTTCGGCCTGCGTCTGAAGCTGGGCGAAGACGTCGAAGTCACCAATCCTGAGTACGACGAACGGTTCCATCAATACTGGACCACGTACTGGGATCTGCGTTGCCGCGATGGCATCTCGAAGGAAATGGCGCGCGTGGAAATGCGCCGCCGCCTGACGCTGATCGGCGCGATGATGGTGCGCCTGGGCGACGCCGACGGCATGGTCTGCGGCACGGTGGGCGCGTACCACGACCACCTGCGTTTCGTCGATGAAGCGATCGGCATGCAGCGCAACGCCAAGACCTATGCAGCGATGAACATCCTGCTGCTGGACAAGCGCACGGTCGCGATCGTCGATACGCACATCAACGACAACCCGAACGCCGAGCAGATTGCCGAATTCACGCTGGCGGCGGCACGCCAGATGGAATGGCTCAACCTGCAACCGAAGGTGGCGCTGCTCTCGCGCTCGAACTTCGGCTCGGGCAGCTCGGCCTCGGGCACGAAGATGCGCGAAGTGCTCAAGCTCGTCACCGAAAAGGCGCCGGATCTGGAAATCGACGGCGAAATGCACGGCGACTGCGCGCTCGACGAAGGCCTGCGCCAGCGCATCCTGCCGCATTCGCGTCTGCAAGGCTCGGCGAACCTGCTGGTTTGCCCGAACGTGGACTCGGGCAACATCGCCTACAACCTGCTCAAGACGGGCGCGGGCAGCAACGTGGCGGTCGGTCCGTTCCTGCTGGGCGTGAATGCGCCGGTGAACATTCTCACCTCCAGCTCGACGGTGCGACGCATCATCAATATGGCGGCGCTGACGGTGCTGCAAGCGAATCGCGATTGAGTGTGATGACGACGTCTCGCGTGCAAGACGCGAGCGCGTGATGAAGTGATGAAGTCAAGAAAGGCGGCGACCTGAAAAGGCGCCGCCTTTTTTCTTTTGCGCCTGGCCAGCGAATACCCACCCCGCATCCCGATCCACTTTTGCTATCGCCCCATGCGTCAATCGGATTGTCCGGCTATCGCGGCATGCCTATATTGGTGAGCAATGCTCAAGTCCAATATCAGGAGACACCGCATGAAGCTGGTCCGATGGGGCAGTAAGGGTAGGGAAAAGCCTGGCGTGCTCGATGGCGAAGGCCGTGTGCGCGACCTCTCGGGCGTGCTGCCCGATCTCGCGGGCGATGCGCTTTCGGCTGCATCGTTCGACCGGCTCGGCGTGCTCGACCTCGCGCAACTGCCGCTCGTGCCGGCTGGTACGCGGCTCGGGCCTTGCGTCGGTAATGTCGGCAAGATCGTCTGCGTGGGCCTGAACTACTCGGACCATGCGGCCGAATCCAATATGCCGGTGCCCGCCGAACCCGTGCTGTTCTTCAAGGCCACCAGTTCCCTCAGCGGTCCCCACGACGATGTGCTGATCCCGACCGGCGCGCAAAAGGTCGATTGGGAAGTGGAACTGGGCGTGGTGATCGGCAAGGAAGCGCGCTACGTGTCGCGCGAACGTGCGCTCGATTACGTGGCCGGTTACTGCATCGTCAACGATGTGTCCGAACGCGCCTGGCAGATCGAGCGCGGCGGTCAGTGGGACAAGGGCAAGAGCGCCGACACCTTCGCGCCGCTCGGTCCCTGGCTCGTCACGCGCGACGAGATCGCCGATCCCCAGACACTCGACATGTGGCTCGAAGTCGACGGCAAGCGCTATCAGCAGGGCAACACGCGCACGATGATCTTCGACGTCGCCACCTGTGTCTCCTACATCAGCCAGTTCATGAGCCTGCAACCCGGCGACGTGATCTCGACGGGCACGCCGCCCGGCGTCGGCATGGGGCAAAAGCCGCAGCCGGTCTATCTGCGGGCGGGGCAGACCATGCGTCTTGGCGTAACGGGACTCGGTGAACAACAGCAGCGCGCCGTCGCTTCGACGGTCGACGCATGAGGGGGCGGGCACCATGAACCAACTGGATCTGAAGAATCGCGTGATGGTGGTGACGGGCGGCGCGCGCGGCCTGGGTTATGCCATCGCGCAGCGTGCGCTGCGTTCGGGCGCGGCGGTCGCGCTGTGGGACATCGACAGCGAACGGCTCGAACGCTCGCGCGCCGAATTGTCGGAGTTGGGCAGCGTCTCGGCCGTGAAGGTCGAGCTGACCGATGAAGCCTCCGTCGAAGCCGCCGCGCAGCAGACGGTGCAGACGCATGGCGCGATCCATGCGCTCGTCAATAGCGCGGGCATCACGGGCGGCAATGGCCTCACATGGGAGTTGCCTGTGGAGGTCTGGCGCCGCGTGATCGAGGTGAACCTGATCGGCAGCTATCTGACCTGCCGCGCGGTCGTGCCGCACATGATCGCGCAGGGTTATGGGCGCATCGTCAATATTGCGTCGGTGGCGGGCAAGGAAGGCAATCCCAATGCTTCGCACTACAGTGCATCGAAGGCGGGGTTGATCGGCCTGACGAAGTCGCTCGGCAAGGAACTGGCGACGAAGAACGTGCTTGTGAATGCCGTGACGCCCGCTGCGGCCAAGACCGAAATCTTCGATTCGATGTCGCAACAGCACATCGACTATATGCTCGCGAAGATCCCGATGAACCGCTTCCTGATGCCCGATGAAGCAGCTTCGATGATCGTCTGGCTGTGCTCCGAGGATTGCGCCTTCAGCACGGGCGCGGTGTTCGATCTTTCGGGCGGTCGCGCGACGTACTGAAGCGGATCGATGCCATGCGCCCAACGAGGCGCATGGCGAAATAAAAAAGGCGGCTGGACCGCCTGCATTGGGATCGACAGGAGACATCGATGCCGAACGAAGCCTCACAGACGGCACACTCGACTCAGGCCCTGCAACGTGCGGGCCGCAAGACCATGCAGCGTTTGCTGCCCTTCCTGCTGTTGATGTACGTGATGGCGTTTCTCGATCGCGCGAATATTGGCTTTGCGCAGAAGGCGCTGCAACACGATACGGGGCTTTCTGACGCGGCCTTTGCCTTTGGCGCGGGCGTTTTCTTCGTGGGCTACGCCGTATTCGAGGTGCCGAGCAATCTGCTGCTGCATCGCGTGGGCGCGCGTATCTGGATGTGCCGCATCATGGTGACGTGGGGGCTGATTTCGGCGGCGATGGCCTGGGTGCAGTCTCCCGTGTCGTTCTACACGCTGCGCTTTCTGCTTGGCGTGGCGGAGGCCGGCTTCTTTCCCGGCATCATCTATTACCTCACCCAGTGGTTTCCCCAGTCGGCACGCGCCCGCGCGATAGGCGTGTTTTACTTCGGCGCGCCGTTGGCGTTCATCTTCGGCGGACCATTATCTGGACTGCTGATCGATATGCATGGCGTGGCCGGGCTGGCGGGCTGGAAGTGGTTGTTTCTCGTCGAAGGCGGGCTGGCGTCGCTGGTCGGCATCTGGGCATTCTGGTATCTGACCGACCGGCCTGACGACGCGCACTGGCTCGATACCGATGAGCGCCGCGCCCTGGCGACGGCGCTACGAGTCGATGCGGGCGAGGCCGCAGCGCATGGCCCGCGCGACGCGTTCGCGGCACTGGTCGATCGGCGTGTACTGGTCTATGCGGCGATCTACGCGCTGATCCAGATGAGCGTCTATGGCGTGATTTTCTTTCTGCCGCAGCAGGTGGCTTCGCTGGCCGGCACGGCAGTGGGACTGAAAGTTGGGCTGCTCGCCGCCGTGCCCTGGTTGTGCGCGATCGCGCTGACGTGGTTCGTACCGCGCCGCGCCGATCGCAAGGGCAGTCATCGCGCCTGGACGATCCGGCTCCTCGTGCTTTCGGGTCTGGGTATCGCAGTCTCAGGTCTGGCGGGCGATCTGGGTGCGCCGCTCGTGGCCATGTTCGGGCTGTGCTGCGCGGCCAGCGGTTTCATCGCGGCGCAGCCGCTTTTCTGGACCTTTCCGGCGCGCCATCTCGCGGGCGCGGCGTCGGCGAGCGGCATCGCGCTGATCAACTCACTGGGCGGTCTTGGCGGCTTTATCGCGCCGCTGCTGCGCGCCGCCGCCGATCGGCATTTCGGCTCGCATGCGGCGGGCCTCGAATTACTGGGGTTCGCCAGCCTCGCCGCGGCGGCGCTCGTTTTCATCGTCGTGCCGCGCAGCGGCGCGCGTCGTCCGTCCGCCTTCGAACAGCACGCCGATGGCGCGCGCTGAATAACGCACCGTCTAAATCGCGTCGAGCACACTCACTTTCAGGAGCAAGCATTCATGGCCATGCCTACCATCAAACACGTGCGCGCCTTCACCGTGCGCGGCGGCGGCGCGGACTATCACGATCAGCCCGACGGGCACTGGATCGACGATCATATCTCGACGCCGATGGCGCGTTATCCCGAGTATCGCCAGAGTCGCCGCTCGTTCGGTATCGACGTGCTGGGCACGCTCGTCGTCGAAGTGGAGGCGAGCGACGGCACGGTCGGTTTCGCGGTCACGACGGGCGGCGAGATTGGCGCGTTCATCGTCGAAAAGCATCTCGCGCGTTTTCTCGAAGGACAGCGCGTGACGGATCTGGAAAAGATCTGGGATCAGATGTACTACGCCACGCTCTATTACGGCCGCAAGGGCGTGGTGCTCAATACCATCTCGGGCGTCGATCTCGCGCTGTGGGACCTGCTGGGCAAACTGCGCGAGGAGCCGGTCTATCAACTGCTGGGCGGCCCCGTGCGCGACGAACTGGTGTTCTACGCCACCGGCGCGCGACCCGATCTCGCCAAGGAGATGGGTTTTATCGGCGGCAAATTGCCCTTGCTGCACGGTCCCGCCGAAGGTGAGGAGGGCCTCAGAAAGAACATCGAGTTGCTCGCCACCATGCGCGAGCGCGTGGGCGACGACTTCTGGCTCATGTACGACTGCTGGATGAGCCTGGACGTGCGTTACGCCACGCGTCTGGCCGAAGCCGCGAACGAGTACGGCCTCAAGTGGATCGAAGAATGCCTGCCGCCCGACGACTATTGGGGCTATGCCGAACTGCGCCGCAACGTGCCGCGCGGCATGATGGTGTCGACGGGCGAGCACGAGGCCACGCGCTGGGGCTTTCGCATGCTGCTGGAAATGGGCTGCTGCGATCTGATCCAGCCGGACGTGAACTGGTGCGGCGGCATGACGGAGCTCATCAAGATTTCCGCGCTCGCGGACGCGCACAACACGCTGGTCGTGCCGCACGGTTCCTCGGTGTACAGCTATCACTTCGTGGTCACGCGCCATAACTCGCCGTTCGCGGAGTTCCTGATGATGGCGCCCAAGGCCGATGAAGTCGTGCCGATGTTCACGCCGCTGCTGCTCGACGAACCGGTGCCCGTGAAAGGCCGCATGAAGGTGCCGGACACGCCGGGCTTTGGCGTGCGTCTGAACCCGGACTGCAAGCTCGCGCGTCCCTATACACACTAAAGCGCATCGACATCGCTCAGGAGGAAGCATCGTGCTGCTCAAGGATAAGGTGGTGATCGTCACCGGCGGATCGCGCGGCATTGGGCGCGCCATTGCGGTCGCGTGCGCGCGCGAAGGCGCGAACGTCGCGATCAACTACTGGGGCGATAACGACGCGTCGTATGGCCGACGCTCGGCCATTGGCGAAGTGCTCGACGAGATCGAGAGGCTAGGGCGTCGCGCGATCGCCGTGGAAGGCAACGTAGCCGCGCCGCAGACGGGCGTCGATCTGGTGCGGCAGACCGTCGAGCAATTCGGCCGCGTCGACGTACTGGCGAGCAATGCAGGCATCTGTCCGTTCCATTCGTTTCTGGACATGCCGCCAGCGGTGCTCGAACGCACCATCGGCGTGAATCTGAACGGCGCGTTCTACGTCACGCAGGCGGTGGCGCGGCAGATGAAGGAGCAGGGCACGGGCGGCGCGATCGTCGCGACCAGTTCGATCAGCGCGCTGGTGGGCGGCGGCATGCAGACGCACTACACGCCCACCAAGGCGGGCGTGCATTCGCTGATGCAGTCGTGTGCGATCGCGCTCGGGCCTTACGGCATCCGCTGCAATTCGGTGATGCCGGGCACCATCGCCACCGACCTCAACGCCGAAGATCTCGCCGACGAAGAGAAGCGCGCGTACTTCGAGAAGCGCATTCCGCTCGGGCGGCTGGGCGCACCGGAAGACGTGGCCGATTGCGTGGTGTTTCTGGCGTCCGACCGCGCGCGTTATGTGACGGGCGCGGCCTTGCTGGTGGACGGCGGCCTGTTCGTCAACCTGCAATGAATCACTAAGGACTCACGAATGAGCGGTCAGCCTCACGTCGCGCACGACATCGTCGGGCTTGAAGGGCTGCGAAAAGCGGCGCAGCAGGCCGACGAAATGCTCGGCGGGTTCGGCGAGCGCTTCGCCCTTGCGCGTGAGCACGCCGAAGCCCGGCAGGCTCTTGCCGATCTCGAGCGGCAGCACCGTGAGCAGCTTGCCACGCACGTGATCGCGCACGACCGACTCCGGCAGCATAGCGACGGCGTCGAAACTTTCGAGCAGTTGCAGGGTGGCGAAGATGGAGGCCGATTCCGTGAGGTTCATCGGCGTGGCGAGTCCTGCGCGTGCCAGTTCGCCTTCGAAGAGTTCGCGCGCGGGGCTTGCGATGGGCTGCGCGACCCACGGCCAGTCCATCAGCTCGGCGAGCGTGACTTGCTCGCGGCGCGCGAGCGGATGACGCACACGCACCACCAGCACCAGCGTTTCGCGTGCGAGCGGTTCGAAACTGAAATCGTTGTGCTGCAAGGGCGTGGTGAGGCGACCGAGTGCGAGATCGACTTCGCGGCGATGCAGCAACTGCACGACCTGATCGCTGGTCTCGCCGAGGATGCGCACATGCAGCAGCGGACGTTCGGTCTTGAGCGTGGCCACCGCTTGCGCCAGCAGATCGGGCGCAGCGCCCATGATGGCGCCCACGGTGAGCTGGCCGTGACCGCCGCGCCGCTTCACGTCGAGATCTTCGGCAAAGCGCGTGAGGTCGGACAGCGCGCGGCGCGCGTAAGCCAGCGTGACCACGCCTAGCGCCGTAGGCTGCATGCCGCGCGCGTTGCGCTCGAAGAGACGGAAGCCAAAGGCTTCTTCGATGTCGCTGAGCATGCGGCTTGCGCTGGGCTGGGCGACGTTGATGGCGTCGGCGGCCTGATGGACGTTGCGGGCGTCGTCGAGCGCGACGAGCAGGGCGAGATGCTTGAACTTGAGACGATTGACGAGCGAAACGACAGCGGTCTGATGGTTCATGAGTCCTGCGATCCGGTTTATGTATCGCCCGATCCCAACAACGGATTGGTTGGCTATCGATGCGGGAATTATAGTCGTTCGAATCGCTGCAAAACCATGTGAATACGTACGCGCACGCCAGGGCAAACGCCAGGCTCAAGCGCCATAAAACGCAGCAACCAGGCTGGACGGAGACACGATCATGGAAACAGTTGCGTTTCGCATGCAGCTCGATCCCGGCAAGCGGGACGAATACGAGCGGCGTCATCGCGAAATCTGGCCGGAGCTGGCTAGCGCGCTGCACGAAGCAGGCGTGAGCGATTACTGGATCTTTCTCGACGAAAGCACGCATGCGCTCTTCGCGGTGCTCAAGCGGCGCGACGATCACACGATGGACCGCCTGCCCGAAACCGCCGTGATGCGCAAATGGTGGGATTACATGGCCGACATCATGGCGACCGGCGAGGGCAACGTGCCCATGACAAAGCCGCTCGTGCCCGTGTTTCATCTTCCCTGATTCGTTCCGAGGAGCACACCATGCAGGTGGTCGATCCGCACGTCCATTTCTGGGATCTCGATACGCATCACTATCCCTGGCTCGCCAATCCAGGCACGTCCTTCGTGGGCGATGCACGCGATCTCAAGCATAACTATCTGCCTGACGATCTGTTGCGCGAAGCGGGCGATATCGAGGTACTCAAGGTCGTGCACGTAGAAGCGAACCACGATCCGGTCGATCCGGTGGAGGAAACGCGCTGGCTCGAATCGATCGCCGATGCGGGCAAGGGTCTTCCCAACGCCATCGTCGCGGCTGCTGATCTGAGCGCGCAGAACGCACCGGAGATTCTCGCGGCGCACGCAGCTTTTGGGCGTACGCGCGGCATCCGGCAAATTCTCAACGTGCACGCGAATCCGCTCTACGACTACGTGAGCCGCCATTACATGCGCGACGCAACGTGGCGCAAGCATTTCGCGCTGCTCGAACAGCATGGACTGTCGTTCGATCTGCAACTCTATCCAGCGCAGATGGAAGAGGCCGCGGCGCTTGCGCGTGCGCATCCCGGCGTGGCGCTCATCGTGAATCATGCGGGCATGTTCGTCGATCGCAACAGCGTGCAAGGCTGGCGTGCCTGGCGCGACGGCTTGCGTGTGCTCGCTGCCTGCCCGAACGTGTCGGTGAAGATCAGTGGTCTGGCGATGTTCGACCACGCATGGACAGTGGAGAGTCTGCGTCCTTATGTGCTCGAGGCGATCGACGCATTCGGCGTGTCGCGCGCCATGTTCGCTTCGAATTTTCCGGTGGATCGGCAGTTTGGCGGCTACGCGCAGTTGTGGCACGCATATGCCGCCATCGTGAGCGGCGCGAGCGAGAGCGAACACGCTGCGCTGTTTCGTGGTAATGCCGAGCGCATCTATCGTATCTAGCGATCCAGCGCCTGCGCGGGAAGATTGCGGGCGCAACGAACAAGGAGACACGCGTGGAATCGAAAGCAATGGCCGGGAGCGTGCCGCGTCTCGAGCTGCGGCGGGCCAGCAAGTCGTTCGGGCGCGTGCGCGCGCTGGTGGACGGCACGCTCGTGCTCAGACCCGGCGAGGTGCATGCGCTGCTCGGCGAAAATGGAGCGGGCAAGTCGACGCTCGTGAAAATTCTCGCGGGCGTGCATCGTCCCGATGGCGGCGAATTGCTGATCGACGGCGTCGAGCAACAGTTCGCCGCGCCCGCGCAGGCACGCGATGCGGGCATTGCGGTGATCTATCAGGAGCCGACGTTGTTCTTCGATCTTTCGATCGCCGAGAACATCTTCATGGGACGTCAACCCGTAGACCGGCTCGGCCGTATCGACTACGACACGATGCATCGTGAAGTGGCGGCGCTGCTCGCTTCGCTTGGCGTCGATCTCAAGGCCGAACGGCTGGTGCGCGGTCTTTCCATCGCCGACCAGCAAGTGATCGAGATCGCGAAGGCTTTGTCGCTCAATGCCAACGTGCTCGTCATGGACGAACCCACCGCAGCGCTCTCGCTGCCCGAAGTCGAGCGGCTCTTCACGATCGCGCGCAAGTTGCGCGATAGCGGTGTGGCGGTCCTCTTCATCACGCACCGGCTCGAAGAAGTGTTCGCGCTCACGCAGCACGTGACCATCATGCGCGATGGCGCCAAGGTGTTCGATGCGCCCACGGCCACGCTCACGACTCAGGAGATCGTCGCGCGCATGGTGGGGCGCGACCTCGCTACCTTCTATCCGAAGGCCGACGTGAAGCCCGGCGAGGTGATGCTGCGTGTGCGCGGCCTCACGCGGCGCGGCGTGTTCAAGGACATCGCCTTCGACGTGCGCGCGGGCGAGATCGTGGCGCTGGCGGGCCTCGTTGGCGCGGGGCGCAGCGAGGTAGCGCGGGCGATCTTCGGCATCGATCCGTGCGATGCGGGCCAGGTGCAGGTGGCGGGCAAGGCGCTCGCGATGGGGCAGCCCGCGCGGGCGGTGAAGGCGGGGCTCGCACTCGTGCCGGAAGACCGGCGTCAGCAAGGGCTCGCGCTCGAATTGAGCATCGCGCGAAATGCGTCGCTCACGGTGCTGGGCCGTCTCGTGCGCTTCGGCCTGATTTCCGCTGGGCGTGAAGTGCAGCTTGCGGGGCAGTGGGGCACGCGCCTGCGCCTGAAGGCGAGCGATCTGAACGCACCGGTCGGCACGCTCTCGGGCGGCAACCAGCAGAAAGTGGTGCTCGGCAAATGGCTCGCGACGGGGCCGAAGGTGCTGATCATCGACGAACCCACGCGCGGGATCGACGTGGGCGCGAAAGCCGAAGTCTACGGCGCGCTTGCCGAACTCGTGCGCGAGGGCATGGCGGTGCTGATGATATCGAGCGAACTGCCCGAAGTGCTGGGCATGGCCGATCGTGTGCTGGTGATGCACGAAGGCCGCATTACCGCCGATATCGCGCGCGCCGACGCCAACGAGGAGCGCATCATGAGCGCCGCGCTCGGTCAGGCCAACATTCATCTGGGGCACGCAGCATGATGGGTCATTCCACTTCACCTCCTTCGTTGCACGGCGGCGAACCGCACGTGCAGCGGCGCAGCGCGGGTGCGTTCGTGCAGACGCTGGCGAAAAGCCGCGAGACCACGCTGTTCGTGGTGCTGCTGCTGATCGTGGGCGGCACGGCGCTGGCGCGTCCGCAGTTCCTCAATCTTCAGAATCTGCGCGACGTGCTGCTCAATGTCTCGATCGTTAGCTTGCTCACGGCGGGCATGACGATCGTGATCCTGATGCGGCACATCGACCTTTCGATTGGCTCGACGGTCGGTATCAGCGCGTACGCGGTGGGCAGTCTGTATGTGGCGTTTCCGCAAATGCCGGTGATCGTGGCACTGGTGGCAGGGCTTGCGATCGGTATGGTCGCCGGGTCGATCAATGCGCTGCTCGTGGCGGTGGGACGCGTGCCCTCGCTGGTCGCTACGTTGTCGACGCTCTATATCTTTCGGGGTGCAGATTATGCGTGGGTCCACGGCGGGCAGATCAATGCCACGAGTCTGCCCGATGCGTTCTCGCGGCTCGCCACTGGCGTGGTGCTGGGCGTCCCGGTGCTGGCGCTGATCGCGATCGTGCTGCTGGCCGCGCTTTCGGTCTATCTCAAGCAGTTCAGGCCGGGCCGCGAGTACTACGCTATCGGCTCGAACCCCGAGGCCGCGCGGCTGGCGGGCATCAACGTCGAGCGCCGCGTGGCCGTGGGCTTCGTCATCAGCGGCGCTATCGCGGGACTGGCGGGCGCCTTGTGGCTCGCGCGTTTCGGGACCGTCGATGCGAGTACCGCGAAGGGCATCGAGCTTCAGGTCGTGGCCGCCGCCGTGGTGGGCAGCGTGGCGATTACGGGTGGCGTGGGCACGATACTCGGCGCGACGCTCGGCGCGCTGGTACTGGGCGTCATCAGCATCGCGCTGGTGGTGTTGCACGTTTCGCCGTTCTGGGAGCAGGCCATTCAAGGCGCGTTGATCGTCGCGGCCATTACCGCCGACACGCTGCTGGCCCGCTCTGTCGCCAAACGCATGATGAGGAAACGCGATCATGGCTAAACCCGATTCCGCCTTGCTCACGCGCCGCGCCGGTCTGCCGCTCACCTGGGAGACCTTGCTCGTGGTGATTCTCGTGCTCTCGCTCGTGGTGGGGCGCGTGCTGTCCAACGTCTTTCTCACGGGCGCGAACCTGAGCAATGTGCTCGCCGACCTCACCGAAGTCGCGCTGATGGCGTTGCCGATGACGCTCATCATCGTCGCCGCCGAGATCGATCTGTCGGTGGCCTCGGTCCTAGGTGCGTCGAGCGCGCTGCTGGGCGTGCTCTGGCACATGGGCGTGCCGATGCCGCTTGCAATGGCGCTGGTGCTGGTGGCAGGCAGTCTCGCGGGCCTCTTCAACGGCCTCGTGATCGTCAAGCTCAATCTGCCGTCGCTGGCGGTCACCATCGGCACGCTCGCGCTGTTTCGCGGTCTCGCGTACGTGCTGCTCGGCGACCAGGCGATTGCCGATTTTCCACCGGCCTATACGTTGTTCGGCATGAGCAATCTCGGCAGTACGTTTATTCCGCTGCCGTTCCTGATCGTTGCCGCCTGCGCCGTGGTGTTCACGCTGCTGTTGCAGGCCACGGCGTTCGGACGCAGCCTCTTTGCGATCGGCGCGAACAGCACGGCCGCATCGTTCTCGGGCATCGACGTCGCCAGGGTCAAGCTGCGTCTGTTCGTGCTCTCGGGCGTGATGAGCGCGCTTGCCGGCATCGTCTATACGCTGCGCTTCACGAGCGCACGTGGCGATAACGGCGAAGGCTTCGAGCTTTCCGTCATCGCGGCGGTGCTGTTCGGTGGTGTGAGCATTTTCGGCGGACGTGGCTCGATGTATGGCGTGCTGCTCTCGCTGCTGATCGTGGGCGTGCTCAAGAATGCGCTCACGCTCGCGGACGTATCGAGCGAAACGCTCACCATCGTGACGGGCGCGTTGCTGCTCGCCTCGGTGCTCATTCCTAATCTTGCGGCGCGCTGGCGCACGCTGCGCGACCGGCGCGCGCTCGCGCGCACTGCAACTTGAAACGCAGGGAAGCCACACGCAATCAAAAAGCAGGCTGCAAAGAAGCAAGAAAGCGGTAAAAAAGCCGTCAATCGGCCCGGTGCGCATGCCGGGCCTCCTATCGAGGAGACACATTCATGATGAAGCCAGTCCGTCACGCGTGCACGGCGCTGCTGTGCGCCATGCTGTTGGGCGCGGGCCTGTCCGCGCAGGCCGCCGGTATCAAGGAGGGCCTGAAGATCGCCTTCGTGCCGAAGCAGATCAACAACCCCTACGAAGTGATCGCCGACAACGGCGGCATGGACGCCATCAAGGAATTCAAGGGCGACGGCAAGGTGGTCGGGCCATCCGATGCGGGCGCGTCCTCGCAGGTCTCGTACATCAACACGCTCACCACGCAGCATCAGGATGCCATCGTGATCGCGGCCAACGACGCGAACGCGCTCGTGCCCTATCTGAAGCGTGCGATGGCGCAGGGCATCAAGGTCGTGACTTTCGACTCGGATACGGCACCCGATGGCCGCCAGATTTTCGTGAATCAGGCTAACGCGGAAAGCATTGGGCGCGGCCAGATTCAACTCGTGGCCAAGCTGATGAACAACGAAGGCGAGTTCGCGATTCTTTCCGCCACGCCCAACGCGACCAATCAGAACACCTGGATCAAGTGGATGCAGGAGGAACTGAAGAAGCCCGAGTACGCGAAGATGAAGCTCGTGAAGATCGCCTATGGCAACGACGACGACCAGAAGTCTTTCGTCGAAACGCAAGGTCTGCTGCAGGCGTATCCGAACCTGAAGGCCATCGTTGCGCCGACATCGGTAGGCATTGCGGCGGCGGCGCGCTATATCTCGTCGTCGTCGAGCAAGGGCAAGGTGGCCGTGACGGGCCTGGGCACGCCGAACCAGATGCGCGCATTCGTGAAGAACGGCACGGTCAAGGCGTTCCAGTTGTGGGATCCGGGTGCATTGGGCTATCTCGCCGCGTACGCCGCAGCGAATCTCGCGTCGGGCACCATCAGCGGCAAGGAGGGCGAATCGTTCGACGCCGGCAAGCTGGGCAAGCGCACCATCGGCAAGAGCGGCGAGGTGATTCTCGGGCCGCCCACGACGTTCGATGCTTCGAACATCGACAACTTCAACTTCTAGTCTGTCTGGACGATCACGAAATCGTTTTCATTTGGTATGCAGAATAATCACGGCCCGGTTAATCCGGGCCGTTTTTTTGGGGGCTCTTAATCCGCGGGTCTTTCTATTTATTGCGCTTTATGACAAGTGCTTTCGTCTGATTAAATCGCTCGATAAAAACAGTCTTTTCTTGCCCTTCAGTTTTGCGCGCATATGCCGATAGCATGGCGAGGCCATAGCCTCGCGGGCCTGCTATCTGGCTCCCACCGCTTGTTCCCACGCTGATTCCGCGTATAACCCCCCGCGCACTTCGCGCCGATACCGCGCAAGCCAACCGCAAGGAAATGACGATGAAGTTGACCCTGAAGATTCCGCTCGCCTTCGCGGCGGCGCTCCTGCTGATGTTCGCGGGCGCGTTCTACGGAATCTATTCGTTGAACCAGTCACTGAACGTCTATGGCACCACGGTGCAAAACAGCGTGGCCAACGAGCGTGCCGTGATGGCCACGCTGCTTGCCTTCAAGGTGCAGGTGCAGGAGTGGAAGGACACGCTGTTGCGCGGCAAGGATCCGGCCATGCTGGACAAGCACTGGTCCGCATTCGAGACGCGCGAACGCGAAGTGGATGCGCTCGCGCAGCAACTCAAGTCGAGCCTGCCCGATGGCGAGAGCCGCGATCTGATCGATCGCTTCGCCACGGCGCATACGACGATGGGGCAGGGTTATCGCGCCGGGCTCGCGGCCTTCAAGGCGGCGGGCTTCGAGCCGTCGGCGGGCGATCAGGCGGTGGCGGGCGTCGATCGCGCGCCGGCCGCGCTGCTCGACGAAGCCGCACACAAGATCGCCGCGCAAAGTGCTGCGGTGTCGGCGCAAGCGGCGGATGAAGCGCATCGTGCGACGCTGCTGAGCGCGCTGCTGATGATCGTGGCGCTCGGCGTTTCGATGACGGGTGCCTGGTTTTTCAGCCGCACGGTGACGAAGCCGCTCGCGCGTGCGCTCGCATGCACCCAGGCGGTGGCGCAGGGCGATCTCGCTTATGAGGTGCGTGCCGAAGCCGGTGGCCGCGACGAAACCGCCATGCTGCTCGACGCACTCAAAAGCATGCAGTCGAGCCTGTCGGGTGTCGTGAGCCAGGTGCGCATCCATGCGCAAGGCGTGGCGTCGGCGAGCGGCGAAATCGCGGCGGGCAATCTCGGGCTGTCGGCGCGCACGGAAGATCAGGCCGCCTCGCTCGAAGAGACTGCGGCCAGCATGGAGGAACTCACGGCCACGGTGCGCCAGAATGCGCACAACGCGAAACAGGCCGCACAACTGGCGGGCGATGCGGCGGGCACGGCGGTGCGCGGCAAGGACCTGATGGCCGAAGTGGTCGCCATGATGCGTGGCATCGCGTCCAGCTCCGGTGAGATCGTCGACATCATCGCCGTGATCGACAGCATTGCGTTCCAGACCAATATTCTCGCGCTCAACGCGGCGGTCGAGGCCGCGCGCGCGGGTGAGGAAGGGCGCGGCTTCGCGGTCGTGGCCTCGGAAGTGCGCACGCTCGCGCAGCGCAGCGGCGCGGCGGCGAAGGAGATCAAGGCGCTGATCGAGGCGTCGGCGCAGCGTATCGATACGGGCTCCGCGCTCGTGAACGATGCGGGCAACGTGATCGGCGAAATGGTGGACGCGGTGCAGCGCGTGACGGTAATCGTCGACGAAATCTCCACCGCCTCGCAGGAGCAGAGCACCGGCATCGAGCAGGTGAATGTGGCCGTCACGCAGATGGACGAGGTGACGCAGCACAATGCGGCGCTCGTCGAGGAAGCGTCGGCCGCGGCGCATGCGCTTGCGGAGCAGGCCAATGAGTTGCGCGAAGCCGTGGGCGTGTTCAGGCTCGCCTGATTCGAGGATCGGCGCAGAAAGCGCTGCGTAAAAACAAAAACGGCACGGATATCAACCGTGCCGTTTTTGCTTCAGCGCGAGCGTTCAGCAACGCTTGCCGCTTAATCCCAGTGATGACGCTTGCCGTGGTGGTGACGTCCGCGGCTGCCGCGCGAGTAGTCGTCGGCGTAGGAGTTCGAGCGCGAGATATTGCCGCCCAGCGCCGAACCTGCGCCGCCGCCCAGAGCCGCGCCGACCAGGCCGCCGGTACGGCCGCCCATCGCATTGCCTGCCGCGGCACCCGCGCCGCCGCCCAGCGCGCCGCCCACGATGGCGCCCGTACGCTCACGACGGTTCGACGTGACCGCGCCACCGGCGCCGCCACCCACCGCACCCCCAATCACGGCACCCGTGCTGCCGCCCACCGCGCCACCCAGCGCCGCGCCGGCCACACCGCCGAGCGCGCCGCCCAGCGCGTTGTTCATGTCGCCGGCCATGGCGGGCAACGAAACCGCGGCGGCCAGCGCCGCAATCGCAACCATCGGGAGGAATTTCTTCGACATGGAGACGCCCATTCATTTTTAAGATGGCGCTGAGTATAACGGGCGATCTGAAAGGCTTCTGTAACGGAGGAAAGCGCTCTGGGTAAGAGGTGTAACAAAATGATCCCAAACCTTCGGCATCTTGCGAGAGCGCATTGCGGAGATTGCAAAAATCCCGTCAATCAGGGTTCATCTGCCCCTATTGCGTACTCGACCCCCCCTGTTTCCTACATCTTCCAGGACGATTCCTACGTGTGCTAACCTGTATATATATACAGTACCCAGCGTAGCGAATGGACCGGAAAGCAGGACGCAATCATGGGACGGAATCATCGTCATTTCCCGCCGCTCACGGCGGCAGAGCTTGCCGACATCTACGACCAGCATCCGTTGCCCGTCGTCCTGCGGCTGCTCTGGGAGATACACCGGCTGCGCTCGACGATCCGGCGCGCAAACCAGGTGCGCCAGATGATCGGCACGCGCGTGGGCTCCGCCAACACGCCGGCGGGCATCTGGGAGCGCTTCGAGCAGGATCTGGATGCCGAACCGTGTCTGAGCGATCCGCTGACGCCGCGTCAGAAAGGGCTGCTACACGACGGTGAACCGGAAGGGCGCCTGCGGCGGCGACGGCGTAATGGGGACTAATCGAATCGGGGTGGCGTAGCTGACAAGATAGGGAAACGCGTGAAGGAAGCCGTAGGGTTCATAGAAATTTGGTTGTAAGTGGCCCTTGTTAGAGTCGTCGCAGGCGTCGTGCCTTTCATGGCAGTTAAAACAAGAGCGACCAACTCATGCAGACAGCCTGCGCGTTCCGGCCCTTCAAGTTTTTCGCGTTGCTTCTGACGCCTCTTTTCGCGCTGCTTCTTGCCGCCCCCGCCTGGGCGTTCCAGACGCGCATCGTCTCGATCCCGAGCGCCGCCATGCACCGCTCGTTCGACGCGACCGTGGTGCTGCCCGACGACTACGCGCGCGGCAGCGGCACGGCGCGCTATCCGGTGATCTACGTGCTGCACGGCTCGGGCGGCAACTATGCCGACTGGACCTCGAACACGCAGATCGGCAAGCTTGCTGACCGTTATCACGTGATGCTCGTGATGCCCGACGGCGGCCACGAGAGCTGGTACATCGACAGCCCGTTCGACACGGCGAGCCGCTACGAAACCTATGTGGGCACCGAGGTCGTGTCGTACGTCGACACGCATTTCCGCACGCTCGCCACGCGCCAGACGCGTGCGATCACGGGGCTGAGCATGGGCGGCTTCGGCGCGCTGCGCATCGCGCTCGATCATCCCGAGGCGTTTGGCGCGGCGGGCAGCATCAGCGGCGCCGTCGATCCGCGCAATTGCGAGGACGAGCCCGGGATCGACCGGGTGTTCGGCAATCCTGCTCATCATGCCGACTTCTGGACCCGTAACGCGATCGTCGAAGGCGCGGATAGCTTCGAGCATGCGCATATCGCGCTGACGATCGATTGCGGCGTAAGCGACTTCTTTGTTCAGTCGAATCGGGCGTTGCACGAAAAGCTCATCGCGCTGGGCGTGCCGCACGACTACGCGGAACGCCCCGGCGGCCATACGTGGTCGTACTGGTCGAATGCGATCCGCTATCAGGTGCTGTTTTTCGCGACCTCGTTCCAGCACAACGGCTGGCATGCGCCGATGCATCAGGCGTGATCTTCAGTCACGTTTCGTATGACTGAATAACGGTGTTCTGAATGTCGATCCGGCCCGCGCAATGCGGGCCGTTTGCTATCCATCTTTCCCTTCTCTTTCTTCTCTTCCGGGTCGCCACTTGCGTGGCACATCGCTTGCGCTGGCGATGGCATTCGCGCGGCGCCGATGTTGATCCATCCGTGTTCATCCAACCCAGGCATCGCGCTTGCTCAAGGACTGAAACGAGGATGCCGACATGAATATCCACTATCGCAACGAGCCACCGCAGTTCGACGGTGCGAATTTGCAGATGCACTTCGTCGCCGAGGTGGACGGTCAGTTGCTCGACTGCTCGATTACCGCCGAGGCGCTCGAAGATCATTTCGGCTCGCCATCGGCGTTAGAAGCGCCATTGCGCGAGGCATTCGCACGCGGACAGGCACGTATTCGTGCAGCCTGCACGCGCGCCATCGAGCAGACGGGCGGCGGGGTGGTGCTGCGTAGCGGCTGGTTCCGGGCACCGCTTCTTGACGATACGACGCACTGAGTACCGAGGCTGCGCAATCGTGTGGGATTTTGCTTGGCGCAGGAGCGGGGGCGGCTGAAGGCGCGCTGTCTGGCGTGATCCTCGCCATCGAGCTCTCGCTCCTCTTTTTACATGCCGCGTGCACGCGGCGCCTGAATTTAACCCGGAGTCAACCGGAGACTGGAGGACGTCATGCTTCAATACGCTGTCATTTTCTTCATCATCGCGATCATCGCCGCAGTGTTCGGTTTCGGTGGTATCGCGGCGGGCGCGGCTTCGATTGCCAAGATCCTGTTCTTCATCTTTCTCGTGGTATTTCTCGTCACCTTGCTCATGGGTGTCGTGCGTCGCGGCTAAAGCGGACGACCCCGGCGGACGTTCCCAGTTTCACGGCCGCAAAAAAGCGGCCCGCGCTCGATGGCGCGGGCCGCTTTTTCGTTTGCATGATTCGATAAGGATGCCGTATCGAATTCAGGCGATCGTGTCCACCACGCCGCCATCCACACGCCCATCCACACGCAGCGCCGCGCCCGTGGTGGCGCAGGCCTGCACCGGGCAGACATAGACCACCCTGTCGATTTTTCGCTGCGCGCAACGCTTGCGTTTTATTTCAATCGATATAGAATGCGCAGTAATGTATCGGTTGATATAGAAAAGCGAGGAAAGCAAACATGTCAGCGACACCGTCCACTCTCGGCGTAAACACGCCGAACCGCCTCGATGCGCAGGCGCTCTTTGCGACGCTCGCCGGGCTATGCGGCAGTTTCGTTGCCATCGGCCTTGCGCGCTTTGCGTACACGCCGCTGATTCCGGCGCTCATTCAGGCGCACTGGTTCACGTCTTCGCAGGCCGTCACACTCGGCGCGGCGAATTTCGCGGGCTATCTGCTGGGCGCGCTGCTCGGCCGTCCGATTGCGCATCGGCTCGGCAATCGTCACGCGCTGCGCGCGCTCATGGCGATGGTCACACTGGCATTTTTTGCCTGCGCGTTTCCACTTTCGGTCAGCTGGTTTTTCGGCTGGCGGCTCGTCTCCGGCGTGGCGGGCGGCGCGATCATGGTGCTCGTGGCCACGTCGATCCTGCCGCACGTGCCTGCAGTGCGACGCGGCTTCGTGAGCGGCATGATCTTTCTGGGCCTGGGTCTGGGCATTGCCGCGTCGGGCACGGTGATTCCCTGGTTTCTCCACTATGGCCTGCGCGTGACGTGGATGGGTCTTGGCGCCATCGCCTTGCTGCTCACGGCCATCAGCTGGCTGGGCTGGCCGCGCGCCGATGCGCCCGTGGCATCGATTGCGCCGGCTTCGGCCAGCGGGCATCACGGCCATGCGCAACCGACGGCAGCACTGCGCGTGCTGTACGGTCAGTACGCCGCGAATGCGCTCGGTCTCGTGCCCGCAATGGTGCTGCTGGTCGATTACGTGGCGCGCGGTCTTGGTCAAGGCGCGGCTCACGGCGCACATATCTGGGTGCTGTACGGTATTGCTGCGATTGCCGGGCCGATCCTGTGCGGGCAGGTGGCGGATCGCATCGGCTTTCGTTTGACATGGCGGTTCGCACTCCTGATGCAGGCGGTTGGCGTGGCGCTGCTCGCACTGTCGAGCAATGCTATGGCGATCGTTGCGGCTACGTTGATACTCGGCGCGTTCACGCCTGGCGTCGTGCCGCTTGCGCTCGGCCGTATCCACGAACTGATTCCGCACGATCATCTGGAACAGCGCGCTGCATGGAGCCGCGCGACCACGGCCTTCGCGCTGTTCCAGGCGCTGGGTGGTTATGGATATTCGTATCTGTTCTCGCACACGCATGAGAACTATGCGCTGATCTTCACGTGCGGTGCGGTTGCGTTGATGCTCGCGTTCCTGGTGGATTTGTTTGCAAGCAAACGCCGGACTTAAGCGCCCCTGTTATTTGTTCCGTTCCTTGAAACGCCCGCGTGCCTCGTGCAAGCGGGCGTTTTCGTTTATTCGAGGCGTGTGCGGGCCTCATCGATTGATCCGACGAAATGCGGGCGTCATCGCCATCGATCATGGCGATTCCGGTCAACAGTGTGTTTCATTAAGTCGCATTGTAGTCCATAACTACGACTCATAGAATCGCAGTTATGCGTTGCGACGGCGTAGCGCGTTTTCCAGATGCGGTGGTTCGAGACCTGCCGGTCTCACGCAACGATCTACAGGAGTGGAACATGTCGAAGCGAATTCTGATTGTCGGGGCCGGTTTTGCCGGTATGTGGAGCGCGCTGAGCGCAGCGCGTCTGATCGACGAAGCTGGCCGTGCCGATGTCGAAATCGCGCTGATCGCGCCGGATCCGCATCTGCATGTGCGTCCGCGTTTGTATGAAGAAGGTCCGGCCAACATGAAGGCGCCGCTGTCCGAAATCTTCGACGCGGTGGGCGTGAAATTCGTGCAAGGCACGGTCGAGCAGATTCATACGGATCGCCGCGAGGTGCAAGGGCAGGATGCGCAAGGCCGCGCCTTCACGATGGCCTACGACCGTCTGGTGCTGGCCACAGGCAGCAAGCTGTTCCGCCCCGAGATTGCCGGGCTGGCCGAGCACGCGTTCAGCGTCGATCAGATCGACGAAGCTGCGGCGCTCGAAACGCATATCCGCAATCTGGCGCAACAACCCGACACGCCCGCGCGCAATACCGTCGTGGTGGCGGGCGGCGGCTTCACGGGTATCGAAACGGCGGCGGAAATGCCGGCGCGTCTGCGTGCCGCGCTTGGCGAGAACACGCCGGTGCGCGTGATCGTGGTGGAGCGCAACGAGGCGATCGGCCCCGATCTCGGGCCGGGTCCGCGTCCCGTTATCGAGACCGCGCTGCGCGATCTGGGCGTGACCTGGCAATTGGGGCAGGGCGTTGCGGCCGTCGACGCGCAAGGCGTGACGATCGCCGACGGCACGCGCATCGAATCGAACACGGTGATCTGGACGGCGGGCGTGCGCGCGAGTGCGCTGACCGCGCAGATTCCCGCGCGTCGTGATGCGGCGGGCCGTCTCTACGTGGACCGCAATCTCGCAGTGGAAGGCGTGCCCGGCGTGTTTGCGACCGGCGACGTCGCCAGCGCGGCCACCGACGACGAAGGCAACCGCACGCTGATGTCGTGCCAGCACGCGATGAATCTGGGTCGCTCGGCGGGGCACAATGCGGCCGCCGATCTGCTCGGTCTCGAATCGATCGCATATAGCCAGCCGAAATACGTGACCTGTCTCGATCTTGGCCCGTGGGGCGCGGTTTATACGGAAGGTTGGGAGCGCGAAGTAAAAATGAGCGGCCTGGAAGCCAAGCAGCTCAAGACCCGTATCAATACCGAATGGATCTATCCGCCGCGCGCGGAGCGTGAAGAGGTGTTCGCCAGCGCCGATCCGCGTCGGATCGTGGTGGCGTAAGCGGGTTTAGTTAGCCACCCGGTCGCAATGAAAAACGAGGCTCCCTGAGGAGCCTCGCTTTTTTACGTCCGTTTTTTACAGGCGTTGTATTACACACGATCGCTGCGCCGGTTCGCGGCGCGTTCCGTGAACCACTGCACCACGTGCTTGCCGTGGTTCGCAGGCGCCTTGGAGTGCGCGCGCGCGGCGAGATCCGCCAGGGTGTGCTTTTTCAGCTCCTCGCGCATGCTGCGCTCGGCGGCCTGCATGACCGCGTGAATCGAGCATGTGCCGCGCGTGGCCCATGCAGGCGCGGCGTCGTCGAACAACGCACATTGCGAGCGGATTTCGCGGCAATCGAATAGCGCTTTCTCGCCGTCGATGGCTTCGACGACGTCGTGCACGGTAATGGCCTGTGGCGCGCGCGCGAGCGCGAAGCCGCCACGGATGCCCTCGGTGGCCGAAACGAGTCCGGCCTTGGCGAGGCGCGTGAACAGCTTGGCCGCGTAATCGACCGAAACGCCCTGCATTTCGGCCAGATCGCGCACGCTCGCTTCGCGCACGCCTTCGGGGTCCGCGAGATAGAGCAGGCAGTGCAAACCGTACTCGACGCCGGTGCTGATGTAAGACATGGCTATACCACGACTAAATGAATCGGAGTTATAAGGGTATCACGGCGGGGCGATGCGCGCAGGCTCGCGCACACGAATGTACGCGACGATAAAGAGTGCTCAATGCGCGGCGTTGCCCGGCAGCAGTCCGAGCAACGTGAGCGCCGGAGCAACGGCGCCGGTGAGCCATTCGCGTTCGGGATGGATGCGCGCGAGCACGCGCAGCCCCATCAGAACCGCGAGCAGATGCTGGGCCGCTTCCGTTGCGCCGACGGTCTTCGCGATTTCGCCGCTGCGCTGGCCGGCTTCCACACAGCGCAGAAAAAAGTCGCGGATCTGCGTGAGTTCGGCCGCGATGGCGTCGCGCAGTTCGTCGTCGTCGGGGGCCGCTTCGAGCGCGGAATTCACCATCAGGCAGCCACGTTTGCCCGGATCGTCGAGCGAGCGCTGCACGGTCTCGGCGAAGAAGCCCGCGATGGCCGTGCCCGGCGTGGCGGCGGCTTCGTGCCGCACGAGACGCTCGCGCAGCGAATGCTCCAGGTAGTGATCGAGCACGCGCAGGAACAGGGCGCGCTTGTCGCCAAACGCGTTATAGAGGCTCGGTTGGGTGAGGCCCGTGGCCTTCACGAGGTCGCGCGTGGACGTGCCTTCGAAGCCGCGTGCCCAGAACGCGCCGCAGGCGGCGTCGAGTACGCTGATTTCGTCGAATTCGCGGGGGCGGCCCATTTCCAGCTCCGTCAGGTGGGAATGGGTCATTTTAGATCAATTGATATGAAATGTCCGCACCCGGATCAAATCCGGTCAACCGATCCCCATTTCCGGATCGCTGATGCTGTCCTTGCCGGTTTCCAGCCGGCCCGCGAAGCGGCGTGTCACGCCGTTTTCCGCGCTCAGCGTGAAGTCGTACCAACCGCCCGAGGCGTCGAGCGGCCAGCTCTGTTCGGCGTGGCCATGCGCGGGCACGGTGGCCGTCCAGGGCGCGTCGCTGCGATAGGCGTTCGGCTTCACGCTACAGGCGGCGCTGTCGCGCCCGCTGTTGCCGATCGCGAGCGTTAAAACGTTACGCGCCGTGTCGTAACCCAGGCGCGCTTCGGGATTCGGGCCGCGCAGCGCCGCGCCCAGGTCGCCCGTGAAGCCGCGATGAAAGCCGTTCGGCCCGAGCACCCAGAGATCGTAGCGGCCATTGTCGGCGGCTTCGGGCGTCCAGTCGTCGGCGAGTTGCTTGCCCGCTTCGACCGTGTAACGGCGCGGCATGCGCTCGAGATGCAATTTGTCGTAGACGTGAAAGACCGCGCCCGCGCGGCCTTCGTTGACGAAGGCGAGGCGCACGTCGCGCCGCCGCGCATCGACGCTCGCATGCACGTGCAACTGGTAGGGCAGCGCGCGCGAAGGCCGCGCGAAGCGCGCCTGGCGCGGCATGGTCTGATCGGCGACGGCCGGCAGCGGCACCGCCTTGAGCTTGCTCTGCTGCGCGTTGAGCGCATCGGCGGCAGCCTTGCTGGGTGCCGGGAACGATGTCGCAAATTTTTCGTTAGGCGTGCTGAAATTGAGCGTAGAGGTCAGGTCGCCTAACACCGCGCGCCGCCACGCGCTGATATTGGGCTCTTCCACGCCAAAGCGTTTCTCAAGAAAGCGTAGTACCGAAGTGTGGTCGAAGGTTTGCGAGTTGACGAACCCGCCCGTGCTCCACGGCGAAATCACGAACATCGGCACCCGCGGGCCAGGTCCAAAAGGCAGACCGTCTGGCGTAAGGGGCTTTTCGTCGCCGGGCGGGTTGGGCATCGTGAAGTATTCGTGCTTCGTGCTGACCGTGGATTTGCCCGCATAGCTGCCGTCGGCGTTGGGCGAGGGCGCATCGGGCGGCGGCACGTGATCGAAAAAGCAGTCGTTTTCGTCGTACATCACGAACAGTACGGTCTTGCTCCACACCTCGGGGTTGGCCGTGAGCGCGTCGAGCAATTGCTGGATGTACCACGCGCCCTGGTTCGGCGTGGACACGGCAGGGTGCTCGCAATAGGCCTGCGGCGAGACGATCCAGCTCACCTGCGGCAGGCGGCTGGCGGCGATATCGTCCTTGAGCGCCTGCAAAAAGCCGCCGTCCGGCATCGTATTGCCGATGCCCTTGTAAAGCGGCGCGGCCGCTTCGAGTTCCGGGGTCCACGGCGCATTGGGCGCGCCGCTGATCGCTTCATGCACCTTGCGGAAGGTCGCGAAGCCGCAGAGCGGATTGTCGTTGTAGTTGTCGGGCTGATTCTCGTAGACCTTCCAGCTCACGCCGGCCTTTTGCAGACGCTCGGGATAAGTGGTCCATTTCAGCCCTTTTTGCGAGGCGTCGAGCCAGTCCCAGCCGTTGTTGTTCACCACCGCATACTGCTCGTCGCTGGCTGGGCCGTTGGTGCCGGTCCATAGAAAAATGCGGTTCGAATTGGTGCCGCCGTGCAGCGAACAATGCCAGGCGTCGCAGATCGTGAACGCATTCGCCAGCGCGAAGTGAAACGGCAGATCGGCGGCGTCCAGATAGCCCATCGAGACGTCGCCCTTCGACTTCGGCCATTGCGTCATGCGGCCGTGATCCCATGCGCTGTGAGCGTCGAGCCATTCGTGCGCGCCGCCCGCGAGCAGCGCGTTGCCCTTGTTCTTGTCGAGGTGAAAGGGCAGCACGCTGCGCGAGCCGTCGCTCTGCTGCCAGACGCTGGCGCCCTGGGGCTGCGGTATCGTGATGCGGTCGCCGAAGCCGCGCACGCCCGGCAAGGTGCCGAAGTAGTGGTCGAACGAGCGATTCTCCTGCATGAAGATCACGACATGCTGAACGTCCTGAATCGTGCCGGTGACGTTGTTGGCCGGAATCGCGAGCGCGCGGCGGATGGCGGGGGGGAACAGCCCGAGCGCGGTGCCCGCGGCGGCGGCGCGCAGAAAATGACGGCGATCCTTCGAGGTCATGGTGCCAGCTCGTTCCGGGGCGGGTGGGTCATGGTGCTGTCATATCGTACCCGGAACGCGCGGTGCCCACCGCGCGAGTGTGCGCGGCGGTAGCAGGAACATTATTTCGTTTTACGAATCATTGTTGAAGGTCGCTGCCACATCGGCGTGTTGCGCATCGAGCATGCCCATGAATGCCGCAATCAGGCGCGCATTCGTACGGCTCTTGAGGTGATAGAGATATTCGTGCATCACGGGGCCGTCGGGTTCGATCGGCACGCTCGCCAGCGACGCGCCGCGCGGCACCTCGCCGGCGGGCATGAGCGAGCAGCCCAGGCCGTGGCGAATCGCCTCGCAGATCGCCTCGCGGCTGCCGATTTCGATCAGCGCGGCGGGCCGGACGTCACGACGCTTGAGCGCGGCCTCGGTAGCGTCCCGCGTGCGCGAGCCCGGTTCGCGCAACAGCAGCGTTTCATGCGCGAGCACGCGCAGGTCGGTGCTAGTCCGTCGCGCGAGCGCATGCGTCGGATCGACCACCAGCACGAGTGAATCGGTGGCGAGGCGATGGCGCGTGAGCGTCGGGTCATCGACGCGATTCGAGGAAACGGCGACATCGACGCGATAGTCCATCAGCGCGTCGAGCACTTCCTGCGAGTTGCCGACCTCCATGCCGATCTGCACATTCGGATAGCGGCGGCGGAACGCGGCCACGGCGGGAAGGATGTAATAGGGGCCGGTCGTGCCCAGACGGAAGCTGCCTGCATCGAGCGTGCGGCCGTCGCGCAGCGCGCAGTCGATCGCGAGTTCGCTTTCCATCAGCCGGTCGATCAGCGGCATGAGATCGGCGCCCGTCTGCGTGAGTTCGACCCGACTGCCGCGCCGATGGAACAGCTCGACGCCGTAGTGTTTTTCGAGCTGCTGGATGCGCGCGGTGACGGTAGGCTGGCTGATCGAGAGATGCCGCGCGGCGGCGGTAATGCTGCCGTGCCGGACAGTTTCAAAGAACGCGGCGACGAGCGGCGCGAGTTGCGGGGCGAGCATAGGCAATGAACGGCAAATGGCATCGACTCTACCGTGCGCGCACGACAGTTTCGTTAAGCGGGAAAGATGCTGCGAACATGCAGCGGGCATCAGGATTGCGCCACGCGTGGATGGAGCGCATCCGCGCTTTCTCGCACAGAACATAAGCCAGGAGGTTCGCCATGAACGATCAGCGCAAGCAGACGGCGCAGACCCCGCAGCAGGAGGATGACGCCAAGGTCAAGCATCCACGGCACGAAGGCGGCGAGCCGGTGGCGGCGAAGCATCCGCACGAGCCGCGCTCGGTCGGCGTGCAGGGGCATGAAGATCTGGAACGCGGTCTCGAAGATACCGACCGCCGCGGCGGCGACGCCTATCAGGAACGCACGCAAAATGACGCGCAGGCCAATCGCAATACGCGTGCGAAAAGCCACGGCGGTTCATCGGCTAAAGACCATTGAGCGGCGCGAAACGCGCGTGCTGCGCGCGTTTCGTGAAGGCATCAAGGCGCAGCGATGCGATGGAGAATATCGAGCAGTTGCGAGACCGCGAAGGGCTTGCGCAGGAAGCCGACCACGTCGGCATCGGCGGGCAGCGTTACGAGCGCCGAGACCAGCACCAGCGGCACGCTTGCGAGCGTGCTATTGCGGCGCATCTCGCGCATCAGCGAGAGGCCATCCATATGCGGCATCATGCAGTCGGAGATGACCACATCGGGCGGGTCGGCCAGGGCGCTCCTGAGCGCGACGGTGCCGTCTTCGGCCGTCCTGACCCGGTAACCTTCCTGCCCCACCAGTTCCTTCAGGGCATTCAATGCGTTGATGTCGTCGTCGACGAGTAAAACGGTAGCCATACGTCGTTTATCTGAGCGGCGCGCATCGCCTGCTGGGGTGGCTGGGGTCACCGCGGCGAGCGCGCCCTTGTTCTTCGCGATCCTTTGACTGTTCTCGCGGCGGCCGCAGCCGCCCGAGTCCGGCGTTCGCCCGGCGCCGGGCGGTTTTTGCGCAATTTCCATTCCCGAAGATTTCGTCTGGTTCATGGTGCGCCTCCCTGAGTAGCTTCAGCGCGGGACTTCGCGGCGCGGTTGCGCGCTCGTATCGTGCCCCGCGACGATCGAGGCCGAGACCTCGGCAAAACTGCCGAAGGCTTCGTCGGGCAGGCGCCGCAGCGCTTCCAGCACGTCGGCGGCGGCGCCCGCCTGTTCGGCCGCATCGATCAGCGTTGGAGGATGCGCGGGATACGACACGGCGTCGACGGCGCGCTGCACGCGATCGAGCAGGGCTTCACGCGGATTGTCAGGCGCGGACGAGGAAGGAACCGGAGCGGTAGACATGGATGTCTCCTGCGAGTGACTTACCCATTACCGAGCAGATGCTGTTCCCGTCTGTCTTGATGACACTGTGCGCGATGCTTCAATGCAAATAGCGTCGAACATCATGCGAATTAGATGCGCGCGCAATCGATTCATGGAAATTGTCGAAAAGGAAATCGGAATAAATTACTTCTTATGCCAATGCGATATTCAACCCACCGTTGAAATGCATAAATTCCCAGTCCGAAACGATCGTTTTAAAATTTCTGCCGTAAACTGATGTGAGCCCGTTTTCGTCCGCACCCGGCGTGCGAATCGAGGCGCAGCTCCCAGGCCCTGCGTTGTGCGCCGTTCATGCTAGATCCGGTCAATATCCTTCTCGTCACGGTGCTCTCGAGCATCATGAGTCTCGCCATTCTCGGTTCGCTGCGCCCCGCAGGCATTCCGGGCGTGAGCCGCTGGATGGGCGCCTATGTCTGGGCGAGCGCGGCGCTCGTGCTCACGGGCATGCAGCGCATGGGCATGCCGTTCTTCACGGTCCTCGTGCCGAATACCTTGCTCGCCATCGCGGTGACGCAGGTGCTGGAGGGCTGCCGCGAATTCTTCGGCTTGAGCCCGCGCGTGCCGCTCGCATGGGCCGGTTGCGCCGCGGTCGCGGCGGGCATCGCCTGGTGGTATTGGGTGGAGCCCAGTCTCGCTGTGCGCATCGCGCTGGTCTCGGCGTTCCATGCGTCGATCTATGCGGCGATCGGCGGGATGGCGCTGCGCTACCGGCCGCCGGGCCGTCCCGTCTATAGCTATCGCTTTGTCACCTGCTCGGCGTGGCTCGGCGCCTGCGCGCACGGTCTGCGCGGCATCACCTATGGCACGGGGCTGATCGAGCAGAAGACGTTGCTCGCTGTCACGCCGCTCAATGTCGTCTGGCTTGCCTTGGGGATTCTGGTGCTGCCGGCGTTATCGATCGGCATGGTCCTGCTCGCGCACGATCGCATGGCCGAACGGCTGGAGCATCTTGCCAACCGGGACGAGCTTACCGGCGCACTCACGCGCCGGGCCTTTGTCGCGCAGGCGGGTGCGTTGCTCGATGCCGCGTGGGCGAAGAACACGCCTGTCGTGCTCGCGATCCTCGATATCGACCACTTCAAGGCCATCAACGATCACTACGGTCATGCCGCAGGCGATCGCGCACTCGCGCATTTCGGTCGCGTAGTGGCGACCGGCGTGCAGGAAAAGGACCTGTTCGGGCGGCTAGGCGGCGAGGAATTCGCGCTGCTGTTCCCGGCGATCGCGCGCGAGGACGCGGTGATGCGTCTGGATGCGCTGCGCGTGGCGGCGCTCGCGGTCCGGCGCGGCGGCGATATACCGTTGCATGCGCAAGCAGTGCAGGAAGGCCCGGCTGCGCATGCGGGTCTGACATTCAGTGCGGGCGTGGATGTCCTGCAAACCGGCGATACCCTGGCCGGTCTCATGGCGCGCGCGGACGCAGCGCTTTACGAAGCGAAAACACGTGGGCGTAATCGCGTGGTGACGGCGTAACCCACGCCGCGACCTATTGCCGGCGTCATAAAAATTCAAATAGCGACCGGCAGAATTCTCCCTGGTGAGGGGTTTCATCGAAGTGAAGCCTGTCCCAGGAGTGCGAATCCATTGATGCGTTGCGGCGCCTTTTCGGGCCTGTCGAGTCGATGGCGCCAGCCTGTCTCCTGACTGGCAATCATGCGCAGTGAATGCCGACAAGCCTCCCCGTAAAACACTGCAACAGAGCGCAATCGTTTCACTATGCATGCTGCATGGCGATGCAATTGAAATCGGTCACGTCACTGTTTTTAAACGATAATTATCAAAATGTGCAGGTGACGTTCCACGCAACGTTCATTCAGGCCGGCCGCGCCTTGCCATCTGCGCGCCGCTGTAACAGGCACTGCATTCTTCGGGCAGACGTCTCTTCCTTGGTACCCAGTGACGATCACGCGAAGCGCGATCCATGCGGATGTCGAGGCGCCCGCCCACGGCGTCAAGCGAGTCCATTCGCCTGCGAGACCGCTGCCCCTTGTGCGCGTTCGAGCGAATGTTCATGCGCATGGATCTGCTCCCATGCGCCCGCCCGCCGCACGTATCGAAGGGAGACGGCGCATCACCGACCGCGTTGAAAGGTCCGCTGCGCCGAGAGGTTCCGCGCGCTGTAGTGCGCCGCGCATGTCCGCACGCGTCCGTGCTGGTGCCCACGTAGCCCATGCACGCGGGCGTGGGCATGCCCGCTGGCGCAGCCGGCGCGGGCCCCATCTTCACTCGCGCGCGATGCGCGCGTCCATCCGTCATCGTCTTTTTTGCATTCAACCGCCCTTGGCCGGTGTGTCCGCGCGAACGTCGTTCGTGCGCGTCACGCCTGCCTGGGCCTATTACCGGCCAGCCATCCCAGCGGTTCTCTGACAGGCAGTCGCCCGCGGGGAGGCGGCCATCAACCACCAGGAGCCTAAGATGCAAGTTGCTAATAATAATTGGCGGGATGCGCACAACAACGACGCCGAATTGCCGGCTTTCCTCGCTGCGCGCGTAGACCGCTACTACGGGGAGCGGGTTCAGCAGAGCTGGGCGGGCGGGCACATCATGAAGGGCCGCGTGCCCGATGCGCACGCGCTGCATTTGTCGAGCAACGACTATCTGTCGATCGCACGCCATCCAGAGATCATCGAGGCGATGTCGAGAAGCATCCGCAGCGAGGGCAATGGCCTGCTGATGTCGGGCGTGTTCCTGCACGGCGACGATTGTCCGCAGTTGCAGCTCGAAGACCGCTTTGCCCGCTACATGGGCGCGCAAGCGAGCGTCTTGTGCCAGTCGGGGTTCGCGGCCAATACCGGGCTGATCCAGTCGATCGCCAATGCACAGACGCCGGTGTACGTCGACATGATGGCGCATATGTCGCTCTGGGAAGGCATCCGCAGCGCGGGGGCCAAGGCGATCAGTTTCTTCCACAACGATGTCGAGCATCTCGAACAGCGCATCCAGCGCTACGGGCCTGGCATCGTGATCGTCGATTCGGTGTACAGCACGAATGGCAGCGTGTGCCCGCTGCAAGCGTTTGCGGAAGTGTGCGCGGAGCACGACTGCGTGTTCGTGGTGGACGAATCGCATTCGCTCGGCACGCACGGGCCACATGGCGCGGGTCTCGTTGCCGAACTGGGTCTCACGGATCGCGTGCATTTCCGCACGGCGAGCCTGGCGAAAGCGTTTGCCGGCCGCGCGGGGATCGTCACGTGTTCGCGGCGGTTTCAGGAGTACTTCAAGTGCGAGGCCTTGCCGGCCATCTTCAGCTCGACGCTGTTGCCCCATGAGACGGCGGGCCTTGCGGCCACGCTCGAAGTGATCGAGCGCGACGACTGGCGCCGCACGCGTGTGGCGGCGAATGCACGCTATCTGCGTTCGCGGCTCGAGGAACTCGGCTACAACCTCAACGGCAGCGAGACGCAGATCATCGCGCTCGAAGCCGGGCCGGAGCCGCAGACCATCGTGCTGCGCGACGCGCTGGAGGCGCGCGGCATCTTCGGTTCGGTGTTCTGCGCGCCGGCGACGGCGCAGAACCGCTCGCTCGTGCGGCTCTCGATCAGTGCGGCGTTGTCCGGGACGGAGCTGGAGCGCATCGTGGACGTTTGCGAAGCGATTCGCGATGAAGTGCAGATGTGGAACTGGCCGTCCACGCGCCGTCTGATGGAGCGCGGCGCGGGCCGTGCGCGCGTGCGGCAGGCACCGGCGCTGGTGAGTCTGCCGGTGGCCGCGTGAGGTAAGGGAGGCGGGCGGCGTGCCGGGCTTAGTGCGAGTCCCACGCCGCCTGGATTTCGCGGTCGAGGTGCTGCAAATAGGCGTCGTAGGGCAGCACGTTATCGAGCGCGAGGCCCGCGGGCTTCTTCACGATGGCGTAGGTATAGCGTCGTTCGCCTACGAATACCGATGCGGGATGCATGTGAGGCTGCCATTCGACGCACTGCGCGGGATAGTAGCCCTCGGTACGCCAGAAGTAGGGGATACCGCGGTGGCTGTCGAGTTCGGCGAGAAACGAAGCGGGCGCACCCTGCTCGACGGCGATCTCGCGCACGCCGCGCAGCGACGCGTCCGTATGCAGGATCAGCAGATACGCGGTGCCCTGCGCATCGAACATCAACAGACCGTGCGGCTGCCAGGAGAGATAGTGCTCGACGATGCCGAGCGATTCGAATATGCCCTGCACATGTTTCGCCAGGCTGCCGTCTTTGAGAAACGCATATTCGGACACGGCGAGCGCGTCGAGCACCGCGCCGCAGGTCTTGTCGAAGAACGCGGCCTGCATGTCTCGAATCGTCTGGTTCAGCGTTTCGATCGCGTCGGCTTCATGTTTGCGGATGAAGCGGTCGATCACGCCTTCGTTGAAGCTTTTGACTGCCACATGCTCGTCGGCCTTGCCGGTAAGCACGATTTTCTTGAGCGCCGGATTGTCGAGACGGCGGCAAAATTCAATGCCATTCAACTCGGGCATGTCGTAATCCACCACGACGACCGAAACCGATTCGAAACGCGCGGGGCGGTGCACGAGCGAGCGAATGGCGTCCACGCGCATGGCGATAACCTGATGCGCATCGTTTTCTTCGGTGCGATCCAGATAGGGGCTGAAGATGGGCGAGGCGGGCTGGTCCTGTGCTGCGCGGCCGTTCAGAAAGCGCAGCGCCTCCGTGGGCGAATTGAAGAGACGGAACGCCAGTTCGGGGTCGAGTTGCAGGCTCAGATTCGACAGGAAGGCCGCGCTGTCGTCGACGAAGGCGGCGGTGGTCGGCCAGGAAAGAGGCTGAATGGACTTCGGAGTGGCTTTCGTCATGGCGCAGGGAATGTCAAAACGAACTCGGTGTACTTGCCTTTCACCGAAGAGCAGGCAATTGTTCCTCCCATCGCTTGCATGACATCGCGGCAGAATGCCAGCCCGATTCCTGCTCCGAGCGACACGTCATCGGTGGTCGTGGAGGAAGTATAAAAGCGGGTAAAGATATGCGGCAAGACTTCAGATGAAATACCGGCGCCTGTATCGCTAAAAATCAGCCGATTAGTGCGATTGGTGCGATTGGCCACTTCGAGCCGGATCGAAATATGCGCGCCTTCGATACTGCCCATATGCCGGAATGCATTTTTCATCAAATTGAATAACACATGGACTGTGAGCATTTCCGATCCGGCAAATTCGAAATCGGGTCGCAAATTGCAATGCACGCGCGCGCGGTCGCCCTCGCGAAACGGATAACGCGCGAGCGCGGTTTCGACGCAGTGCGCAATCGAGCATTGCGTTGCGTTTTGCATGTTCCCGCCCGTAAACCGCGCCGTGGCGAGCAACATGTCGATGATGGCGTTCGAATGCAGCGCTTCCTGTTCGATGCGGCCCACGACGCCCTGCATCGAATGCAGATGCGCCACGCGTATTTTGGGCACCGTCAGGCGGCTGCGCTGGGCGAGCGCGTAGGTGTCGAGCAGCGCGGGCAGATAACGCATGAGGCCCGCCGCGCCCACGCGAATCGCCACGAGCGGCGTGCGCAATTCGTGCGCGACGCTGCCCGCCGTCGCCAGCATGGCGCGCTCCTGTTCGATCTGGATGCGGTCCTGGTCGTAGTTGGCCACGGCGCCGATCGCCACGGCGAACGAGAAGATCGCCAGATGCGTGAGGTAGTTCGCGTTGAGCACGATCGGATCGGTCGTGAGCACATAGGCGAGCAGTGCGAGGCCGATACCCACGAGAAACTGCAATACGAGCATGAGCCAGTCGAGCAGCAGCACCATCACGAAGGCGGCGATCAGCGCGCTCTCCACCCACACGTCGTTGCCGTTGTTCTTGAGCAGCATGAAGGTGAAGAAAAACGGCAGCGCAAACAGTGTGGCGAGATACCAGTACCAGGGCAGCAGCTTTTTGGCGGAAGCGGGCCAGCGCTCGAAGGCGAGGATCGGCACGAACAGCGCCGCGCCGATCAGACGCAGCCAGAGATTTTCATAGGGCTGCGGAAAGAGGTCTTTCCAGACGTAGTAGTAAAGCGGAAAGCCGATACTCGCGACCACTGCAAGCGGGCGCATGCGCCGCTTCACATACTGAAGGTTGCGCAGCGCAGGCGCGAATGCACGCGCCATACGCGGTTTCAGCGACGCCCAGCCGTGCCGCGCGCGCGACGTAAATCTCGATACGTTCTTCAGGGTGGAATCGCTCATGTTTCGATGCCGGAATTCGATGCCGCGTGGGTCGTCGCCTGGGGTGCATTGCGCGGGCTGACGTGCACGGGTAGACGTGCCATTCCGGCCTGCTGTTTCGTGCGGCCCGGAGGTTTCCCCGTGGTTGTTCTGCTGGCGCGCCGCATGCGCCGTGGCCGCGTTGCGTCTGGCGCGGCCAGTGCAGACGATACCTCATTGTGACGCGCCGATGTGGCATGGCCAGGGCGTCAGGAGCATATTTTGGCATGTCGCACGCGAGGCGGCGGGAGGGCGATGCGATGTGCATCGAATGGTCTGCGGATTGGGGCCGTGAGCCGGAGCGGGCAGGGATGCGGCGCCGCTGGCGTTCAGGCCTTCACACGTTCACGCTTTCATGGCCGCCGCCTGGCATTGCTCGCGCAGACGATAGCGCTGGATCTTGCCCGTGGCGGTCTTGGGCAGATCGTCCACGAACAGGATGTCGCGCGGTGTTTTATGCGGCGCGAGGCGCGCCTTCACGAATGCCTTGAGCATCAGGGCGAGTTCGGCCGGGGGCGCCTGCATCGCGCGTGCTTCGGGCTTGAGCACCACGAATGCGCAGGTCTTCATGAGCCCGTCCTGATCGACGCCGACCACGGCCGCTTCGAGCACGATCTCGTGCTGCACGAGCGCCATCTCGACTTCGATCGGCGAGACATATTGACCGCTGACCTTGAGCATGTCGTCGCTGCGGCCCGCATAGACGTAGCAGCCGCCGGGCAGGCGCCGGTACTTGTCGCCGCTCTTGACCCAGTCGCCCTGGAAGGTCGCGCGCGACTTCGCGCGATTGCTCCAGTACATCACGGCCGCGCTCGGGCCGCGGATAAAGAGGTCGCCGATTTCGCGCGGCAACGCCTCGCCCGCCGAGGTGCAAATGCGTAGCGCGACCTCCGCACGCGCGGGGAGGTCAGGCGAGGCCATCATGCCCGCATAGAGCGTGGGCACGCCGTAGAAGATGGTGGGGCGGTACTGGACGAGGCGCGCGAACACGGCTTGCGCGGTTGGGCGCTCGGCCATCAGGACCGTCGTTGCGCCCACGGACAGCGGAAACGTCAGCGCGTTGCCCAGGCCATAGGCAAAGAAGAGCTTGGCGGCGGAGAACACCACGTCGTCTTCGCGAATGCCAAGTATCGGTTTGGCATAGGTTTCGACAGTCCAGTAGAGATTGGCGTGGGTATGGACCGTGCCCTTGGGCTTGCCCGTCGAGCCCGATGAATAGAGCCAGAAGGCGATATCGTCGCTGCCAGTGTGGGCGGCGCGCGCGGCTGGCGGCGCGCTTTCGACGAGTTCATGCAGCACGTGATGCTCGCGTGCCAGGGGCACGTCGGGCACGTCGGACAGCGGTTGCGAAATCACGAGCAGGCAATCGGCGCATTCCGGCTGGTCGAGTGCGGCACTCACGACGGGCACTAGCGCGCCCGAGGCAATCACGAGCCGCGCGCGGCTGTGGGTGAGCATATAAACATAGTCGTCGGCGGTGAGCAGCGTATTGACGATCACGGGCACGACGCCGGCATGCAGTGCGCCGAGAAAGGCAACGGGCAATTCGACCGTGTCGAGCATCACGAGCAGGATGCGTTCTTCGGCGCGCATGCCGAGTGCGCGCAGCGCGGCGGAAAAGCGCAAGGCGCGCGTTTCGAGTTCGCCGTAACTGAGCGTGCCTTGGTCGTCGATATAGGCGATTTGGGTCGCGCGCACAGCATTGAGACTGAACAGATGTGCAGCGAAGTTGAATTGAGCGGGCGGGGGCGCTGCCTGGATATCCACGTTGCTGTCTCCGCTGTTTCTGGTTCACCCGCGTTGCGGGCGAACGGTTGTCGTTGTGAGCGCTACGATCCAGAGCGATTCGAAACGATACGGAATGCCTGGTAAATTGTCGTTTGCCCGCATTCGAGGGGCTTCGCCCTGTCGCTCGCGCCGGTCACATGAAATGTTGAGCAAGGGTGGATGTCTGAACAGGGTTTGTCGGCGAAGCGACTTTTGACGGAAAATCAGGGGCAAGCAAAGTGCGTGTCAAGCACTATAGTACATAAAACCGGGTTGAGAGGCCTCTGAAGATGAAGCAAACGTACATCGCCGAATCGTCGGCGAACGACGTGACGGACCCTGCGCTGGCCCGCGAGGGGGCCGACGCAGCCAGCGGCGCGCGCAGCGAGCGCGATCCTTTCCTGACGGCGATGGGCGAGCGTGTGCGCATGCTGCGCGCGCGTCGCGGCATGACGCGCAAGGCGCTGGCCGCCGAAACCGGCCTTTCCGAGCGCCATCTGGCGAATCTGGAATCGGGGGTGGGCAACGCCTCGGTGCTGGTGCTGCGGCAGATCGCGCTCACGCTGAATTGCCCGCTGGCGGAAGTGATCGGCGACGTCACGACTTCATCGGCGGAATGGCTGCTCATCCGCGAACTGCTACAGGGTCGCGATCCGGCTGCGTTGCAGCGCGCACGCGTCGCGCTGGCCGACATGTTCTCGCAGACGCCGGCCGATCCGCATCGCAACGAGCGCATCGCGCTCATCGGCCTGCGTGGTGCGGGCAAGTCCACGCTCGGCCGCATGCTCGCGCAGGAGCGCAAGGTGCCGTTCGTCGAGCTGACCCGTGTGATCGAGCAACTGGCGGGCTGCCCGCCGGCGGAAATCCATTCGCTCTACGGTGCGAGCGCGTATCGCCGTTATGAGCAACGCGCGCTGGATGCCGTAATCGCGGAACATCCGCGCGCCGTGATCGCTTCGCCGGGCGGCATCGTGTCCGAGCCCGCGACCTTCAATACCTTGCTGGCGCGCTGCTTCACGGTCTGGCTCCAGGCTGCCCCCGAAGAGCATATGCGTCGTGTGATCGCGCAAGGCGACCTGCGTCCGATGTCGGGCAACAATGAGGCGATGGACGATCTCAAACGCATTCTGGCGGGGCGCAGCGAACTTTACGGACGCGCCGACATGCGCTACGACACCAGCGAAAAGACACTCGCCGATGCCTATCTGCAACTGCGCGACCGGCTGGCGGCGCGGCTGGGTGCGGAGCCGGTGCGCCTCGACTAACGAGGGGGTGGGCGGCGATGCATTGGTTTTCATGGTTTACCCATTGAACGCTAAAACATGAATTAAAGTGCTTTACATGAGTGGGATGCTGCACTATCGTTCAAGGAAAACGAGAGGCACATTCCCGTAACGATCCCGATACCGGAGACGCTCATGGCCGCCGCAGACATCGCCGTTGCCCAATCGTCCGTCCTGCCGGTTTCTGACTCTCCTGCATCGGCCCGCTCCCAGCGGGTCGACTATCGCACTGACCCCTCGCAATACCGCCACTGGACCCTGCGCCTCGACGGCGCCGTTGCCACGCTCGGTATCGATGTCGCGGAAGACGGCGGCATTCGCGAGGGCTATAAACTCAAGCTCAACTCGTACGATCTGGGCGTCGATATCGAGCTCTACGACGCGCTGCAACGGATCCGCTTCGAGCATCCCGAGGTGCGCAGCGTGGTCGTCACGAGTCTCAAAGAGCGTGTGTTCTGCTCGGGCGCCAACATCTTCATGCTGGGCTTGTCCACGCATGCCTGGAAGGTCAACTTCTGCAAGTTCACCAACGAAACGCGCAATGGCATCGAGGACGCCTCGCGCCATTCGGGCCTGAAATTCATTGCCGCCGTCAACGGCGCGTGTGCGGGCGGCGGTTATGAACTCGCGCTCGCCTGCGATGAAATCCTGCTCGTGGACGACCGCTCGTCGACGGTCGCGCTGCCTGAGGTGCCGCTGCTCGGCGTGCTGCCCGGCACCGGCGGCCTTACGCGCCTCACCGATAAACGCAAGGTCCGCCACGATCGCGCCGATATCTTCTGCACCGTGGCCGAAGGCATTCGCGGCGAACGCGCGAAGGCGTGGCGGCTCGTGGACGACGTGGTCAAGCCGAACCGCTTCGCCGAAGCGGTGCAGTCGCGCGCGCTCGCGCTAGCCGCACAAAGCGACCGTCCCGCGAACGCGCAGGGCGTTGCGCTCACGCGCATCGAGCGCGTGGAGCACGAACATGGCCTGAGTTACGCGACGCTCGACGTGACGATCGACCGCGCGAAGCGCACGGCCACTTTCACGGCGAAGGCACCGGATCTTGCGGCATCGCCGTTGCCCGACGGGATCGACGCCATCGTGGCCGCTGGAGCGGCATGGTGGCCGCTGCGCTTCGCGCGCGAACTCGACGATGCGATCCTCTCGATGCGTAGCAACGAACTGGACATCGGCACGTGGATACTCAAGACCCAAGGCGAAGTGCGCGCTGTGCTGGCCATCGACGCGGCGTTGCTTGCGCACCGCGATCACTGGTTCGTGCGCGAGACCATTGGCATGTTGCGCCGCACGTTTGCGCGCCTGGACGTGTCTTCTCGTTCGCTGTTCGCGCTCATCGAGCCAGGCTCCTGCTTCGCGGGCACGCTGGCCGAACTCGCGTTCGCCGCCGATCGTAGCTACATGGCAGCGCTGCCGTCGAACGAAGACGACGAGCCAGTTATTACGCTATCCGAAGCAAATTTCGGGCTGTATCCGATGATCACGCATCAGTCGCGTCTCGCGCGCCGTTTCTACGAGGAAGCCGAACCGCTCGACGCGGCGCGTGCGCGGCTCGGCCAGCCGGTCAAACCCACCGAAGCGGAAGCGCTCGGCCTCGTGACCGCCGCACCCGACGACATCGACTGGACCGACGAGATCCGTATCGCGCTGGAAGAGCGCGCGGCGATGTCGCCCGATGCGCTCACGGGCCTCGAAGCGAATTTGCGCTTCAACGGCCAGGAAACGATGGAAACGCGCATTTTCGGGCGGCTCTCTGCCTGGCAGAACTGGATCTTCAATCGACCCAACGCCGTGGGCGAGAAAGGCGCGCTCAAGGTGTACGGCAAGGGCAGCAAGGCACAGTTCGACCCCACCCGCGTCTGAGTCACGCTTGGAGCCGCAAGGAACCGACATGTCGACCATCAACTACAGCGAAAAGATTCCGAACAACGTCAACCTTGCCGATGACCGCACGCTCCAGCGCGCGCTGGAGCAATGGCAGCCGAACTTCCTCTCGTGGTGGGGCGATATGGGCCCGGAAGGCTCGCACGGATTCGACGTCTATCTGCGCACGGCCGTGAGCGTGGATTCGGGCGGCTGGGCGCATTTCGATCACGTGAAAATGCCCGACTATCGCTGGGGCATTTTTCTCGCGCCGAGCGAGGCGGATCGCAAGATTCACTTCGGCGCGCACAAGGGCGAGCCCGCATGGCAGGACGTGCCGGGCGAGCATCGTGCGAACCTGCGCCGCATCATCGTCACCCAGGGCGATACTGAGCCCGCCTCGGTCGAACAGCAGCGCCATCTCGGCCTGACTGCGCCGTCCATGTACGACCTGCGCAATCTCTTTCAGGTTAACGTGGAGGAGGGCCGGCATCTCTGGGCAATGGTGTATCTCCTGCATCGCCATTTTGGCCGGGATGGTCGTGAGGAAGCCGAAGCATTGCTGGAGCGACGTTCGGGCGACGAAGACAATCCGCGTATTCTGGGCGCGTTCAACGAAAGGACGCCGGACTGGCTGGCGTTCTTCATGTTCACCTATTTCACGGATCGCGATGGCAAGTTCCAGCTGTCGGCACTCGCGGAGTCGGGCTTCGATCCGCTCGCCCGCACCACGAAGTTCATGCTGACCGAAGAGGCGCACCATATGTTCGTGGGCGAATCGGGCGTCTCGCGCGTGGTGCAGCGCACGGCGCAGGTGATGAACGAACTCGGAACGGATGACGTGAGCCGCTTGCGCGCGGCCGGGGTGATCGACCTCGACACGATCCAGCGCTACCTGAATTTCCACTACTCGGTGACGATCGATCTGTTTGGCGCCGACCATTCGTCAAATGCCGCGACGTTCTACAGCGCTGGCCTCAAGGGCCGCTACGAGGAGACGAAGCGCGACGACGATCATCAGCTCGAAGGCCAGACGTATCGTCTGCTCGACGTGCAGGACGGCAAGCTGGCCGAGCGCGACGTGCCGATGCTCAACGCCATGAACGAGGTGCTGCGCGACGATTACATCAAGGACTCGGTGGCGGGGGTGAACCGCTGGAACAAGGTGCTGGAAAAGGCGGGTATCGACGCTCGGCTGAGTGTGCCGCACAAGGCCTTCAACCGGCGCATCGGCACGTTCGCGGGCGTGCGCGTCGCCCCGGACGGCCGCGTGATCGACGAGGCGCATTGGGCCGCGAACGAGGCGAACTGGCTGCCGACGCCGGCGGATCGCGCTTATGTGGCCTCGCTCATGGGGCGCGTGATAGAGCCGGGCAAGTTCGCCAACTGGATCGCGCCGCCTGCGATGGGCGTCAATCGTCAGCCGGTCGATTTCGAGTATGTGCGCTTTGATTGACGCTTTGGTCGACGATTGAGGCACGCGGGGAGGACGTTATGAACGGACCAGTCGCTGAGCACCTACTCCGGCAACATCTGATCGACCCTGAGATCTGCATTCGCTGCAACACCTGCGAAGAGACTTGCCCGATCGACGCGATTACGCACGACGGCGTCAATTACGTCGTCAAGGCGGAGGTCTGTAACGGCTGCATGGCCTGCGTGCCGCCGTGCCCGACGGGCGCAATCGACAACTGGCGCAATGTGCCGCGCGCGCAAGCGTACAGCATCGACGATCAGTTCGGCTGGGATGCGTTGCCTGCGCAGTCTGTGGCAGTGAACGCGCCCGCTGCGGAAGCGGCTGCGCACGACCCAGCGCCGGCCACGTCCGATATCGTGCGCGGCTCGACGGTGCCGCCCTGGTCGGCGGCGCGGCCCTATGTTCAGCTATACACGCACAAGGCGCCAGCGAGAGCGATCGTAGTCGGCAATTACCGGCTCACGGATACCTCGGCGCCAAGCGATATCCACCATATCGTGCTCGATTTCGGCGCAGTGGCGTTTCCTGTGCTCGAAGGCCAGTCGATCGGCATTCTGCCGCCCGGTACGCGTGCCGATGGCCACGCGCATCACGCGCGCCAGTATTCGATCGCCAGTCCGCGCGATGGCGAGCGGCCCGGCTACAACAATATTTCGCTCACCGTGAAGCGCGTGACGCGCGACCACGGCGGCAACGCTACGGACGGCGTGTGCTCGAATTACCTCTGTGACCTGCACAAAGGCGATGAGGTGACGGTGATCGGCCCGTTCGGCAACACTTTCCTGATGCCTAACCATCCGGGCTCGCATCTGCTGATGATCTGCACGGGCACCGGTTCCGCGCCCATGCGTGCGATGACGGAGTATCGGCGGCGTCGCCGTCTCGAAGGCGCGGCAGGCAAGCTCATGCTGTTCTTCGGCGCGCGCACAAGAGAAGAGTTACCTTACTTCGGACCACTGATGACATTGCCGAACGATTTCATCGACACGAATCTGGCCTTTTCGCGCACACCGGGCCAGCCGAAGCGCTATGTACAGGACGCCATGCGCGAGCGCGCCGTGGACGTTGCGCAACTGCTCAAGGACGGCAACACCCATGTCTATGTGTGCGGACTCAAAGGTATGGAGGAGGGCGTACTGGCGGCGCTAGGCGACATCGCCCAGGCGCACGGCATGGTCTGGGCGACGCTATGGGACGAACTCAAACGAGAGGGCCGACTGCACCTCGAAACGTATTGATCGGCAGCGCAGGGATACCACGCAAGAAGCATTTAAGCACGATCGTTCGTAACAAGGTAGGATGTCGGCATGGCGCGCTACCGGGACTTCGATCCGGCCCCTGCTGCGCACGCTCAACCGATGGAGACCTTTGCCAAATGAACCTCGTTGCCGAACTTCCCGCTGGCCTGACCGGCCTCGAACAATTGCAGCAAATGCTGGCGAGCGGACGCGTCGCGCCCATCGGCGAAACGCTTGGCTTCAAGCTCGTTGAAGTGGAGGACGGCCGCGTGGTGTTCGAAGGCGTGCCCGGTCTGCACGCCTACAATCCGATCGGGACCGTGCATGGCGGCTACGCGGCCACGCTGCTCGATTCGGCCTGCGGCTGCGCGGCGCACTCGCGTCTCGCCGCGAATCAGGGCTATACCACGCTCGAGCTCAAGGTTGCCTACCATCGCGCGATGACGGCCAGCACCGGGCCGGTCCGCGCCGAAGGCCGCGTGCTGAGCATCGGCCGCCGTGCGGCCTTCACCGAGGCGACGATCAAGGACGCCGCCGGCAAGCTCTATGCGTCGGCTACGTCCACGCTGCTCGTGTTCGAGCGCGAGGCGAGCGGCGCCTGAAGCGTGCACGGCGGCGCAGGCTGCATCAGAGGGTGCCGTGCGCCTTGTCCTCGATGAGCTTCACGACCGTGTGCAGCAGACGGTTGGCCGGCGTGGCGATGCCGAGCGCCGCGCCGCGTTGCACGACGTAACCATTGAGATGATCGATCTCGCTGCGCTTGCCGCGCGCGAGATCCTGCGCCGTGGACGAATACTGCTCCTGCATGGTCTCGGCGATGCGACGCACGGCCTCGTCCACCTCGGGCGGCAGCGTCACGCCGTCGGCCTGTGCCACGGCTTTGCATTCGCTCACCACGTCGCGCATCGCCTCGCGCACGCCTACGCCCTGCACGAGCCGCCCATACGGCAGTTGCGCTATCGCCGAGAGCGCGTTGTACGCGCAGTTCAGGATCAGCTTGGCCCAGAGCGCGCCGCGTACATTCGCGGAGATTTCCGTCGGCACGCCAGCGGCGATCAGTGCCTGCGCAACGGCTTCGCTGCTGCGTGAAGGCTCGATCACCAGCTCGCCGCGCCCGTTGTGGCGCACATGGCCCGGGCCCGCCATTTCGCTCGCCACATACACGACGGCGGCGGCGACATCCTGTGTCACCGCCGTGCGCAGCCGCTCGGCATTGTCCACGCCGTTTTGCAGCGTGAGAATGAGCGCGTCGGCCGGCAGATGCGGCGCGATGGAGGCGCCGGCGCTGATCGTATCGGTCGACTTCACGCAGAACAGCACGAGCTGCGCACCGGCCACGGCGGATGCCTCGGTGCTCGCGCGCAGATGCGGAGCGCCGATGCGTTCGTCGAAGGTCTGCGTTTCGAGGCGCAGGCCATCGCGCCCGATCGCTTCGACGTGTTGGGGTCGCCCGATCAACACGACCTCGTGTCCCGCGCGCGCCAGCATGCCGCCGTAATAGCAGCCCACCGCGCCCGCCCCCATGATGGCGACTTTCATCTGCATGACTCCATGCTCAAGGTCGTTGCGTAATCAACGAAGTTATCGGAGTGTCGGCGTGCCGCGTCAACGCAACTCGAAGCCGAGTGCATTGAGCGCCTCGCGCAGACGGTCGCGGCCATGCAGCGACTCGCGGCTGCGCCAGCGCGCGAGCGAACGCGAGGTCCAACCCGCCGCGCTCTGGCCTTGCGAGGTCTGGAATTCGCCGATCGTTGCGTCGTATTGTGCGATGCCGTCTTGTTGCGAAGGCGCGTCGTATTGCTCGCGATGGAGCACGACGGGCTGCGGCAGGCGCGGCTTGATCTGCGCCGGGTGCGTCTCGTCCGCGTAGCCCACGCACAGGCCGAACACCGGCAGCACGCGCGGCGGCAGGCCCAGTTCGGCGGCCACCTGCTCGGGCTGATTGCGGATCGCGCCGATATAGACCGCGCTCATGCCGAGCGATTCGAGTGCGACCACGGCATTCTGTGCAGCGAGCGCCGCGTCGATCACGCCCACGAACAGCGTCTCCATATAGTGCAGGCCTTCGGCGCTCGCGCCGGTGCGTTCGGCGGCGGCTTCGAGACGGTTGAGGTCGGCCAGCCACACAAGGAAGAGCGGCGCTTCGCGAATCTGCGACTGGTTGCCCGCGAGCGAGGCCAGACGCGCCTTGCGTTCCGGGTCCTCGATGGCGACCACGCTCCACGTTTGCAGATTCGACGAGGTCGAAGCCGATTGCGCGGCGGCAATCAGCGTTTCGAGCGTGCCGGCGGGCAGCGGCTTGTCCGCGTAGTTGCGCACGGAGCGGTGCGCGAGCAGGGCATCGAGCGTCTCGTTCCAGGCGGGCAGCGGCGCGGTCCAGGGCGTGCCGTAGCGGGTTTCGAGGGCAAGTTGAGCGGCGGCGGTGGACGTCTCGGGCGAGGTGAGGGTCGACATCGGTTCTTCTTCTCCGGCAGATACGGTTGAAAGCGTGGCGCCTGGGCGCGAGCGCCGTATGGTACATGGGCGGCGCGATTAGTGCTTGGGGCGGCCTACACGAGCGCAACCGGTGCTGCCGGTACTGGACGGCTATTCGACGCCCGAAGGCGAGCGCCGACTGTCCAGATCCTTCAGTGCCGGAAACGCGACTTCGTCCCACGAGCGTAAGCCATTCGACTTGAAGACCATCTTTCGTCTAACGAAAATCTCGAATGTGGGCGTGAAGAGTTTCAACCTGTCGGCGCGCTGACGCCGCTCGAAAAGCCATTGAATATCTGGCGGATAGTTGTCGATCGTCTCGGGGAAAGCGATTGCGTCGCGCTCCACGATAAACAGGTGAACGTCAGGATGTGTTTTGGCCCACGATTCGAAATCGCCTTTGCCGCCCAGAGAGCCTTCCCAGCGCTTGCAGTAGACGCAATCCTTTGCCGTGTGCACGATCAGGTTGATGGGTTCGCCCTGCTGCACTTTGGCCTCGCGTACCTGGTCGGCCCAACTGAGCTTGGGCTGTGACGCGGCCGCGTTCACGTCGGCCTGGTCGTCTGCCAATACGACGTTCGGCGAAACGAGAGTCAACGAAAAGCATGCCAATGCAAAGCACAATGAAAGCCGGGCCGACAAACGATATGGCATTTTCGTGCTCCAGATAAAGATGGGTCGTCAATCGACGTATAGACGCGCTATCACCAGGCGCTGGTATAGCGATCCCAATGACTGTTTCATGTTAGGCGCTCGTGGCGCTGGTGCGAGGACGATTCGTGAGTCTGATGGGGATTGTCCAGCGCAAGGGTAGCGCTGCGGTGCAGCGGATTCAGCCCGCTGCGATCATCAACGTGCCCGTCGCCACGAGCGCGCCTTGCCAGAGCCATTCGAAGTTGATCCAGCCGCGCCGCAGGATGCCCAGACCCAGATATTCGTAGGCGACTAAAGCGATGGTGGCCGTCGTCGCAAGCGTGACGAGCGTATGCAGCGCCGTGAACGCGGCGGACACCGCGAACGGGCCGCCCGTACCCGTAGCCATGCCGCTGCCGCACACGGGCAGCAGCGCGGGCATGAGCATCAGACCGGCGCCATGCAGCGTGGCCATCAACGCAGACCAGGCCGCGAGCCCGAGAAAGCCCGCCGTCATGCCTACGCGCACGCGATGCCGGTGACCATAGGCATGCTGCCACGCGGCCCAGCCGATCAGCAGCGCACCCAGCACCCAATGCAGCCCGCTATGCGCGAGCGGCGGCAGCCACGCTCCCAGCACGGCGATCGAACTCGTGAACAGCAGAACCGATGCGGCATGGCCGAGTGCGATAGGCGGCAGCGCCATCAGCAGCGCGGCGCGGCTGCCGCGCTGCAAGCCGAGCGCGGTCGCGAACAGCCAGCCCATCGCGGGATTGACGCCGTGGAACACGCCGCTTGCGACCACGGCGCTCCACGCCGCCCAATGCGCGTCAAGTGTTCCGATCAGGCTCTCCATGCCGCGACGCTCCGCGTTGTGCGCGCTTTAAGGGTAGCAGTACGAATCAGACGAGCAGTCGCCGCCTTCGAGACGGATCTGGTGCGGCCGATGCGATTTCGGCCACTCCACGAAGAAGCGCTCATCGAAGGCGAGGCCGCCGTCGGGTCCCGCATCGAGCTTGACCATCCAGCCGTCGATGCCTTCGGGATAGAACTGCTCGTCGATGGCGCCGTACAGCGAGTTGGAGAAATAGACGCGGCGGCCGTCGCGGCTCACTTCCACCATCTGTGGTCCGCCATTGAGCGCGCGGCCCTGCGCACGCGGATGCGTGGCCTTCGAGACAATGCCGCCGATACGCACGCTACCGGTCAACCTGGGATGTTCGGGGTCCGAAACATCGTACTGGCGCAGGTCACCGGTTCCCCAGCACGATACGTAGAGAAAGCGATCGTCGAGCGAGAGCGCGATGTCGGTCACGAGCGGCGGAACAGCCGAAAAACCCTTGAGCATGGGCGGCAACGTCGCCGGATCGGCGGGCTCGGCGGGCTCGGCGGGAATCTCGATGATCTTGCGCGCAGCCCACTTGTCGCCGTCCAGATACCACTGCCAGATCGACGCCGAAAGATCTTTCAGGCTGATCACGGAATTGACAAAGCCATACGGCCTGGTGGGATCGTGCGCGGGCCGCAACTCGAACACGAGCTGGTTTTCCGCGCCGAAATCGAGCACCTGCTTGTGCTTGCGCGTATGCAGGTCCCAGAAGTGCAGCCGATGGCCGTATTGGCCGCCCAGCAGCACCTCGGGCACGAGGCCGTTTTCGAACGCTGCGGGCAGACCCCATTCGCTCGTCACGAGCGTGTCGTAGCCGAGATGCCACCAGCCGTCGTACGCAAGCTGTTGCGGCCCGCGATCGATTTCCCACTGGCCGAGAATATCGAAGCTCTCGTGATCCATCAGAAAGATGCCGCCGGGCGCTTCGCCATTGGCGTTGGCGAGTGCGGTCACATAAATACCGTCGGGGCCGCAGTGCACCGTATGCGGGCGCGTATAGCCCGCGCGCTGCGCGACGCTTTCCGGCTCGTGCACGCGCACGATGGTCGGGCGGCGCGGATCGGGTTTCGTGTCGACGATATGAATACGCGAGGAACGCAGACCCGGCACGATCAGATAGCGGCGCTCCGTATGCGCATGTGCAGCGTTCGGGCACAGGCACGAACTGCACGCGTTCCAGCCGAAGTGATGAAGTTCGTCGCCGGTATTCGGCATGGCGAGGCGATGGACGATGCGCCCATAGTCGGGCGAGGATGGGGCGAGGTCGACCACGTCGAGCGAGTCGGGCACGCCGCCAGTGGGGTCGAAACTCGCGACCCATGCGAGCGTTTCCGCTTTCGCTGCGGCCGCCAGTTTCGCGGAGGGATAAAAGCTGGGATCCGGCTTCCACGTCGCCATCGTTGCCACCTGTTCGGTAGGGTCGAAGGCCTATCATGCCCCATTACGGGTGCGCGCGTATCGCGTTACGCGGTCTTTTTTATGGGCTTATTCCGTGCGGAATGAAGCTTATGCGCGGCAGTAATGAGGCGGCCGATTATACGTTCTGCGAAAACAGTGAATTCGTCGCGCCGGCATTTATCTCGCGCTCAGGACTTTCTAGACTCTATACACCGGATCGCAGCCCGCGCTGCACCGAACAAGTCAAGTTACCGGAGGTGGAGTCATGAAGTCGATGATGAAGGCAGTTGCGCTGGCCGCAGTACTCGTAGTCCCGGCCGCATCTTTTGCACAATCGCAGCCCGAAAACGGTCCTGTTACGCGTGAACAGGTGCGTAACGAGCTTAAGGCGCTGGAGTCGGTGGGTTGGCGCCCGAACGTGGCTTCGCCGTATTATCCCGAGGATTACCGTGCCGCGAAGGCGCGACTCGATGCGCGTAATTCGAGCGGTTATGGCTCGTCGATGGATGGCACTTCGCAAAGCGGTTCTGCAAGCAGCTATTCGCCGCCGGTTTATATGAATCGCTAAGCGTTTAACGCTGATTCAGGACGATCGCGCGCCGCCCGGATGGAGGCATTCATCCGGGCGGTGTCGGTTTATGGAAGCGCTTCAGCGCGATACATCGGCATCCTGATGTTCGATCCACGCGAGCGTCTGTTCGAGCAGTTCATTCGAGAGTGCCTGATCGTCGACGAGGCGCGCGAGAATCACCGCGCCCACCATCGCCGACCAACTGCCGATGGCGGCGCGGCGCGCCTGTGCCGCGTCGTACGTCTCATCGTTCGGGCCCCGCGCGCTGAGGCGCGCGATTTGCCTCTTTAGACCGGCCGCCATCGCCGCGCGCGCTTCGGGCGTCTGCCGCACCGTTTCTGCTCCAAGCGCCGCCGTGGGACAGCCCGCCGCAATATTGTCGCGATGCGCGGGCGAGAGGTAGCGCGCCGCATAGCGGGCGAGATCCGTTTCCCCCGCATCGCCTTGCCCGAGCACGTGTTCGAGCGTCTGCGCAATCAACTCGTCTTTCGACTTGAAATAGCCATAAAAGCCGCCGTGCGTGAGCCCGGCGGCGTTCATCACGTCCGCGACCGTCACGGCGTCGTAGCCGCGCTCGCGAAACAGCCGGCTCGCGGAATCCAGAATTTTCTGCCGATTGATCGCTACCTGTTCCCGACTGACCCGCATCGCAACCTCCTGCCTCATTTTTCTGCTTGACATTATACATGACGCCTATCATTATTCTCGCCTTATACATGATGATGGTCATGTAAAAAGAATGGCTACCGATACCCAAGGAGTTTCACCATGTCTGCACAACCGACTGTTCTGATCACGGGCGCTTCCACCGGCATTGGCGCCGTGTACGCCGATCGTTTCGCAAAGCGCGGTCACGACCTCGTGCTGGTCGCGCGCGACCGCGAGCGTATGGAAGCGCTCGCCGCGCGTCTGCGCAGTCGCGATGGCGTCAATGTCGAGATCCTGCGCGCCGACCTCACGCAGCGCGCGGATCTCGTTCAAGTAGAGGTGCGGCTGGCGGAGGATGCGCGCATCGGTGTGCTGGTGAACAACGCGGGCGCGGCGGGTGCAGGCGGTTTTCTCGATCAGAGTGTGGACGATGTGAGCCGCGTGATTGATCTGAACACCACCGCGCTTGCGCGTCTGGCTTCAGCCGTTGCACCGCGTTTTGCGCGCGAGGGCAAGGGCGCGATCGTCAATATCGCGTCGGTCGTGGGTCTCGCGCCGGAGTTCGGCATGAGCGTCTATGGCGCGACCAAGGCGTTTGCCTTGTTCCTCTCGCAAGGACTGCACCTGGAACTGGGGCCGAAGGGCGTCTATGTGCAGGCCGTGCTGCCTGCTGCCACGCGCACGGAAATCTGGGCGAGCGTGGGCCGCGACGTCAACGAAATCCAGGGCGTGATGGAAGTGGGCGATCTCGTGGATGCGGCGCTGGCGGGCTTCGATCGTCGCGAGACGGTGACGATTCCGCCGTTGCCCGATGTCCAGCAATGGGATGACTTCGACACGGCGCGCCGCGCAATGATGCCGAATTTCGCGCAATCGCAGCCGGCGGCGCGGTATCGGGAAACGGCTTGATCGAGCGCGAGGCGCGATCAGCTTCGCCGCGCGGCGCGTTGCATCGCGTTGGCGACGTCGGCACAGGCGTCGTCCGCGCCGCGCTTTTCCAGCCGATGAGCGAGCGCGCTGAGAAAGGCGCGCAGATCGTCGAGACCGAATAGCGATTCGAACTCCTCGATGACTTCGGCAATCGCGCTGGCGCGCGTGTGAGGTGTCAGCGTGCTGGCGATATGCGAACTGCCGCGCGCGAGTTGCAGGCTGTAGCGGTCCTCGCACCAGGCGCCGCTCACCGCGCGCCGGGCTCGTTTTGTGTCGTTCATGGTCTCATCGTCGCCCGGATGCTCGCGCTACGGTCTGCGTTCGTGCGCGAGGCGATTCTGCACTCCGTGCTTTTCCCGTCTGAAGATTGGTGTATTCAAATCGTTTGCGCGCGCATCGACAATACCTGGAATCAGGTAGGCCGGCCCCCTGCGCAGAACGCGGCGAGTGTGCGAAGCTATCGAACGGCGCACCGTGCGCCATTCGACGGGCGGCCAGTGCAAACAGGCGAGCCGCCCAGCCCGCGAAACCCGCCTGACTGCCCATGACTTCAAGCGCGAACCCGCCGTCTGTGCCGCTTTTCGCCGACTCGCACGAACCCATGCTGCCGGCGCCGCTCCTCATCGTCGAGGACGACACGCTCACGCAGCGCCGTTTGCGCGCGATCCTCACGAGCCTCGGCTATCACGACGAGACACTGCACTTCGCGGGCAGCATTGGCGCGGCGCAAGCGCTGCTCGCCGATCAACCGTTCGCGATGGTGCTGGCCGATGTGGGTCTGCCCGACGGCAACGGCATCGACCTGATCCGCGCGCTCCACGGGCGCGATCCCGCCTTGCCGATTCTGGTAATCTCGGCGTGGAGTACCGAGCAGATTATCGTCACGGCCTTGCAGGCCGGCGCGACGGGCTATCTGCTCAAGGAGCGCGACGACATCGAAATCGCCCTGTCGATCCGCAGCGCACTGCGCGGCGGGGCGCCGATCGATCCCTTCGTCGCGCGGCGGATTCTCGACATGGCCGGAGCGGGGCCGGCCACGCGCGCGGGGGGCGTGGCGCCGCCTGCGCCGCTGTCGTCGTCGCTGAGTCCGCGCGAGATCGAGATTCTCGCGCTGGTGGGCAAGGGGCTGACCAACCGCGAGATCTCGGACGTGCTGTCCTTGTCGAAATTGACGGTCGAATGCCATATCAAGAACATCTACAAGAAGCTGGCGGTGAATTCGCGCACCCAGGCGGTCTACGAGGCGCGCACGCATGGCTGGCTGCCCTGAGGCGCGAAAGCGCTGCGTTTTCCACGGGGTTTTCTCGAAGGTTTGCTAACGCTTTTCGCGTAGGCAGATGGTTGGCTGTCCTGATCGGCTTGTGCCTCGCTATGGCCAGCCCGGCGCAGGCCGCCGAATCCGCTTCGCGCCCCATCGCATTCACGCATATCGAAGCGGTTCGCTCGCCGTGGGACGCGTCCGCACCGCCCGCTACGGGCTGGGCGAGCGTTGCGCTGCCCGATGTCTGGACCGCACGCTGGCCCACGTTCGACGGCGTGGTGTGGTATCGGTTGCGCTGGCAACAAGCCAGCGACGCGCCAGAACGCGCCTTGCTGATCGACTATCTGAACATGGCGGGCGCGGTCTATCTCAACGGCACGTTGATGCGCAGCGACGCCTCGCTGGTTGAACCGCTCACGCGCGCATGGAATACGCCGCGCTATCTGCGCCTGCCCGCGCCGCTATTGCATCCCGGCGAGAATGTGCTGCTCGTGCGCGTATCGGGCCTCGCAGCGTATCAGCCAGGTCTGGGCGCCGTGACGATCGGAGACCCGGTTGCACTCGGACAGGCCTACGCGCACGCACGCATCATGCGCTACGACCTGCAACTCGTGAGTCTCGCGGTCACGGCCACGCTCGGCTGCTTCTTCCTTTCACTATGGCTCATGCGACCCCGCGAAACGGCGTATGGCTGGTTCAGCGTGATGTCGCTCGCGTGGTGGTGGGTCGCGCTCAACCAGGTTGCCACCAGCACCTGGCCGTTCGCGGGCACGCACGGCTGGGAGCGCGCGAATTCGGCGGCGCTGCTCGTCTATGCGGCGGCGTTCACGATGTTCATCGTGCGTTACAGCGAGCGTCGTTTGCCCTGGATCGAACGCACGCTTTGGGCACTCGTGGCGCTGGGCGTGCTGGCGCTCGCGCTTGTGCCGGATAGCGACGTGGGCGTCGCGCGCAGCACGCTCACGATCGCCCAGGCCGTGGTGTTCTTCATGACCTGTGGCGTGTTTCTGGTTTTCGCATGGCGACGGGGACGCGCCGATCAGCGCGTAGTCGCGGCGAGCGTCGCCGTGTTTTTCGCAGCGGGACTCCACGATCTGCTCACGTTCCTCGGCGTGCTCCACGACAACATGTACTACAGCGCGCTAACCGCTCAATTGCAGATGGTGTCGATGGCGCTGATGCTGGCCTGGCGTTTCGTAGCGACGTTGCGCCGGGTCGAGCGTTTCAACGACGACCTGAACGCGGGCATCGCGCAGGCGCGCGGCGAACTCGCGCAGACACTCACACGCCACCACGAACTGGAGATGGCGAACGCGCGCCTCGCGGAGCGCGTGCGGCTCGCGCACGATCTTCACGACGGGCTGGGCGGCACGCTCGTGAGCGCGATCGCGGAACACGAGTACGCGAGCGAAACGTTGCCATCGGGACGCTCGCTCTCGATCCTCAAGGAACTGCGCGACGATCTGCGCATCATCATCGACGCGGCGTCGAGTCATGAACTCGGCGAATACGCGCTGGCGGCGCAGATCGGCTCGCTGCGGCACCGGCTCATGCGGCTGTTCGAGCAGCAGCACATCGCCTGTAGCTGGACGCTCGAAGGGCTGGATGGTTGCCGCCTTTCCGGCGCGCGTGGGCTCGATCTCATGCGCATCGTGCAGGAGGCGTTGACCAACGTGCTCAAGCATAGCCACGCGACGCGCGCGCAGGTGGAGCTTAGGCGCGAGGGTAGCGCGCTGCATCTCGCGATCGAGGACGATGGCGTGGGCTTCGATGTTGCCGATCACGCGCCGCTAGGCGCCGGCATGCGCAGCATGCGCGCGCGCGCGGCGCGTCTGGGTGGGGCGTTGAGTGTCGAGTCGGGGGGAGAGGGGACGCGGGTGAGGTTGAGCGTCCCCTTCAGCAGCGAGGCCGGCTAGCGTTTATTCGGCGTGACCTGCCTGACCCGCCGGCTTCTCCTGATCCGGCTCCCATCCCCCGCCCAGCGCGAGGAACAGCTTCACCTGATCCAGCGCCACCTGGCCCTCTGCCGCTGCGACCTGCGAATGCGCGCTCGTGAGCGTGCGCGTCGCGTCGAGATCGGACAGGAACGACTCGCGCCCCGCCGAATACAGGCGGTGCGTTTCATCGGCGGACTCCTGCGCGGACGCATACGCGGTACGCAGCGCCTCGGCGCGCTGATCATCGGCGGCGTAGGTCGCGAGACTCGTTTGCGTCTCGCGCAGCGCATTGAGCACCACGCCGTCGAAGTGCGCGAGCGCGCCGCCCGTTGCCGCTTCGGCTTCGCGCACGCGGGCGCGCTGCCCGTTAGCCGGGAACGTCCAGTTGATCAGGGGTCCAAACGACCAGCTATTGGTCTTCGACGAAAACAGATCGCCCGCGATACCGGTCGTGCCCACGCCCGCACCGATGCTGATCGACGGATACATGTCTGCAATCGCCACGCCGATCTTTGCCGTGGAGGAGGCGAGCTGGCGCTCGGCCTCGCGCACGTCGGGACGGCGGCGCAGCAGGGCGGCGCCGTCGCCGACCGGGATCGGCTGTTTGAGCTTCGGCAAGCGGTTGCAGGTCAGCGCGGCAGGCGGCAGATCGGCAGGCGCGCGCGCGAGCAGCATGGCGAGCTGATACTGCGCGATGCGGCGGCGTCCCTCGAAGCGCGGAATATCCGCGGCGAGCGTCTGCACCTGGGTCTGGCCGCGCGTCACGTCGGGCTGATTGCCACGGCCCGCGTCGCGCAGGCGCTTGGTGAGCGCCACACGCTGCTGCTGGAGCTTGAGCGATTCCTGCGCGATGGCGAGTTCTTCGGCAGCCGAACAGGACTCGACGTAAGCCTGCACGACATCCGCGACCACGGTGATGCGCGCGAGATCGGCGGCGGCGAGCACGGCTTCGTCCTCGGCTTCGGCCGATTCCACACCGCGACGCAGCTTGCCGAACAAGTCGATTTCATACGACACGTTGATGCCGCCCGTGCCGAGGTTCTCGACCGGCAGCTTGCTGAACAGCAGGTACTGTTCCGCCGATTCCTGCGCGCGCTGGAAGCCTGCGCTCGCACTGCCTGAGAAGCCGCCCTGTGCGTTCGCGACATCGAACGCGGCGCGCGAGCGCGCGAGATTCGCGGCGGCCACGCGCAGGCTCGTGTTCGATTTGAGCGCTTCCTGCACGAGCTGATCGAGTGCGGGGTCGTCGTAAAGACGCCACCAGTCGTTCGGTACGGCGCCCTGCGAGACGGGGGCCTTGTCGGCGCCCGCGATCGGCCCTTGCGCGAGCGGGGCGTTCACGAGCGCGTCCTGCGGCAGCTTGTAGTTGGGGCCGAGGTTGATACACGCGCCCACGGCGAGCGTGAGCGGCGCAAGCGCGAGCGAGCGCCAGAGACGGCGGCGCGTCATTGCGAGGCTCCGCTGGCCATGACCGGCGCGACGGCGCTACTGGAAGCGGCCGATGCGGCGCTGGCGCTGGCGCTGCTCGCTGCGCTCGCCTTCTTCTGCTGCTTGTCGCTCGCATCGTCGCGCACGGCGACGGTGGCCGTGCGGCCCGCGATCATGCGGAAATCGTCGGGCACTTCGTCGAGCGCGACGCGCACCGGAATACGCTGCGCGAGACGCACCCAGCTAAACGCGGGATTCACGTTCGGCAGCAGGTTGGGGCTCGCCTGGCGATCGCGGTCCTCGATGGCGGCGACGATGCTCTGCACGTGACCACGCAGCGGACGCGACTCGCCCATCACAATGATGTCCACGGGCTGGCCGATATGGATGCCGTGCAGACGCGTTTCCTCGAAGTAGCCGTCCACGCGGAACGAATGCAGATCGACCACGGAGAGCACCGCGCGGCCCGCCGACACGTATTCGCCCACGCGCGGCGCGCGATCGTTGAGATAGCCGTCGACCGGGCTCACGATGGTCGTGCGCTGCAGATTGAGCTTCGCGGTGTCCACCTGCACCTGGCCATCGGCGACCGACGCTTCGCCCTGTTCGACGCGCGTGCGGCTTTCTTCCATCGTTTCGCTCGCCACCAGGTTGCCGAGCGCGAGATTGCGCGCGTACTCGCGTTTGGCTTGCGCGAGCGTCGCCTTGCGCTGTTCGAGCGCCGCTTCGGCCAGACGCAGCGAGAGCGTGTAGCGCGCCTGGTCGATCACGAACAGGACCTGGCCTTGCTTGACCGGCTGGTTGTCCACCACGTCGACATTGGTGATCAGGCCGCCCACGTCGGGCGCGACCTGGATCACGTCGGCGCGCACGTGACCATCCCGTGTCCACGGCGAGAACATGTAGTAATTGACGATGCGCCACAGCACGAGAGCGGCGACGACGACGACGATGAGCGTCAGCAGGATCTGTCCTGCGGAGAACCAGGTTTTTTTCACGTTGGCGTTAGTTCACGAAGCGATGCGACACGATGATGACGGCGGCCAGTACAAAGACATAAATGCCGAGATCGAAAATGGAACGATGCCAGACGAGCCGGTAAAAACCGACCCGGGTAAGCACCTTGCCGATCACGACATTGATGAGGTACGCGATCAGCATCAGCACGAGAACGGCGGGCACGAAGACGCCAAAGATATCGATTTCGCCGATCATGGTGCGGATTTCGAAAAGGTTGGAACAGGACGTGCGCTCATGCGCCGGCCTCCGTTGTGCCGCCATGCGGCCGCTGTCCCGCCGAAGCCGGATAGAGCGAGAGCCGCAGGCCCACCAGCGCGTGCAGCGTGTCGCGCAGCCAGCGCTGCGACAGTCGCGCGCGCGGCGTGCCGCCGGGCGGCGCGGTGACGTCGGCGGCGGTAGCGGCTTCCTGGGCGAGGCCGCGCGTGGCGACCCGGTGCATGGCGTCGTCGATGGTGGCGAGCAGCGCGGGCGACGCGCTCTGGCGCGAGTTGGCCTCGGCGCAGCGCGTGTAATGATCGCTCACGCCCGCGAGCACGCGGTCGATGGCGGACGGCACGTCGCCGTCGAGCTTGCGGCGCGAGCGGCGCAGGTCGAGCGCGTTGAGCGCGATGCGCAGATCGCGGAAGCTTTCGATCGACGGATGGCGGTGTTCGTCGGAAGCCGCGAGACGCGGCAGCAACAGCATCAGTCGATCGACCATGCGCGAAGCCAGATTGCGCTGGTCGGTGAGCGGCGCGGTGGAGGCCGAAAGCGCCACATCGGACCAGCTCGAGCGCAGCAGTCGTTTGGCCGCGAATTCCGCGCCGAACGGGCGCGTCACGCGCGTCCACACATAGGCGAACAGCAACCCCGCGACGCCCGCGATATTGCTGTTGAGGAACACGAGAAAATCGGTGTCGTAAGCGCTCTGAATGCTGATGAACGTCGCCGTGTTCACGGCGGTGAGCATCGTCACCATATTGAAAGCGGGGCGCGGTATCAGCGTGCCGATCAAGATGAACGGCCCGGCGAACATCAGCACCAGCATCGCGAAGTCGTGCACCTTGGGCAGCACCACGAACAGATAGAGGCCCGCGAACACCACGCTCGCGGCGGTGGCGGCGAAGAAGCGGAACACCATCGGCGCGGGCTCGTCGAGCGCGGCAAAGAAGCAGCAGGCCACGGCGGCGAGCGTCACGGCGCCCGCGCCGTCGTGCCAGCCCGAACTGACCCAGAGCCAGCACGCCACCAGGATCGCGCTCACCGGCACGGCGCACGAGATCAGCATCATGCCGCGGTCATAGAAACGCTCGGTGCCGCCCAGGCGCCAGTGCCGGTAGCGCGGCCGCCATTGGCCGCCTTCGTGCGCGATCAGCGCGCGCAGCGAGCGGCAGTCCTGCCATACATCGATGACCTGGCGTAGACGCCAAAGCGCGTTCGAGAGCAGCGCGCCTTCCCAGCTCGTGAGCTGATCGTGCGCGGGCTGGAGCGCCGCGACGCGCGCGCGCAGGCCGTCGGCCACGCTGTCGCCCGCATCGTCGTGCATGTCGGCGGCGCGCGTCGGCAGCGGCGCGTCGAACCATTTGGCCGCGTCGGCGAGCAGCGCGTCGAGGCCTTCTGGCCAGACATGCAGGTCGCGCCGCAAGGCGATGAGCGGATCGGCGAGGGCCGACATCAGCGGCAGAAACAACTGCATGCGTCCGCGTAGATCCTGGGCGCGCCCGAGGATGCCCGGATGCGTGTGGTCGTAGCCGAGCTGGCTCAGCAGGAATTCGAGCTGATTGACCGTCGATGCAAGACGCTGGCGGCAGGCCGAAATCGCCTTGCCGACGATATTCCCCGAGAGCGTTTCGCGGCCATAAAAGGCGGCGTCGCGGAACCAGGCGTCGGCGCGCTCGATCAGCGTGGGCGCGAGACGGCTCGGCAGGATATTGCTGCCGATCACGCTCGCGCAGATGATGCCGACCGTGATTTCCTCGGTTCGCGCGATCGCCACGTCGAACACCGTCGACGGATCGGTCACTGTGGGGAACGCGATGAGCGGCATCGTGTAGCCCGCGAGCATGAACACGTAGCTGCGCGCCGTGCGGTCCATGATCGCGAGGTAGAGCAGCGTGCCGGTCCAGAGCGCCACGATCACGCTGAACAGCAGCGGCGTTTCGACGAAGGGCGGCACGAGCGTGATGGCGGCGGCTGCGCCGAGCGCCGTGCCGAGCACGCGATACAGTGCCTTCGAGCGCGTCGCGCCGACGAACGGGTTCGAGACGATATAGACGCTCGCCATCGCCCAGTACGGACGCGGCAACTGGAACACCAGCCCGATATAGAGCGCCAGCATCGACGCGGCGAAGGTCTTGACCGAGAAGAGCCAGTCGCGGATGGAAGGGTAGGTCATGAGGCTGCTTTCAGCTTTCAGTCATGAGAGGCGCCGTCGGCTGGGTCCGGCGCGTTGAAGGCATTGAGCACGCGCAGCGTGGCTTCCAGATCGGCGCGGCTCACGCCCTTGAGCACGCGCGCGCGCAGCCCGCGCAGGTCTTCTTCCATTTTGGCGGTGACGGCCTGGCCTTCTTCGGTCAGCGAGATCGTCTTCGCGCGGCGGTCGTCCGGGTCTTCGTCGCGGCGCACGAGACCCGCGGCGCAGAGCTGGTCGAGCAGGCGCACGAGCGACGGGCCTTCGATGCCCACGTGCTCGGCCAGCGTGACCTGGCGCACGGCCTCGCCCAGGCGCCCGGCGGTGAGCAGCGGCGTGGCGCAGGCTTCGGAGACGTTATAGGCCGTGAGCGCGCCGTGACTCGTGCGCCGCCACTTGCGGGCGGCCGTCACGAGCGTGCTGCTGACTGCCAGACGTAAGGTGTGAAGATTCGACATCGGCGGGATGATAGCGTAAAGCGATTCGGTAGCAAACTATCTTTTCCGGCGAAAAGCCCTCCCCGGATGGTAGTCGAGGCAGCTTGTGCGTGCTTCCTCGATGCCGTTTTCCCGCGACGAGTGTGACGCGCGCGCCACGCCGGCGCGCCAATGTCATAGGCGTTTAACGGGGGCGCGCGATGGTGCTGCGGGTTTCCGATCGGAAATTTTTGCGCACCGGGCCGCTTCAGGGCGTTTTGTGGCCCGCAAGCAGGGCGGGCAACTGCGCCATGTCGGTGAAAACGTGGGCGACGCCTGCGGCCTGGAGCGCCTCGGCGCTGCTGTGGCCCGGTGCGGACGGGCTGTAGCCGAACACGGTCGCACCTGCCGCGATGCCCGCGCGTGCGCCCGTCACGGTGTCCTCGATCACGGCGCAGCGGCGCGGGTCGACGCCCAGCCCGGCGGCCGCGGCCAGATACACATCGGGATGCGGCTTGCTGCGCGGCGTTTCGTGACCGCTATAGATATGGCCCGCAAAGCTGTCGAGCAGGCCGACCTTGCGCAATTGCAGTTCGACCTTGAGGCGGTCCGCACCCGAGGCCACGGCGATGCGGCCATCGTAGGCCGCATGCACGGCGCGCACGGCGGCTGGCGCGCCGGGAATCTCGATCAGATCGCGCGCCAGCGCCTCGTTGCGGCGCGCCCGGAAGCCTTCGAGCCAGGATTCGGTTACGCGAAAGCCGGTATGCGCCTCGATCCGCGCGGCCTCGTCCTTGACCATTTTGCCGACGAAAATGCCCATCGCTTCATCGACGGACAGCGTCCAGCCCAGCTCGCCGAGCATCTGGACCAGCACGACATGGGTAATGCGTTCTGAATCGACCAGCACGCCGTCGCAGTCAAAGAGTACGGCGTCGAAAGGAAGTGGGGACATCGTCGGATGGAAGGTTTGTAAGACGAGGGGGCGATGATAACCGGGATGTGGGGTGGGGGTGGGGCACTCGCAGCACACGGAGACTGGCCAGGAAAGTCCCGGCATTTCCTCGCGATTCGGAATTATCCAGTTGGGGGCGGCGCGGAGCGCGGAGATAGTGGCTGTCCGCCTTGCCTCCAGGCGCGGACACTCCATGTTTCGCAAGGGACTGACATGACTAGAAGCACGATGCTCACATTAACAGGCGTGGCCCTGACCGCACTTGTCGCCGTTGTCGTCGCGTTCAATGTGATCAACTTGAACGAAGCGTTCGGCGACGGACCGCCTTACTACTCGCGCACGACCAATATGGACAAATGGACTGACCCGCTTCCGGTCCTCGCCGTCCTCGACGCATTGGCCGCAATCGCAGTTGCAGCCTACGTCCGCTGGTGGAAACGTTCGCAATAGCAGGCCGCCGCGACAACCGGTCGGCTGGCACAATAGCCGTTTCGCACAATTTTCCGCTTCAACATGCCGACCGACCCCAGCGCCAACAAGCCTTCAGCGCCTGCTACCCCCGACCTTCCCGGCCGCGCGGCCTACACGCAATTCGCCGACCGCTACTCGCAAATGGCGCCGGAAAAGCCGCACAACGCGCTGTACGAGCGCCCGGCAACCGCTGAACTGCTGGGCGATGTCGCCGGCCTGAGCGTGCTCGATGCAGGCTGCGGCCCCGGCATCGTCAGTGCGGAACTGGCGCACGCGGGTGCCACCGTGAAAGCCTTCGACGTCACGCCCGCCATGGTCGAACTCGCACGCGAGCGCTGCGCGGACCTGCCCGTGGACGTGGCGCAAGGCGACCTCGGCCAGCCGCTCGCGTGGCTCGCCGACGGCCAGTTCGATCGCATCGTCTGTTCGCTCGCGCTCGACTATGTGGAGCACCTGTCCCCCACGTTCGCCGAATTCCATCGCGTGGCGCGGCCCGGCGCACAACTGGTGTTCTCGATGGCGCACCCGATGCGCGACTGGATCGACACGCGCACGCGCGGCAACCGCCCATACTTCGAGACCACGCGATTCGGTCTGCACTGGGGCGGCTTTGGCGAACCGAAGCCTTACGTGGAGGCGTATCGCCGTCCGCTGGCCGATATCGTCAACGCGCTGCTGGAAACCGGCTGGCAGATCGACCGGATGCTAGAGCCGAAGCCCGTCGCGCAGATGAAAGCGGTGGCCCCGGCTCTCTATAACGAGCTGGCGCTCGCGCCCGCGTTCCTCTGCGTGCGGGCACGGCGCGTCTGAATGCGCCCGGGCGTGCCGGGCCGGGCTTAGCGCCGTGCGGCGGCGGACAGTGATTCTTCGAGCGCGGCCACGCCCGCCGGCAGATCGACGTCCGCGCCCAGATCGCGCATCGTGCGGCCGAGTGCGTGGACCGTGCGGAACAGATGATGCTCGCGGCATTGCTCGCCCATCTGGCCGATCCGGACGATTGGCAATCCGAACGATCCGGCGATCTCCACCTGATACTGCTGCGAGATGTGATTGCACACGTCACGCGGCGTGAGACCTGAGGGCAGCGCGATGCCGACCACCGAATTCAGGCGGCATTCCTCGGGCGTATAGAGTTCCATTCCGAGCGCGGCCACGCCGCTTTGCAGCGCGAGCGAGCAGCGCTGATGGCGCGCGAAGCGTTTTTCCAGCGTCTCCGTGCAAACCAGTCGCAGCGCTTCATGCAGCGCGAGCACGCCCGACACCGGCGCGGTGTAGTGATAACCGGCCTTGTGCCAGAAGTTTTCCGCGAGCGTGGCGTCGAGACACCAGTGCGTATTCGGCTCGGTGCGCTCGCGCACGCGTTGCCACGCGGCGTCGGAGAACGCGATCAGCGAGACGCCGGGAATCGAGGATAGCCCTTTCTGCCCGCCAGTAATGACGGTGTCGATGCCCCACGCGTCCATTTCGAGCGGCATCGTGCTCAAGGTACAAACCGCATCGACGACGACCAGCGCGCCTGCGGCCTTGGCGATACGCACGACGTCCTTCAACTGGCGATTCCAGACCGTGTTCGACGTCTCGCCGTGCACGATCGTGACGATCGCGGGCCGCGTGCGCTCGATGGCGTGGGCGATGGCTTCGAGCGAGGCGATCTCGCGATCGGCCACGTCGAGCGTTTCGACATCGGCGCCGATGCGCCGCGCCATTTCCGCCATACGGCCGCTAAAGAAGCCGTTGACGATCGAGAGCACGCGCGTGCCGGGCCACGCCAGATTCGAAATCGCCATTTCCATCGCGGCCGATCCAGGGCCGGCCACGCCGAGCACCCAGTTTGAACGCGTCTGGAACACGTAGCGCGCCATCGTCTTCACCTGGTCGATGACGCGCGCCATGGTGTCGCCGAGGTGGTTGATGACGACCGAATTGGCCTTGGCGACGGCGTCCGGGATCGGCACGGGGCCTGCGCCCATCATGAGCAACGGCTCGTCGGGCAGGATCTCCGTGAGCGGATCGACCGTTGGGCAGGCGACCGGCAACGCGGCGGCGGCCGCCGCTGCCCGTTGCGGGATCAGGGAGTCGGTGGGGCGCGTGTTGTCGGTCATGATGGTTCCTTTACGGTGCAGCAAGGCTGCTGCGAGTGAGAAGTGCACGCACGCTGGCGGCAGGGGAAAAGTAGAGTGTTGTCCGGCGCGGCGCGTAACGCCATGTACAGTTGGGCCCATTTCCTCTGAACAGTAGGCTGGGCACGCTGCGGCGCCGCGTAGGGCGGCCTATAATCGCCGCTCTGTCGTGCATCACATTATCAAGGGGACCGCAGCATGCCGCAATTCGCCGTCGACAATCCGTTCCTCGAAACGCTGGGCGTAAGCATCGTGCAGTGGCGCGAGGGCTATGTGGAGCTGCTCATGCCGATCGACGGCTCGAAGCTCAACCGCCAGGGCGTGCTGCAAGGCGGCGCGATCGCCACGCTGCTCGATGCCGCTGCGGGTTATTCGGGTCTCTACGCGCCAGCCGATGCACCCAAGCGCCACGGCTTTACCCTCTCGCTCACGACCAACTATCTCGACAAGGGGCTCGGCGAGTTCGTGCGCGCCAAGGGATTTCTGGAGCGCGGCGGACGTTCGATCTTCTTCGCCCGCGCCGAGGCGTGGGTGGACGACCGCCTGCTGATCGCCAGTGCGCAGGGCACGTTCAAGTATTCGAAGACGGGCTGAGTGGCAAATCGTTAAAAGATTCGGAATCCGTATTAACTGACGAGCCAATAAAAAACCCGCCGACCTCTTCAGGTTCGGCGGGTTTTTAACTTGCATTGGCGCGAAAACGTTCAGCTCAGCAGGAGCGCGTCGTCGTCCAGCTTTTCGTGGCGTGTCTGCTCGAACATGCGCAGCAGGTCCGGCACGTCGAGGCCGCGGCGCTCGTCGCCCGACACGTCCAGCACCACTTGCCCCTGATGCAGCATGACCGTGCGCTGACCGTAGTCAAGCGCCTGACGCATGCTGTGCGTGACCATCATGGTCGTGAGCTTCGCTTCCTCGACGATGCGAGCCGTCAGTTCGAGCACGAACGCAGCCGTCTTCGGATCGAGCGCCGCCGTGTGCTCGTCGAGCAGCAGAATGCGCGACGGTTGCAGCGAGGCCATCAGCAGGCTCACGGCCTGGCGCTGACCGCCCGAAAGCAGGCCGATACGGTCGCTCAGGCGGTTCTCCAGGCCCAGATTCAGGAGGCGCAGCTTGTCGCGGAACAGTTCGCGATCCTGCTTTTTCAGTGCCGGGCCGAAGCCGCGGCGCTTGCCGCGCGCCATCGCCAGCGCCATGTTCTCTTCGATCGTGAGCGCCTCGCAGGTGCCCGCCATCGGGTCCTGGAACACGCGCGCGACCAGATGCGCGCGATCCCACGCCTGCTTCTTCGTGACGTCGTTGCCGTCGATCGTGATCTTGCCGCCATCCACCATCTGATCGCCGCTGATGGCGTTGAGGAAGGTGGACTTGCCCGCGCCGTTCGAACCGATCACGGCCACGAACTGGCCCGTTGGGATCTCAAGCGACAGGCCGCGCAGCGCGCGCATTTCGATCGGCGTGCCGGGGTTGAAAGTGAGTTTGAGGTCTTGTGCGCTGAGCATGGTTTAGGCCCTCCCGTTCTTGCGGCCGAACAGTTTCTTGCGCGTCTGCGGCAGCACGAGCGCGATCGTCACGAGCACGGCGGTGACGAGATTCAGATCCTGCGCCTTGAGGCCGATGAAGTCGCTATTGAGCGCAAGCGCAATGAAGAAGCGATACAGAATCGCGCCGAGCACGGCGGCGAGCGTCGTGAGCACGAGACGGCGCGCAGGCAGAATGCTCTCGCCGATGATGACCGCAGCCAACCCGATCACGATGGTGCCGATGCCCATCGAAATGTCCGAGCCGCCTTGCGTCTGCGCGAAGAGCGAACCCGCGAGCGCGACAAGCGCGTTCGAGAGCGCCATGCCGGCCAGCGTCGCGCGGCCCGTGGCGATGCCCTGCGCACGCGCCATGCGCGGGTTCGCGCCGGTTGCGCGCAGCGCGAGGCCGTATTGCGACGAGAAGAACCAGTCCAGGCCAAACTTGGCGGCGAGCACGACCACGAAGAGCGCGAGCGGGCGCAGCACGTAGTCGGGCAGCCAGGTGGGCTGGATCATCGTGAAGACGGTCGATTCGGAAATCAGCGGGATATTGGGCGCACCCATCACACGCAGATTGATCGAGTAGAGCGCGATCATCATCAGGATACTGGCGAGCAGATCCATGATCTTCAGGCGCACGTTGAGCCAGCCGGTGACGAAGCCGGCCGCCGCGCCTGCGAGCATCGCGCAGAAGGTGGCGAGAAACGGGTCCTGGCCGTGCGCGATCAGCGTGGCGGCCACGGCGCCGCCGAGCGGAAAGCTGCCGTCGACGGTGAGGTCGGGGAAGTTGAGGATGCGAAACGAGATCAGCACCCCGAGGGCGACGAGGCTGAAGATCAGGCCGATCTCGAGCGCGCCCAGTAGCGAATAGAGGGACATGGAGAATCCTGTTGCGGTGTCCGGCGGACGGGTTGCGGTAACGCAGCCGGAGGGGTCGCCGCGTGTGCCGCGCCGCCCGGGTGGGGCGGTGCGGCACACGCAGGCGCGAGGCCCGATGAAGGCCAGTGCAGTGCTACGGCTTCAGGTGCGCGTGGCAGACGATCGTCTGCGCACGCACGCCAGGCGCGTTACTTCACGACCGTGGTGGCGTCCTTGAGCAGATCGGCGGACAGCGTCACGCCTTGCTTCTGGGCCGCAGCCGGGTTCACGAACAGTTGCAGCTTGCTGCTGGTTTCCGATGCGATCGCGCCGGGCTTTTCGCCCTTGAGAATGCGCACGACCACCTTGCCGGTTTGATGGCCGAGGTCGCTATAGTCGATGCCGAGTGCCGCGATGGCGCCGCGCTTCACGCTGTCCGTATCCGAAGCGACGAGCGGAATCTTCGCGTCGTCGGCGACCTTCACGAGCGCTTCGTAGGCCGAAACGACGTTGTTGTCGGTGTTCGTATAGATCACGTCGACTTTGCCGATCAGGCTCTTCGCCGCCGGGCCGATGTCCACGGTGCGCGGTGCGGCCGCTTCCTTGAGCGTCATGCCCTGTTGCGCGAGCAGTGCCTTGAGCGCCTTCACGACCACGACCGAGTTCGCTTCGCCGGGGTTGTAGACCATGCCCACGGTCTTCGCATTGGGCACCACGCGCTTGATGAGCGCGACCTGCTTGTCGAGCGGCAGCTTGTCCGACACGCCCGTGACGTTGGTGCCGCTGGGCGTCCACGTCTTGACGAGTTGCGCCGCGACCGGATCGGTCACGCCCGAGTACACGACCGGCACCGACTTCGTGGCGGCCACGACGGCCTGCGCCGAAGGCGTAGCGATCGCGACGATCGCGCTGGGGTTGTCGCCGACGAACTTGCGCGCGATCTGCGCGGCCGTGCCGGTGTTGCCCTGGGCGCTCTGGTATTCCCACTTGAGGTTCTTGCCTGCGTCGTAACCGGCGGCCTTCAGTTCGTCTTGCACGCCGTCGCGGATTGCGTCGAGTGCGGGGTGTTCGACGATCGAGAGCACTTCCACGGTGGCGGTCTCGGCCGCGTGCGCGGCGCCGGAAGCGAGCGTGAGCGCGGCGGCGCTGGCGATCAGGGTAAGGGTGGCGGCCTTGGCGGCGAGCTTGAAGGTCTTCATTCTGTTTGATCTCCCCCGAATGTTCGGTTCTGGACGGGTGTGGGCCGCTTGCGCGGCAGCGCCGCCGAACCTTGCACACTGCGGTTGCGCACGGCGCGCACGTCTTGACCTTGCGTGCCCCTTACGCCATGCGCCGCGATGGTGCATGAGACCGGCGGCAAGGCAGCGAGCATACCACCGACTTTTGGGGATCCGGAACGCGTGCGCGGCAGGTGCGGCGAGGATGCGACGGTCTCGTTTCGGCAAACGAAAAATCCTCGCAGGGATTTTCCGGGCAAATCAGTAGGGTGCCGAAAGTTTTCCCGGATTCCGATCGGAAATAATGCGCCGTGCTTAGATGGTGGGTTTATCCAGGGAGAAGACGATTCCAGCGAGTGCCCGTTCAAAAGGAAATGAAATTTTCCTATGGTAAATCAATGGCTTGGCGCGATTTGCATTTAGGGTTTCTACTATATAAAGAGACACCTCAACAAGCATTTTTTCGAGGTTACGTGGAATGTGTTTCCGATGAGGGAAAAACACTCATTAAGGCTTCCGGACGATTTTCCAGATGGAAAAAACGAGCGCATTTATTTCGGATCGGAAATCGACTCTGGCGAACCCGCGCAGGACGGGCGTCTGGGCCGGTCCAGGTCGACTCCAGCCGTCCCACCCCGCGATTTTCCAAATGTTTTCAAGATCTTTCAGTTGATTTTCATCAATTGACGCCGGTCAATACTCCAGTATGGATCGGAAAAAACCCTTGGTTGCGATGGCCGGGTTTTATTGATAGCATCCGCCGGTCGCTGATTGAGCCCGGACCACCCTCCGGTGCGCAATGCAGTGAACGGGGCAGGCGGATCGCTTGCGCAACAGGGATCGCGTATCAACGCGTTCCCTCCGAACTCAACCGCAAAAAGCGGGTGATAAACGCCGGGCCCCGTCACGTCTTCAATTTCTCTCAGGCCCGTCGTTGTCGTCCCCCCTGGTTCGTCCTTGGGGTGCTGTTCGTTTGCGCAGGTCATCCGTCTGACCGGTTGACCCGAAAACAATCGAGGAGCTCCTGATGACGTCGTTGTCCAGTCTTACCCGCCTTACTTCTGTGGCCGCCGCGCTGCTCGCTTTTGGTGCAGCCGCCCACGCCGATACCGTCAAGATCGCCATCGCCGGCCCGTTCAGCGGCCCGGTCGCCCAATACGGCGACATGGTCAAGGCAGGCGCCCTGACCGCAATCGAACAGATCAACGCCGCTGGCGGCGTGAACGGCAACAAGCTCGAAGCCGTCCTGATGGACGACGCATGCGAGCCGAAGCAAGCCGTCGCCGTGGCCAACAAGATCGTCTCGCAGCACATCCAGTACGTGGTCGGCCACGTCTGCTCGGGCTCGACGATCCCCGCTTCCGACATCTACGAGAACGAAGGCGTCGTGATGGTCACGCCGTCGGCGACCGCACCGCAACTCACCGAAGGCAAGAAGCGCCAGTTCATCTTCCGCACCATCGGCCGCGACGACCAGCAAGGCCCGGCGGCTGCCGCCTACATCATCAACAAGGTCAAGCCGAAGAAGGTCGCGATCCTGCACGACAAGCAGTCGTACGGCCAGGGCATCGCCACCTCGGTGAAGGCCGCGCTCGACAAGGCGCACATCCCCGTCGTCGTGTTCGAAGGCATCAATGCCGGCGATTCGGACTACTCGGCAATCGTCACCAAGCTCAAGTCGCAAGGCGTGGACTTCGTCTACTTCGGCGGCTACCACCCGGAAATGGGCCTGCTGCTGCGCCAGTCGCGTGAACAGGGCGTCAAGGCCGCGTTCATGGGACCGGAAGGCGTGGGCAACAAGGACGTGACGGCGATCGCCGGTCCCGCGTCGGAAGGCATGCTCGTGACGCTGCCCGCCGACTTCGCGGCCGACCCGGCCAACGCGAAGCTCGTGAAGGCCTTCGCCGACTCGAAGCGCGACGCGAACGGTCCGTTCCAGATGCCGTCGTACGCAGCGGTCGAAGTGATCGCCGACGGTATCGCGGGCGCGAAGAGCACCGACCCGACCAAGGTTGCCGCTTACCTGCACAAGAACGCGTTCAACACGCCGATCGGCAACGTGCAGTACGACGCCCAGGGCGACCTGAAGTCGTTCCGCTTCGTCGTGTACACGTGGCACAAGGACGCGACCAAGACCGCCGTGAACTGATCCCGGCGCAGCGGCCGCCCATCCTTGACGTCCCGTTCCCGCTCAGGCGGGCGGGGCGTTTTTGCAGCGGCCGCATCTACCCGAACGATCGACACGGTTTCAAAAAAGGCTCTCTTACCGGCTTCTACGCCGCGGGGCTTAAGGCATGAATGATTTTCTTCCGCAGTTCACCCAGCAGCTCGTCAACGGGCTCACGCTGGGTGCGATCTATGCGCTGATCGCCATCGGCTACACGATGGTCTACGGCATCATCGGCATGATCAACTTCGCTCACGGCGAGATCTATATGATCGGCGCCTATGTGGGCCTCGTCACGCTCACGGCCATCGGCACCTCGGCGGGTTATCCGCTGCCGCTCGTGCTGGGCGCGGCGCTCATCGTCTCGGTGCTGGTCACCGGGCTCTACGGTTTTGCGGTCGAACGCGTCGCGTATCGGCCGTTGCGCGGCGGGCCGCGTCTCGTGCCGCTGATCTCGGCGATCGGCATGTCCATCTTTCTGCAGAACTACGTGCAGATCGGGCAGGGCGCGCGTGACGTGTCCGTGCCGATGCTGATTTCCGGCGCGCTCGACTTCAACATGGGCGGCAACTTCGACGTGACGATTCCGTACGCGCGCATGCTGATCGTGGGCACCACGATCGTGCTGATGGTCGCGCTCACGCTCTTCATCTCGCGCTCGCGCATGGGCCGCGCCTGCCGCGCCTGCGCTGAAGACATGAAGATGGCCAACCTGCTCGGCATCGACACGAACCGCGTGATCTCGTTTACGTTCGTGCTCGGCGCGATGCTGGCGGCGGTCGGTGGCGTGCTGATCGGTCTGACGATCGGCAAGCTCAATCCGTATATCGGCTTTATCGCGGGCATCAAGGCGTTCACGGCAGCCGTGCTGGGCGGCATCGGCAGCATTCCGGGCGCGATGCTCGGCGGCGTGCTGCTCGGTCTGGCCGAAACGCTCGCGGCGGGCTACATGCCCTCGGAGTACAAGGACGTCGTGGCGTTTGGCCTGCTCGTGCTCGTGCTGCTGTTCCGTCCCACCGGTTTGCTCGGCAAGCCGGACGTCGAAAAGGTGTGAGGTCGATATGAGCCAAACTGTTTCGGTTCGCGTGGCCGCCGACGGCCAGTCCTCTTCGCAAACCTTGAAGGGCGCCTTCGCCGCCGCGATTGCGACCATCATCCTGACCGCGCCCATCCTCGGCGTGCAGCTCACGCTCGACGGCTATCAGGTCGTGCTGCAACAACACTGGCGTCCGGTGTGGATCGCCGCCGCCGTGGTGTTCGTGTTCCAGCTCGTCAAGCCGATGTTTGTGCGCGCAACGAGTGCGATCAAGCTGCCCAAGGCGCCCGCGCTCGGCGCGCGTCAGCAGCGCACCGCGATCTGGGTGCTGCTCGCGTTCGGCGCGGTGTTCCCGTTCATGGGTTCGCGCGGCGCAGTGGACGTCGCCACGCTCGCATTGATCTACGTGATTCTGGGCCTGGGCCTGAATATCGTGGTGGGTTTCGCGGGTCTGCTCGACCTCGGCTACGTGGGCTTTTACGCGGTGGGCGGCTATACGTATGCGCTGCTCAACCAGTACTTCGGCCTCACGTTCTGGGAATGCCTGCCGCTCGCGGCGATCGCCGCGGCGACGTTCGGCTTCCTGCTGGGCTTCCCGGTGCTGCGTCTGCGCGGCGACTATCTCGCGATCGTCACGCTGGGCTTCGGCGAAATCATCCGCCTGTTGCTCAACAACCTCACGAGCATCACGGGTGGCCCGGACGGCATCTCCGGCATTCCGAAGCCCACGGTGTTCGGCTTCGAACTCGCGCGCCACGCGAGCGTGGAAGGCGCGAAGACCTTCAACGAGCTGATCGGCATCGAGTACAGCGGCGAACACATGATCATCTTCCTGTACCTGCTCGCGCTCGTACTGGTGGCGTTCACGCTGTTCGTCACGAGCCGCCTGCTGCGCATGCCGATGGGCCGCGCATGGGAAGCGCTGCGCGAAGATGAAATCGCGTGCCGCTCGCTCGGTTTGAACCCCACGCGCGTGAAGCTCTCCGCGTTCACGCTGGGCGCCTCGTTCGCGGGTCTCGCGGGCGCGTTCTTCGCGGCGCGTCAGGGTCTGGTGACGCCGGAATCCTTCACCTTCATCGAGTCGGCGCTGATTCTCGCCGTGGTGGTGCTGGGCGGCATGGGCTCGCAACTGGGCGTCGTGCTCGCCGCGATCCTGCTGACCGTGCTGCCCGAAGTGGCGCGCGGCTTTGCCGAGTACCGCATGCTGATCTTCGGGCTGGTGATGGTGCTGATGATGATGTGGCGCCCGCAGGGCCTGTTGCCTGCAAGCCGTCCGCATGTGGAGTTGCCGCAATGAGTGCACAAGCGTTGTTGAAAGTGGCGGGCCTGCAAATGCGCTTCGGCGGTCTGCTGGCCGTGGACGGCATCGAATTCGATGTGCGTCCGAATGAAGTCTTCGCCATCATCGGGCCGAACGGCGCGGGCAAGACCACGGTGTTCAACTGCGTGGGCGGCTTCTACAAGCCGACCGGCGGCAACATCGTGCTCGACGGCCATGCGATCACGGGCCAGCCGAGCCACCAGGTCGCGCGTCGCGGCCTCGTGCGCACGTTCCAGAATATCCGCCTCTTCAAGCAGTTGACGGTGCTGGAAAACCTGATGGTTGCGCAGCACTTGAAGGTGAACCGCAACATGCTGAGCGGCCTGTTCGCGACGCCCGCCTATCGCCGCGCCGAACGCGCGGCGCTTGAGCGCGCCGCTTACTGGCTCGAACGCGTGGGCCTGCGGGAGGTGGCGAATCGCGAGGCGGGCACGCTGTCGTACGGCCATCAACGCCGCCTCGAAATCGCGCGCTGCATGATTACGGACCCGCGTCTGTTGATGCTCGACGAACCGGCGGCCGGTCTGAATCCGCAGGAAAAAATCGAACTGCAACACATGGTCGATGGACTGCGCAACGAGTTCGGAATCTCCGTACTCCTGATCGAACACGACATGAGCCTCGTGATGGGCGTGTCGGATCGCATCCTCGTGATGGAACACGGCAAGCCGATCATGATCGGCAAACCCGACGAAGTGCGCAACGACCCGCGCGTGATCAAAGCCTATCTGGGAGAGGACTGATGCTGAAGCTGGACAAGGTCCATACCCATTACGGCGCGGTCGAAGCGCTCAAGGGTGTGTCGATCGAAGTGAACAAGGGCGAGATCGTCACGCTGATCGGCAGTAACGGCGCGGGCAAGACCACGCTGATGATGACCGTGTGCGGCACGCCGCGCGCGTCGTCGGGCCGCGTGACGTTCGAAGGTCAGGACATCACGCGCCTGCCCACGCACGAAATCATGCGTCTGGGCATGGCGATTTCGCCGGAAGGCCGTCGCGTGTTCCCGAGCCTCACCGTGCTCGAAAACCTGCAAATGGGCGGCTTCTTCGCTTCGCAGCACGACATCGACGCGGGCATCGAGCACGTTTTCAAGCTGTTTCCGCGTCTAAACCAGCGCGCGAAGCAACGCGCGGGCACGATGTCGGGCGGCGAGCAGCAGATGCTGGCGATCGGCCGTGCGTTGATGAGCAAGCCGCGCCTGCTGCTGCTCGACGAACCGACGCTCGGTCTTGCGCCGCTCGTGATCGCGCAGATCTTCGACATCATCCGCACGATCCGCGAAGAGGGCGTCACGGTGTTCCTCGTCGAGCAGAACGCGAACAAGGCGCTTCAGGTGGCCGATCGCGGTTACGTGCTCGAAACGGGCAGCGTGGTGCTGGCCGATAGCGCCGACAACCTGCTCGCCAACGACGACATCAAGCGCGCGTATCTGGGCGGTTAAGTCCGTAAGCTCGCTTCCGGGCGATTAGCCACGGCCCGCGCAGTTTCCCGCATGAAACGGGAGATTGCGCGGGCCGTTCGTTTTTCCGACGTCGAATCGATCGTCGATTCAATCGCCGCGCGCATGCGTCAGTTGCGCGAGTAGAGCGACGAGGCGCATCAGGTCGGGCTGGCCGCGCGTAGCGGTCTTCGCGAATACATGATGCAGATGCGTGCGCACGGTCGACGGCAGCACCTGCAACGCCTGCGCGATATCGCGCGGATTGCCGCCATTGCCGATTTCGCAGGCCACGCGCGCTTCGGCGGGCGTGAGCGCGTAGAGCGCGACGAGGCGCTGTTCGATCCCGTGCCGCGTGGCCTGCGGGTCGATCAGCATGAGCATGGCCGTACCGCGCCGCGCGCCGAGCGGCGAAACCAGCACCTGTAGCGGTGCGCCGGGCGCGGCGCGCTCGATGAGCATGGCGCCGCCTGCGCGGGCTGGCGTCTTGCTGTGTGCCGCACTGACGATCAAGGCATGGAGTCGCTGCGTGGCCTCGGACGAGGGCGCCTGCAGGCCGTGGCGGCTCTCGCGCAATCCGTGCGGCTGCGCCAGCAGCGCGGCGGCGGCGCGGTTGGCAAAAACCACGCGCGCTTTGCCATCGACGATCAGCACGCCCTGTGCGAGTGAGTCGAGCGCATCGAAGGCATCGAGCGCTTCGAGCGGATCATGGCCGTCGTGGGCCTGCACGGACTCCAGGCGGCGCTGCACGCGGATGGCGTTGCGCAGATGCGGCAGGAGCGCGCGCAACACATCGAGTTCGGCTTGCTCGAATGGGCGCGGCACGTCTCGCAGTACACCGAGCACGCCCGCATGACCGTATTCATGCAGGACGCTCGCGAACGCCACAGCCTGAATGTGCTGAGGCCTGACCCATTCCTGGACGAACGCGCTATTCATATGGGCGGATTGTGGACGGATCATCGCATCGGTCGCGAGCGTGCCGGCCGGCCAGCGACGCACCTGCGGCACGAGCGGATCGAGCGCGCCATAGTGCTGTGCGTAGCTAAGCGCGAAGCTGGTGTCGATACCGCTCCAGCGTGCCAGACCGAATGCGCTGCCGTTTGCGACCACCGAAAGATTCACATGCGCCGCACCAACACGGCGAGCGATCCGCGCCAATACCTCCGGCCATTGGCGCGTGTCGAGTCCCGCGTCGTAAATGGCGTCGATCAGACTGCCGAGGGCGTCGGCGGCTGGCGGTGACGGCATGCTGGGCTCCGTGCCGGGGCGGCGAAAGCACGGTTAGGGAGGCTGGCTGCATGACAAGCCGGCAGCAGCGAGAAATGTGGCCGCGCAGCAAAATTGCGCACAATAAGAGGCCGCGGCCACGTTAGCAAACAGCCCGCGCGGACCCTGCGCCGCAGCACATCGGGCGCATTCTCCTATAGATAGACGAAAAACCTTTCAATCGAATTTCGATTCGATGCGTTTCTCTTTCTTCTTGTGACGGGCGTAAAGGGGACTGGACAAGCGGGCCGCGCTCACGATAATTAAGCGTCCTGCATGGGACGCGGCGCGGCAGGCAAGCGCCGCGCGCAATTTACATGAGTCACACCGGAGAGTCGTTGGATGTCTGAAGAGTATGAAGTGCACGGGCCGCACGATCACGCGGTCGAACATGCCGCGTCTGGCCACGGCGGGCATGGTGACGAGCGCGATCCCTTTCCGGGCCGCATGGCGGTGATGACGGCGATCCTCGCCTCGATCGGCGCGATCCTCTCGTACCAGAGCGGCAATAGCGAAAATCTCGCGCTCTATTACAAGAACGAAGCGGCGATCCACAAGACCGAGGCCGCGAACCAATGGGCCTACTACCAGGCCAAGGGCGAGAAGCAGAATCTCGCCGAACTGGGCGCATCGCTGGCCGCGCTCGCGCCGAATGCGACGCAGGCGCAGCAGCATTTCGCCGCCGACGCCGACCGCTATCGCCACGAGAAGGACCCGATCCGCGCGAAGGCGGAGGCGCTTGAAAAGCAGGTGGAAGCCGACGACGAGCACGCCGAGAAGCTGCTCCACGGCCACCATCGCTGGGCGCAGGCCACCACGCTGATCCAGATTTCGATCGCGCTTACGGCAATCACCTTGCTCACGCGCCGCAAGTGGCTGCTGCGTACGTCGGTGGGGGTTGGCGTGGCGGGCGTGGTGATGGGCGCGCTCGCGTTCATCGCGGGCTGATCGCGCCACAGACGCAGGCGTTCTATCCGCCGCACACGATGGCGGTCAGCAGCAGCGGCACCACGGATTTCACCGTGGCGTCGCTGTTGGCCTCGCTCACGCGCGAGCGCACCGAATCTGCTGGCGCGGACACCACGACGCCATAAAGCGGCGCCTTGATCTCCTTGCCCGCGCCGCGGTGAAACAAGGTGTCGTCGCGCGCGTAGCCCAGAACCACATAAATCGGGAAGCCGAATGCGCTCAGGCGGCTGCCGTGCACCGGCCGGAACGCATTGACCGAATTCGCCTCGACCCGGCTCGGACTCGGATCGATCGACTTTTCGTCAATCAGCGACGAAATAAATTCATGCGGATTCGACTTGCAATCGAACCGTGTGTCTTGCGCATCCTGCGCCTGCGCGCCAAGCGGCGTGCACAAGCCAAGAAGCGTCGCCAGCGCGACGAAGGCGGCGAAGGTTGCAAAGGAGGGCACCACGGGGACTCGGCGCTGTTTCATGGCAGTGACGAAAACCGCTTGAATTCCGTTGGAACCCATTCGACACCGAAACCCCCTTCCTGTTCAAGAGGGCGGCACACAAATTGCGCCACTTTGCGCCGCGCCGCCATCTTGTCCCGCGCGCTCACAGCATCGACTTGGCCTGGCTCAGGACCTTGTCGCAGACCTGTTTGGTGGCGGCCTGCTTGAGCCCGCTGCCCGAGAGATCGAGTTGCTGCCCGTTGCCGGCCGTGAGAATGCCGCTCGTGCCTTTCTCGTAGCCGCTATCGGTGGTGGAGGCGCCGCCGGGCAGCTTGCTGAGCAACGAGTCTTTCACGTTGCCGGCCGTGTCGGCGTTGAGATAGTTGTTCTTGATGCAGTATTGGAGCAGGCCGGTGACGTTGCCCATGCTGTTTGAGGTGACCGACGAACCGGAGAGCGAACCGAGTCCTCCCAGATTGCCGAGTGCGCCCGAGGTCGAACCGCTGCTGCCGCTCTGGTTGAGCAGATTGCCGAGCTGGGCCTGCGCGCCATGCCACGGGGCGAGCAGGGCGGCGGCGATGCCGGTCGCGGCGATCAGGGCGCGGACGCCGCGTGTTGTGAATGTTTGCATACACGATTCTCCTTGCAGGCGATGGCCTTCGTACTATAGACGGATTCGCCGCCTGGCCCTGGCTGGGTGGCCGCATGCGGTCGGCATGAAACACGTGGTGCAACCACCACAATGCGTGTTATTCATCGCCATGTCATTTGTTGTGGGCACAACAGAGTTTCGGAAAACGAAGTAACGTAGCGAAGTGATGCGACGTTGATCTGAAGTCGATGCAATTGAAATTACGCTGGGCAAGAGAATGCACGGAATTGAATAGGACCCTGCGATGAGGCGAGCATGCGATGCGCGAAGAATTACGCATAAAGGATCCATTCACGACGCTACAGCAATGCAACAGCTGTCTTGCAAGACGCATACGCTAGCGAAAAAGCCTTGCTGCAAGGGCTTTTCTATCGGGTCGAAAAGGAATTGCGGAGGATTTTGCAAGCGCGATCGGGCATATTCCGCGCCATGCAAAGCCTGACTTTGTTTCTAACCGTAACACTTATTACGGCTCTCCTCATCGGCTGGTTTGAGGTGGTATGCTTCCTGCACAAATTCTCCCTTGCACGAGTGAGACCACGTTCTTTGCGTCAATACCGTGAACACACGCACTGCCAATGTGCAGTCGGTGACGCAAATGAACAAGTCATATAAACATATGGTGCAACCGAGCACGCCCACGCGGACAGCAAGATCCGCGAGCGACGCTCCGTCACAGCAGCCCCGGTCCGGCTGCGTGGAGAACAGCATGAATTTCGAAGAACTGAGCGACGACGAGTGGATGTTGGTGTCCTCGCTCGTATCCGATGAACCGCCTATACGGCTCAACCGCCGCGGCCGCCCGCGCGCGGAGCCGCGCGTCGTGGCAAACGCCGTGCTGTGGATCTTGACGACCGGTGAATCCTGGTCGCGCCTGCCCGCACGTTATCCGTCCGGACCGACTTGCCGTCGCCGTTTCGAGGACTGGCACGTGAGCGGCACGCTCCTCGAACTGGTGCAGCTGCTGGCGCAGCGCGGCCGCAGCTTCGTCTATGTGCCCGAGCCTGCCCAGGCGCAGGCCGTGGCAAGCACGCCCGCGCCCGCCGTGGCGGTCGTGGTCGAAGAGACCGTCGAGGACGACGGTTTGCCCGCCGTTTACTGGAAGAGCCCGGAAGCCTGGCAGGCGCCCGCATCGCTCGCCGATGCGCCGCTCGCGGCCGACCCTATCGAGAGCATGACGCGCCAGCTCGCCCGTCTGGACGAGGCTTTGGCCAAGGCGCAGCATCCACCCCGGCAGCGCACGCCCGTCGCCAGGGCGGGGCACGGCTCGGCCGTGGTGCGCGCGCAAGCTGACGCCAGTGCGCACGCCGCGCGCGTGAACAAGCCGCTGGCGGCTCGCACGGTCGTGCCCGAGGAAAAGTTCGAGACGGCGGATACCGCGCCGTTGGCCGAGCAGATCGCCGAATGGCGCGGCTATGTGATCCATCTGAGCGTGGAAGTCGCGCGCAATCGTTTGCATCGCGGCATGTATCGCGCGGCCGCGGAAATTCTCAAGGACGGCAAACGCATGGAGCGCTCGGGCCTGATCGGTCCGCCGTTCGAGGACGGCGACGCGGCGCGCCATTTCGCCTTTGACTGGGCACGCCAGTGGATCGAGCGCGAGGGTGCGCAGAGCACGAATGGTGGCGCTGACTTCGATGCCCCGGACAACGATCCGGGTGTTTCGCTCGCCAGCGCGAGCAGCAGCGTTGTGACGCGCACGATGCCGGTTGCGGCGCCCGCGCTCGCCACCGCTGTCGCGAGCGCCTCTACGCACGTCGCGGGCATCGTGCGGCATGCGCCGTTGCAACGCTATACCAGCAGCACCCTGCGTGCCGGTGGCGACACACGCGACGGATCGTCCTCCAGCACGACGGGCGCCGATCGCCATCCCTTCGCATCGCGCTTCAGAACGCATCTGAGCTAGGCGGCGGCCGCCGACGCAATCGGCAGCCGTTTCCACATTGCTCGTCGAACGCATCTTCCGTTTCATCTTGCTGCGCAGGCGTGCCGTCAATCGAGATCGCAGTGTTCCCGCTGCGGCTCAGCCAGTGCTGTCTCCGTTCATTATCATCAGGTACAGGGCGCGCTGGGCGCCCGGTGATGCACCCATGCGTTCAAGCCCTCGCGGGCTCGAACGCATGAGTCACTGCCGGGTCGCTGCCCGGGTCACTGCCGCCCATACTGGTCGTCCAGACGCACGATGTCGTCTTCGCCGAGGTACGAGCCGGATTGCACCTCGATGATCTCGAGCGGCATCTTGCCTGGATTTTCCAGCCGGTGCGCCACGCCCAGCGGAATATAGGCCGATTCGTTCTCCGAAACGATAAAGCGTTCCTCGCCGCGCGTGACCAGCGCCGTGCCGCGCACGACGACCCAGTGTTCGGCGCGATGATGGTGCATCTGCAAGGACAGCCGTGCGCCGGGCTCGACCACGATGCGCTTGACCTGGAAGCGCTCGCCGCTATCGACGCTGTCGTAATGGCCCCACGGGCGATGCACCAGACGGTGCGCGACGGCTTCGCTGCGGCGCTGCGATTTCAGGCGCTGGACGATCTTCTTGACGTCCTGGGCACGCGAGCGGTCGGCCACGAGCACGGCGTCGGCGGTTTCGACCACCACCAGGTTCTCGGTGCCCAGGCACGCGATCAGGCGGCCGTCCGAGTGGGCGAAGGTATCGCTCGCACCTTCGAACATGACTTCGCCCTGCGCCACATTGCCGGCGTCGTCCTTCGGCGCGACCTGCCAGACCGTGTCCCACGAACCGAGGTCGGTCCAGCCCGCTGCGAGCGGCACGACCACGCCGCTGGCGATCGAGGTGTCGCCCGACAGCGACTCCATCACCGCGTAGTCAATCGAGTTCGACGGCGAGCGCGCGAAGCACTCGGGGTCGACACGGAAGAAGTCGCCGTCGCCTTTGCCTTGTTCGACAGCCGCTGCACAGGCCTCGTAAATCGCCGGCTGGAAGTGGCGGATGGCCTTGAGCCACGTCGACGCGCGCACGATGAAGATGCCGCTGTTCCACCAGTAGCGCTGCGAGGCGACGTACTGTTGGGCGAGTTCGATATAAGGCTTTTCGACGAAGCCGTTCAGACGCCGCGCGCCATTCGGCTCTTGCATGGCGAGCGGTTCGCCTACGTGAATATAGCCGTAGCCCGTTTCCGGGCGTGTGGGCACGATGCCCATCGTGACGATCTGGCCGTTGGCCGCGTGGCGCACACCGTCTGCGACTGCGGCCTGAAACGCTTCGAGATCCGCGAGTGCGTGGTCAGCGGGCATCACGACGAGGATGCCGTCCTCTTGCGTCGACGTCACGGACAACGCCGCGATCGTCAGCGCCGGGGCCGTGTCGCGCGCGAGCGGTTCGAGAATCAGGCGTGCTTCCTTGCCGGCCGCGCGCACCTGGTCGGCGGTGGTGAAACGGTGCTCTTCGTTGCACACGATCGTGAGCTTGTCGGCGAGGGGCACGCGCTCGGCCAGCGCGTCGAGACGGCCTGCCGTATCCGCGAGCAGCGAACGCTCGCCGACGAGGTTGATCATCTGCTTGGGGTATTGCTCGCGCGACAGCGGCCACAGCCGCGAACCCGCGCCGCCTGCCAATACGACAGGGCAGACCTGCAATGCGTTGCGCGAATCGCCATGCGTCTGAACCGCGCGTGCCGAGGCCGTTGCGGAACCCGTATCCGTCATCTCGCTCTCCTGAAAGGGGTTTCGGTTCTGCGATTTGTAGCATGCATAAAATTGCAATAAAAAGAGTCGTAAAGAAGAAAACGGAAAATATTCGGATTAAATTAAAAAATGCCGATTCATGATGAATAGATCCGAATAAAAAATAGAAGAAAAATAAAGAGCGAGATGGAATTGTTGCGAAATAAATCAAGCGTGCACGTAAGTTGTTCGGCAAATTTTTCCACATGGAGGAAGGCCGCAAAGGCTTGGCAGGCGGTACTTCAGGCAATCGTTGCCGAAAAAAATGCCTAAAAAATAGGTCGTTAGCATCGAAACATTTGGAGATACTTTTTGACCTTGCGCGCGGAATTTTTATAGCGCTTTATTAGGGTTTATTCGGATGCGATTCGTGAGCGCTGGAGCGATTCCGGCGTATTTCCCCAAATTCCTGTAGCGGCGGCCATGATGCAAAACGCGTGGCTGCATTTCATTTTTTTTAACCGAGGTGCCGGACATGCTGAGCGTTCTAGCCAGAATCATCGATGTTGCCGCCATCGCCGCCGGCGCGCTGCTCGCGGCCGCCCTGCACCACGGACGGTTCGCGGCGCTCTCCGATGTGGAGAGCGTGGCGCTTGCCTTCAACTGCGTGCTGGCGATCTGGATGTTTCCCGCCTTCGGCATCTACCAGTCGTGGCGCGGCAAGTCGCTTTATGTGCTGGCGGCACGCGTGTGCGCTGCGTGGATTGCCGTGGAATGCACGGGCATCCTGCTGAGCTTCAGCGTGCACCGCGCCGACTCGCTCTCGCGCGTCTGGCTTGCCTACTGGGTGGTGGCGTCGGTCGCGTTGCTGATCCTATCGAAGGCGCTCGTGCACATGGTGCTGCGCAGCCTGCGCCGCGAGGGCTATAACCTGAAGACGGTTGCGGTGGTGGGCGGCCCGCGCTATGCGCGCTTTCTGATCGAGCAGATGAAGAGCCACCCGGCAGCGGGCTTTCATCCGGCGCTCGTGTACGACGAGGACAGCGATGCCGATGGCGATGCCCGTCTCGACGGCGTGCCGGTCGAGCGCAACCTGCAAGCGATGCTCGAATTCGTGCGCGAGCATGAGGTCCGCGAACTGTGGCTCGCGCTGCCGATCACGAAGGAGCGCACGATTCACCGCATCGTCATGGCGATGCGCAACGACTTCGTGAACATCCGCTTCATCCCCGATGTGCGCAGCCTCTCGTTCTTCAGTCAGCCCGTGGTGGATCTGCTGGGTGTGCCGGCGATCAATCTGGCCGCTTCGCCGGTCACCGATCTGAGCGTGCTGCCCAAGCGTGTGTTCGACATCGCCTTCGCGGGCGCCGTGTTGATCGCGCTCGCGCCGCTCTTCGCGCTGGTGGGGCTGGCGGTCAAGCTCACGTCGAAGGGCCCGGTGTTCTTCAGGCAGCGCCGCAAGGGGCTCGACGGCAACGAGTTCGAAATCTACAAGTTCCGCTCGATGAAGGTCCATGCGGAAGCCAAAGGCCAGATCACGCAGGCGCGCCGCAACGATCCGCGCGTGACACGCGTGGGCGCGTTCCTGCGCCGCACGAGCCTCGACGAGCTGCCGCAATTCATCAACGTGCTCAAGGGCGAGATGTCGGTCGTGGGACCGCGTCCGCACGCGCTGGCGCACGACGACATCTACAAGGATCTCGTGCGCGGCTACATGGCGCGCTATCGCATCAAGCCCGGCATTACCGGCTGGGCGCAGGTCAATGGCTTTCGCGGCGAAACCGATCGCGTGGAAAAGATGCGCGATCGCGTGCGCTTCGATCTGCACTACATGCAGCACTGGAGCTTCGCGCTCGATCTGCGCATCGTCGCGATGACCATGTGGAAGGGCTTCGCAGGCCAGAACGCGTACTGAGCCAACCAGGCTCGCGGCGTGTACACACAGTCGCGACCCAGGTGGAAACCAACAGGCAATCACATTTGAGGTGGGCATGAATCTGACGATCATTGGCAGCGGTTATGTGGGTCTCGTGACGGGCGCGTGTCTTGCCGACATCGGCAACGACGTCTTCTGTCTCGACGTGGACCAGCGCAAGATCGACCTGCTCAATCAAGGCATCGTGCCGATTCACGAGCCGGGCCTTCAGGAAATCATCGAGCGCAACCGCCGCGCGCGCCGGCTCACGTTCTCGACCGATGTCGAAGCCGCCGTCGCGCACGGCGACGTGCAGTTCATCGCCGTGGGCACGCCGCCCGACGAGGACGGTTCCGCCGATCTGCAATACGTGCTGAGCGCCGCGCGCAACATCGGCCGCCTGATGAACGGCTTCAAGGTGATCGTCGATAAGTCGACGGTGCCGGTCGGCACGGCGGCGCTGGTGCGCGACGCGATCGCGTCGGAGCTGCGCAAGCGCGGCGAAAGCCACATGTTCTCCGTGGTATCGAATCCGGAGTTCCTCAAGGAGGGCGCGGCCATCGACGACTTCGCGCGACCCGACCGCATCGTGCTGGGCTGCGACGAAGACGTGCCCGGCGAGCGCGCGCGCGAAGTGATGAAGCGCCTCTACGCACCATTCAACCGCAACCACGAACGCACGCTCTACATGGACGTGCAGTCGGCCGAGTTCACCAAGTACGCGGCTAACGCGATGCTCGCCACGCGTATTTCGTTCATGAACGAGCTGGCGAATCTGGCCGACCGCGTGGGAGCGGATATCGAAGCGGTGCGCCGTGGCATTGGTTCCGATCCGCGCATCGGTTACGACTTTCTCTATGCGGGCTGCGGTTACGGCGGCTCGTGTTTCCCGAAGGACGTCAAGGCACTGATGCGCACTGCTGAGGATTTTGGCGAGCCGCTACAGATCCTGCGCGCCGTGGAAGCGGTGAACGAAACGCAGAAGCAGGTGCTGGCACAGAAGATCGCCACGCGCTTCGGCTCCGATCTCACGGGCCGCACCTTCGGTCTCTGGGGTCTCGCCTTCAAGCCGAATACCGACGATATGCGCGAGGCGCCGAGCCGCACGCTGATCGCCGAACTGCTCGCGCGCGGCGCACGCGTGCAGGCCTACGACCCGGTCGCGGTCAAGGAAGCGCAGCGCGTGATCGCGCTCGATCTGCACAAAACGCCCGAACAGCTCGAACGCCTCGTCTATGTGGACGACGCGATGGAAGCCGCGAAGGGTGCCGATGCACTGGTGGTCGCGACCGAATGGAAGGTGTTCAAGGCGCCGGATTTCGAAACGTTGAAGACGCAACTGAAAACGCCCATCGTGTTCGACGGGCGCAATCTCTACGAGCCGCTTTCGCTGCAGGAACTCGGCATCGAGTACCACGCCGTGGGTCGCGCGAGCGCGGCGCAGGCGAGCCGCGCGCGTGCCGAGGCGGCGACGCAATCGGCCACGCCGGTGAGCGCGTAACGCGCGCCGGATAGCCGGAAAAGTCGCAAACCGAGGAGTCACAGGGCCATGTTCAACGACGTATTGATCGTCTGCCACGCGAATGTCTGCCGCTCGCCCGCGGCGGAACAGCTGTTTCGCGCGCGTCTTCGCGAGCACTTGCAGGAACGCACCCGCGAGCATTCCGGCGCGTTTCACTCGGCGGGTCTGCGCGCGCAGGAAGGCGCGGACATGGACCCGGTGATGCAACGCCTGCTCGCCGAGCGCGGCGTCGAGGTGGGCGAGCACCGCTCGCGCCGCCTCACGAGCCGCCTCGTGCGTCAGGCCGACCTCGTGCTGGTCACGGAGCGCAGCCAGGTTAGCGCGGTCGAGCGCATCGAGCCGACCGCGCGCGGCAAGGTCTATGCGCTCGGGAATTGGGAAAACTCGGACGTCGCCGATCCGCATGGTCTCGATGAGGCCACGTATCGCGAGAGTCTGGAGTTGATGGATCGTCTGGTTAAGGGATGGCTGAGCCGAATATGCCAATGAGTAAACTCAATCTGATGAGCGTGCTGGCGCTGAGCGCCTTCGTTTCCGCGTGCGCGACCGCGCCCGGCAACTACCTCGACACCTCCAGCCTCAAGGAGCAGCCGAGCAATCAGCCGCAGCAGAAGTACGACGTGCATCTGATCGACTCGCAGCTCGTCATGCAGCAGGCGCAGGCCGCGGCGGCGCAGAAGGCCGATCTGCCGCCTTCGAAGTACACGTCGCCGACCGACTACGTCTATCACATCGCGCCGCAGGACATCCTCGGCGTGACGGTGTACGACCACCCGGAACTCTCGACGCCGCAGGGCTCGACGTTCTCCACGGGCGGCAACACCACGCAGACGGTGGGGCAGGCGCTCACGCAGCCCTATACGAATGCGTTGTCGGGCCAGTCGGACCCCTATGGGCAGACCGTGTCGAAGGACGGCACGATTTACTTCCCGTTCGTGGGCCGCGTGATGGCGGCTGGCAAGACGCCTGGCCAGTTGCGCGATCAACTGGCTTCGGGCCTGGGGCCCTACATCAAGAATCCGCAGGTGGACGTGCGCGTGCTCGCCTACCGCAGCCAGAAGATCCAGGTGACCGGCGACGTGAAGACGCCGGGCCCGCTGTCCATGAGCGACGTGCCGCTCACGCTGATCGACGCGATCACGCGTTCGGGCGGCAGCACCGACAACGCGGACATCAACCGCGTGCGCCTCACGCGCGGCGGCAAGCTCTATGTGCTCGACGCCAACCGCCTGCTCGATTCGGGCGATGCGACGCAAAACGTCATGCTTCAGGACGGCGACATCATCAATGTGCCGGATCGTTCGGACAGCAGAGTATTTGTGATGGGCGAAGTCAAGACGCCGATCCAGACCGGCATGATCCGCGGCAATCTCACCATTGCCGATGCGCTGACCTCCGCGGGCGGCATTCTGGATACCGATGCGAATCCGCGCCAGGTGTTCGTCATGCGCGGCATGAAGAACAACCCGACGCAGCCCGAGATCTATCGCCTCGATATGACGAAGCCCGACGCGATCATGCTGTCGTCGCAATTCCAGCTCAAGCCGATGGATGTCGTGTACGTCGGTACGGCCGCCTCGACGACGTTCAACCGCCTGTTGCAGCAGATCCTGCCAACGGTGCAGACCGTCTTCTACCTGAAGCAGATCACGCGCTAAGGGCGTGAGGTCTTTCCTCCCACGCAACACGAGTTAATACGGGATCGAAACGTGAGCATTCAAGCCAACAGTCAGGCGGCCCCGGCGGCCCGCACAGAGGAAGAGGACGTGGTCCTCGGCCAGTTGCTGCGCGTCATCATCGACGACATCGGCTGGCTCATCGCGATTGCGGCCGTGGTGACCGGCTGCGCCGTGTTCTATTGCTATGTCGCCAAGCCGGTTTATACGGCCGACACCCAGGTGCGCGTCGAACAGGCCGACTACACCTCGCAGGCCCTGACGCAAACGCAGTCGGGCGCCAACGTCGCGAGCGGCCAGCAGGGTTCGCTGCCGACGGACGCGGAAATCCAGATGATCCAGAGCCGCAGCGTGCTCGAGCCGGTCGTCCAGCAGTTCAAGCTGAACTTCGCCGTCGCGCCGGTGACCTTGCCGGTAGTCGGCAGTCTGGCCGCGCGTCTTGCAACGCCGGGCACGCCCTCGCATCCGTGGTTCGGTCTGGGCTCCTATGCGTGGGGCGGCGAAGTCATCAATGTCGATTCGATCGATGTCTCGCCCGAACTCGAAGGCCGCAAGCTCACGCTGACGGCGCTCGACAACAATCGCTTCGTGATTTCAGGCCCGGACGGCGGGCGCCTGGTCGAAGGCACGGTGGGCCAGCAGGTGCAGGGCGGCGGCGTGACGATGCTCGTGAGCCAGTTGACCGCACGTCCCGGCACGCGCTTCTCCGTCGTGCGCATGAACGACCTCGACGCGGTCACGGCCTTCCAGAATGCCGTCAAGGTGCAGGAGCAGGGCAAGCAAACCGGTGTGATCGACATCTCGCTCGAAGACACCGACGCCGAGCGCGCGGCCGAAGTGGCCAACGCAGTCGCCCAGTCGTATCTGCGCGCACACGTGGCGACCAAGCAGGCCGATGCCGGCAAGATGCTCGACTTCCTGCGCAGCGAACAGCCGCGCCTGAAGTCGGACCTCGAGAACGCCGAGGCCGCGCTCACCGCCTATCAAAGCAAGTCGGGCTCGATCAACGCGAGCGACGAAGCGAAGATCTATCTCGATGGCAGCGTGCAGTACGAGCAGCAGATTTCGGCGCTGCAATTGCAGATCGCTTCGCTGCAACAGCGCTTTGGCGACCAGCATCCGGTCCTGCTCGCAGCGCGCCAGCAGCTTGCGCAACTGCAAGGCGAGCGCGCCAAATACGACACCAAGTTCCGCGACCTGCCTGCGACCGAAGTGAAGGCCGTGCAGTTGCAGCGCGACGCGAAGGTGGCCGAAGACATCTACGTGCTGCTGCTCAACCGTATCCAGGAGCTGTCGGTGCAGCGCGTGGGCACGGGCGGCAACGTGCATATCGTCGATCCGGCGATGCGTCCGGGCAAGCCCTCGAAGCCCAAGAAGCTGCTGATCGTCTCGGCGGCCGCGATGCTCGGCCTGATTCTCGGCACCGGCTTCGTGCTGATGCGCCGGAACATGTTCAAGGGCATCGTCGATCCGGACGTCATCGAACGCAATTTCCAGTTGCCCGTCTATGGCATCGTGCCGCTCTCGACGGAACAGGCAGTGCTGGAAAAGCGCGCGCCGGTGCGCGGCGGCACACGCCTGCGCGAAGTGCTCGCGAGCGCCGCGCCCAAGGACCTGACGGTCGAAAGCCTGCGCTCCTTGCGCACCTCGTTGCAGTTCAGCGTGATGGACGCGCGCAATCATGTGGTCGCGCTCACGGGCTCGGTGCCAGGCGTCGGCAAGAGTTTCCTCACGGCGAATCTGGCCGTGCTGCTGGCGCACTCGGGCAAGCGCGTGCTGATGATCGACGGCGACATGCGCCGCGGCGCGCTCGAACGCTATCTGGGCGGCTCGCAGGAAAACGGCTTTTCCGAGTTGCTCTCGGGGCAGATTGCGCTGGACGAGGCCATTCGTGCGACCGAAGTGGACAACCTGCACTTCATCTCGTGCGGCCGCCGTCCGCCTAACCCCTCCGAGTTGCTGATGTCGCCGCGCCTTGGCCAGTACCTCGAAGGCCTCGCGAAGCGCTACGACATCCTGCTCGTCGACACGCCGCCGGTGCTGGCCGTGACCGACGCCGCCATCATCGGCGGCCATGCGGGCTCGACCTTCGTCGTGCTGCGCTCGGGCATCCATACCGAAGGCGAGATTGCCGACACGCTCAAACGCCTGCGCAATACGGGCGTGCGCGTGACGGGCGGCATCTTCAACGGTGTGCCGGCGCGCGCACGCGGCAGCTACGGCTATGGCTACGACGCCGTGCAGGAATACCTGAGTGCATGATGAAGGAGGAACACGCAATGAAAGTGACCGTCCTCGTGCCGACGTATCGGCGTCCTGAAGATCTTTCGCGCTGCCTTTCGGCGCTGCTGCGCCAGCAGCGCGCGCCCGATCAGATCGTGGTGGTGGCGCGCGCCGACGACGCGGCCACGCATGCCTGCCTCGCCGACCATGTGACGCCGCGCGTGCTCAACGTGGAAGTGGCGACGGTGGAGGAGCCCGGCCAGGTGGCCGCGCTCAATCGTGGCCTCGAAGCCGCGACGGGCGACGTGATCGCCATCACCGACGACGATGCCGCGCCGCGCCCCGACTGGGTGGCGCGCATCGCCGCGCACTTCGGGGCCGACGCGAAGCTTGGCGCGCTAGGCGGACGTGACTGGGTGCACGAAGAGGGCCGCGTGCTCGACGGCGAACGCGAACTGGTCGGGCGCGTGCAGCGTACTGGACGCATCGTCGGCAATCATCACCTGGGCGTGGGCGGAGCGCGCGAAGTCGACCTGCTCAAGGGCGCCAACATGAGCTACCGGCGCGCGGCCATTGGCGATTTGCGCTTCGACCGCCGTTTGCGCGGCACCGGCGCGCAGACGCACAACGATATGGCCTTCAGCATGGGTGTGAAGCGCGCGGGCTGGAAGCTTGTCTACGACCCGCTCGTGGCGGTCGATCACTATCCCGCGCCTCGTCCCGGCGAAGATCCGCGCAATGCGCAGACGCTCGCTTCGATCCGCAACGGCGCCTACAACTTCCATCTGATCCTGCGCGGTCACCTCGCGCCGCTGCATCGCGAAACGGCCTGGTGGTGGTGGGCGCTGATCGGTACGCGCGTCTATCCCGGTCTGTTGCATACGAGTCTTGGGGCGCTGCGCTCGGGCGCGGCGGGCGCGGCATTCGCGCGCTGGCGCGCCGTGCGCGGCGGCGCTCGCGAAGCGCGCCGCGCGCTCGCCTGAGATTACGCAAGCACGTCGATAGGTCGCTTCGCGATTCATCGACGTGCCGGCACACGACATTACGGAGGACCCCGAATGAGTGGTACGACCGTCCACGTGCATCTGTTTTATGGCGCCGATCCGCGTCACTATCGCAAGGGTGAGAATATCGGCAGCCTCTATGGCTACCATCACGCGGAATCCGCGGACCTTGCGCTCAATTATGCTCAGGACTCGCGCGAAGGCGCACCGGTTCGCTTCGCGCGCCGTGCGTTGAAAGCCGCGCTGGGTTTCGACTTCATCCACGCGTGGCGCAATCGCCGCGCCATGCTCGAATCGGACGTGATCTGGACGCATACGGAGCAGGAGCATCTGGCCGTTGCGCTGGTCTTGCTGATGCAGGCAAAGAAGGGCGGAGCGCGTCCGCTGCTGCTCGCGCAGAGCGTGTGGCTGCTGGACCGCTGGCCGGGCTATGGCGCGCTGCGTCGCGCCCTCTACAAGCGTCTGCTCGCACGCGCCGACCGGCTCACCACGCTCGCCAGCGAAAACGCGGCGCTCTGCAAGGACTTCTTCGGCCGCTCAGCGACACCGCTGTTGTATGGGCTGAACACACTCGACTTCCCGCTGTGTCCGCCCTCGCACTGGAAGCCGCATACGCCCGTGCGCGTGGCGGCGATCGGCAATGACCGCGACCGCGACTGGACCACGCTCGTGGCCGCCTTGCGCGACGACGCGCGCTACGAAGTGCGCATCGCCACGCGTCGGCGCATGCCCGCGTCCGCGCGCGCGGCTAACGTGGAAATCGTGCGTGTCTCGGGCATCCAGCAGCAGCACGCGCTCTATGACTGGGCCGATATCATCGTCGTGCCGCTGCGCCCCAATACGCACGCCTCGGGCATCACGGTCATGCTGGAGGCGGCGGCGCTCGGCAAGCCCATGATCGTCACGAAAGTGGGCGCGCTCGACGATTACTTCGACGACCAGGCCGCGTTCTATGTCGAGCCGTTCAACGTGCAGCAGTTGCGCGATGCGGTCAACGCGCTCGTGGACGATCCTGCACGGGCGCTCGCCCAGGCGCGCGAGGCCTGCGAGCAACTGCGCACGCGCGACCTCACGACCGAGAACTACGCGCGCCAGCACGCGCAACTCACGCGCGAGATGCTGCTCGAACGCGACCCGCGCAAGCAGGCCGCCGCACGGGTAAATGGGGCAGCGGGCGTGACCGGCCAGATGCCGCGCGGGATGTGATCATGCGTGTGCCGTCTGCTTTCCCGGCCCCCATGCCTCCTGGCGCACCTTCCGCGCCTTCCGAGCCTGCGCAGAAGTCGGGCCTGCGCCGCGCGATGGGCCGCGATACGCTGCCGGTGATCGCATTGTGGGCCGTCACCGCGTTGCTGATCCTCGCGCATCAGGGCTCGGTCCTCACGCTCGCGTTTCCGGCGCTCGCCATCGCTACGGGCCTGTGGCTCTATTTCGTGAATCCGGTGCGCTATGTCGGCTTCATGTGGTGGCTGTGGTTCCTGAGCCCCGAAGTGCGCCGCCTCGCCGACTACGGCAAGGGCGGTTTCACGCCGACGAGCCTGATCCAGGTCGCCCCGCTCGCCGTCACGATGATCAGCGGACTGTCGCTGCTGCGCTACTACCCCGTACTTGCGCAGCGGCGTGGGCTGCCGCTCCTGCTGGCCTTGCTCGGCATCGGCTATGGCTTCGTCGTGGGCGTGGTGGCGAACGGGCCCGCTGCGGCGGTATTCGATCTTGCCAACTGGGTCTATCCGCTGCTGATCGGCTTTCACATCATGGTCCTCACGCGGCAGTATGAAGAGTGTCGCGAGACCATCGTGAATACCTTCATCTACGGCATGCTCGTCATGGGCGCCTACGGGCTCGTGCAGTTCTTCATCATGCCGCCGTGGGACGCGATGTGGATGATCGGCTCCGACATGAACTCGCAGGGCGACCCCGTGCCGCTGGGCGTGCGCGTGTTCAGCACGATGAATTCGTCAGGACCGTTCGCCTTCGCGATGATGGGCGCGATGGTGCTCGTGATGGCCGCGAACCATCGCGTGCGCTGGGTCGCGGCGGCCTTCGGCTTCTTTTCCTTTGCGCTCTCGCTCGTGCGTTCGACGTGGGGCGGCTGGGCTATCGCGATGGTGATCCAGCTGATGAAGTCGAGCAACAAGGTGCGCATTCGCATCATCGTGAGCGCGTTCGTGCTCGCGGGCGTTTGCGTGCCGCTGCTGACCTTCGGGCCGGTGGCCGACCGCATGCAGCAACGCCTGAACACGCTCGTCAATCTGAGCGACGACCAGAGCTACGAAGCGCGCAACCAGTTCTACGCCGACTTCGCCAAAACCGCCTTTACCGATGTGCAGGGCGAGGGCCTGGGCGCGACCGGCGCCTCCACGAAGCTCTCAAGCAGCAACGGCCAACTCGGCCAGTACGGCAGCTTCGACAGCGGCGTGATGAACATTCCGTTCGTGCTCGGCTGGCCCGGCACGCTCATGTACATGTCCGGCGTGCTGTGGCTCATCGCGCGCGCGGTGCGCGGCGCGCTGCGCATGCCCGACGACCGCTACGTCTGCGCGAGCCTGAGCCTGATGGTGTCGATTTTCGCCATGCTGGTGTTCACCAATTCGCTGGTCGGTACGGGCGGTCTGCTGCTGTTTTCCAGTGTTTTTTCCATTCTCAGCGCGGGGCACTGGCGCAAGATGACGCGGCGCCAGGCCAGCTTTATCACCCCGACAACGGAGGTTTCCGATTGAGAGTCGCAATCGTCACGCATGTGGTGCGCCATAACGACGGCCAGGGGCGCGTCAACCATGAAATCGCGCGCGCGGCGCTCGACGAAGGGTTCGAAGTCACGCTAGTGGCTTCGCACGTCGCGCCGGAATTGCTTGCCCATCCGAAGGTGAAATGGGTGCGCGTGCAACCGTCCCGTCTGTGGCCCACCAATCTGCTGCGTCAGCAGGTCTTCGCGCTCAAGAGCGCGCTGTGGCTCAAGCGCCATCGCCGCGAGTACGACGTGCTGCACGTCAACGGCTTCATCACCTGGGCGCGCGCCGACGTCAATACCGCGCACTTCGTGCATGGTGGCTGGGCGCGCAGCCAGTACTACCCGTTCGGGCTCACGCGCGGCGTGTGGTCGGCGTATCAATTCGTCTACACACGCGTCAATGCGGTGCTGGAGCGCTGGGCTTACCGCCGCTCGCGCGTGATCACGGCGGTGTCGCGCAAGGTGGCCGACGAGATTCGCGCCTGCGGCGGCGATCCGCTCGAACGGCTCGACGTGATCTATAACGGCGTGGATACGCGCGGCTTTGCCTCGGCTGACGCGGATCGCGCGAAATTCGAGCTGCCCGCCGATAAATTCCTGCTGCTATTCGTGGGCGATCTGCGCACGCCGCGCAAGAATCTGGGCACGGTGCTGCACGCGCTCAAGCAGTTGCCCGAGCGTGTGCATCTGGCGGTGGCCGGCTATCTGCCGGGCAGCCCCTATCCCGAGATGGCGCGCGAACTGGGCATCGCGTCGCGCGTGCATTTTCTTGGCCTCGTACGCGAGATGCCGGTGCTCATGCGCAGCGTCGATACTTACGTCTTTCCTTCGCGCTACGAAGCAATGAGCCTTTCGCTGCTGGAAGCGATGGCGTCGGGCTTGCCTGTGGTCACGGCGCGTACGGCGGGTGGTGCGGAAATCATTACGCCCGATTGCGGCATCGTGCTCGAAGACCCTGACGACGCGAAGGCGCTCGCAGGCGCCATCCAGCAGCTCGCCGACGATACGCCGCGCCGCGAGGCAATGGGTGCGGCCGCCGCGGAACTGGCGGGGAGCTTCGGCTGGGCCCGCATGGCCGCGCAGTACATCGCGCTCTATCGCCAGCTCGCAGGCGACGCGGGCGCCACGGTGCGCCATGAAGATTTTGCCGAGTCACGCGCCGAACCGGCCGCGCGAACGCTCGCACAGCCCCTGCCGCGCGCAGAGACAACCTGAAACTCCTATCCGCCCGCAGGGGTGCATAACAAGGACACGCGATGACGAAACATTCCATCCATTCGCTACAGATCGGCATGCATTGGTTCCCCGAGCGCGCCGGCGGTCTCGACCGCATGTATTACTCGCTCGTGGGCGCGTTGCCTGGCGCAGGCGTGAAAGTGCGCGGCGTCGTGGCCGGCTCGCCCAAGGTGGCCGAGGACAGCGGCGGCGCGATCCAGGGCTTCGGCTCGGCCGCGCGTGCGCTGCCGTTTCGGCTCATGGATGCGCGCCGCGCGCTGCGCAGCGAGATCCGCCGCCATCGCCCCGACGTGATTTCCTCGCACTTCGCGCTCTATACCTTCCCGGGACTCGACGTGACGCGCGGCATTCCGCAAGTCTCGCATTTCCAGGGGCCGTGGGCCGACGAAAGCTTCGTCGAAGGGGCCGCCACGCTGAGCCAGCGCATCAAGCATTCGCTGGAACAATCGGTGTACGAACGATCGTCGCGACTCATCGTGCTGTCGAAGGCGTTCGGCGACATTCTCACGAAGCGCTATGCGATCTCACCCGAGCGCGTGCGCATCGTGCCGGGCTGTGTGGACACGGCGCATTTCGATCCGGCCTGTTCGCAGGGCGAGGCGCGCCTGCGCCTGCAATTGCCGCAAAACCGTCCGATCGTGCTGGCTGTGCGCCGCCTCGTGCGCCGCATGGGGCTGGAAGATCTGATCGATGCCGTGAAGCAGGTCAAGCAACGCCACCCCGACATTCTGCTGCTGATCGCAGGGCGAGGCCGTCTGGAAGCGGAGCTGCAACAGCGTATCGACGCGGCGGATCTCACCGACAACGTCAAGCTGCTGGGCTTCGTGCCCGACGCGCATCTGCCTTCGCTCTATCGCGCCGCGACGTTGAGCGTCGTGCCCACGGTGGCGCTCGAAGGCTTCGGGCTCATCACGGTGGAATCGCTGTCGGCGGGCACGCCTGTGCTGGTTACGCCAGTGGGTGGTCTGCCTGAAGCGGTGGCCGGCTTGTCGCCGGATCTCGTGTTGCCGGAGACGGGCGCGGCTGCCATCGCCGACGGCATCGACGCGGCGCTTTCAGGCCGCATCAAGCTGCCCGACGAACAAGCCTGCAAGGCCTATGCGCGCGAACACTTCGACAATGCGGTGATCGCAAAGCGCGTAGCGGATGTCTATGCCGAAGCGATTGCGGCTCATTGAAGTCCACTAGCGTAGCAAGCAAAACGCCGCTCGAATGAGCGGCGTTTTGGGTGCACATGCAGACGAAGCGATTTCAGGCGGGCCGCAGGCGATTGCGCGCTTCCTCGTACATCCAGCGCAAGGTCTCCTCGATGGGTGTGCGCTCGCTTTTACCAATCAACGTGCTCAGCTTCGCATTCGAGCCGACGAGGTGACGCACCTCGTTAGCCCGTACGAAACGCGGGTCGATCTTCACTTCGATCGCATAGCCCGCAATGCGTGCGAGCGTGGCCAGCAACTCGTTGAGTGTCCAGCCCGAACCCGAGCAGACATTCACGGTCTTGCCGCGCGGCGCGACGGCAATGAGCCTGGCGTAGGCATCGACCACATCGCGCACATCGGAGAAGTCGCGGCTCACGTCGGTGTTGCCGAGCGAGATCGAACGGTCGCCGCGCGCGTAGTGCTCGACGATCTTGGGCAGCAGAAAGTCGGTGCTCTGGCCCACGCCCGTGTAGTTGAAAGGCCGGGCGATCACCAGCGGCAACTGCGCGTTCCAGCGCTTCGCGACGTACTCCATCGCGAGCTTGCTGACCGCGTAGTCGTTGGCCGGTTGCGGCGCGACGGTCTCGTCGATGATGCCGGGCGTGACGTTGCCATAGACGTTCGCGCTGCTGGCGATCAGCACCGCGCGCGGCGTATGGCGCTGATGAGCGACGGCTTCGAGCAGGTTGCGCGTGCCTACCACGTTGACCACATAGGTGCGCGCGACATCGCCGTCGGCGACGTTGGCGACGGCCGCGAGATGCACTACGACGTCGGGCTGCACGGTCTCGACCGCGTGCGCAAGCCCTTCGCGGTCGAGCAGGTCGGTAGCGAGCGGCGTGGCCGCGCCGGGCAACTCACCCGCGTTGAGGGTTTCGCCGGCCCGCACGGTGCCCCACACGCGGTAACCGTCCGCCGCAAGGCGCGCCGCCATGTAGCGGCCCGTGAAGCCGTTGATGCCCGTGATGAGCGCGCGCGGCGCCGGGGCCGCGCTGGAAGGATCAGAACGTGTCATGTCGTTCGTTGCGTGCGAGGTCTGCCGTGACCATCATCTGGCAGAGCTGTTCGAGCGAGGTTTGCGGTTCCCAGCCGAGCTTGCTGCGCGCCTTGTCGGCGTTGCCGATCAACAGTTCGACTTCGGCGGGGCGGTAGAAGCGCGGACTCACGCGCACCAGCGTGCGACCCGTGGAAATGTCGACGCCGGTTTCGCGTTCGGCACGGCCCGACCATTCGAGCTGATAACCGGCAGCGGCAAAGGCCATCGTCACGAAATCGCGCACGGTCTCGGTGCGGCCCGTTGCCAGGACATAGGTGTCGGGATCGTTGGCCTGGAGCATGCGCCACATGCCTTCGACGTATTCGGAAGCATAGCCCCAGTCGCGCTTGGCGTCGAGGTTGCCCAGTTCGAGCACGCTCTGTTTGCCGAGCTTGATCTTGGCGACGGCGTCGGTGATCTTGCGCGTCACGAACTCGCGCCCGCGCAACGGCGATTCGTGATTGAAGAGAATCCCGCTGGTCGCGAAGATATCGTAGGACTCGCGGTAGTTCACGGTGGACCAGTGTGCGAACAGCTTGGCGATGCCATAGGGGCTGCGCGGATAGAACGGCGTGTCCTCGCGCTGCGGCACGGCCTGCACCTTGCCGAACATTTCCGAGGTGGAGGCCTGATAAAAGCGCGCGCGCGGATTGATCACGCGGATCGCTTCGAGCAGGTTGAGCGCGCCGATGCCGGTGACTTCGGCCGTCGTAACGGGCTGATCGAACGAGACGCCTACGAAGCTTTGTGCGGCCAGATTGTAGATCTCGCCGGCCTGGGCACGTTCGAGCAGACGCAGCGTGGAGCCCGCATCGGTGAGATCGTGCTCGACGAGTTCGAGCGACGGATGATCGGTGACCCCGAGTTCGTTCATGCGCCAGAAGTTGACCGAGCTGGTGCGCCGGTAGGTGCCCACCACCTGATAGCCCTTGTCGAGCAGCAGTTTGGTCAGATACGCGCCGTCCTGGCCGGATACGCCGGTGATGATCGCTTTGCGTCGTTCGTTCATGTGTGTGCCTTTGAAGTAGCGAACGTGATAGGGAATCGGTCTTTCAGGACTGCGAGCTGGTGGCGATCACGCGATCGCGCACGGGTGCGCCGGACGTAATGCGACGGTTCGGGCCGCGCGTGAGACGCTTTTCGAACAGGAACCAGCTTGCGCTTGCATAGACGAGCGTGAGGGCGAGCGCGATAGCGGCGCTCACGGGGCGGCTGTAGTGCAGCGGCCACACCGCATAAAGAATCGTGAGGTGAATCAGGTAGATCGTGTAGCTGATGGTGCCGATATAGACGAGCACCGGATTGCAGAGCAGGCGTTTCACCAGCCCCTTCGATTGCAGCGCGAACACCACCGCAGACGTGCAGAGCACGAGCGATACGCTGTAAAGCAGCGCGTTCGAGAGCGGCGTGTTCATGCCGCGAAAGCGCGGATAGTGCAAATGCAGCCATGCCAGCACGGCGAGGGCGGCAAAGAAGGCGATCGCCGCCGGCACCTTGAAGGGTTCGAGCGCATTGCGGTCGCGTCGCACCAGCACAGCGAGCAACGCGCCCGCGGCGAGCAGGTCCATGCGAAACGGCGTGAGGTAATAGATCGGCCAATAGGTGGCGAACCAGGGCGTCGCAATCGCGCGCAGCACCGGCACGATCACGATCAGCGAGGCGGCCACCACGGCGAGCAATCGTTGCGGCAGCAACAGCACCACGAAGGGCCAGAAAATATAGAACTGCTCTTCGACTGCGAGCGACCACAAGATGTTGAGGCTATCGTGGCCGCTCTGGCCGAGCGCATCGCCGATATTGGTGGCGAAGAACGCATACCACGGCCAGTAGCGCGCCCAGCCAAGACCGAACAACAGCGACGAAACGATCATCAGCAGGATGTACGGCGGCAGGATCCGGCGCACACGGCGCGCGTAGAAATAGCTGAAATACGACTGCCCGCGCGCCTTGCGCTCCAGCAGGATGCCGGTGATGAGAAAGCCGCTCAGCACGAAGAACAGATCGACACCCATCCACAGCGGCGCATGCAGCGCGTGCTGCGCGAATACCGCGAGCACGGCGAAGGCGCGCAGGCCGTCGAGCTGGACGATACGGTGCGAGTGTTGCGGTGGGCTGGCGAGGCTGTTGACGGTCATCGGCTATCCGGTTGATTCATGCATGCATAGTCCGATTGATTCTAGAAAGAATTAAATGCGCAAAAACCCGAAATTTATCGATCGATTTATTTTGAAAATCGAATGAAATTGAATCGGTAAATAGGGAATGCAGGCGGAAAAAATTTCCGCATGACAGTGTCGGCAAGACGGCCATTTCCCGCTGCAGTACGGTGTTTGCTGCGCTGCGCCATTTATTTCGCATTTATGCCGTAAGTGCCAGAAAGGTATGAAAAAGCACTGAATTTTTTTGAATTATTTTCGGTTTTTGTGGGGCCATTTTTATCCGGGAATGTACGGCATGATCCAGCCAGATTGCCGTCACCACGGAGGAATTGCCTTGTCGTTTCCGATTCCCGGCCACCGTATGCGCAGGACGCTGGCGTTTGCCGCGTTGAGTGCGTTCGCCTGTACGTCTTCGGTGCAGACCATTGCCGCGCCGCAACTCAATGTGACCACCTCGTGGATCGGTAACACGTATGGTTACGGCCAGGGTACGTGGATGCAGATCAACGTCACGGCGATCGCCGTCACGCCGGAAGGCAAGGTGTATACGGATGCGCCGTGGGACGAAAGCGGCGGCGAGATCAGCGTGTATCAGGATGGCCGCGCGCTGGGTTTCGCGGGTGGCACGCATGGCTGGGGCGGGCAGGGCGGTAACGCCGTGGCCGTCAATCACCGCTATCTGTACGCCGCGGTGGGCGTGGGCAACGAAAAGGGCCACCTGGTCGGCGGCGGCATCTGGCCGGACAAAGGCCGTCAATGGTTTGGCATCACACGCCGACCGCTCGACGAGCCCAAACGCGCCGCCGCGTTCCAGGCCTCGCCGCAGCCGCTCAATCCGCATGCACAGCTTGCGGGTGCGTTTCTCAAGATCGCCGATGTGCCCACGGGCACGCAATCGGCAATCGGCGGCGTTGCCGCGACCGATACGCTGCTCTACGTGAGCAACACGGCGATGAACCGCATCAAGGTCTACGACGCCAACTCGATGCAGCCCAAGGCGCAGTTCGACGTGCATGAGCCTGGCCGCATCGCGATCGCGGGCGACGGGACCTTGTGGGTGCTAACCGGCACCGCGACGGATCGAGCGCCGCACGTCGCTCACTATTCCGCCGATGGCAAGCCGCTCGGCGACACGCTTGAATTGCCGGCGGATTCGGTGGCGGTCGATCTCGCCGTCGATCCTTCGCAGCGCGTTCTCGTGGCCGACAACGGACCGCGTCAGCAGATCCTGATCTACGCACGCAACGGCAAGAGCTATACCCAAACCGGCTCGCTAGGCGAGCGCGGAGGCATTTTCGCGGGTGTGCCGGGGCGGCCGGGGCCGGGCCGCTTCAACGGCCTGACCGGCGTGGGAACGGACGCCAAGGGCAATATCTACGTGTCGACCAATGGCATCGGGCCGCGCCACGACACCATCGGCGCCGGGCTGGGCGCGACGCTCGAAAGCTATACGCCGGCTGGCAAGCGCCTCTGGAATCTCGAAGGCCTGCTATTCGTGGATGGCGCGTGGATGGACCCGGCGCGTCCCAATAGCGTCTACACGGGCAACAAGCGCTTCGAGCTGGATCTGTCCAAGCCCGCCGGGCAGGAATGGAAATACGCAGGATTCCTTTCAAACCGATTCAAGTATCCGGACGATCCCGTTTTCCATACCGATCAGTGGCCGGGCCTGCCGACCGCGCGCACCCTGAACGGTCACACCTTCCTGTTTCTCACCGACATGTACGCGGATCACCTGAAGATCTATCGCTTCGATGCGCAGCGTGACGGCGAGGTGGCGATCCCTTCGGGCTTCCTCGCGGGGCGTGAACGCCCCGTGCTGCATGTGCCGAATGCACCACCGGGCGGCGACTGGATCTGGCGCGACGCCAATGGCAACGGCGCATTCGAGAGCGACGAATTCACCCGTAATCCGGGCCGCGAAAAGCTGGGCGGCGGTTGGGGCTGGTGGATCGACACGCGCGGCGACATCTGGCGCGCGCGCGACGACAAGGGCATCTGGCGCTTCCGTTTCGGTGGGCTCGATGCGAAGGGCAATCCCGTCTACAGCTACGACAAGCTCGACAAATACGCGATTCCCGCGCCGTTTACCGAGGTGCATCGCGCGATCTACGAGCCCGAGACCGACACGCTCTACGTGACGGGCTACACGGCCGACGCACCGCACGACCCCGGCTTCTGGAAAGAAGCGGGCCGCGTGCTGGTGCGCTACGACAAATGGTCGAGCGGCAATCCGCAACAGCGCTATGTGCTGCGCCTGCCCTGGGACCCCAAGGCGAAGCCGCCGGTCACGCCCGCGGGCCTGACGGTGGAAGGCCGCTACATCTTCGTGGTCGAGCCCGCGGGCGGCGTCCACGTCTTCGACAAGGACTCCGCGAAGGAGATCGGCACCTTCGGCCCCGGCGCGGAAGTGGGCAACACGTCGGGCTGGGTGGACGTGCCGTTCGGCATCTCGGCGCATCGTCAGCCCAACGGCGAGTACCTGATCTTTGTCGAGGAAGACGCGCGCGGCAAGGTGCTGATGTACCGCTGGAAGCCGGCTTGAGCACCGGCCCGTCGCATCGCTTGATGTTCACCTGAGGGCGTGCCTCAGGACACAGGAAACCGCATGGATAAAGGCATTTTACGCAACGTCGCGATCAATCTGTTTGGGCTCGTGCTGCCGACTTTCGTGTCGCTGGTCACGGTGCCGTCGTACATCCGGATGCTCGGCGTCGAACGCTATGGCGTGATCGCGCTCGTCTGGACGCTGATCGGCTATTTCAGCGTGCTCGATCTGGGCATGAGCATGGCCGCGCAGAACCATATTTCGAAGGCCTACGCATCGAAAGACACCGAGGCCTGCGAGCGTGTGTTCTGGAGTGCGTTCTGGCTCAACTTCACGACCGGCGCGATCGGCGGCCTGCTGATTTATTCGGGTGGCGCTTTGTACACGGCGTATTTCACCCATGTCACGCCCGAATTGCGCCACGAGGTCTATCTCGCGCTGCCTTGGCTCGCAGTCGCAATTCCCATTGCCAATGTGTCGTGGGTGTTCGCGGGCGCGATCAATGGGGCGGAACGCTTCGGCATCTACAACACCAATCAGACGCTCGGCACCTTCCTGTTTCAGTTGCTGCCGCTGGGCGCTGCGTGGGCGATCGCGCCGAATCTGCAAACGGTGTTGGCGGCGGCCGTGTTCGCGCGCCTCGTCGCAGGTCTTCTGCTGGGCCGATCGGCACTGCGTGTGCTCGGTATTCGTCGTGTGCGCGGCCCACGCTTCGACACGTCGAAGGCGCTGTTCAATTTCGGCGGCTGGATGCTGATCGCGAGCATCACGACGATGGTGGCCGATTCGCTCGACCGCATGATGCTGGGCGCGGGTCTGGGCGCGCGCTTCGTGACCTATTACACGGTGCCGCAGAACCTCGTGACGCGCCTGAACATGGTGCCGAATGCGCTGGTGCGGACCCTGTTTCCGCGTCTTTCGGCGTTGCGCCGCGAGCACGCGGACGAGATCGCGGCGCAGTCTTTGCAATTCCTCAACGCGGTGTTCACCCCGGTTGCGATTGGCGCGATCGTTGTGCTCGAACCCTTTCTGCATGCATGGGTCGGCCCGGTGATCGCCGAACACGGCGCGCCGGTGGGTCGCTTCCTGATCGTCGCCGTCTGGCTGATCGGGCAGGCCGGCGTCACACGCATCCTGATCCAGTCGCAGAACAATCCCGCCGCCGCCGCGCGCGTGGGACTGATCGAGTTGCCGCTGTTCGCGGGCCTGTTGTGGCTCGGTATCGACCATTACGGTTTGCCCGGCGCGGCCGCCGCCGTGCTGTTTCGCTCGCTGTTCGATTACGTGGTCCTGTTGTGGCTCGCGCGCATCCATAGTCGCGTGATCGTCGTCGATATGTTTGCACACCTGAGTTTTCTTGCTGCCGCGCTGGCGATCGCGTGGTGGCTGCCGGACGCGGTCTATGCGATTGGCGCGGGCGTGATCCTGGCCCTTGCCAACTGCGTCTGGTCGGTGGCAACCACGCCGCTGCTGCGTGGTTATGCCCGTTCCCTCCTGTTTCGACTAAATTCACGGAAAAGCGCATGAGTCACGAACTGATCGACGAAGCGGCGCCGTCCGAACGCGCCGCCGTGCCCCTGCAACGGCGCGAAGCTCCATCCGCGCCGCGCGGCGAACTACGCGCGGTGAATCCGGCGACCCGCGCGCGCACGTTGGGCGATTCCGGCGAGAGCCGCGACGATCGTCACGTCAAGCGCCGGCCACGCGTGGCGATCGTGCATGACTGGCTCGTCACCTACGCGGGCGCGGAGCGCGTACTGGAGCAGATCATCGACGTTTTCCCGGACGCGGATCTGTTCTCCGTGGTCGATTTCGTCGACGACAAAGATCGCGCCTTCTTGCGCGGCAAACGCGCGACGACCTCGTTCATCCAGCGTCTGCCGAAAGCGCGCACGCGTTACCGCGCGTATCTGCCGTTCATGCCGCTGGCAATCGAGCAGCTCGATGTATCGGGCTACGACGTGGTGATTTCCAGCTCTCATGCGGTGGCGAAGGGCGTGCTGACCGGCCCCGATCAATATCACATCAGCTACGTGCATTCGCCGATTCGCTACGCGTGGGATCTCCAGCATCAGTATCTGCAGGAATCGCGGCTTACGCGCGGCCCCAAGTCGATGCTCGCGCGGGTGATTCTCCACTACATCCGCAACTGGGACGTGCGCACCGCGAATTCGGTCGATCAGTTCGTGGCCAATTCGGAGTTCATCGCGAGGCGCATTCATAAGGTCTATCAGCGCGACGCGGCGGTGGTGTATCCGCCCGTCGATGTGGATTCGTTTGAGCTTGAGACGCGCAAGGAAGACTTCTATCTGACCGCTTCGCGGCTCGTGCCGTACAAGAAGATCGATCTGATCGTCGAGGCGTTCTCGCGCATGCCGGACAAGCGTCTTGTCGTGATTGGCGACGGTCCCGACATGCAGAAGGTGCGTGCGAAAGCGGGCCCGAATGTCGAAGTCATGGGCTATCAGCCGTTCTCCGTGCTGCACGATCGCATGCGCCGTGCGAAGGCGTTCGTGTTCGCGGCGGAAGAGGACTTCGGTATTTCGGTGGTCGAGGCGCAGGCTTGCGGCACGCCCGTGATTGCCTATGGCAAGGGCGGCGCGCTGGAAACCGTGCGCGATACGGGCTCGCGCCCGACGGGTCTGTTCTTCGACGAGCAGCGCGCCGAAGCGATCATCGCAGCGGTCGAAACGTTCGAGCGCGACCCCAAACGTTTTCGCGCCGAGGATTGCCGCGATAACGCCGAGCGTTTTTCTTCCGCGCATTTCCGCGCGCAGTTCTTCGCGCGCGTGGCGCGAGCCGTGCCGGCGATTGCCGAGGCGGGGCCGGGATATCGCGATCCGCAGCGCGATCATGACGACGGCGCGCAAGGCGATATCGAGAATGCGCCGCGTGTGCTGGCAATCGACCAGAGCGGCGTGCTGGGCGGCGCAGAGCTTTCGCTGCTCGAGGTGGTGAAGGGTTTGCGCGCCCGTATCGAGGTGTTGCTGTTCAACGATGGGCCGTTCCGCGAAGCACTCGATGCGGCGGGCGCGCGTGTCGATGTGCTCGATTCGGGCGCGCTGCGCAATGTGCGCCGCGATGGCGGCGCGGTGCCCAAACTCGGCGTGCTCGCGGGCGTGGCTGCGCTCGTGCGCGAGACGCGCCGCCGTGCGCGCGGCGCAGACGTGCTCTATGCCAACACGCAGCGCGCAATGGTGATTGGCGTGCTGGCCGGCAAGCTCGCGCGCAAGCCTGTGGTCTGGCATCTGCGTGACATCGTCAGCGACGAGCATTTCGGCCGCGTGCAGCGCGCGATTATCAAGGGCTGCGCGAAGCTGGGTCTCGCGCACGTGATCGCCAATTCGCATGCATCGGCGAAAGTGTTTGCGGAGCTGACGAAATTCGATTCTGAACGGATCGATGTCGTGCACAACGGCGTGGACGAGTCGCCGTTTCGCGCTCTTGCGCGCGTTCCGCAGGCGCAATTGCGCGCGCAGATCGGTCTGCCGCAGGACGCGTTTCTGGTCGGCGCCTTTAGCCGCCTCGCGCAATGGAAGGGGCAACATGTCTTGCTCGAAGCGCTGTTGCTCGAACCGCGCGCGCACGCGGTCTTTGTCGGTGCACCGCTCTTTGGCGAGGATGCCTATGCGCAGGCGTTGCGCGATTTTGTCGCCGCCAATGGCTTGCAGGATCGGGTCCATTTCCTCGGCTTCCGGCACGATATCGCCGCCTGTATGCGCGCGATGGACGTGATCGCGCATACCTCGATCACGCCGGAGCCGTTTGGCCGTGTCGTCGTGGAAGGCATGCTCGCGCAGCGGCCCGTGGTGGCGTCGCGCGATGGCGGCGTGAAGGAGATCGTCGAGCACGGCAAGAGCGGGCTGCTTTGCACGCCGGGTGACGCCCAGGCGCTCGCCGCGACGCTTGCGGCGCTGCACGACGATGAAGCGCTGCGAGAGCGCCTCGCGCGTAATGGCCTCGCGGTCGCGCGCGAGCGTTTCGGCAAGGAGCAATACGTGGAAGCCGTGGGACGTGTGCTGGACGGCGTGGTGACGCGCGCACGCTAGGCAGGAATCAGGGAGAAGCGGGGATGAAAAAAGGGGCCGCCAGATTGGCGGCCCCTTTTTTATTGGTGATTTCGACGCGGGTTTAAAGAAGCGTCAGGCCGCGCGCTTGCGCAAGCGGCCCGCGGCATTCAGTGCGGGCAGTTCGAACAGGCGATAGAACACCCACGCGACAGGCAGCACAGCGAGCGTGAAGCCGAACGATACCCAGATCGAGGTCTGCAATTCGGAGCGGAACAGGAACGAGCCGAGCAACACGAAGAGCGGCAGATGGATCAGGTAGAGCGAATAGCTGAATTCGCCCAGTTTCGAAAAGATCGGCAGCCATATGCCGCCGGTTGCGACGGGGCGCGAGAGCGCCTTCACCAGATAGCACGCGAACGCACAGGCCCAGAGCTGGAACGCGCCGTATTGGCCGAAGTGGAATGCCACGCAGCCTGCGACGGCGAATACGGCGGCCGCGGCGTAGGCGAAGCGGAATCCTTCGGAACCACGCAGACGCGCTTCTGCAATCCACGCGCCGAGCATCCACGAGAACCAGTACGACGTGAAGAACGTGACGTCGTGCGCCGTCAGCGTGAGCGCCGAAATCACGTTGATCGCGGCCACGCCAGCCAGCACCGCGAGCAGTCCGAAGCGGCGACGCAGTGCGAACAGCAGCGGGTAGAGCAGATAGAACTGCACTTCGAGCGACAAGGTCCAAAGCGCGCCGTTCGAGCCATAGGTCTTGCCGGCCACGCCTTGCAGCGAGAACAGATTGACGAAGAACGCGCGCGGGCCGATATCGAGGATTTTGTGGCTCACCGGCGACATCGTGAGGCTGATCGAATCGGCCACGAAGGTTAGTGCGAGCGCGGCCAGCAGCACCGGATAGATACGCACGAAGCGGCGCAGCCAGAATTGGCCGGCGTCGAGCCGATAGTTGGGATTATTGAGCAAACGCGCCGCGCCGCTGCGGTGAATGCAATAGCCGCTGATGACGAAAAAAATCGGCACGCCCGCCGATCCCCACGCAATGGGGAACGTGAGCCACGCGGCGATCGTGCCGGGGCTGGCGAGGCTTGCGTGCATTTGATGGAAGGCGCCCATGCCGATCCAGGTGACCTGGCGGCAATGGAAATACGCCACCAGCAACGCGGCGAAGCCGCGCAGCGCGTCGATCAGATGGTCGCCGGCGATGGCCGTGGGCCGCGCGGCGGCGGTGCGCACAGCGGACGCGGGTGTCAGGAGGTTGTCGAGTGTGGGGTCGCTCATCGTGTTGGGGGCCGGGGATGGCGCTCGTGGCTATGAGGGGAGGCTACTTCGCGATCATAGGGGCCGCACACGAAGAAATTATCCAGAAGTTTTTCGAAAAGTATTCCTGTTGCTTATTTCACGGAATGAAAATAAATAGCTATTCGAATCAAAATCAGGAAATAAAACCTTGTAACTAGAAAGCGATTTATTTGTTCAATTTGAACTGATAATTTGAAGGGGATCGCCTATGGTCGCTGGAGATTTCGATGAACCTGCATTTGCTGGCCGGCATTGCCGTGCTGTTGATACTCGTCGCGGTGTCCGCGTATCGCGAAGCGCTGCGTAATGAGCCTATTCGACGCTCGCGCACGCAAGCGGGGCGCTTGCCGCCGGCCGATGAAGTCGAGTAAACTGCGCGGGCATGACGTGACTGTCATTGTGCCGCGATCGCGAGCCGATCGAATCCGGATCAGGAAATTCATGCCGATTATCCGGGGCGCATGGCAATAATTTCCGCTGATCTGCCTGATGTTCGCATTCGGCATCGCATTCGGAATTTTGTTTCCCTTTCCTGCTTGAGGAAAGCGGAACGAAGCCGACGCATTCAATATAAAAACTGCCCAAAACAGAACCCTCGGGGACGCCGGCTTGCCTTGCTGCGAGACCGTTACTCAAACGATCGAACTGGGAATGGACATCATGCTAAAAGTAACCAAAGCGGTATTTCCTGTTGCTGGCCTCGGTACGCGCTTTCTGCCTGCCACCAAGGCTAGCCCGAAGGAAATGCTGCCGATCGTCGACAAGCCGTTGATTCAGTACGCGGTAGAAGAGGCGATTGCCGCCGGCATCACCGAAATGATCTTCGTCACCGGGCGCAGCAAGCGCGCCATTGAAGATCATTTCGACAAGTCGTACGAGATCGAAGCCGAACTCGAAGCGCGCAACAAGCAAAAGCTGCTCGATGTCGTGCGCAGCATCAAACCCCGCAACGTGGACTGTTTCTACGTGCGCCAGGCCGAAGCACTCGGTCTGGGCCATGCCGTGCTGTGCGCGGAGAAACTCGTGCAGGGCAGCCCGTTCGCGGTGATTCTGGCCGACGACTTGCTCTATAGCCCCAAGCCGGTCATGAAGCAACTCGTGGACACCTTCAACCACTATCACAGCTCGGTGATCGGCGTGGAAGCGATTGCACGCGAGAACAGCGCGTCGTACGGCATCGTCGATGGCCGCGAGTGGGAAGAAGATGTGTTCAAGCTCTCAGGCATCGTGGAAAAGCCGGCGCCTGAAGTTGCGCCGTCGAATCTCGGTGTGGTGGGGCGTTATGTGCTGATGCCGACGATCTTCGATCATCTGCGTGCGCTCAAGCCGGGCGCGGGCGGCGAGCTGCAACTGACCGACGGGCTGCAATCGCTGCTCGCGGATGAGCAGGTGCTGGCCTACCGTTACATGGGCACGCGTTTCGATTGCGGCAGCAAGATCGGCTATCTGAAGGCCACGGTGGAATTCGCGCTGCGTCACCCCGAGGTGAAGGACGAATTCGAAGCCTATTTGCAGAATCATCTGCCGCAGGCGCTGGCCGCCGCGGCCTGAGGCCGGGTTTGTACGCGGCGTGCGCTCGATGAGCGCACGCCGTGGCGACTTACGCGCGCGATTGCCAGAACGCGCGCTGCACGCGCATCACGTCGTCCTCCACATCGGCTACGGGGCCGATGAGATCCACGGGCTTCTGGCAATGATCGAATACATAACGCGACGAGACACTCATCGTGGGATTTTCCGCGTGATTGCCCGTCGCTTCCAGCAGTCTTTCCTCCGTCATGCCGAATACCACGCGTCCAATATTGGCCCAGTAGGCTGTGCCTGCACACATGCAGCACGGCTCGACCGAGGTATAGAGCGTGCAGCCCCATAGATATTCCGCGCTGAAATTCATGGCGGCGATGCGCGCAAGCACGGCCTCCGCGTGATTGACGGTATCCACGTTGCCTTGTTCGATCAGCACGGTTTCGTGATCGGGGCCCACGAGGATCGCGCCGAACGGATGGTGGCCGAACGACGCGGCCCGTTCGCCCACGGCCGCCGAGCGGCGCAGATGGCGCACGATCTGCTCGTGCGTCGGTGCGCTGCGCGGCGTGTCCTGGGGCGGCGTGCTCGTGCTCATGGTCTGTCTCCTCTCATGGTTGGTTTTTATCCCTTGTTTCAGGGCTTATTTCGGCACCGTGCCGTCCACACCATCGACGAACCAGTTCAGGCGCAGCAGGTCCGTATCGCTGAGCGATTTGCCCGCCGCCACGCGAATCGTGCCCGTTTGGTCCTTGATCGGGCCAGCGAACGGATCGAATTTACCCGCGACGATGGCGTCGCGCTTCTCAGCCAGCGCTTTCTGCGCGGCAGGCGAGACGGCTGACGTATTGATGTCGGCGAGGTCGATCGCCTTTTCCTTGAGCCCCCACCAGACCGGCGCGTTGGTCCACGTGCCCGCCATCACCTGCTGGACCAGATGCGAATAGTAGACGCCCCAGTTGCTCACGCACGCGCCAAGTTGCGCGTTCGGGCCGAACTTCTTCATGTCCGAGTCCCAGCCGAATGCGTGGACTTTCTTCTGCTCGGCGGTTTGCATCGTCGCGGTGGAATCGGTGTTCTGGATCAGCACGTCCGCGCCTTGGCCGATCAGCGTTTCGGCAGCCTGTTTTTCGAGGCCCGGGTCGTACCAGCTGTTAATCCAGAGGACCTTGACCTTGGCATTCGGATTCACCGAACGCGCGCCCATCGTGAAGGCGTCGATATTGCGCACGACCTCGGGCACCGGCACGGAGCCCACGAAGCCCAGCGTGTTGCTCTTGGTCGTATAGCCTGCCACGAGGCCCGCGAGATAGGCGCTCTGATAGGTGCGTACGTCATAGGTCGCGAAATTCGGCGCCTTCTTGTAGCCCGTCGCGTGCATGAAGACCGCGTCCGGGTAGTCCTTCGCCACCTTCAGTTCGAAGTCCTGAAAACCGAAGCTGGAGCCGACGATGATCTTGTTGCCCTTGGCGGCCAGGTCGCGGAACACGCGTTCGGAGTCGGCGGACTCGGGCACGTTTTCAACCCGCGTGACCTTGATCTTGTCGCCGTATTGCGCCTCCACCGCTTTCACGCCCTGTTCGTGCGCGTAGGTCCAGCCCGCGTCGCCGGGGTTGCCGAGATAGACGAAGGCAACGCCGACCGGCGGCGTGGCGGCGTGGCCAATGCCGCTCGTGAGGGCGGCGAAGAGGGCGGTGACAACGGTGGCGCAGACGCGGCGGACGCGTGTCCTGGGTGATTTCATGGATTCTCCGGAAAAGTGGGCAAGGTGATTCGATGCACCATCTTCACGAGCCAAATATTGGGGAAATATTTGCTGACGTTATCGCCGGTATAACAAAGTTCATATGAAAGGCGAGGGCCGCCAATCGTAAAGGCCATAACGCAGGTGCCGTAAGGCCGCGCGGGTGGGCACGCGGCATGCGCACCTCATACGGTTGTGTGCGCGTCGCACGGCCTGCTGGCCAGCCTGGGGCGATGCGCGACGAATCTCCACGCGCCTGCCTGGGCATGCAAGACCCGTGCGGCGCAGGGAAACTGCACAATCCGGTACGCGCTCACCCGCGAGCGGGCGCGTGCCCATCAAGGAGAAGCGGCCATGACCAGGCATCCCGTGGCAGGCAGTGATCATCCCGTGCCGGCCGGCGCGCAATGCGTCGGCGCATGCGACCCGGCTGAACATTTCAACGTCGTGCTGATTCTGCGTCGCCAGGACCAAGCGGGCTTTCGCGCGCTGGTGGACGGCATTACGGCTGGCGCGCCCGGCGCCCGGCCGGTTTCGCGCGCGGACTATGAACATCGTTTCGGCGCGTCGGCGGCCGATCTGAAGCATGCCGAGTCGTTCGCCACGGCGCATGGCCTCACGGTCGTGAAGGCCGACGCGAGTGCGCGCCGTCTCGTGTTGTCGGGCACGGTGCAGCAGTACAACGACGCGTTTGGCGTTGAGTTGCAACGCTTCGAGCATCAGATCGGCGCGCTCAAGCAGCATTTTCGCCAGCCGGTTGGGCCCGTGCATCTGCCCGACGACCTGCACGACATCGTCACGGCCGTCGTCGGCCTCGACAGCCGCGCGAAGGTGCAGCCCCACTTCCGCATCGAATCGGCCGCGCCGCTGCCAGCATCGGTGGGCGATGGCCTCGTGCATGCGCCAATCCGCGCCGCGCGCGCGGTCAGCCGCTCGTTCACGCCGTTGCAGATCGCCGACCTGTATGACTTTCCGGCGGGCGACGGCCGCGGCCAATGCATCGCGCTGATCGAAATGGGCGGCGGCTATGCGCAAGCCGACCTGAAGGCGTATTTCAGCGCCCTGGGCGTGGCGCAGCCGCAGGTGGAGGCCGTGTCCGTCGATCAGGTGAACAACGCGCCCACCGGCGACCCGAACGGCCCGGATGGCGAAGTCACGCTCGATGTGGAGATCGTCGGCGCGCTCGCGCCTGCCGCATTGATCGCCGTGTACTTTGCGCCCAATAGCGAGGCCGGTTTCGTCGACGCCGTAAGCGCCGCGCTGCACGACAGCCAGCGCAAGCCCTCGGTCATTTCGATCAGTTGGGGCGCGCCGGAGTCGGTATGGTCGCAGCAGTCGCTGGGCGCGCTCAACGACGCCTTGCAGACTGCCGTGGCGCTGGGGGTGACGGTGTGCGCCGCGTCCGGCGATAGCGGCTCGTCGGATGGCGTGAGCGATGGCGCGGATCATGTCGATTTTCCCGCGTCGAGCCCGTACGCGCTCGGCTGCGGCGGCACGCACGTCACGGCCGCGAACGGGCGCATCACGCGCGAGACGGTCTGGAGCAGCGGCGCGGATGGCGCGAGCGGCGGGGGCGTCAGCATGACGTTTGCGCTGCCCGCGTGGCAGAAGGGGTTGCGGCTCGTGCGTGCGAGTGGGGGCGCGGGCGCGCTGGTGCGGCGAGGCGTGCCCGACGTGTCCGGCGATGCCGATCCGGCCACGGGCTATGCGGTCCATATTGGCGGCGCCGATACGGTGGTGGGCGGCACGAGCGCCGTCGCGCCGCTGTGGGCCGCGCTGATCGCGCGCATCAACGCGAACAGCGGCAAGGCGGCGGGATTCATCAACGCGAAGCTCTACGCGCAGCCCGCCGCGTTCAACGACGTGACGAGCGGCGGCAATGGCGACTATGCCGCCGCGCCCGGCTGGGACGCCTGCACGGGACTAGGCACGCCCGTGGGCAGCAAGGTGGCGGCCGCGCTCGCTTGAGGTGGGCCTGGGCGCGCCCGGTATAGGATCACCGTGCGCGCAGTGGTTTTTTGCTTCCTGTTTCCGATGGTATCCGAGGGGCTTCGGAGGTTTCCGAAGCGAAACACGCGCATTGCCCGTCAACAGTGACACCAGCAGCGCGGGCGATGCGTACCACGAGCAAGGAGACGACATGAACGACGAGGCTCATTCCAGCAAGGGCAACGGGCACGCAGCCGGGGCGGCCAGCGGCAACGGCAAGCATCGCAGCCCGGCCGACCAGCCATGCTTCGATCCCACCGCTTACGGCAACGGTCCCGACGACTTCGTGACCGACATGACCGAGAACGCCGCCATCACGCATCATGCGATCCAGATCGGCAGCGAGGTGATTGCCTATACCGCGACCGCAGGCCATCTCGTCACCGTGGACCCGAGCAGTTCGCAGCCGAACGCCAAGATCTTCTACGTCGCGTTCACGAAGGACGGCGTACAGGCGCAGGACCGTCCGGTCACCTTCTTCTATAACGGCGGGCCGGGCTCGTCGTCGGTGTTCGTGCTGCTGGGCTCGTTCGCGCCCAAGCGGATCAAGACCTCGATGCCGGGCTTCACGCCGCCCGCGCCTTATACGCTCGAAGACAATCCGGACAGTCTGCTCGACCGCAGCGACCTCATTTTCATCAACCCGGTCGGCACGGGCTATTCGGCGGCGGTGGCGCCGCATCACAACCGCGATTTTTGGGGCGTGGATCAGGACGCCGACTCGCTCAAGCAGTTCATCAAGCGCTATCTGAGCGCGAACGACCGCTGGAATTCGCCCAAGTTTCTTTACGGCGAGTCGTACGGCACGGCGCGCAGTTGCGTGCTCGCGTATCGTCTGCACGAAGACGGCGTGGATCTGAACGGCATCACGCTGCAATCGTCGATACTCGATTACACGCAAAGCGGCAATCCGATGGGCGCGTTGCCTACGGCGGCAGCCGATGCTTGGTTTCACAAGCGACTGGGCGTCAAGCCCGCGCCCAAGGACCTGGGCAGCTTCGCCGCGCAGGTGGCGCAATTCGCGCGCACCGATTACCGGCTGGCGTTGCAGAAATTCCCCGATCCGAAAAATCCGGCGATTCCCGGCGTGCTCAAGACGCTCTCGCAATATACGGGCATCGATACGCAGACGCTCGAATCGTGGAACCTCGATATCGCCGCTTACGACAGCCGCGGCAATTCGCTCTTTCTCACGACGCTGCTCAAGAATAAGGGCGTGGCGCTAGGCTCCTACGATGGCCGGGTGACGGCGATCGACACCGGCATTGCGGGCGATATCGACCCGAACTCGGGCGGCAACGATCCGACCATGACGGCCGTGAGCGGGGTCTACACGGCGATGTGGAACAGCTATCTGAACGAGACGCTCAAGTTCCGCACCAATTCGTCGTTCACGGACCTCAATGATCAGGCCTTCAAGAACTGGGACTTCGGCCATATCGATCCCACCGGCGCGCAAAAGGGCGTGGATGCGCAGGGCAATATCGTGCTTTACACGGCAGGCGATCTTGCCGCCGTGATGGCGCTCAATCCCGATCTGCGCGTGTTATCCGCGAATGGCTATTACGACTTCGTCACGCCGTTCTATCAGACCGTGATCGACTTGCAGCAGATGCCGCTGCTCGACCAGAAAGTGCGCAACAACCTGAGCGCGCGCTTCTATCCCTCCGGGCATATGGTTTATCTCGACGGCGCGTCGCGCACCGCGCTCAAGGCCGATCTCACGAAGCTCTACCAGAGCGCCGTGACGGATCAGCCCGCGATTGCGCGCATTCGCGCGTTGCAGCGCATGAGCACCCTGAGCGCGATGCATCACTGAGGGCCGCAAGGCGCGGGGCGTTAGTCCAGACGTCCCCGCGCCAGCGCATCGAGGCACGCGTGAGCGTCGCCTTGCACGATACGCGCCGCGCAGGCAATCATGAGATTCTTTGGCAGCCCGAAATCTTCCACCAGAAAGCCACGTTCGCAAACGCGTCCTTGCGGCCCTGATTGTGCGGGCACGCGTTCGATCAGCGTGCCCGGGTCCTGGGTGTAGGCCCAGATTTCCTTGCCGAGCGCGGCGGCAAAACCAATCTCGAACGCGGTGCCCGAGTCCGGCTCGCCCGGCCCGCGAAAGTCGTCGACATTGGCCATGACGATGTCGGCGCCACGAATGGCGTCGATATTGGCGCGATAGATCCATGCGGCCTGGCGTGGTCCGTCGAGGTCGGCGGGCACCTGGGTGTCGAGCGGATAAACGCCCTCGAAACCATGCTCGGCACAGGCGGCGACGAGGCGCGCGCCATGTTCGACGGCGTCGAGGCGGAACACGTCGAAGCCCGCGAGATAGATGCGCGGACGGCGGGGCGAAGCGGCAAGCGTCATCACGTGCGTTCCTCCATGCGAGGGTTCCGATACGAAACCCGAACGTCGATTCTAGCCTTCCAACGTGAGTGTGCGCAGTTTGTGCTGGTCTTACGAATGGTTGACAGGCCTGAATACAGGCCGCTACGATCATGCGATTTGCATCCAGCGTACGGGATCGGTAACATCCGCGCTGCAAATGGGGCGCTGAGCCACGCACAAGACACGCTCCGATTTTTCGGCACACCATGTGGAGACCATGAATACACTTGCCAGCGGCCTGTCGAGCGCCGCACAACAGCAGCTCGAAAACCGGGCCTACGCCAAGGCCACCCTGCGCCTGTTGCCCTTTCTCTTTCTTTGCTACGTCGCGGCCTATCTGGATCGTGTGAACGTGGGGTTCGCCAAGCTGCAAATGCTGAGCGACCTGCAATTCAGCGAGACCGTTTATGGCCTCGGCGCGGGCATCTTCTTCATCGGCTATTTTTTCTTTGAAGTCCCGAGCAATATCCTGATGCATCGCGTGGGGGCGCGCGTGTGGATTGCACGCATCATGCTCACCTGGGCCGTGATTTCAGCGGCCTCGCTACTCGTGAAGACGCCCACGCAGTTCTATATGGTGCGCTTCCTGCTGGGGGTGGCCGAAGCGGGTTTCTTCCCTGGCATCGTGCTCTATTTGACCTATTGGTTCCCGGCCGCGCGACGCAGCCGCATGAACGCGCTCTTCATGATCGGCATTCCGGTGGCGGGCGTATTCGGTGGTCCGCTGTCGGGCTGGATTCTCGCGGCGTTCAACGGCCGCGACGGGTTGGCGAGCTGGCAATGGCTGTTCCTCATCGAGGCGATTCCGTCGTTTGTGCTCGGCGTGATTACGCTGTTCTATCTGCCGAACACCATTCGCGCAGCGAAGTGGCTCTCGAATGACGAACGCGCGGTGCTCGAAAAGAATATCGAGGCCGATCAGGCCGGCAAGGGCCATGCGTCGATTGCATCGGTGTTCGGCAACGGCCGCGTGTGGCTCATGGCCGCGATTTACTTCTGCTGCATGATGGGCCTCTATGGCATCAGCTTCTATCTGCCGACGCTCATCAAGGCGAGCGGCGTGAAGGACGCGCTCGACGTTGGCTTGCTGACGGCGATTCCCTATGGCTGCGCGGTATTCAGCATGCTGTTCGTGGCGAAGAGCGCGGATCGCACGGGCGAGCGCCGCTGGCATTTCGCCATCGCATCGCTGGCTTCGGCCTTGGGACTCTATTTCAGCACGGTGTTTGCGAACAACGTGCCGCTCGCCATGCTCGCGCTGTCCGTGGGCGCGGCCGGCATGCTCGCGACCATGCCGGTGTTCTGGGCGTGGCCGAGCGCGATTCTCGCGGGCGGCTCGGCCGCGGCGGCAATCGGCATGATCAACTCGATCGGCAATCTCGCGGGCTTCGTGAGTCCGTCGATCATCGGCTGGATGAAAGACGTCACGCACAGCACCAACGGGGGCATGTACTGCGTGGCGGCGGCGATGGCGCTGGGGGCGTTGCTTGCGCTGTTGCAACCGAAGGCGATCGTCAACAGCTAATCTCTCCGTGGCGCACGATGCGCCCGTGTAGCGACCGAAAGGCAGCGGATGCGTCCGCTGCCTTTTTTCATGGTCTTGCCGTTACGCTGCGCGCTTGCCGAATGCGTGCGCTTCGATGACGCGCGCAAGGGTCGCGAACGCCGGGTCGATGTTCTCGTGCGGGACGCACGCATAACCGGTTAGCAATCCTTTGCGTTCCTGTTTGCCCAGGTAGTACGCCGCGAGCGGCCGCACGATCACACCGGCGTCATAGGCTGCGGCCGTCACCAGGCGGTCGTCGCAGTGGTCGGGCAAGCCGAGTACGAAATGCAGACCGGCTTCGTCACCCATGACGGGCAGCGCATCGCCGAAATGGCGCGTGACTGCGTCGATCAGCAATTGGCGGCGCTCGCCGTAGAGCGTGCGCATGCGACGCACGTGCGAGGTGAGATAGCCGTCCATGATGAACTCGGCCAGCACGGCCTGCTGCATCAACTGGCCTTCGCGATACAACTCGGCGACGCCCGTGCGGAACGTGGCGGCGAGTCGCTCGGGCACCACCATATAGCCGACGCGCAAGCCCGGGAACAACAGCTTGCCGAGACTGCCCACGTAAATCACGCGATCCGATTCGTCGAGCCCCTGCAACGACGCAAGTGGCCGGCTGCCGTAGCGGAACTCGCTGTCGTAATCGTCCTCGATGATCCAGACCTTGTGCTGGCGCGCGTATTCGAGCAGCGTGCGGCGTCTCGCGAGGCTCATGACCATCCCTAGCGGATACTGATGCGAGGGCGTGACGAGCGCCAGACGGGGCGGATGACGCAGATCGGCGTCGCCCGGATTCAACCCTTCGGCATCCACGGGGATGGGCGCGAGTTCGATGCCCGACGCCTGCAACACGCTGCGCGCGCCCCAATAACACGGTTCCTCGACCCAGGCGCGGTCGCCGTGGTCGGCGAGCAGGCGCACGGCGAGATCGATCGACTGATGGATGCCGGTCGTGATGATGATCTGCTCGGGCGAGCAACGCACCGAGCGGGCCACGCGCAGATAGTCCGACAAGGCGCGCCGCAGCGGGCGATAGCCGCCGCCCGGCGCGTAAGTGAGCAGGTCGTGGCTCACCGACTTCCAGAGGCGCGATTGCAGGCGGCTCCAGGTGCGCGCGGGAAATTCGGCCACGTCGGGCACGCCCGGCATGAATGCGCCCCACTGCCGGGCTGAAACGCCCGCTTCGTCAATCAGGCGTTGCCCGCGTACCGACATGTCGCCGCGCGGGCAAGATGGGGGAGCGGTGGGCGGATTGGTGTCTTCCGGCGCGCGCAAAGCGGTGCGAGGGCCCACCGCGGCGGAGTCGGGACGCGTGTCGGCAACGTAGGTGCCGCTGCCGGTGGTCGAGAGCACGTAGCCCTCGGCGCTCAATTGGTCGTACACATGGACCACGGTATTTCGCGCGATGCCCAGGTCGCTGGCTAGCGTGCGCGAACTGGGCAGCTTGGTGCCGGGCGCGAGCTGGCCGGTCAGGATGGCCTGTTGCATCAGACGCAGCAACTGGCGGTAGACCGGCTCGATGTCGGCCTTATCGAGTTGCGCGGCCAGCCAGTCGGACAAAATTACCATTGCATCATCGCCAGCAAAGTGGTTCCATCAGGAATAATGAAATGGCTCCATTGAATGGAACCGGAAACAACTATAGTAATCCGCACGTCAGGTTCAGCTAGTGCCTGCGACAGTATTTATTTAATTGCGCCGGATCGGCAGTGTGCGGCAATACGGGAACAAGGACAGGAGACAGGGCGATGAAGCAATCGGACGTGATCGTCAGCTTTCGCGGCGTACGCAAGACATACGACGGCGAAACCCTGGTCGTGAAGCAGCTCGATCTGGACATTTATCAGGGCGAGTTCCTGACACTGCTCGGGCCGTCCGGTTCGGGCAAGACCACGTGCCTCATGATGCTTGCGGGTTTCGAATTCCCGACCGGCGGCGAAATTCGCCTCGAAGGCAAGCTGCTGAACAACGTGCCGCCGCACAAGCGCGACATCGGCATGGTGTTCCAGAATTACGCGCTGTTCCCGCACATGACGGTCGAGCAGAACGTGGCGTATCCGCTGGGCGTGCGCAAGGTGCCGGCGGCCGAGCGCGCTGCGCGCGTGAACGACGCGCTCAAGATGGTGCGCATGGAGAGCTTCGCGAAACGGTATCCGGCGCAGCTTTCGGGCGGGCAGCAGCAGCGTATCGCGCTGGCGCGCGCGCTGGTGTTCCAGCCCAAGCTGGTGCTGATGGACGAGCCGCTGGGCGCGCTCGACAAACAGTTGCGCGAACATATGCAGTACGAACTGAAATCACTGCATGAGAAGCTTGGCGTCACGTTCGTCTACGTCACGCACGATCAGGGCGAGGCGCTCACCATGTCCGACCGCGTGGCGGTGTTCGACAAGGGCATCGTGCAGCAACTCGATACCGTGGACCGTCTGTATGAATCGCCGTGCAACGAGTTCGTCGCGAACTTCATCGGCGACAGCAATCGCCTGCGCGGCAAGATCGCCTCGGTCGAAGGCGAGTTCTGCGAAATCCATCTGGCCGACGGCACCCGTCTCAAGGGGCGCAACGTCGCGGGCGCGCAAGCGGGCGCCGACGCCATCGCCTGCATTCGCCCCGAACGCATGAAGCTCGCGGCGCAGGGTGTGAACGGCGGTGCGAACGCCATCGCGGGCGAGGCGCGCAGTCTGATCTATTACGGCGACCACGTGCGTATGCGCTGCGGTCTGCCTCAGCAGGACGAGTGCTTCGTGAAAGTGCCGCTCGGCACCGAGGCGCTCGCCGGTTTCGCGCCCGGTCAGCCGGTCGCGCTCGAGTTTGCGCCCGAACATCTGCGCGTGTTCGCGTGAAGACGACCGGGCCACGCCATCCGTGCTGAAGGGCCCGGCAAGACAAACCACCAAGGAGAAGGGACTCACCATGAAGAAGATCGGCAACATGCGCGTTGCGGCGGTCGCGGCCACGCTCGCACTCTCGTTCGGCGCGGCGCACGCGGCGGAACTCACGGTCGTGAACTTTGGCGGCGCGAATGGCAACGCGCAGAAGGCGGCCTTCAACGAGCCGTACCAGGCGCAGACGGGCACGAAGATCACGACCGTCGAGTACAACGGCGAGCAGGCCAAGGTCAAGGCCATGGTCGAAGCGAAGCACGTCAACTGGGACGTGGTGGAAGTCGAAACCGGCGACATCGCGCGCGGTTGCGACGAAGGCCTCTACGAGAAGCTCGACTGGTCGAAGCTCGGCAACAAGAGCGACTTCATGAAGGCCGCACAGCAGCCGTGCGGCGCGGGCTTCTTCGTGTGGTCCACGGCGCTCGCCTATAACGCCGACAAGCTCAAGAGCGCACCCACCAGCTGGGCCGACTTCTGGGACACGAAGAAATTCCCGGGCAAGCGCGGCATGCGCAAGGGCGCGCAGTACAACCTCGAATTCGCGCTGATGGCCGACGGCGTCGCACCGCAGGACGTCTACAAGGTGCTCTCGACGAAGGCAGGCCAGGACCGCGCGTTCAAGAAGCTCGACGAACTCAAGCCGAACATCCAGTGGTGGGAAGCGGGCGCGCAGCCGCCGCAGTTCCTCGTGGCTGGTGACGTGGTGATGTCCACGGCCTTCAATGGCCGGATCGACGCCGCGCAGCGCGAAGGCAAGAACCTCAAGGTCGTGTGGAACGGCAGCATCTACGATCTGGACTACTGGGCGATTCCGAAGGGCTCGCCGAACAAGGACGCGGCGCTCAAGTACATCGCCTACACGCTTTCGCCGAAGCCGCAGCAGGAGTACGCGAAGCACATCGCCTATGGTCCGGTGAACGAGAACGCCATCAAGGCGCTCGACACGAAGACGCTGGATAACCTGCCGAACTCGCCGGCCAACGGCAAGAACGCGGTGCAGCAGAACCTCACGTTCTGGACCGACCACGGCGACGAACTGGAGCAGCGCTTCGCTTCGTGGGCTGCGAAGTAAGCGCGTGAACCGTTGAAGTATCCGTTGCGCGGCGCGCGCGGCTTGCAGGGTGCAAGGCGCGCCGCGCAGCAACGGAGGCAGTGCAGGAGACTCGATGTGACAACCATGACGACCGCGACAACCGCAGCCGATAATGCAGGCGAATCCAGCGCGCGACTGAAGCGCGAACTGCGCGTCGCGCAGGCGAAGAAGCGCACGATGGCGCTCATGCTGATCGCGCCGCTGGCCATTTTTCTGTTGCTGATTTTCGTCGTGCCGATTGCGGCGCTGCTCACGCGCGCCGTACAGAATCCCGAAGTGGCCACCGCGCTGCCGCATACGGTCGCGGCGCTGCATGACTGGGACCGCAAGAGCGCGCCGCCCGACGCGGCTTATACCGCGCTCGCGCAGGACCTCGCGGCGGTGCAGGACGGCGACGCAATGGGCGCGCTCGCGCGCCGCCTGAACGTGGAAATCGCGGGCTATCGCTCGCTCGTGGCCAAGACCGCGCGCGCGATGCCGCTGTCCGACGACAACGGCAAGCCGCTCACACTCACACCCGCGCAGACGCGCGCCAAAATCGTCGAGCTCGACGACCGCTGGGGCGATGTGACCTACTGGCAGGCCATCGCGAAGAATAGCGGCCATTATTCGCCGTTCTATCTGCTCGCCTCGCTCGACCACAAGCAGGACGCGTTCGGCAGCATCGTAGCCGCCGATCCCGAGCAGCAGATCTATCTCGCCGTGTTCGGGCGCACGTTTGTGATCAGCGTGTTCGTCACCTTGTTTGCGCTCGTGCTTGGCTATCCGCTCGCGTACTGGATCTCGACGCTCTCCGAGCGCCGCGCCAACCTCGTGATGATCCTCGTGCTGATTCCATTCTGGACGTCGATTCTCGTGCGCGTGGCGGCGTGGATCGTGATTCTGCAAAGCGAAGGTCTGGTCAACAAGGCGTTGATTGGCACCGGCATCATTTCGTCGCCGCTCGCGCTGCTGTTCAACCGCGTCGGCGTGTATATCTCGATGACGCACATTCTGTTGCCCTTCATGGTGCTGCCGCTCTACAGCGTGATGAAGTCGATCCCGTCCACCTACCAGCGAGCGGCCGTGTCGCTCGGCAGCCATCCGTTCGCGGCCTTCTGGCGCGTGTATGTACCGCAGACTTATCCGGGCATTGGCGCGGGCGTGCTGCTCGTGTTCATTCTCTCGATTGGCTACTACATCACGCCCGCGCTGCTCGGCGGCCCGGCCGACCAGATGGTGAGCTACTACGTGGCGTACTTCACGAACGTGTCGATCAACTGGGGCATGGCGTGCTCGCTCGGTGCGCTGCTGCTCGTGGCCACGACCGTGCTGTATTTCGTCTACGTGCGCTTCACGCGCACGAACCTGAGCCTCGGCTAACGGAGGCCACGACATGAAATTCGCGAAACCGCTTTTTGCCCCGCACACCTCGGGCATCGAACGCGTCTGGTACTTCACGTTGCGCGGCCTCGCCGTGCTCACGCTGCTGTATCTGATCCTGCCCGTGCTGGCGATCGTGCCGCTGTCGTTTTCGTCGAGCACCTTCCTCGTCTATCCGATTCCGGGCTGGTCGATGCGCTGGTATGAAAACCTCGTGATGTCCGACGAATGGCGCATGGCCGCGAAGAACAGCTTTATCGTCGGCCCGCTCGCGACCGTGGTGGCGACTGTACTCGGCACGCTCGCGGCCATCGGTCTGAACAAGGCCGATTTTCGCGGCAAATCGCTGCTGATGGCTATCCTCATTTCGCCGATGATCGTGCCGGTGGTGGTGGTGGGCGTCGGCATGTATCTGTTCTTCGCACCGCTCGGACTCGCCAATACGTATACCGGGCTGATTCTCGCGCACGCGTCGCTGGGGGTGCCCTTCGTGGTGACGACGGTGTCGGCGACGCTGGCGGGCTTCAATCACAATCTCGTGCGTGCGAGTCTGTCGCTGGGTGCGAATCCGGTCACGACGTTTTTTCGCATCACCTTGCCCACAATCGCGCCGGGCGTGATGTCGGGAGCGCTGTTCGCGTTCGCGACGTCATTCGACGAAGTGGTGGTGACGCTGTTCCTCGCGGGCGCCGATCAAACGACGCTGCCACGGCAGATGTTCACGGGCATCCGCGAGAACATCAGCCCGACGATTGCCGCGCTGGCGACGATTCTGATTGTCTTTTCGACCTGTCTGCTGCTCGCGCTCGAATGGCTGCGTGGCAGAAGCGCTGCTCGCGCGGTCAAGCCATAAAACGATCGACGGCGGGACACGTGCTCGACATAGACCTGCTCTTGATTCGCATGCCTTAACGTCCGGTCTTTCTCTGCGCCATGTACGCAAGATAAGCGACGATCAGATCGATCTCGCGATCGCTTAGCTGGTCCGGCGCGAAGGCCGGCATGACGCGGCCCGGCCAGTCCCGAACCGAGGCCGGATTGCGAATATAGCGGTGCAGCGCGGCGGGCTGAAAGTACTCGACGGGATTCATCGGCACGTTGAGGTCGGGGCCGGTGTCCGCGCTGCCCGCGTGGTTGAGACGATGGCAGGCGAGGCACTGGGTGATGAACAGGCTTTGGCCCGCGCGCACCGGATCGGTTGCCGGCAGCGCTGGATCGACGGCGAGCACGGGCCAACGCGCGGCTGGCGAGGGTTGCGTAGCGAGTCGCGCGATCTGGTAGGGCCACTGCTCGCTGCGCTCGGAGGCCGCTTCCTTACCGACCCAGACCAGGTAGAACGGTCCCGCGCTGACCGGCTTGCCCCGCAGCTTCGGCCACGGGTGCGCGGGGTCCTCGACCGCGAGCCATGCGACGGCTTGCGAGGGATCGCGGTTGCGCACGAGGTCCATCGGCAGTTGCGCGGCGAAGCCGTCGGTTGCGCGGGCTTCGAGCACGCTGTCCGCAGGCAGCGCCGCATTGTCGAGCAGGTTGGCTAGCGGCACGGCGCGGTAGGTCGACGAGGCGCCGTCGTAGGCGATGTCTCGCGCAACGTGTATTTCTGCCGTATCGGCACGCGCCAGTAAGGCGTCCTGGCTGAACGACCGGGTTGTTCCACCTATCGTCAGTTCGATCGTGGGCTGCGCGACGGCACAGTGCCCGATCATGCCAAGCGTCAGCAGCAACGCCGCAAACCACACGCGTTTCAACATGTGTCCTCTGTGAATGGTTGTTGTCGGCGATGTGGGTGGCGCCCTCTGCGAAACGCCAATTCCAGTTTGTTCGGCAACGGTGAGCGGATTATGTCAGTTGTGGCAAGGCGCCGATAGCGCGCGGGCTGCACCCGTCGCGGCGCGCACGCTAACATCTCGGCTGCTACATCGAAATGGAATAGCGGGCATGCGAGAGCGGATCAGGAAACGAAACAGGCAATGGCCGTCGCGCACGGCCCGGATGTTGGCAATCGTGACGGCTTTCGGCATGAGCGCGCTGTTGGCTGGACCACAGACGGCGCACGCACAGATCGCGCAGCCGACCCTGGAAAAAATCCAGGCGGCCAATCGCATCGCCATCGGTTATCGCGAGGCCTCGTTGCCGTTTTCGTATCGCGATGCGGATGGCAAGGTGATCGGTTTTTCGCAGGACATCTGCAATCGTATTATCGCGGCGGTCAAGGCCAGGACTCAGCGCCCGAACCTCGAAGTGCGCTTCATTCCCGTGACGTCGCAGAACCGCATTCCGCTCGTGCAGAACGGCACCGTCGATCTGGAGTGCGGGGTGACGACCCATCTGCGCGCGCGTCAAAGCCAGGTGACGTTTTCCGATACCTTCTTCATTGCGGGCACGCGGCTGCTCACGCACAAGGACTCGGGCATTCATGATTTCAGCGATCTCGTGGGCAAGAGCGTGCTCACCAATCAAGGCACGACGTCCGAGCGCATTCTGCGCCTGATGAACCAGCAGAAGCCGATGAACATGCGCGTGATCAGCGCGAAGGACTATGCCGAAGGGCGCGCGTCGCTCGAATCGGGTCGCGCCGTCGCGTACATGATGGACGATGTGCTGCTGGCGGGGGTACGTTCGTTGACGGCGCATCCATCGGACTGGATCATCGTCGGTACGCCGCAATCCTGGGAGGCCTATGCATTCATGATGCGTAACGGCGATCCCGCGTTCCAGCAGCTGGTGAACGATACGATGAGTGCGCTCATGAAAAGCGGCGAAATGGCGACGCTTTACCATAAGTGGTTCGAGCAGCCGGTGCCGCCGCATGGCGTGACGATCGACTTCCCGATGACCTCGCAACTACGCGCGCGCTACGCGGCGCCCGACGACCGCGCGCTCGACTGACCCGTGCCTGACGCGTGGCTGAGCCGTGCGGGCTTTTTTGCGGGCTGGCGCGCAGACGTGAGATGATCTCGCTCCTGAAGAAGCGCGCCCGCTTGCGGCCGCGCAGCGATTGAACGAACGGGAGCGGACATGCAGGAACAAGGCAGCACGGTAGTCATCGTCGGGGCAGGGCACGCGGGCGGCAACGCAGCGGCGCTACTGCGCCAGTATGGTTTCGAGGGGCGCGTCGTGCTGGTGGGCGAGGAGCCGGTGCCGCCGTATCATCGGCCGCCGCTCAGCAAGGCCTATCTCAAGGGCGAATCGGATGTCGAAAAGCTGTGGCTCAAGCCGCGCCAGTTCTACGAGGATCAGCGCATCGAGCTGAAGCTCGGCGTGAGCGCGCAGTCGCTCGATCGCGCGAACCATACGCTCGCACTCGCTGACGGCACGGCGCTCCCGTACGACAAGCTGATCCTCGCGACCGGCTCCACGCCGCGCGCCTTGACCGTGCCTGGCCACGATCTGGCGGGCGTGGTGGCGCTGCGCTCGCTCGCGGACGCCGACGTGCTGCGCGAGCGCGTCAAGCCGGGCGAAAAGCTCGTGGTGATCGGCGCGGGCTATATCGGCCTCGAAGCCGCGGCGGCCGCGCGTCAGCTCGGCCACGACGTGACGGTGCTCGAAGCCGCGCCGCGCGTGCTCGGCCGCGTGACCGGCGAGACGGTCTCCAGCTTCTATGAAAGCGAACATCGCGCGCAAGGCGTCGATCTGCGCCTGAATGCGAAGATCGAAGCGCTCGTGGGCGAGAACGGCAAGCTCACCGGCGTGCAGCTCGCGGGCGGCGAAATCGTGCCCGCCACGCTCGCGCTGATCGGCATCGGCATTCTGCCGAACGTCGCGCTGGCCGAAGACGCGGGCATCGTCTGCGTCAATGGCATCCAGGTGGACGACGACGCACGCACGTCCGATCCGGACGTGTTCGCAATCGGCGACTGCGCGAGCCGTCCGCTCTCGCACTATGGCCGCACGGGCCGGTTGGAGAGCGTCCATAACGCGGTGGAGCAGGCGAAGCTGGCGGCGTCGGCGATAGTCGGCCGTGCGCGTCCTGCCTGCGATGCGCCGTGGTTCTGGTCCGATCAGTTCGATCTCAAGCTGCAGACCGTGGGCCTGCACGAAGGCTATGACGAGACCGTGGTGCGAGGCGATCCGGCGGCGCGCCGCTTTGCCGTCTACTATCTGAAGGGCGGCGTGCTCCTCGCGGTCGACGCGGTCAGCTCGATGCCCGACTTCCTGTGCGGCAAGAAGCTCGTGGGCACGGGCAAGACGCTCGACGTGGCGGCCCTGCGCGATCCGGCTACGGAAATCGGCAAGTTTGCGGCGGCTACGCTGGCCTAAGGGGTTATCGAGCGCCGATCTGGCACGTTCAGGCGATCGCATGAAAGCTTGATCTACGTGCCGGGGCGCTCGCTCGGCGCTGCACTATCATCGCGGACTCGGTGCGCCGGCAGTTCTTGCCCGGCGTGCCCGCTCCGAACTGGCGGCGCCTGTCGTGCCGCATGCCTGCGAGATCCGCACGATGAATAGCACGCCCGGCCGCCCCGTCTCTCCCCAATCGGCGCCTGAAACGCCAGAAGTTTCCGATCGGCAACGCGGTCGCCTCGCGGCCAGTTTCGCGCGCGTCGACGCGCCGTTGTTCAGCGGCCCCGAGGGCATCCGTTTCGACTTCAACTATGGCTGCCGCGTGCAGGTGCCGCAGATGTCCAACGCGGGCTGGCGCGTGCGCATGCACGATCTCGATACGCAGAATCTCGTTTTTGACGCGCCGCTCGTGCCAGGCGAGGTCGCGGCGAGCCGCCGTAAATACTTCGTCCGCTTCCTGCTGGAAGTGTTCGATGGCGAGCGCTGTGTGTTTTCCCATACGTTCGACGCCCGGGGGCGACGGGTCTGGATGACGCTCGGCTCCGGCGCGCTGGGCGACGCCATCGGCTGGGTGCCGGCGATCGAGGCGTTCCGGCAGCAGCACGGCTGCGAAGTGACCGTCGAAATGAAATCCTGGCTGCATCCGCTCTTCAAGGGAGGCTATCCGGCGCTGCGTTTCGTATCGGAAGTATCGGAACCGGCGCAACGGGAACGCGAAAATAACGAGCCGATTTACGCGACTTACCGCGTAGGCTGCTATTCCCCCTATGCCGACCGCGATCATCAGCCAACCGATCCGCGCGTGAGCAGCTTGCAGGATTTCGCCTCCTACATGCTGGGCGTGGCCGCCGTGGAGCGACGCACCCACATCGTGGTCGCGGACCGTGCGCGCATCGTGCCCGAGCCTTACGTCTGTATCGCGGCGCAGGCCTCCACGCAGTGCAAGTACTGGAATAACCCGCACGGCTGGGGCACGCTCGTCGCCCATCTGAAGTCGCGCGGCTATCGCGTCCTCTGCATCGACCGCGACCGGGAATACGGTCTCGCGGGCGCGCTGAACACGATGCCCGAGGGCGCCGAGGACTTCACCGGCGAGCGCCCTTTGCAGGAGCGCGCGAGCTTGCTGATGCATGCCGACTTCTTCGTCGGCCTGGGCAGCGGGCTTTCATGGCTTGCCTGGGCCGTGGGCGTGCCGGTGGTCCTGATCAGCGGCTTTTCGCATCCCAACGCGGAGTTTGATACGCCTTGGCGCGTCATCAATTTCCACGCCTGCAACAGCTGCTACAACGACACCGCTTTCGAATTCGACAACGATTTCAGCTGGTGCCCGCGCCACGCGCACGATGCGCTGCGCTATCAATGCACCACGGCCATCACGGCGGGCCATGTGATTCGCGTGGTGGACGATCTGATCGCGTCGCTCGACGAGCGTTGAAGCCCTTTTCGCCGATGCCGTCGTGGGGATGGGCATCGGCTGAGTCAGCGATGTCGTAACATGTCGCCTTGGGCCGGCGCACTGCCGGTCCGCGCCGTGTTTCGCTTCGGAAAGCGGGTGCGGCGCACTGCGTTTCTTATCGGCAACAGACACGACCAGGCGCCATGCCCGCATCCCTCACGTCCCTCACGTCAATCACGCATCGATTCCGCTCGCGCGCTGCGCGCGGTGGTCTGTCCGTATTCGTCACGCGCGGAGGCCGCATTTGAGCGCGCGCGAACTACCCACCGGGCTGATGCTGGTGCACGGCAACGAGCCTGAGCGCCTGCGCGACCTGATCGTGAACTGGATCAGCCAGCATCCCATCGGGCCGCTCGAAAAGGAAATGCTGCTGGTTCAGAGTAACGGCATTGCGCAGTGGCTCAAGCTGGCCTTCGCGGCCGATCCCGAGGACGGCGGTTGCGGCATCGCGGCGGCGCTGGAAATGTCGCTGCCGTCGCGTTTCCTCTGGGCGGTCTATCGCGCGGTGCTGGGCGAGGAGGCCGTGCCAGCCGTCTCGCCGTTCGACAAGTCGCGCCTCGTCTGGCGCCTCATGCGCATGCTGCCTGCGTTGCTCGACGAGCCGGGCTACGAGCCGCTCAAGCGTTTCATGGCGCACGACGAGGAGCAGCGCAAGTGCTTCCAGCTGGCCCAGCGCGTGGCCGACCTGTTCGACCAGTACCAGGTCTATCGCGCCGACTGGCTCGCCGCGTGGGCTGCGCACGAGGACGTGGTGATCGACGCGCGCAACAACCGCATCCCACTCGCCGACGATGCGCGCTGGCAAGCCGCGCTCTGGCGCGCGCTACTTGCCGATGTGAGCGAGCGCGCGCCCGCAGGCAGCGCGCTCGCGCAGACTGGCCGCGCCGCGGTGCACGATCTCTTCATGCAGCGCGCCGAGGCCTGGCAAGAAGGTGATGAGGACAACCCGCGCCCGCGTGGGCTGCCGCGCCGTCTCGTGGTATTCGGCATATCGAGCTTGCCGCGCCAGTCGCTCGAAGTGCTAGCGGCGCTCGCGCGCTGGAGTCAGGTGTTGCTTTGCGTGCATAACCCGTGCATGCATTACTGGGCCGATATCGTCGCCGATCAGGACCTGCTGCGCGCGCGTCATGCGCGTCAGCGCCGCCGCGCGGGCGCGCCCGCCGTGCTCGACGAATCGCAACTGCATCTGCATTCGCAGCCCTTGCTGGCGGCGTGGGGCAAGCAGGGGCGCGACTTCATCGGCCTGCTCGACGAATACGATAGCGACGAGGCGCGCGAGACCTATACGCCTCACTTCACGCGTATTGGCCAGCGTATCGACCTGTTCGATGGCGGCGATCCGCAGACGTTGTTGCAACAGTTGCAGGACGATATCCGCGATCTGCGGCCGCTGGTCGAAACGCGCGAGCACTGGCCTGCCGTCGATCCGCAGGTGGACGAATCGATCCGCTTTCATGTCGCGCATAGTGCGCAGCGCGAAGTGGAGATTCTGTACGACCGGCTGCTCGCGGCCTTCGCGGCGGACCCCGCCTTGCGCCCGCGCGACGTGATCGTGATGGTGCCCGACATCGAGGTTTATACGCCGCATATCCAGGCGGTGTTCGGTCTCGTCGATGGCGACGATCCGCGCTACATTCCGTTCAGTATCGCGGATCGTGCGCAGCGCGCGTTCGACCCGCTGATCGGCGCGCTGGAGATGCTGCTGTCGTTGCCGCACGCGCGCGTGACGGTCAGCGACGTGCTCGATCTGCTCGAAGTGCCCGCGGTGCGCGCACGTTTCGGTATCGACGCCGACGACGTGCCGACGCTGCGCAACTGGATCGACGGCGCGAATATTCGCTGGGGGCTGCACGCGCAGCAGCGCGCCAGTCTCGGCCTTCCTCAAGGCGATGAAGCGAGTGCGCCCAATAGCTGGATGTTCGGCTTGCGCCGCATGTTGCTCGGCTACGCGGCGGGCGATCGCGCGGGGGCGTGGCGCGGCATCGAGCCGTATGCCGAAATCGGCGGCCTCGACGCGGCGCTGCTCGGCCCGCTCACGCGCCTGATCGACGCGCTCGACGCCGCGTGGCGCACGCTGCGCGAACCAGTCGACGTGGCGCTCTGGTGCGAGCGGCTGCGCGCGCTGATGGGCACCTTCTTCGCCGCCGACGAGGGCGATGACGCCTATACGCTCGAACGGCTCGACAACGCCCTGTTGACGTGGCGTGACGCCTGCGACGAAGCCGCGCTTACGGAAGCGCTGCCGCTTGCGATCGTCGCGGAAAACTGGCTCGGGCAACTCGACGGAGGCGGCCTCGCGCAGCGCTTTTTCGCAGGTGCGATCACGTTCGCCACGCTCATGCCGATGCGCGCGATTCCGTTCCGCTACGTCTGTTTGCTGGGCATGAACGACGGCGATTATCCGCGTAGCCGCACGCCGCTCGATTTCGACCTGATGCGCCGCGACTATCGCCCCGGTGACCGCTCGCGACGCGAAGACGACCGTTATCTGTTCCTCGAAGCGATGATGTCCGCGCGCGATCACCTACATATTTCGTGGGTGGGCCGCAGCGTGACCGACAACACGCCGCGTCCGCCTTCGGTGCTGGTCGGACAGTTGCGCGACCATCTCAAGGCGGGCTGGCGGCTGGAGGACGAAGAGACCGACAAGCCGCGCAAGCTGCTCGACGCCCTGACCATCGAGCATCGCCTGCAACCGTTCAGTGCTGAATACTTTCCGGCCGATCCGCATGACGCGCCGCTGTACACGTATGCGCATGAATGGAGCCGTCCCGCGCCGCTTGCGGGGGCGACGCCCCAAGACGCCGTTTTGTCCCCGCCCGAGCGCGACGAGCCGCTGTCGATTCGCGAACTGGGCGAGTTTTTGCGCGACCCGGTGCGTACCTTCTTCCGGCAGCGCTTGCGTGTGGGCCTTGAAATGCAGGACGAAGCGAGCGAGAACCACGAGCCCTTCGAAGTCGACGCCTTGCAGGCGTGGCAGTTGCAGGACGAACTGATTCGCGCGCAGTTGCGGGCGATGGAGCGCGGCGAGGACGACCTCGATGCCGTCGCGCGCGCGCGGCTCGAACGCATGCACCGCAGCGGCGATCTGGCTTCGGGTGGCTTCGGTGAAGTGATCGGCGAAGAACTGCTCGAACCGATGGAAGCGTTGTTCGCCGAATATCGCAAGGCGCTCGCGCGCTGGCCGACGCCGCTCGCGCATCAATACGAAATTCGTCTCGATACGCTGCGCGAGGGCCGCACGCTCGACATCCAGGACTGGCTCGACGATATCCGTGAAGGTGAGGGCGGCGCGCTCGGGCGCGTGATTCTCGATGCCGGCACGCTTATCAAGGACAACAAGTATCGCGGCGACCGGCTGGTGGCGTATTGGGTTGCACACGTCGCCGCGCAACTGGCGGCGGGTGAGGTGACGACGGTGATCGTCAGCAAGGTGGGTGTGGCGGAGTTCGCGCCGATCGCGCCCGACGTGGCGCGCGCGTGGCTGCTCGATCTGCTGGCGGCGTGGGACGAAGGCGGCCGCCGGCCGCTGCCGCTCGCCGTCAAGACGGCCTTTGCCTGGCTACGCAAGCTGCCGGTCGACTACGTGGCGGGTTCCGGCGAGATTCCCGCCGAGGCATGGGAAGCGGCTCGCACCGCGTTCGAAGGCGCGACGCGCCTGCCCGGCGAGTGCGATACGAATCCCTATCTGCGCCGGGCATTTCCCGATTTCGATGCATTGATCGAAGGCGATGAATTCGTTGCGCTCGCAACCTCGCTGCTGCTGCCGGTGCAACGTGCGCCGCTGTCGTCGTCGAAGAGAACCCAACAGGCGAATACCGCTGGAGAAACCGCATGACCCCGGCAGACGACATGATCGCCGATGTGCTGGAGCCGCTGCGCTTTCCGCTTTACGGCAGCCGCCTGATCGAAGCGAGCGCGGGCACCGGCAAGACCTTCACGATCGCCATGCTTTATGTGCGGCTAGTGCTCGGCCATCACGGCGAGATCGACCCCTACGCGATCGATGACGATGAAAGCGCAAACGCACAGAGCGGTTTGCGACCGCTCACGCCGCCCGAGATCCTCGTCGTGACCTTTACCGACGCCGCGACCAAGGAACTGCGCGAGCGTATCCGCGCGCGCCTGATCGAAGCCGCCGACTATTTCCGCGCGCTGCCCGAAGACGTGCCGCTGCGCGCGCCCGGCGTCGACCTGCTGCACGATCTGCGTGAGGCGTACCCGCCGGAGCAGTGGCCGGGCTGCGCGCGCCGCCTGCAACTGGCCGCCGAATGGATGGACGAGGCCGCGGTTTCGACCATTCACGGCTGGTGCAACCGCATGCTCAGCGAGCATGCGTTCGATAGCGACAGCCTGTTTTCGCAGACGCTGGAAACGGACCAGACCGAACTGCGTGCCGAAGTCGTGCGCGACTACTGGCGCACCTTCATGGCGCCGCTCGACGCAAAGGGCGCGGGTGAAGTGCGTAACTGGTTCGCGAGCCCCGATGCGCTGCACAGTGCGATTCGTGGTCTGCTCGCGCACGCGGAGCTGTTGCCCGATGCCGTCGATCCCGCCGCTGCGCTGCATGAGGCACGTACGCAGGCATACGAAGAACTGGAAGCGCTAAAGGCGCCTTGGCGCGAGGGCATTGATGACGCGGAAGGCCTCATCGCGGCGGCGCGCGAAAAGAAGCTGTTCGACGCGAAAAAGCTGAATACGCGCAACTGCGAGAACTGGTTTGCGAAGCTGCGCGAATGGGCCAACGACCCGCATAGCGCGCACCCCGGCTTCAAGGACGATGCCGCGGTGTGGACGCGCCTCACGCCCGACGGTCTCGCGGACATCTGGAAGGATGGTGCGCCGCCCGCGCATCCGTGCTTCACGGCGATGGAAACCTTGCGCGAGGCTTTGGGCGCGCCGCCCGAGGCGAAGCTGCCAATCCTCTGCCACGCGGCGCGCTGGGTCGCGCGGCGTTTCGAGGAAGAAGAGGCGCGGCGCTCGCAGATGGGTTTCGACGATCTGCTCACGCGCCTGCTGGCCGCGTTGAAGAAGCCGAACGGCCCGCGCCTCGCCGAGATCATTCGCAAGCAGTATCCGGTGGCGCTGATCGACGAGTTCCAGGACACGGACCCGGTTCAGTATCAGATCTTCGATTCGGTCTATGCGATCGAGTCGAACAACGCCGATACGGCAATCGTCTTGATCGGCGATCCGAAGCAGGCCATCTACGCGTTTCGCGGCGCGGATATCTATACCTATCTGCGTGCGCGGCGCGCCTGCGAGGGGCGGCTCTATACGCTCAAGAAGAATTTCCGCTCGACGCGGGCGATGGTCGATGCGGTCAATCGCTGTTTCGAAGCGGCGGAAACGCGCACGGAAGGCAGTGGCGCGTTCCTGTTTCGGGGCGCGCAAGGCGGGGCGAATGCCTTGCCGTTCGTCGCCGCCGATGCGAATGGCCGTCCCGACGAACTCGTGGCCAACGGCAATACGCTGGCCGCGCTCAACGTCTGGTGGCTGCCGGGCGCGGACGACGGCAAGGCGATGAGCAAGACCGCCTATTTCGCGAGCATGGCCGCGAGTTGCGCCACCGAGATGGTGCGCCTGCTCAATCTGGGCCAGATGGGCGCGGCGGGCTTCGAAGGCGAGGAGGGGCTCAAGCCGCTGCGGCCTTCGCATATGGCGGTGCTCGTGAATAACCGCGACGAGGCGCGTGCAATTCGCGAAGCGTTGGCGGTGCGCGGCGTGCGCAGCGTTTATCTGTCCGATCGCGATTCCGTGTACCTGACGCCGCAAGCCGACGAATTGCGTTACTGGCTGGGCGCGTGCGCAGAGCCCGATGACGGGCGGCTCGTGCGCAGCGCGCTCGCCACGGCGTCGCTCGGCCTCGGCTGGTACGAACTGGACGCGCTGGGCCGCGACGAGATCGCGTGGGAAGCGCGCGTGCTGCAATTCCGTGGCTATCGCGAGGTCTGGCGCAAGAAGGGCGTGCTGCCGATGCTGCGCCGTCTGCTCAACGATTTTCATGTGCCGCAGCGTTTGCTGGGCGAAAGCGCAGCGTCAGGTCTGAACGGCGAGCGTGCGCTCACGAACCTGCTGCATCTGGCGGAACTGCTTCAACAGGCGAGCACGCAGCTTGACGGCGAGCATGCGCTTATCCGTTATCTCGACGAGCAACGCGAGGACGAAAGCGCGGGCGGTGGTGGCGATGCACGCCAGTTGCGCCTCGAAAGCGATGCTGGGCTCGTGCAGGTAGTGACCATCCACAAGTCGAAGGGGTTGGAATATCCGCTGGTTTTCTTGCCGTTTGCGTGCGCGCATCGCGCGGTGAAAGCCAGTGACGTGCCGTTCAAATGGCATGATCAGGATGGCGAATTGAAGGTCACGCTCGCCCCTGAGCCTGCCGTGCTGACTCAAGCCGACCGCGAACGGCTCGGCGAGGACTTGCGCAAACTGTACGTCGCGCTCACGCGTGCCTGCTACGCGACGTGGATCGGCTACGCGCCTGTGCAGAACGTGGAAGGGAGCGCGTTCGGCTATCTCGTGGGCGGCGGCGAAGCTTTACCCGCGGAGCACAGCGATACGCTGCTCGAATCGCTGCGCGGGCCGTGTAGCGATATTGCCGTCGCACCTGCACCTGTGGCCGGTAACGAGGTTTTCGCTTTGCAGGGGCCGGGCGCTGCACGCGGCCGCGCGCGGACCTTCCCGCGCCGCACGCGCACGCCGTGGTGGATCGCCAGCTATTCGAGCCTGAAAACCGTAGAGGGCGCACAAGGCGCGTTCGCGGCGAAGCAGGAAGAAGAGGAGCGCATCGCGCCCGACACGCGCGGCGAGGACGTGTTCCTCGAACTGCTTGGCGCGAGCTCGCCTGACACTGGCGACGCCGAGTTCGACGCGCCCAACGCCAATACGCTAGCGCCAGCGGGTGCGCCGATGCACGGTTTCGAGCGCGGCGCGGACGCGGGCAGTTTCCTCCACGAACTCATGGAGTGGGTGGCGAACGAAGGTTTCGCGGAGATCGCCGATGAGCGCGCGCATGCGCGTCTGCGCGACATGATCGCGCGGCGCTGCAGTGTGCGCGGCTGGTCGCAATGGATCGAGACGCTCACGCAATGGATGCTGGCTTTTATCGGCACGCCGCTGCGTTTGCCGGATGTCGGCGGCGAGCCGGTGTCACCGCTCACGCTTTCGTCGCTCGATAAAGCGGCGTATATGGCGGAAATGGAATTCTGGGTCGCGGCGCACAGGGTCGATACGCTCGAACTCGACGCGCTCGTCACGACGCTGACGCTGGACGGCGCCCAGCGCCCGCAGCTGGATGCCGCGCGCCTGAACGGCATGCTCAAGGGCTTTATCGACCTCGTGTTCGAACATGAGGGGCGTTATTACGTGGCCGACTACAAGTCGAACTGGCTGGGCGCCGACGACGCCTCATATACCGGGGAGAAAATGCGTTCGCAGATCCTGCATTCGCGCTATGAACTGCAATACGCGCTTTATCTGTTCGCGCTGCATCGGCTGCTCAAGTCGCGGCTGCCCGACTACGATTACGATAGGCATATTGGCGGTGCCGTCTATATGTTCCTGCGTGGCGGGAATTCACCGAGTCAGGGCTTGCACTGCGAGCGTCCGCCGCGCGAACTGATTGAAGGACTCGATGCGCTCTTTGCGCATCACGGCACGCTGGAGGGCGCGGTATGACGAAGCGCCGCACGACTGCGAACTCGGGTCTCAACGATGGCATCGGGGTGACTGGGGACCTGTTCGCGCAACTCGAATTGCAGCCTGAATATGAGCCCGAACTTCGACACGAAGCCCCCGCGCCCGCGCGAGCCGCTGCGCAACGGACGGCAGCGCAGATGCTCGGCACGCTCGAGCGTTGGGTCGAACGCGGCTGGTTGCGTGCGCTCGACGGCGCGTTTGCGCGTTTCCTGCTGGAGGAGGCGCCCGACGTGCCGCCGCTGTTGCTGCTGGCCGCTGCGTTGGCGAGCCATCAGCTTGGGCGGGGGCACGTGTGCCTCGACTTGAAGGCCACGCTCGACGATCCGGCGTTCGCGCTCTCCTTGCCGCCCGATGGCCCGCAGACGCCTTCCGATGAGCCGCCGCAGCCGCCCGCCGAAGTGCTGGCAGGCGTGACGCTCGAACATTGGCTGGCGGCGCTCGATGTGCCGGATCTGGTGGGCGCGGAAGGCGACAACACGCCGCTCGTGCTGACGGGAACGCGCTGCTATTTGCGCCGCTACTGGCAATACGAGCAGGACGTGCGCGCGGGCATCGAGGCGCGACTCGCGCAGCGCGCGCGCATCGAAGCCGAATTGCCCGCAGAGGCCGCACGTGCTGCGCTGGACGCGCTGTTCGTGCCGCGTGCGGCGAAAGCAGCAGAGGGGAACCGTGCCGATTGGCAGAAGCTGGCCTGTGCGCTAGCCGCGCGTAGCGCCTTCAGCATCATCACGGGCGGCCCGGGAACGGGCAAGACCACCACGGTCGTGAAGTTGTTGGCACTCCTTCAGACGTTGGCGCTCGGCAGCAACGTGGTGGCGCGGCCATTGCGCATCCGCCTCGCGGCGCCCACCGGCAAGGCGGCGGCCCGTCTGAACGAATCGATCGCCGGTGCCGTGGCGCGCTTGCCGTTCGAGGCACTGGCGCAGCGCGTGGACGCGTCGGCGCTGCGCAACGCGATTCCCACCGCCGTGACGACTTTGCATCGCGTGCTGGGCACGCGGCCAGGCAGCCGGCGTTTCCGTCACGATGCCGCCAATCCGTTGCCCGTCGACGTGCTCGTGATCGACGAAGCTTCGATGGTCGACCTCGAAATGATGGCCGCCGTGCTCGACGCCTTGCCGCCCACGGCGCGCCTGATCCTGCTCGGTGACAAGGATCAGTTGGCCTCGGTGGAGGCTGGCGCGGTGCTAGGCGAACTCTGCGACCGCGCACGCGAGGGTCATTACACGGAAGCGACGCGCGTGTGGCTTGAGGCTGCCACGGGCGAGCGCATCGACGCCGTCATGCTCGACGCGCAGGGCACGCCGCTCGATCAGGCTGTGGCGATGCTGCGCGAGAGCCATCGTTTCGCATCGGAAAGCGGGATCGGCGCGCTCGCCGAACTCGTCAATATCGGCGACGCAACGGGCGTGGCGAAGATCTGGCGGCACGGTTACACGGATCTCGCGCGCCTCATCTGTCCTGTGCACGATGACGGGCCATTGCGCGCGTTGATCGTCGACGGCAGTGTGGATGAAGCGCTGGTCGTGCGCGAAGGCGCTTCGCAGCGACGGGGTTATCGCCACTACCTCGAAACGATGCGAACCACACGGCCTGCGCCAGGCTCGACGCCGGAAGAACTGGCAGGGTGGGCGGCCGGCGTGCTGAAGGCGCATACCGAGTTTCAGTTGCTGTGCGCGTTGCGACGTGGCGCATGGGGCGTGGAAGGACTCAACCGGCGTGTCGCCCGGCTGCTTCAGGAGGAGGGGCTGATCGAGCCGCTTGGTGACTGGTATGCGGGCCGGCCCGTGCTCGTCACGCACAACGACTACGAGCTGGGCTTGATGAATGGCGACATTGGCATCGCGCTCGACTTGCCCGTAGAAGATGGACGGCCGCCGGTGTTGCGTGTGGCGTTCCCGGCCGGGGACGGTGCGGGCGGGGTGAAGTGGGTTTCGCCGAGCCGCTTGCAGGGCGTGGAGACGGTGTTTGCGCTTACCGTCCATAAATCGCAGGGTTCCGAGTTCATGCACGCGGCGCTGGTGCTGCCCGATACCTACAGCCCGATCCTCACGCGCGAACTCGTCTATACGGGCATTACGCGGGCGCGCGCTTTTCTCACGCTTGCGGTGCCCGAAGGTCGCTCGGTTCTCGACCGTGCGGTGGTGGCCAAGGTGCAGCGTGCGAGTGGCCTGATGGCTGGCCTTGCCCGCGACGCGGTACAGAGCGCGTGACGTTTCCGATCGGATAACGAGAAAAAACGCCGGGCGATGCCGGGTCGGGCCCTGACCAGGCCCGCTCCGTCACCGCCCGGCGTTTTCCGATCGGAAATCGGGAAAACTCGCCGGTGCCGTCTTAGACGATCGTCAGCGTCACGTCGATGTTGTTGCGCGTGGCATTCGAGTACGGGCAGACGATGTGAGCCTTGTCGACCAGCGCTTGCGCGGCGGCGCGGTCCAGGCCCGGCAGCGAGATGCGCAGTTCGACCTCGATGCCAAAGCCATTGGGGATCTGGCCGATACCGACGTGGCCATTGACCGAGACGTCAGCCGGGATGGCGATCTTGTCGCGTGCAGCCACGAATTTCATTGCACCGATGAAGCAGGCGCTGTAGCCCGCTGCGAACAGTTGCTCCGGGTTCGTGCCTTCGCCGCCTGCGCCGCCCAGTTCGCGCGGCGTCGTGAGCTTGAGGTCGAGGTTGCTCGCGGGGACCACGGCGCGGCCGTCACGGCCTCCGGTTGCGGTGGCTTCGGCGGTGTAGAGGACTTTTTCGATCGACATGACTGACTCTCCAGTGTGAGCAATGCAGCAAATAAACTGCGGTGTTGAATCGTTAGTCGTCCAGACCGATGGCGGTCTTCGCGACAGATAAGGTACTGCGTGGCATCGACGTTAGCGCTCCATCATGGCGAAACCGTGTGACGGGCGCTATCGTCATTCTAAAAATACTATCTATCACTAGATAGATATGAGGCTACGACATAAACCAGACTTAATCTCTGTCCTGCTTCAATCTACCGGTTTGGCTATCTACTAAAAGATAGATTAACGGCCCTGCGAAAAGACGGAAAACCGCCTTCGTCAAATCTTTCCGGTCGCGCCGTTCCTGCTGCTGATCAGGCGACCTTCCACATCGCTTCCACGTCTTCCAGGCGCGCCTTCGTGTGAAACAGGCGGCTTGCCAGCACGCTGCCTTGAAGCGCCGCGAACAACGTGCGCGCTGCGCTTTCCGGTTTGCCTCGTGCGACCAGCGTACCTTCCTCGACACCCTGCGCCAGCACCTTCGCCAGCCACGCCTCATTCGTGCGGAAGAACGCTTGAACCGCTTCGCGGACTTCCTCGGGCAGCGTCTCGATGTCGGCGGCCAGCATGCCGCACAGGCAGATCTGGTTGCCGTCGCCCAGCGTCTTGCCGAAAAACCGCGTGTACATGGCGAGCTTTTCGTTGGCCGACAGTGCCGGATCGACCGTTTGCAGCGCCTGCATGACTTCGTCGCTGTACTGCTTCACCGCCTCGAGCACGAGATCGTCTTTCGACGGGAAGTAGTAATGGATGCTCGACGTCTTCACGCCTACGAGCTCTGACAGGTCGCGATAGCTGAATCCGTTGTAACCCCGCAGCATCATCAAGGTGATGGCGTGATCGAGGACCTGTTCGCGTACTGTCAACTTCGTGTTCATGGGCTCTAATTTATCTACTAGCAGATAGACTGTCAAGCACTTCGCGAAAAAAGTTTATTTGCCGCGCTGGTTTCCTTCAGGAAACAAATGGCCGGGCGTCCATGATGCGGCTCCCGGCCGTCCATTTACAGGCCGCGATGGCCTGCGCTGGCAATCAGCCGCAGGCCGAGCGCCGCGATCGCACCGGCGGCGACGCGGTCGATCCAGCGCTTCGCGCGCAGATAGAGTTCGCGCGGGCGCTGACTGGAAAAGCTGAGCGCGACCACGGTGTACCAGCCGGCTTCGATCGCGAACACGAGCGGCGGCAGCGCGAAATAGCACCAGAGCGGCGGGTGCTGCGGCAGCAACGCCACGAAGATGCTGCCGTAGGCCACGGCGGTTTTGGGATTGCTGAGCTGGGTCGTCAGGCCGCTCCAGAACGATTTGCCCGGCTGTGCGGCGCGCTGCTCACTGTTGCCCATCGTCACAGGCTCGCCCGCACCGCGCCAGATACGCGAGGCGATGTACAGCAGATAGACGCCGCCTGCGATCTTGAGCCCGGCATAGAGCCACGCGACCGTGGCGAGCAGCGTATAGAGTCCGGCGAGCGCGATGCCTGCGAAGCAGATTGCGCCGATGCCCATGCCGAGCGCCGTGGCGACGCCATCGCGCCGTGACAGGCCGATCGAGTTGCGCGCGACCATCACGAAGCTCGGTCCCGGGCTCATGGCGCCGAGCAGAAGCGCGGCGAGGATGCTGACAACAGCGGTAGTGGGTGACATGGTGCTCGTGGGTGCCTGGAAGGAATCTTTAACACTAGCACGCGCAAAACGGCGTGCGCTGCGGCTTATCGGAAACGCGCGGAAACGAGGGCGTTTCCGATAAGAAGCGCGGTGCTGCTTGCGTCTCTTATCGGCAACTTCTGCCTGAGTTCAGGCGTCGCGCAACCGGCTCCAGTGCTCCAGCAGCACACGGGTTTGCTCGCCGACGCTGGCCTTGAGGAAGTCGGCCTTTTCCGCATCGATTTCGTCCCATTCCAGTGACGAAAGCGTCGAGCGGCGCGCGATATGAAACAGCAGAAACTGCCCGTAGAGGCTGAACATCCGCACCACGGTGAGGGGATCGTCGGCGGGCTTGCCCGTGATGCGCGCCAGCAGTTCGACGTTCACCGCGTTGAGCGGTGCGCGCACGCGCTCGCGCAGGACCTGGGAGCCAATTTCGGGCTCGCCGCCGCCTTGCTCGCGCGCGAAGAAGAGGCGTTGGTCAGGCTCGCTGCGTTTCACGAAAGTGCGGTCCGCCACTGAGCGCTGGATGTCGAGAAAGGCCTCGATCAGCGCGGGCGTGTCGCCGTTGCGTTCGAGCACGGCGCGTGCGCGTAGCACGGCAGGTTCGAAGGCTTGCCAGGATTCGTCGGCGATCGATTCGGCGCACGCACGATAAACGCCTTCCTTGTTCTCGAAGTAGTACTGCAACGCGGGGGCGTTGACGCCCGCGCGCGCGGCGATGTCGCGCGTCGAGGCGCCTTCGAATCCATGCTGCCCGAACAGGCTGATGGCGGCTTCGATGATCTTGCGGCGGGTTTCGTCGCCGCGCGCATAACCGCCCGCCGAGGGGCGGCGCAGTCGTTTGGGTTCATTCATGGCATGTGGGGGTCGACCTGGGCTGACGAAAATATAACACTTGACACAATTTTGCCGGATGGAATAATTTTACCGATTGGTAATAATATTTTGTCGAGGTTGTGAAAATCATGTCAACGACTGCTGGAGCGCCAGGGCGCGAGGCGCCGGGCGACGCCGTTTCGCAGGGCAAGCGCGGCACGAAGCGCAAGGTGCTGATCGGTCTCGGACTCGGGGCGCTGGTCGCGGCGGGCGTCTGGGGCGGGCACTGGTGGCTCGTGGGTCGCTTCATCGAAAGCACCGACGATGCCTATCTTCAGGCGGACAGCGTGACCGTCGCGCCGAAGGTGAGTGGCTATATCACCGATGTCTACGTGGCCGACAACCAGAGCGTGAAGGCGGGCGATCCGCTCGTGAAGCTCGACGCGCGCCAGTATCAGGTCGCGCTCGATCAGGCGAATGCCACGATCGATGCGCGCGCAGCGGATATCGAACACGCGCAGGCGCAGCTTGCGCAACAGCGCGCCAATATCGCCCAGGCGCAGGCCCAGCAGGAAGTGGCGCGCGTGAGCCTGCGCCATGCGCAGGACGAAGTCGCGCGCTATGCGCCGCTCACGGCCAGCGGCGCGGAAACGGCCGAACGTCTCTCGGAACTCAAGAGCACGCGCGACCAGGCTCAGGCCACCCTCGCCGCCGATGGGGCCGCCGTGGAGTCCGCGCGCTCGCAGATCGCCGCGCTCACCGCGCAGCTCGCGCAGGCGCGTGCACAGCTCGAAGCGTCGCGCGCCAGTGCGGCGCAGTCGCAACTCGATCTCGACAACACGGTGGTGAAGAGCGTGCTCGCGGGCCGCGTCGGCGACCGTAGCGTGCGGGTGGGGCAGTACGTGCAGCCCGGCACGCGCATGCTGACCGTGGTGCCGGTGCAGAAGACCTATCTCACCGCGAACTTCAAGGAAACGCAGATTGGCCGTATGCGCATTGGCCAGCCGGTCGAAATGCACGTCGATGCGCTGCCGGGCCACACGCTGCACGGCGTCGTGGACAGCTTCTCGCCGGGTACGGGCGCGCAGTTCGCGCTCCTGCCGCCCGAGAACGCCACCGGCAACTTCACGAAGATCGTGCAGCGCGTGCCGGTGCGCATTCTGATCGACACTGGGCCGCAAACGCGTGGCGTGCTGCTGCCGGGCATGTCCGTGACCGTCGATGTCGATACGCGTTCCGCCCGCGAAGACGATCGCCGGATCGACACTGAGAATCATCGTGACTGATCAAGCGAATGCGCAGGCGAATGCGGCCGCCACGCCGCACCCGCATGGCGAGCGCGCGGGCGTGGCCGACTGGATCGCGGTGGCTGCGGGTGCGCTGGGCGCGCTGATGGCGACGCTCGACATCTCCATCACGAATTCGGCGCTGCCGCAGATCCAGGGCGAAATCGGCGCGACCGGCACCGAGGGCACGTGGATTTCCACGGGCTATCTGATGTCGGAAATCGTGATGATTCCGCTCGCCGCATGGCTCACACGCGTGTTCGGACTCCGAAATTTCCTGCTGACGAATGCGGCGCTTTTCATCGGCTTTTCGATGATGTGCGGGTGGTCCGGCACGCTCGGCCTGATGATCGCCGGGCGCATCGGCCAGGGCTTCACGGGCGGCGCGATGATTCCCACGGCGCAGACCATCATCCGTACCCGTTTGCCGCTCTCGCAGTTGCCGGTCGGCATGACGGTGTTTGGTTTGATCGTGCTGCTCGGGCCGTTGCTCGGTCCTGTGCTGGGCGGCTGGCTTGCGGAAAACATCAGCTGGAGCTGGTGCTTCTTCATCAATCTGCCGGTTTGTATCGCGCTGATTACCTTGTTGATCGTGGGGTTGCCGAAGGATCGTCCGCATTGGGAGGCGTTTCTCAAGGCCGACTGGCTGGGCATCGTCGGGCTTGCGGTCGGACTGAGCACGTTGACGGTGGTGCTCGAAGAAGGGCAGCGCGAGCGTTGGTTCGAGTCGACCATGATCGTCACGCTTACCTGTGTCTCGCTGGCGGGCATGGTGTTGATCGGCATTTCGCAGTTCGTGGCGAAGAAGCCAATCCTGCGTCTGTCGCTCATGCGCAACCCGCGTTACGCGAGCGTGATCGTTATCGTGTCCGCGGTCGGCGCGGGGCTTTACGGCATTTCCTATCTGCTGCCGCAGTTCCTGAGTATCGTGGCGGGCTATAACGCGGAGCAATCGGGCGCGATCATGCTCCTGTCCGGTTTGCCCGCGTTTCTGGTGATGCCGATCCTGCCGCGCCTGCTCGGCAAGGTGGATTTTCGCGTACTCGTGGTGAGCGGGTTGTTGCTCTTCACGCTGAGTTGCATGCTCGACGTTTCCCTGACCGCGCAAAGCGTGGGCCACGATTTCGTCTGGTCGCAGCTCATTCGCGGCGTGGCGCAGATGCTTGCGATGATGCCGCTGAATCAGGCATCGATGGCGGCGGTGGCGCGCGAAGATTCCGGCGACGCAGCGGGCCTCTACAACATGGCGCGTAACCTGGGCGGCTCGGTCGGCCTCGCGATCATCGGCACGCTGATCGACCGGCGCGAGACCTATCACACGGCGGTGCTGCGCGAGTCGTTGAGCGCCAATTCGCTGATCGGGCAGGAGCGCCTGGCTTCGGGCGCTGCGAACTGGTTCGCCCAGACCGGCGACATGGCGTATTCGCAGATGCGCTCGCTCGGTCAGATTGCGGCGCAGATCCAGCAACAGGCGATTGTCATCACGTACTCCGAAACATTCTGGGTGCTCGGCATCGCGCTCGCATCCTGCGTGCCGCTCGCGCTCCTGCTCAAGAAACCGCAGCCCGGCGTGAAGGCGCCGTCAGCCGGCCACTGAAGCCTATTTTTAGAATCATGACGGCAATCCGTTCTTATCGTTTCGCACCCGCGCCGCTGAAGGTGCTTACCGCGTTGGCAGCCGCTTGCGCGCTCGCGGCGTGCACCGTCGGCCCCGACTATCACGGCGCGCCTGCGGTCGCGCCCGAGGCGGCCAGTGCGGCGGCGTTCGTACGCACGCCAGCCCACGGTGTGACGCCCACGCGCGCGCCCAGCCAATGGTGGCTCACGTTCGACGATCCGCAATTGAATGCGCTGATCACGGCCGCGTTCGCTCACAACCCTGACTTGCGCGCCGCGCAGGCGCGCCTGCGCGAATCCCGCGCGCAACTGCAACAGCAGCGCGGCGCCGAGATGCCGAAAATATCGGCCAGCGCCGCCGCGCCACGCATGCGCGAACCGGATCTCAGCACGTTCTCGCAATCGCAGGGCAGCAGCAGTTCGGGTTCAAGTTCGGGTTCAAGCGGTCGCGGTCCATTGCAGTTCTATACAGCGGGCTTTGACGCCTCGTGGGAGATCGATCTGTTCGGCGGTACGCGCCGGGCGGTGGAAGCCGCGAGCGACGAAGCCGATGCCGTGGATGCCGATCTCGCCGACGCGCAGGTGTCGCTTGCCGCCGAGGTGGCGCAGGCCTATGTCGATCTGCGCGACCAGCAGCAGCGGCTCCTGATCGCGCAGCGCACCGCCGATCTCCAGCAGCAGTCCTTGACGCTCACCGAGCAGCGCCGCGCGGGCGGCACGGCCGCCGACGTGGATGTCGAGCGTCTGACCACCCAGGTCGAAACCACGCGTTCGACCATCGCGCCACTGGCGTCGCAGGTGGAGACGTCGCTCGACCAGCTCGCGGTGCTCACGGGCAAGGCGCCGGGCGCGCTCGATGCCGAGCTGGCGGCGCCGCGCGCGTTGCCTGCGCTGCCGGCCTCGGTGCCGGTCAGCGATCCGGCCACGATGTTCGCGCAGCGTCCCGACATACGCGCCGCCGAGCGCCGTCTCGCGTCGAGCAACGCGCAGATCGGCGAGCATGTGGCCGATTTTCTGCCCAAGCTCACCTTATTCGGCGATCTGGGCTTCACGGCGGCGGACCCAGGCCATCTGCTGCGCAAGAACAATTTCAGTTGGGTGGGCGTGCCGTATCTGCAATGGAACCTGTTCGACTTCGGGCGCACCCTGGGCGCGGTGCACGGCGCCGAGGCCTCGCGCGACGAAGCCGAGGCGCGCTATGAAAAGACCGTGCTGGCCGCGCTACAGGACGCAAACGGCGCGCTCTCGCGCTACGGCTACCAGCGTGAGCATCTCGTGACGTTGCAGAAGGTGCAGGATTCGGCGCAGCGTTCGGCGGTGCTCATGCGTCAGCGCTATCGGGCGGGTGCGTCGACGCTCGTGGATCTGCTCGATACCCAACGTGCCGAATTTCTCGCGCAGCAGGACGTGATTTCCGGGCAGGCGGAATTGCTCAAGGACTTCATTTCCATCCAGAAGAGTCTTGGCCTGGGCTGGACCAGCAACGCGAGTTGAATGCGCTGAGAGGGACGCCATGCGTGTCCCTCGCGGCTCTTTACTCAGCCGCGCGCCATGCTGGCAAGCACGCCATCGCGGCGGATCAGCGCATGAAACAGCGCCGCGCCCAGATGAAGCATGACGGTGGCGAACAGCAGCAAGGCTAGCCACGTGTGCGCCGCGCGCAGCAACGCGTAGAGCGCGACGCTGTGCGGCGCGATGGGCGGCAGATGGAGCGCGCCCGCTAGCACGATGGGATAGCCCGCTGCGGACAGCATCGCCCAGCCGATCAACGGCATGGCGATCATGAGCGCATAGAGCACGAGATGCGATGCATGCGCCGCGCCGCGCTGCCATGACGGCAGGTCCGCGGGCAATGGCGGCGTGCCGCGCGAGAGTCGCACGACGATGCGCACGATCACCAGCGCGAGCAGCGCAACGCCTAGCGGCCGATGCAGTGCGATCAGACTGTTATGAAGCCGCGAGACCGTGGCGACCATGCCCACGCCCACGAATAGCATTGAAACGATCAGGACTGCCATCGACCAATGCAGGAGCCGGGCGAGGCCGCTGAAGTGCGCTTGAGCAGGTTTCATTGCTGGGCTTCTCCCTGTGCGTGGTTGAGCGCCGCTTCTTCGTGCGTGCGGCGGTTGAACGAGACCGCATAAGCCGCGGAGCGCGCGGCGAGCAATGGGTCGTCCGAGGGGTTCAGGCCATCGGGCAGGACGGTGGGGTCGTAATTGATGTCGCGGCAGGCGCCCGCGCGTTGCGGAGTCGCCTGTCGCAAGACCAGCGTGCCCGCGTCGATCTGTTCGCGCGAGGCGGGCCATTGCTGCGTGGCGTCGTTGGTGGGGTCGCCCAGCGCCGCAACCGTCAACACCAGATGCCAGCGCAGCGGACCTTGCGCGAGCCGCGCGGCGAGGTCGTCGGCAAGGAAGTCCGGGTCGTGCTTATGATCGGGCGATGCGGCTTCGACGGGCGTTTCGGGCACCAACTCCCAACGTATTGCGCGCGCGTTGCCATCCGCATCTATAGCGATGAAGGCATTGATGCCCCAGAACGCCGTATTCGCGAAGCTGGCCGAGGGCGGATGCGCCTTGATCCACTGGCGAAAGGGCTGCGTTTCCGGATTGGCCTTGAAAAAGGCGTCGAGCTTCGCGGGATCGGGCTTGCCGGTTGCCGGATCGGGCTTCGATGCGACCAGTTGCTGATAGAACTGATTCGGGGTGCGAACCACAAAGACCGGCGTGGAATTCATCCCGCTACGCCACTGCTCGCCATCCTTCAACTGGTATAGCAAGGCGAGGCTGCGCACCGGCGTGCTCGCGTCGGGCGCGGACGGGTTGCTGCCCGGAATCGCAAAACGCCCGATGACGGGTGTCTCGCCCGGCGCGAACACGGCCGCGCGCGAAACCTTGGCACCATTGCCGTTGCTGTCGAATTCACCTTCCACGCACAGTCCCTTCGCATGGTTGCGACGGTAGCCCGTGTGAATGCCGTAGTTCGATTCGAATGTGTTGACGATGTGCGGCGCGTCAACGCGTTTCGGCGTCAGCCAGCCGGCCGTCCATGCGAACGCGGCGGCTGTGCAACCGATCACAGCCGCGATCGCAGCCAGGCGGCATGGCACGCAAATGTTGGCGCGGCTCACGATGCGCCTCCGCATCGCGCGAGGGCGCATGGCGTGCCGATACGAGTCGGGGGGCTTCCCGGATACGGGGAGCGCAGCGGGGCGCAATGAGGCATGATCGGTCCTGTCGAGGGGCTTGGTGGCCGTTATGAGCGTCAACAGGGCGACGGAGCGTTCTATTCCACGCGCGTGCAAAGAAATGCGGCGTGTAAGCCATGCGCAAGAAAGGGCGCAATGAGGAGGGGGCGATGCTGAAGGGTGGCTGCTTGTGCGGCAAGGTCCGCTATGAGGTCGCGGGTGAGCCGATCGGTACGACGGCGTGTCATTGCGTCGATTGCCGCCGGGCTTCCGGGGCGCCGTTTGTCGGCTGGATGAGCGTGACGCGCGACGCGTTCAGGCTGGTTGAGGGCGCAACGAAAGTCTATGCGTCGAGTGCGGGTGTGGAGCGTGGCTTCTGCCCCGAATGCGGTACGCCGCTGACTTACACCAGCGCGGCGTATGCCGATGAAATCGATATCGCCACCGGTACGCTGGACGCGCCCGGCGCTGCGCCGCCCGAGGATCACACGTGGACGTCGCAGCAACTGGGCTGGGTGCGGCTGGCGGATGGATTGCCGCGGTATCCGCGCAGCCGTCTATGAATCAGGACGAATGTGCCGCGTGCAGGCCATGCGGCCCGGCGCGCGGCGCATCTTACGATCAACGATGTTCGGTGACGAACTTGGTCACGAGGTACGGCTCCATCGCTTCGGTGCCGCCTTCCGAACCGTAGCCCGAATCCTTCACGCCGCCGAACGGGACTTCGGGCAGCGCGAGGCCGTGATGGTTGATCGACAGCATGCCCGTTTCGACGTCTTCCGAGAGCGCCGCCGAGGTCGCGCTCGAACGCGTGTAGGCGTACGCGGCGAGGCCATAGGGCAGGCGGTTCGCTTCGGCGATGGCGTCTTCGTAGCGCGAGAAGCGTGCGACCAGCGCGAGCGGGCCGAACGGCTCTTCGTTCATGAGGCGTGCGGAGAGCGGCACATCGGTCAGCACGGTGGGGGCGAAGAAATAGCCTTCGCGGCCGATGCGTTCGCCGCCCGTGAGCACCTTCGCGCCGTGTTCGCGCGCGTCGGCGACCAGACGCTCCATTGCGGCAAGGCGGCGATCGTTCGCCAGCGGCCCCATCTGCACGCCTTCGGCGAGGCCATTGCCGACCTTGATCGTCTTCGTGGCCGCGACGAAGTGTTCGAGGAACTCATCGTACGCCGCGTCCTGGATCATGAAGCGCGTGGGCGAAATGCAGACCTGGCCCGCATTGCGGAACTTCGCGCCCGCGAGGAGCTTCGCAGCGCGCGGGATGTCCGCATCGGCGAATACGATGGCGGGTGCATGGCCGCCCAGTTCCATGGTGGCGCGCTTCATGTGCTCGCCGGCCTTGGCCGCGAGCAGCTTGCCTACCGGCGTCGATCCCGTGAACGAGATCTTGCGGATCGCCGGATGTGCGATCAGGTACGACGAGACTTCGGCGGGCACGCCGAACACGAGGTTGAGCGCGCCGGTGGGCACGCCCGCGTCGATGAACACCTGCACGAGCGCCGCGCAACTGGCTGGTGTTTCTTCCGGTCCCTTGAGCACGACGGTACAGCCCGAGGCCAGCGCGGCCGAGACCTTGCGTACGGCCTGATTCAGCGGGAAGTTCCAGGGCGTGAAGCAGGCGACCGGGCCAACCGGCTCGCGCGTGACGATCTGGCGGACGGCGTCCGTGCGCGAGGGCACGACGCGGCCGTACGTGCGGCGGCCTTCTTCGGCGAACCAGTCGATCACGTCGCCACCCGCGAGCACTTCGCCCTTGGCTTCGCCAACCGGCTTGCCTTGCTCGCGCGTCATGATCGCGGCGATGTCGCCTGCGCGTTCGCGCAGCAGGTCGGCGGCGCGGCGCATGATCTTGCTGCGCTCGAGCGGCGAGACCTTGCGCCATTGGTTGAACGCGCGCGCGGCGGCTTCAGCCGCGTCCGAGAGGTCCTGCTCGCTCGCGAGGCTCAGGCGTCCGATCTCCGCCTCGGTGGCGGGGTCGATCACGGCAATCGTCTTCGCGCCGGCGCGCCATGCGCCATCGACGTAAATCTGGGTATCCGGATAAGGCTTCACGCTTGAAGTCATGATGGGACGATCCTCTTCAACGGTGCAACGGTGGGGGAAGCAGGCGCCGCGCGCGGCAACGCGTGACGCCGAGGCCGGGAAAACTTGAGAACCGCCTATTCTGCCACCGCTGCGCGCGCTTTGCTGGCGACGCAAACGCCAAGGGCCTTCGAGAATCTCGAAGGCCCTTGCGTTCAACCCCTTGTTTTATGTGGCCTGACAGCAAATCCTCAGGCACTACGCATCGGTCGTCAGAATTCGACCGTGGCGTTCGCAACGAACGTGCGCGTGGCCGAAGGCATCACGTAGTAGCCCCAGGCCGCGTTCCAGTAGCGGCGATTGAACAGGTTGTTCACGCCGGCGCGCAGCGTGACGTCCTTGCCGCCCACGCTGGTTTCATACTTGGCGCTCAGATCCCACGTCGTATAGGCGGGCACGAACTGCGTGTTGGCGGCGTCCACAGCCATGTTGCCGACGTACTTGCCGCCGAACGCGACTGTCAGTGCGCGCAGGTAGGACGGGTTGTATTCCATGCGGCCCGTGACCGTGAAGCGCGGCGCGCCATAGACGCGCTTGCCTTCGACAGTCGGATCGTCCACGTCGACCGCCTTGGCGTCGAGCCACATCACGCCGCCCATCAGACGCCAGTCGCGCGCGAGTTGCAGCCAGCCGCTTGCGTCCACACCCTGGTAGCGCTTGGTGCCGCTTTGCACGAACACATCGGCGCTATTGGTGTATTCGTAGCCCTGATCGATGCGGAACAGGGCGAGATTGGCGCCCCAGTTGCGATGATCGGCCTTGAAGCCCACTTCATATTGCTTGCTCTTGAGCGGGCCGAAGGTCTGCGGATAGTTGACGTTCGTGTTGCTCGCCGCGCCGCCTTGCTGGAGCGCTTCGACATAGCTCGCGTAGAGCGTCGAATCGTGATCGAGCTTGTACATCAGCGCGACAGTGGGCGTGACCGGGTTGGCGCTGTAATCGGCCATCACCGACTGGTCGGGCTGATACGTGCGGTCGCGGAACTGTGTATAGCGCAGGCCGAGCAGCGCCGATAAACGCGAGGTGAATTGCACCGTGTCGCTCGCGTAGAGCGCCGTCTGCGTCGTGCGTTCGTGGCGGTACAGGTTTTCGCCGATATTGACGGCGTCGTTCGTCAGCAGGGTGCTCTGATAGAGATTGCCCGTGCCGAGGTTGAAGCCGTCGTTCCAGCCTTCGCTATTGTCGTATTCGCTTTGCTGCGTCTGATAGCTCGCGCCGAGCACCAGATCATGCTTGAACGGGCCGGTGTCGAACTTGCCTTCGACCATCGCGTCGACGTTCTGATAGAAGTAGCGCGTCAAGGCCGCGTAGAGCGTGTTGCTGTAGTTGCCCGCCGCGTCCGTCACGGTCAGCAGGCTGTCCGAGTTGTAGCGGTTTTCCTTGGCGAAGCGGTACTTCAGGTTCGCGTGCCAGTTTTCGGAGAGGCGATAGTCGAGCCCGGTGCCGAACGAGGCGATCTCGGTCTCGTAGTAGTTCTGCGGCTGCGTGAGCTGATGCGTGACCTTGCTCGCGTCGGGGATCGGCGTGTCGTAGAAGAACATGCCGAACAGCGTGCCGTTGGTCTTGCGCTTCTGATAGAACGCGTCGACCGTCCACGTGAGGTCGGGCGTGATGCGGAAGTCGAGCGCGAGCGACGCCACCTGGCGGCGCACGTGGCCGTTCGCTTCGGCGGTGTTGCCGTCCTCGTTCACCAGATTGAGGCGATAGCCAAAGCGATTGTCGTTGCCGAAACGCCCGCCCAGATCGAGCTTTTCACTGAACACGCCCGCCGACTGATAACCGACCGAGAAGCTGCGATACGGATCGTCGGTGGGGCGCTTGAGCACGTAGTTGACGATGCCGCCCGGATTGCTGAAGCCGTACATGAAGCCCGAGAGGCCCTTGAGCAGTTCGACCTGTTCGAAGGGTTCGAGCGATAGTTCGGTGTCCCAGGAAGGGAAGTTCTGGCCGTCCACCTTGACGCCGTTGAGCATGTCGATCGCAAGGCCGCGAATGCTGAACGCCGAGTTCTCGCCGGTGGCGTTGTCGCCGACGATGTTGACTGCCGGGTCGTACTTGAAGAGATCGTTGGCCGTGTTGGCGAGACGGTCCTTGCCTTGTTCGGTCGTGACGACGTCGGTGGAGAACGGCGTGTCCACCTGACGGCGGTTGCCGAGAGCGCCGGCCGTGACGCGCTCCGGCGAGGCGGCTTCGCTGTCGCGCGCGGCGCTCACCTTGACGGTTGGCAGGGCCTTCGTGGCATCGGCTTGCGTGTCGGTTTTCGTGTCGGCCTGGGTGGCGGGTTGGGCCGTCTCCTGGGCCCAGCCGGTGCCCGAAAGCGTGGAGAGCGCGAGTCCCGCGCTCACGAGCAGGGCGGCGCTCAGCGGAATGCGGGTGCGGGCGGCGCAGCGCACGGCGACGAAGCCGGGGCCGGTCTGGCGGACGGCGGCAGTGTTCTTCATGTTAGGCGGACGGCCGGTAGGCCCGGCTCAAGCTAATTTTGTTGTTGGTGCCACGAAGGGCGCGAGAAGCTCCTGAATGAGCATGCAGATGCTAATGCAAATGATTCGCATATACAAAGCAAAACGCATCAAGCATTGCGTAAGGTAGGAAATTGGCAACAGTCAGCTTGAAATGAAGGCTGATCTGTGCACAAAGAAGGCATGAAAGTCCGATCATTTCATCAGACAAATGATGGTTTTACGCGGGAATGGAGCACACCAGCAGCATGAAAAACGGCGCCCAAAGGCGCCGTACTGGCAGAGCGGGCGCGCGCGCCCGGATGCTTCGTTAGCTCAACTGCGTGATGGGGGCGACCGCAGCCGGGTCGCTGATGCTCGGGCGGCCGGTCTCGACGTGGCCGGCGTAGCGGCGCACGAAAGTGGAATCGTCGCGGCTCGTGACCGTGAGGTCATACCAGTGATGGCTCGACGCGAGCACCCACGGCTCCTCGATACGCGCACCGGCCGGCACCACCACGAGGCGCTCACGCGCGCCGTAGGCGTTGTCCGTCACCGTGAGGCGCGCGATGCCGCCGCCCGTGTTCGTGAACTTGAGGAACAGGTTGCCGTTCGCGACGTCGTATTGCGCGGCGATTTCCGGTTGCGGCGTGCCGCTGGCCTTGCCGAACACACCGTGCGACGAAGTCGACGCCGCCGCCGTGCCAGAAAAGCGGCGCACGAAGCCGTTCGGGCCATGCACTTCGAACGCATACACGCCGTTCGTCACGCTCAGATCCCACGTATCGTCGAGCGACTTGCCCGCTTCCACCGTGTAGCGCCACGGGCCGTCCGTGCGGTTCGTGCCGTACACGTAGAAGTGCGCACCCTGGCGGCCCTTGTTCGCGAAGGTGATCGAGAGCGTCTTCTTCGACGTGTCCACCTGCGCGTTCACGTGCAACTCATAGGGCAGCGCGCGCGCGTAACGCACGCCCGGCTCCTGCGCGTCGATCGGACCGGGCGTGGCCGGCACGGTGGGCGCCTTGTTGGCGGAACACTGGTTGTCGGCCATCGACATGTAGTTGCTCGTGTCGGGCAGCGTCGGGATCGACGAGTCCGGCGTGCGGAAGTCGAAGGCCGTCGTGAGGTCGCCGCACACCGCGCGACGCCATGCCGTGATATTCGGCTCCTGAACACCGAAGCGTTCTTCGATGAAGCGGATCACCGAAGTGTGATCGAACACCTGCGAGCACACGAAGCCGCCCTTGCTCCACGGCGAGACGATCGTCATCGGCACGCGCGGGCCGAGGCCGTAGGGCAGGCCGTCGGCGGTGTACTTGCCGCCGCGCCCCGGATTGACGACGTTGTGAATCTCGCCTTCCACGCTTACCGTCGACTTGCCCTGCGTCGAGGTGGTGGGCGGCTGCGGCGGCACGATGTGATCGAAGAAGCCGTCGTTCTCGTCGTACATGATGAAGAGGACGGTCTTGCTCCAGACTTCGGGGTTCGAGGTCAGGGCTTCGAGAATCTGCGAGGTGTATTCCGCGCCGTAAGCGGGCGTGTATTTCGGATGCTCGGAGAACGCGGCGGGCGGCAGCAGCCACGACACCTGCGGCAGGTTGTTCGCGAGCACGTCGTTCTTGAGGTCGGCGATCGTGCGCGCGGTCTGTGCGCGCTGATAGAGCGCCGAGCCCGGCTGCGCATTGATGAAGTTGGCGAAGTTCTGCAGGATGTTGGTCCCGTAGTTGCCGTTCATCGGATCGCTGCCATTGGTGCCCTGCTGATAGATCTGCCACGAGATGCCGGCGGCTTGCAGGCGTTCGGGGTAGGTGGTCCACGAGAGCAGTTGATACGCGGGCGGCACGTCGCCGTCCACATAGTCGTTGTTGTCGAGTAGCGGGCCGCCCATCGTGCCGCTCGGGTCGACCATGCCCGTCATCAGATAGGAACGGTTCGGGTGTGTCGGGCCGGGCAGCGAGCAGAAGTAGTTGTCGCAGACGGTGAACGCATCGGCCAGCGCGTAGTGGAACGGAATGTCCGCGCGCAGGTAATAGCCCATCGTCATGTCGGTCTTGTACTGCGGCCACTGGTTGTGCAGACCGTTGTTGATCGCGTACTGGGTCGGATACCACGAGTGATCGAGATCGCCCACGCATTGCGCGCTGGTCGTTTGGGTGTCGAGGTGGAACGGCAGGACGGGTTTCGTCGCGTCCTCCTTCGAGGGCTGATACCAGACCGGCTGGCCGCCGGGCAGCGGAATCGGCAGGCGGTCGTTATAGCCGCGCACGCCGCGCAGATGGCCGAAGTAGTGATCGAAGGAACGGTTCTCCTGCATGAACACGACGATGTGCTCCACATCGCGGATCGAGCCCGTGCGCGAGAACGCGGGAATCGCGAGCGCGTTGCGGATGGACTCGGGCAGGACGGTCATCGCGGCTGCGGCGGCGCCTGAGGACGCGACAGTTTGCAGGAAACGGCGACGGCTGTTGGACGTCATGGGTGTTCACCTTTCTACTTGTTGGATGGGGGTGTGCCGGGGCACACGAACGGTGTATTACTGACGCGTCGTTGCGGTGTTGCTGTTGCTGCTGTTCGTCTGCGGCTCGTCGCCGGGGGCGTAGCTCATGACGGGCGCGACTTGCTGGTTGTCGGCGGCGAGGCTTGCCTGCACGCTCTGCACGGGGTCGCTGGCGTAGGCGTAACTGGCGGGGTTCGCGGTGTCGGCAGGCGTGGCGGTGCTCACGCTGCTCGCGAGGTTGGCTGCGGAAGCGGTGGGATTTTGCGGCTGATTTTGCGTTTGGCTTTGCGCCTGGCCTGGCCCGTTGGCGCTCTCAGGCGTAGCCGGCGACGTTGCGCCGGGTCCGCATGCGGCGAGCAAGATGGTTGCTAGCGCAACGGCTATCACGGTTGCCAACGACTGCTCGAAAAGGCGTCTTTGCATGTGCGCTTCCAGTCCGATGATCGGGTCGGCGCACAGTTTCTACGGTCTCGAAGAAAGAATTATGAAACGCGTGAAAACGTTTGCGGGCGATGAATTTTCTTTTGCAAACGTTTTTAACGCGAACAGAGAGGCGTATGACGGGTTGATGTCGAAATGGGGCGCTCGCGCGAAAATTTGGCGACTGGTTGGCATTCATTTTGCTTTCGAATTAATTTCTTTGTTATTTCGTCTCGCTCCAGCATGAATGAGTGCGATCTGGAACGTTAGGCAACTCGACCGCTTGTAGCGCCATCAGGTACGATGGGAACGTAATCCACACGACCAACGGGGTCCCTCATGGATTCGTCCTCTCGCGAGCCGCACGACGTTGCCGTCGAAGCACTGGCGACGCTATCGGAGTACCTCGAACGCTCGTTGGACAAGGGCGCCAGCCTGATCCTGGTGCGCTCCCAGGCCGACCGCAGCGATATCTTCCTCGGTGACGCCGCCGAGGCGCAGGCCGACTGGACGCGCTGCGGCTTTATCCGCAATGCGCTGGTGGCCGAGATCCTCGAAGCGACCCAGCCGGGCCTCAATTCGCTGTCGATCGACGGTCAGACCTACCGCTTCGTGCGCACGTTTACGCAGGTTGCCGAACACGGCGCGATCGTGTTTTCCGCCGCCTAGACAGGGCGAATCGGCGACGCTCGCTGATGCGCTCGCAGTGCACGCATCGGCGGCGAATTACGCAGTATTCCGAATGATTTGTGCTAGTGGCGTTCTGAAACGCCAAGGAGACGTGGTGCTGAAAAACCTCGATCCGCTGCTCAATCCGGATGTACTCCACGCGCTGGCCGCGATGGGGCACGGCGACGAAGTCGTGATCTGCGACGCGAATTTCCCTGCGGATGCTGTGGCGCGCGATTCGGTGCTCGGTCGTCTGCTGCGCCTCGACGGCGTGGATTCTCCGCGCGTCGTGCGGGCGGTCCTCTCGGTGTTGCCGCTCGATAGCTTCGTCGATCATCCGGCGCTGCGCATGGAAGTGGTCGGCGACGCGCAAACGCTGCCCGCCGTGCAGCGCGAAGCGCAACGCGAAGTCGACGATGCTGAAGGGCGTGCCGTGCCGTTTGCCGGGCTGGAGCGCTTCGCGTTTTATGAGCGCGCGCGCCGCGCCTACTGCGTGATTGCGACCGGCGAGGCGCGCGGCTACGGCTGCTTCATCTTCAAGAAGGGCGTGTTGCTGGCGGCCGACGCGCCGCGCAACTGACGCCCGCACTCGCATCACGCATTGCGCGCCGCGTACTCGAGCACTTCGGTCGCGCGATGCGGTTGCGCCACCTGATCGATGAGAAACGCGTCGCCGCGCGCGTGCCGGGTGCGCAGCGGCAGGATCGCCTGATAGGCCGGCGAGCGATACCACGCGCGTGCGTGCTCGCGGTCGTCGAATTCGATCACGATCAGGTCGCCGCTGAAGTGGCCTTCGAGCCGCTCCACGGGGCCGCCGTGGACGATGAAGCGCCCGCCAAACGGGGCGAGCGTGGCGTCGATCTTCTCCAGATACGTGGCGATATCGGTGCAGAACTCGACTGCGTGTAAATGGGCAATGGCGTAGGCCGTCATGACTATCCTCGTGTGGGTTTGGCGGAGGCTCTCCGTCGCTAACGAGAGTAGGGCGGCAGCCGATCTGGATCGATTACCCTGGAGGTAACGCGCGGCCATCCTGCGCTTGACCAGCGATTTGCCGTTGCATTGACATGTGCGCGTAACAAAATCGTCACATGAACAGGCGATTTCAAATATTTATCCACTCGCCGCAAAAAACGCTTGCCAAGGCTAGGGGAAAACCCTAGAATTAACTCGTCTCCTCCATGTCTCCTCCAGATATGGATTCAGCCCGCCCAAATCAGGCGGGCTTTTTCTTTTGTGGTGCCGGAAATTACACAAGGGCGGCCTCAACTCAGGGTCTTGCCTGATCCGTTTGCCGCCAGGCATCGAGAGTAAAATGCCTTGAGTGGCGTGCCGTACCGGCCCGCCGGACGCTCAACGCCTCTCCCAACGCTCCGATGAAACCGTCTACCGCGCAGAAACCCAAGCGCAAGCAGCCGCCCGCCTGGCTGCTCAACACGTTGACCTGGCTCGTGGGCATTCTCACGCTCGCGCTGGGCGTGGGTTGGCTGATCCGCAGCTGGATCGTCGATCTGGAGATTCCTTATTTCGCGATCCCGCTCGTGATGTGCGTGCCGGTGATCGTCGCCGTGGCGTTCCGCAACTTCTGGGACTGACGCGCGCCGTCAGTCCGCCTCATCTGGCCGCCTTTCACAAGGCCGTGCCTAACTGGCCGTACCTAACCGGCCGTACCGAACTTCTCCTCGCAAGCCTGCTTGACGCGCTCGATCGGCGCGCTCCATGTCTCGCTGCCTGTCTGGCGGAAGATCCGCACAGTGTCCGGATACCAGGGCGAGTCCTCGCGCGCGTCCAGCCAGCGCCAGTCCACGTCGCGGCGCGGCAGCATCACCCAGCAGGGCTTGCCGAGCGACGCGGCCAGATGCGCGGTCGAGGTATCCACGCAGATCAGCAAGTCGAGCTGCGCGATGATCGCTGCCGTATCGACGAAATCGGCGACATCGCTGCCCAGATGCAGGAGTGGTTGATTCGAACCCGCTTCGCCCGCCGCGCGCGCTTCGTCCTCGCCCGCGCCTTTTTGCAGGCTCACGATCTTCAGCCCCGGCACCTGCCAGAGCGGCGCCAGCGCTGCGAGTGAGGGAATCGAGCGGTGGAGGTCGTTGTGGTGCTGCGGATTGCCCCGCCAGACCAGCCCGACGCGCGGCCCCGCGCCCAGCGCATCGAGCCGGGTCGCCCACTGCTCGATGCGCGCGGGATCGACGGTGAAGCGGGTTGGCGGCGGCGTTGTCTCTAGCGTGGTGCCAAGGCGTAGCGGCAGGCTCAGCGGGCTGACCCAATAGTCGAACTCACTGGCGCGTTCGGTGGCTTCGGCGTGGGTGAGCAGGCTGTCGATGGCCTCCACGCCCGCGAGAATAGCGTGCAGCGCTTCGACACAGCCGAACCCGATGTGCGTCGCGCCCTGTGCCTTCAGCAGACGCGCGTAGCGCGCGAACTGCAACATGTCGCCCAGACCGTCCTCCTGCCAGAGCAGCACCGATTTGCCAGCGATCGACTCGCCCTGCCAGTGCGGGCAGCTCAGCATGCCGCGCGAGGCGTAATGCACGAAACCATTGTTTTCATAGCGCCGTTCATAGAGGCGCCAGCCTTCCTCGTAGCGGCCCATCGTGATGAGCAGGGTGGCGAGGCGAAATAGGGCGTCGCCGTAATCGGGCGCGAGCGCGAGCGCGCGGCGGTACGCCGCCACCGCATCGTCCAGTTGGCCGCGTTCCTTGAGCAAGCTGCCCATGTTGAAGTGCGCGAGCGCGAGATCGCCGTTCTGGGCGAGCGCCTGGGCGAAGGTGTCGTGCGCTTCGTCAAGCCGATCCATTGCGCAGAGCACCGAGCCCAGATTGTTGAAGACTTCGGCACGTCCCGGCGAGAGGCGTTGGGCGACGCGGTAGCTGGTCTCGGCTTCTGGATAGCGTTCGAGCCGTTGCAACGCAACGCCCAGGTTGTAGTGAGCCTCGGCGTGATCGGGGCATAGCGTGATGGCCTGGCGGTAGAACAGTTCGGCTTCGGGATAACGCTGGAGATCGGTGAGCACGCAGCCGAGATTGTTGAGCGCTTCGACATAGTCGGGGCGGACCTTGATCGCGAGACGGCAGGCCAGTTCCGCCTCCACGTAACGTCTTTGCCCCTTGAGCAGCGCGCCATAGTTGTTGAGCGCTTCGGGATACTGCGGCTCGGCGAGCAGCGCCTGGCGATAGGCTTCCTCGGCTTCCTCGATACGGCCGCGTTCACGCAGCACGTTACCGAGGTTGTTGTGCGCGCGCGCGAACTTCGGATTGAGCGCGAGCGCCGCGCGATAGGCTGCTTCGGCCTCGTCATGACGGCCCTGGTCATGCAGGACGAGGCCGAGGTTGTAGTGCGCGTCGAGGTGGCCCGGTTGGCGCGCGAGCGCCCCACGATAGGCGTTTTCGGCTTCCTGGAGTCGCCCGAGGCGATGCAGCACGAGGCCCAGATTGCCGTGCGCATCGGCGTGTGCGGGGTTGACGGCCAGCAGGCCGCGCCAGACCGTCTCCGCGGCGGGCAACTGGCCGAGCGCCGTGAGCATGGCGGCGAGGCCGTTATACGCCTCCTCGAACGCGGGCCTTGCGGCGATGCAGCGCTGCCAGAGCGCCTGCGCGGCGTCGGGCTTGCCCGCGCCCATTGCGGCGAGGGCCGCGAGATTGAGCGCATCGGCGAGCAGCGCGTCGTCCGCTTGCGCCTGCGTGCCGACGAGCGGCGCGAGCATCCCGAACGCGTCAGCGAAGCGGCCTTGCGCGCACAGCGCGCTCGCTTCCTGCTGGCGGTCGGGGTGAAGCGGCGCGGCGGTCATCGTCGAAGTCACGGTGGGGCTGGGCAAAATGAAGGACGGTATGAAGCTTAAGGCAGGGCAGGCAAGGCCAACGGGCCGATTAGCGCGGTCCGCGCGCGCCTATTCGGACGATCAAGCCTTCACGGCGGTTACGGCGCGCGGGTGTCGTGCTTTCGATGGCGTAAGGCATGGCGGCGTGGCCCGACTGGTTTGGGCCAGCCGCGCTATGCTTCGGAGCATCGTCCGGCTGCCGCGCGCGCCGGGCCTGCGCCATTGAAGTCCGTTCGTTAGAGAGGAGCATTCGATGCAATACCGCCGTTTTGGCCGCACCGGCCTCAATGTTTCGCGTCTGTGCCTCGGCACCATGACCTTCGGCCTGCAAACCGAAGAGGACGTGTCCCGTCTTATTCTCGACAAGGCCGCCGACGCCGGCATCAACTTCATCGACATCGCCGACGTCTACCCGCTCGGCGGCGGCGAAGCCCTCGCAGGCCGCACCGAGGAAATCGTCGGGCGCTGGCTGGGCCAGGAAAAGGGCCGCCGCGGACGATTCATCGTGGCGACCAAGGCCGTTGGCAAGGTCGGACCCTCGCCGTGGGACCAGGGCGCCTCGCGCAAGCATCTGCTCGACGCCATCGATCACTCGCTGCGGCGCCTGGGCACCGATTACGTCGACCTCTATCAACTGCACTCCGACGACGCCAATACGCCGCTCGACGAAACGCTCGAAGCACTCGACACCATCGTGCGTAGCGGCAAGGCGCGCTATATCGGCGTGTCGAATTTTCTGGCGTACCGGCTCGCACGCGCGCTAGGCCGCGCCGATGTGCTGCGTGTGGCGCGTTTTGTTTCGGTGCAGCCGCGCTACAACTTGTTGTTCCGCCAGATCGAGCGCGAATTGTTGCCGCTGGCGAACGAAGAAGGGCTGGCCGTGATTCCGTATAACCCGCTCGCCGGTGGCCTGCTGACCGGCAAGTATCGGCACGGCAATGCGCCGGGCGAGGGGCGTTTTTCGCAGAGCGTGGGCGTGGCGGGCGCGATGTATCAGGACCGCTATTGGCACGAGCGCGAGTTCGAGACCGTCGAGCAATTGCGCGGCATCGTCGAGCAGGCGGGGCAATCGCTCACGACGGCATCGGTGGCGTGGGTGCTGGCGAATCCGCTGGTGACGTCGGCGCTGATTGGCGCGAGCCGGCCCGAGCAACTGGATGCGTCGATTGCGGCTGCGGATCTTGAGCTTGATCCGGAGTTGAAGGCGAAGCTCGATGAAGCGAGTGTGGGGTATCGGATGGGGGATGCGGCGCGGTAAAGGGAACCGCGAGCCGACGAAGCGGAAATCGAAAAGGCCACGCAATTTCGCATGGCCTTTCAGCGGTTCGGGAAGGCATGCTTAGCGATAGTCCAAAGTGCTATCGACCTTGGTTATTTTCCATGCGCCTGCAATTTTGCGCATGAACACCACAACACTCGTTTGGTTTTTCGAGCCGAAGGTGACTGGTAGAACCGCGACCTCCCCGAGCATGACAACCTGGTGGGGCGTGATGTGGCTCAACCAGTCTTGATCGTCTTCATCCTGTACCTTCAGGAAATAATCGACATCTTCCGGCAACCGGTTATGCCGATAGTCGTCACGTAGCCTGGTGACGGTATCCTTTGAGACGAAGTCGAAAATGCCGTTTTTCAGCAGCGGAAAACTCAAATCCGCGCCCGTTCTCAGATACCACGTATAGAACGCGCGCGCCCGGACATCGGGCGTGTTTTGATCTTCTGATGCGAAGGCGTTGTGGCCGAAGAGGCGGGCGCACAGAGCAATCATCGAAAGGAAGCGCTTCATATGTTTTTCAGTTATGCCGGTAGATCTTGTACGGCGGTTGTGCCGCCCGATACGCGGGGCCGGGATAAAAACCTTGCGGCCCTGGTTGTTGTCTGAAGTCGGAAATCCAGATGTGTCCGTTAAAGATCGCCATGTGTCCGTAGGGGTGGCCCGTGATGCTTTGTATCACGACAACATCGCCCCTCATAGGTGTGCCGACAACCTGGAAGAATCCTGCCGCCTGAAGGTTAGGGCCATAGTTATTCGCGGCTTCAGTATGAGCGACACTTACGCCACCCCATTCGATTGCGCGTCGAACGTACTTGGCGCACCGGCCTGTGCTGGCGGGTTCAGCGTGATTGAACGCGTAGTTTGCTGCTCCAATTGCATCGTATGCCATATGATTCATTCCTTTGGAATCGTTGGGGCGAAATTTTTTTAGCAGATTTCCAAAGGCTGATATCGAGCAAGTTAGAAATGAATTGTTCGTCGTCAATCTGGCGATAAATAATGCCCTGAAAAACCGGGATGCTGCACGTCTGACCATAGGTAGGTCAAAACCGGGTTCAATGAGGCGAGCGATGATTAATCGCACAAGCGACGTGGCGCGGCAATCTGACTTGGACAGGATAACGAATTAAATTTAAAGGACAAAAAGGGCGGCGCCACGCGCCCGCCCTTCATCCTCCGTTACGAACGCAGCGACCTCACGGCACCAGCACCTGACGCCCAACCACCTTGCCTTGCGCGAGCGCTTCGAGCGCCTCGTTCACCTCGCCCAGCGGCCGGCGCGTCACCGACGACGGCTGCATTTTCCCCTCACGCATCAACGTCACGAGTTCGCGCAGTTCGGGCAGCGTGCCCACATAACTGCCTTCGATCTTGAGCGGGCGCATCGGGATGATCGGCAGCGAGAGCGTGATGTCGCCGCCCATCAAGCCGACCACCACCACGTGACCGCCGCGTGCGCACGCATCGAGCGCGAGCTTCACGGTCGGCGTCGCGCCGACTAGATCGAGCACGGCGCGCGCGCCGCCGCCCGTCGCTTCGGCGATCTGCTTGACTGCGTCGTCGGCGCGCGCATCGATAGCCGCGAGCGCGCCGGCCTTGAGCGCCGCTTCGCGCTTGGCGGCATCGACGTCCACGACAATCGCGCCTTTCGCGCCGAGCGCCTTGAGCACTTCGATCGCCATCATGCCAAGCCCGCCCGCGCCGATAATTACCACGGGGTCCTGATGAATGCGCTCGCCGAACTTCTTCACCGCCGAATAGGTCGTGACGCCCGCGCAGGCGAGCGGCGCGGCCTTCACCGGATCGAGGCCGCCGAGATCGACCAGGTAGCGAGGATGCGGCACGATCACGTAGTCGGCAAACCCACCGTCGCGCATCACGCCGAGCGATTGCGGCTTGGTGCAGATATTTTCTTCGCCGCGCAGGCAGGCCGCGCATTGACCGCAGCCGATCCACGGATGCACGACGGCAACCGTGCCGGTTTTCACGTCACCGGCCGCGGGACCCGCCGCGACGATTTCGCCGCAGATTTCATGGCTCAGCGTGAGCGGCAGCTTGATGCCGCGATCGGAGAGCGAGAGTTTCTTGCCGCCGCCCAGATCGTAGTAGCCCTCCCAGATATGCAGGTCGGAATGGCATAGGCCAGCCGCCTGCACGCGCACGAGCACTTCGGTGCCCTGAGGCTGCGGCGTGTCGCGCTGAACGAGTTCGAGAGGCTGGCCGTGATGGGTCACGCAATAACAACGCATCTGCATTGATGTCTCCGTGGTGTTGTCTGGATCGGACTGCCGGTGTCGATTCTTTCGCATCATAACGCGCTTGACCAAAAAAATCGTCCGGTCGTTCGCTTTTCATGAGGGCATAGCTGTTACGCATGACCCGTCACGCCAGGGTCACGGTGCGGTCACGAAAAATGCGGGTCGCGTACCATGTGGCCGACCATCCTTCGAGAGAGCTTCGATGTCGACAAGGAAAACCGGGCGCCCATGAAAAGCCTCATCGACGCGCTGGGCGTGCTGATCGGCGGAATAGGCCTGTTTCTGCTCGGCATCACCATGATGACCAACGGCCTGAAGCTGGCCGCCGGTCCCGCGCTGGAACTGATCCTGCGCCGCGCGACGCGCACGCCGGCGGCGGGACTCGCCTCGGGCGTGCTGGTCACGGCGCTAGTGCAGTCCTCGACCGCCGTGACGATGGCCGTGATCGGCTTCGTCAACGCCGGCTTGCTCGACCTGGGCGGCGCGCTCTGGGTGCTGTTCGGCGCGAATCTCGGCATGACCACCACGGGCTGGATCGTCTCGCTGCTCGGTCTAAAGATGAAGATCGATGCGCTCGCACTGCCGCTCGTGGGCGTCGGCATTGCCTTGCGTCTGACCGGCGTGGGGCAGCGACGCGGCGCACTCGGCGATGCGCTCGCGGGCTTCGGCATCCTGTTTCTCGGTATCGCCACGTTGCAGGGCGCGTTCACCGACCTCGTCGCGCAATTTCAGTTGCCGCAAGGCGAGGGCTTTGTGACCGTGCTGCTCCAGGTGCTAGCGGGCCTCGTGGTGACGCTGCTCGTGCAGTCGTCGTCGGCGACCATGACCATCACGCTCGCCGCCGCGCAAGGCGGCATGCTGACCACCCAGGGCGGTGCGGCGGTCATCATCGGTGCGAACATCGGCACGACGGCCACGGCGCTGCTGGCGGCGATTGGCGCCACGCCCAATGCGCGCCGCGCCGCTGTTGCGCAGGTCATCTTCAACGTGGTGACGGCGCTCGTGGCCATCGCGTTGCTGCCGTGGTTGCTCGGCTTCATCGCGCGCGTGGGCGACTGGCTGCATTTGCCGCACGATCCGGCGATTTCGCTCGCGCTCTTTCACACGACCTTCAACGTGCTCGGCCTCATCATCATGGTGCCGCTCGCGGGCGTGCTCACGCGCTGGCTGTTGCGGCGCTTTCGCGAACGCGAGGGCGACGAGGGCGCGCCGCAGTTCCTCGACGATACGGTGGCCGTGGTGCCCGAGCTCGCCGTCGATGCCTTGCGTCACGAAGTACAGCGCATCGGCGCCATCGTGCGGCGCATGGTGCGCATGACGCTCGCGGGCGCCGACGCAAAGGCGCTCGCTCATGAGCAGGGTGCGACTACGCGCTTGTTCAACGCGGCACAAAAGTTCGCACAACGGATGAATCGCGCGGAAATGGTGCCCGCAACGGCTGCGAATATCGCCGATGGACTGCGCGAATTGCACTACTACGAAAGCGCGACGGAGCAGGCCTTGCAGGCTGCGGCGCTGGCGGGCGTACTGCCCGATGCGCCCATTGCCGAAGCCTATGCGCTCTTCGAGCGGCGCGCGCTGGCGCTACTCGATGCCATCGAGTCGAATCATCGTGTGAATGACGGCGAGCGCGTGTCGGGTGACGATAGCGCCCTCATCGAAAGCCTCTCGCAGTCGATGGAAGCGGCCTATGGTGCGTTGAAGGCGCAACTGCTCAACGCAGGCGCGGCAGGTTCGCTCCCTATCTCGTCGATGGAAGAATTGTTGCGACGGCAAAGCGCCTTGCGGCGCGCGTTGCAACAGGTGGCGAAGGCGCATTCGCGCGCGCTCACGTTCGCGGATTAAGGGCGCATACTGAATCACACAATGAAATCACGCAACGAAGTCGTATCGAAAGCCTGCGAAAAGTGCCTGAAATCAGGGCTCGATAGTGTCGCATTCGTTGCATAGCTAACGATAACCGGTTATTCTCTCGCCATGTTCGATCAGTGTCTTTACTTCAACACCTCGGCGCTCGCACGCCGACTGGAACGCGAGTGGTCCGAAGCATTCGAACCCTTCGATCTCACGCCGCCGCAGGGCTTCATGTTGCGCGCGGTGCTGGAGCGGCCAGGCTCGCTGCAACGCGAACTGGCCGATCTGCTGTCCATTGCGCGGCCAACGGCCACGCGTGTGCTCGACGGACTTGAGTCGCGCGGCTATCTCGAACGCCATCGCACCGAAGGCGACCAGCGCGAAGTGGCGATCGTGCCCACGGCGCAGGCCCTGGCGATTCGCGAAGCGCTCAATCACGCCAGTGCGCAGGTCGCGGGCCGCATCAAGCGCTCGCTGGGCGGCGAGGCTTTCGTCGATACCGTGAGCCGGCTGCGTACGGTGCGTGCAACGCTTGGCTAGGTCTGGGCACCCCTGTACTGGAGTTTTTATCATGCGTCGCATGGGCGCCTTTTTCATTTCCACCTGGCTCGCAGCGGCCATGCTTTATCTCGGCCGGCATTCGGTGCCGATGATGGCGTTGAGCGGCGTTGTCGTGTTCGCAGGATTCGATCTCTTCCGTCCCTGAGCGGTTGCACAAAATGACGATTCATCGGCATGCGATGGTGCACGCATGCGGCGCGTCCCGTTAGACTTCACGCTTCGCCCACTGCCGGCCCGTGCGAAGCGGGCACGCCGATGACCGACGATCTGCTCCCCGTCATGACCGATACCCCCGCGCTGCATCGCGACGCGGCACAACGCGCGCGCGAGCAGGGCGATGAACTGGCGGCGCTCGCCCATCTGATCGCCGCGGAGGCGCTCGATGCGCACCCATCGCAGGAAGGCGTCGAGCGCCTGTGCATGGTGGCGACCGGCTACTTCATGAAGGGCGATCACGCGGCCGCGCAACGCTGGTATGAGCTTGCGCTCAATCTCGACGCGGGCCAGGCGAGCGCATGGCAGAACCTCGCGGCGATTCATGCGAAGGCTGGCCGGGAGAGCGCAGCCGTGCGCTGTCGCGACCATGCCTATGCGTTGCAGCGTGTCTACGTGGAATCGTCGGGTCAGCCCGCGCGCCGCGTTCTGCTGCTCTGCGCGGGGCGCTCGTCGGGCAATGTGCCGTTCGATCTGCTGGTGCCGTTGCCGCATAACGCGCGCATCAAATACGCGATCGACTACGCCACGCAAGCCGAAGACGCGGCACTGCCCGCATTCGATTGCGCTTTCAACGCGATCGGCGACCCCGATATCGCGGCGCCTTTGCAAGCCCGCGTCACGCAATTCGCACAAGCGTGCGCGCGTCCGTTTCTCAACGCGCCCGAACGTGTTGCGGCCACGCGGCGCGACCGCCTGCCCGCGCTGCTCGATGGTTTGCGCGACGTGCATACCGCAGCCTGTATCCGCATCGACCTGCCACAAGCCGATATCGCGCAGGCCCACGCACAGATCGCGAGTGCGGGCCTGAGCGTGCCGCTGCTCGTGCGTCCCGTGGCGACGCACGGCGGCGAAGGGCTCGTGCGTTGCGATACGCCCGCGGAACTCGATGCGGCGCTCGCCGCCCAGGCGGGGCCGTTCTACGTGAGCGCGTTTCGCGACACGCGCGACGCCGACGGCGCGTGCCGCAAGTATCGCGTTGCGTTCGTCGATCGCAAGCCCTATCCGTACCACCTGGCGATCTCGCCGCACTGGATGGTCCATTATTTTTCGGCGGGCATGGAAGGCGTGCGCTGGAAGCTCGACGAAGAAGCGCGTTTTCTCGCCGACCCGCAGGCCGCACTCGGCGAAAAGGCGATGGCCGCGATCACTGCACTCGGTCAGCGGCTCGATCTCGACTATGCGGGGGTGGATTTCACGCTGCTGGAGGATGGCAGCGTGTTTGTGTTCGAAGCGAACGCGACGATGCTCGTGCATCGCGAGCGCCCCGACGGCGAACTGGCGCACAAGAACGCCCACGTGCAACGCATCACGGATGCGTTCGAAGTGATGATGCGCGAGCGAACCGCGGCGGCCTGAACACGTCCAGGCCGCCAGTCGGTCCACCCGCGCGGCGTAGCTTCGTTTAAGCCTCTTCAGCCCACGACATGTTTTCGCGTGCGAGCAATGCCGACGATGCCGCCGGGCCGAACGTGCCCGCCGTGTAAGCGCGCGGACGGTCGTTCAGTTCCTTCCAGCCGTCGAGAATCGGCTCGACCCACGTCCATGCGGCTTCGAGTTCGTCGCGGCGCATGAAGTGCGTGAGGCGTCCGCGGATCACGTCGATCAGCAGGCGCTCGTAGGCTTCCGCGCGGCGCTCGGGAATCGCCTGTTGCAGATCGAGATTCAGGCTCACGGGCAGCATGTTCATGCCGCTGCCCGGTTCCTTCGCAAGCATCTGCAACTGGATCGACTCTTCCGGCTGAAGCTGGATCACGAGGCGGTTGCCATAGTTGCGCGGGCCGCTCGGGAAGATCGAGAAGGGCAGGTCCGCGAACTCGATGACGATCTCCGACTGGCGCTTTTGCAGGCGCTTGCCCGTGCGCAGGAAGAACGGCACGTTGGCCCAGCGCCAGTTGTTGATGTGGGCGCGCAGCGCGACGAAGGTTTCGGCCTTGCTGTCGGCCGGAACATTGTCTTCTTCCAGATAGCCCTTCACCGGCTGGCCGTCCACGGCGCCCGCCGCGTACTGGCCGCGCACGGTATCGCGTGCGATATCGGCGAGCGACATCGGGCGCAGCGAGCGCAGCACCTTGAGCTTTTCGTCGCGCACGGCATCCGGGTCGAGCGAGACAGGCGGCTCCATCGCCACGATGCACAGCAGTTGCAGCAGGTGGTTCTGCACCATGTCGCGCAGCGCGCCGGTGTGATCGTAGAAGCCCGCGCGGCTGCCCACGCCCACCGTTTCCGCCACCGTGATCTGCACGCTGCGGATATACGGCGCTTGCCACAGCGGCCCGAAGATCGGGTTGCCGAAGCGCAGCACCATCAGGTTCTGCACCGTTTCCTTGCCGAGGTAATGGTCGATCCGGTAGATCTGCGATTCCGCGAAGTGGCGGCCCACCGACTCGTTGATCTCCACGGCCGAAGCCAGATCGTGACCGAGCGGCTTTTCGAGCACGACGCGCGAACTCGCATCGACGAGGCCCACCGCCGAGAGGTTGTCGCAGATCGTCGTGAACAGTTCCGGCGAGGTCGAGAGATAGAACGCGCGGATCGCATGCTCACGCGAAGCGGTCTTCAGTCGCGCGTAATCCTCGGTCGCGTTGACGTCGATGATGACGTACTGGAACAGGCCCAGATAGCGGTCCCAGGCTTGCGCATCGAAGGCTTTGGCATCGATGAAGGGACGCGACTGCTCTTCCATGAACTTGCGATAGTCGTCGATCGTCCAGTTCTTGCGGCCGACGGCGATGATGCGCGTCTCGGGAGGCAGGTTGCCGTGCAGGTGCGCCATGTAGAGCGCGGGGAGCAGTTTGCGCGCGGCCAGGTCGCCGCCGCCGCCGAAGATGATCATGTCGACGGGCTGGTCGGGCGCGGCTTGGGCAGGCTGTTTCGTCATGGCAGGTCGCTCGGTTGTGGCGATTTGTGGCGCAAGGTTGCGAAGTTCGCACTCGCCGCAAGGGCGGGCGCGGTGAAAGAGGCTAATGTTGCATGGTTTCGCGCGAGTTTGCACGCATGACGAACGAAGTCAGCGTTGGCGTGGGGGCTTGTTGCACGGTTCGAGCACAGAGGACCGATGAATTGAGCGAATCGCTCGCCTTGCGCATGTTGCGCTGCACGCTTCGCGCTGAGCCCTTGAAACGAGGCTTCACGTAATGCACTCAGCCGAGACCGGGTATCGCGAAGCCGAAGGTCTGCGCCAGCAGCAGAGCATTGAGCGCGAGCACGGCGATAGCCCCGACGATGGCAAGCGCAGCCAGCGCTGTGCGATTCCGATACTGCCCCATGACGTCACGGCGGCAGGTGAACCAGACGAGCGCGGCCATCGGGAACGGCAGCGCGAGACTCAACACCACCTGGCTCGCCACCAGTGCTTCAGTGGCGTTCACGCCAAGACCCACCACCACGAAGCTCGGCACCATCGTCACGAGGCGGCGCAGCCAGAGCGGAATCTGAAACCCCACGAAACCTTGCATGATCATCTGGCCCGCGAGCGTGCCGACTACCGAACTCGATATCCCCGAAGCGATCAGCGAGACGAGAAAGATGCCCGCCGCCGCGACGCCGAATAACGGCGCGAGCGTATGCCACGCGGTCTCGATTTCGGCGACGTCGGCGTGGCCCAGGTGGAAGGACGCCGAGGCCATCATCATCATCGCCATGTTGATGAGGCCCGCAAGCGAGAGCGCGACGATCACCTCGACATTCGAGAAGCGCAACAGGCGCGTGCGCTCGAGGTCGTCGCGCGGCTGCACGCGTGCCTGAGTGAGGCCCGAATGCAGGAAAAGCGCATGCGGCATGACGGTCGCGCCGACGATGCCCACCGCGATCGTCACGGCCTGCGCGTCGGGCAGACGCGGCGTGGCCAGGTCGCGCACGACGTCGCGCCACGCGACCGGCGTAATGAACAGCTCCAGCAAATAGCACAGCCCGATCACCGCAACGAGCCCGCCGATTACGAGCTCCAGCGGCCGGAATCCGGCGCGCTCGAACAGCAGCAATCCGTAGGTCACGAGCGCCGTGAGCGCCATGCCCGCGAGCAAGGGCACATGCAGCAGCAGGGCGAGGCCGATTGCGCCGCCGAGAAACTCGGCGAGATCGGTGGCCATCGCCGCAATTTCGCTCACGATCCACATGGCCCAGACGAGCGGTGCGGGCAGGCGTTCGCGGCACAGTTCGGCGAGATTGCGCCCGGTGACGATGCCGAGTTTCGCGGACAGCGCCTGAAACAGCATGGCGACGAGATTCGCAAGCACCACGACCCACAGCAGCGCGTAGCCATAGCGCGCGCCGGCCTGAATGTTGGTCGCGAAATTGCCGGGGTCCACATAGGCCACCGAGACGATCACCGCTGGCCCCGCGAGCGGCAGGAGCAGCGCGGCCCCGCGACGGCGTCCTTCGAGCGCCTCGCGCACCTTGCGCGCCGTGCTGGCGGAGAGTCCGTCGGGCACGTCATCCAGGCGGTCGTCACGCGTGCGATGGTGCATGAACGCCTCGTTCGAGGTTGAGGGGCCGGAACGTGTCGCGACAATGTGGCACGGGGTCGGCACACATGAGAAAAACTCGTCGGAAAACGCCGCGCGCGTCATCGGAATAAGGCTGTCGCGCGTTAAGCAGATGTTCCGCGCGCGCTCTTCGCGGATCGCCTTGCAATCCGCTTCGCTGCCCGGTTTCAGCGAGGTTTCGTCTGGCTTTCGACCGCGTTGCGGCGCACCAGGCTCTATCTCAGCACAAACCGGCCCTGCGCGCGCTCACTCCGGTTATGCACCGGTTCTCCTGCCCATACGAAATGCCAGATTTCCCGAAATTCAGCTTTACCCGGAACCCGAGACGCAGCCTTGCAGCGGCGTTGCTTCTCGGCGGTCTCGCGTGCAGCGCGCTCGCCCAGGCCGACACCAACGACAAGGTCATCGTGCTCGATTCCGGCGAGGCGCAGCTCTCGCTCGTCGACGAGGCGAGCCGCACCGTGGTCGGCACCGAGCCGACCGGCAAGGAGCCGCATCACCTAATGATTACGCCCGACGGCCAGTCGCTGATCGTCGCCGATTCGGTCTCGAACGACCTGATGTTCCTCGATCCGCACACGGGCAAGGTGCAGCGCCGCGTCGAAGGCATCGAAGATCCGTATCAGCTCGGTTTCTCGCCCGATCACAAGTGGTTCGTGACCGCCGGCCTGCGTCTCGATCGCGTGGACGTCTACAGCTACAACGGCCATGACGTCACCATCGCCAAGCGCATTCCGCTCGGCAAGACGCCTAGCCACATCACCTTCTCCTCGGACAGCAAGATTGCGTTCGTGACGCTGCAGGACACCGGCGAAGTGGCCGCGATCGACCTGGCCTCGCAGACCGTGCTGTGGAAGCTGAAGATCGGCAACACGCCCGCGGGTCTGTGGATGACGCCCGGCGACAAGTACCTCCTGATCGGCATGACGGGCGAGGACGACGTGGCCGTGGTGGACTGGCGCAACCGCACGCTGGTCAAGAAAATCCAGACGGGCCGCGGCGCGCACAACTTCCGCAATCTCGACGACGGCAAGCACGTGGTCGTGTCGAATCGCGTGGAAAGCACCATCAGCATTCTCGATTACACGACGCTCACCAAGGTCGGCGACATCACGGGCCTGCGTCCCGGTCCCGACGATATGGAACTTTCCGCCGACAAACGCTATCTGTGGGTTACGTTCCGCTTCGCGCGCCACGTGGGCATCATCGATCTCACGACGCGCCAGCTGATCGACACGATTGCCGTTGGCCGTTCGCCGCACGGCATTTATTTCGCGAACCGTGCGCCCGTGGTGGCGCCGAATCCGGACTGATGACCGGGAGTTTCAATGCTTGACACGCTGCTTTCGCAGGCCGACAACCTGGTTTCCTGGTTGCAGACCCTCGTCTACGTGGACGTGGTGCAGCCGATCTTCTACAAGGTCGGCCTGATGGGCTACGACGAGGACACCTACGACGCGCTCTACTGGGTGATCGTGGGTGTGCTCGAAATCCTGCTGACCTTTGTGTTGCTGCGTCCGCTCGAAGCGTTGCGCCCGCTCGAAGCGTGGGGTGATCGCAAGGCCGTGCGTGCCGACGTCTGGTACACGTGGATTGCCAAGCTCGGGATTCTGAATATCGCGTTCTTCTTCGTGCTCACGCCGCTGTTCAATCATTGGCAGAGCCTGATGGCGATCCACAATATTCCGAACATCGACGTGGACAGTCTGTGGCCCGGTGTGACGGATCGGCCGTACGTGTCGTTCGCGATCTATCTGATCGTGCTCGATTTCGCGGGCTACTGGTATCACCGCTGGCAGCATCGCTTCGGCGTGTGGTGGGAATTGCACGCGGTCCATCACAGCCAGCAGCAGATGTCGCTGTGGTGCGACGATCGCAATCACTTCCTCGACGACGTGATCCAGGCGGCGTTCTTCGCGGGGATCTCGCTGATTATCGGTGTGCCGCCCGCGCAGTTCGTCGTCCTGATCGCCGTGAGCAACTTCCTGCAAGCGGTGCAGCACGTGAACGCACGGCTCGACTATGGCCGCGTGCTGGAGCGCATTCTCGTGAGCCCGGCGTTTCATCGCCGCCATCACGCGATTGGCTACGGCCATGAAGGCACGCGCTATGGCTGCAACTTCGGCGTGCTGTTTTCGTTCTGGGACGTGATGTTCCGTACGGCGTCGTGGAACAAGGCCCATGAGCCGACCGGCATTCGCGACCAACTGGCCGCGCCGGAAGGCCGAGGCGTGAACTACGGCGAGGGCCTCATCGCCCAGCAGTGGCTTGCGCTCGTGCGCATCGCGCGGCGGCTGGCGGGCAAGGGCTATCCGCTCGGCGGGTCGGCGAACTGATCGCACCCGGGCAGGCCACTGGCCTGTCCTGGCAGGGAAACGAGGCGGCGCAATGCCGCCTCGTTTCATTTGGGGCGGCGTTCTTGCACTTTCATGCATCGCTCGCGTCCCGATTCGAGACGTGGCCCCGGATGCGATAATCTTTCTTTGCCCCCAAACATACACCGCGCGTAGAACGCAGCGCCTGGGCCGCCCAACGCGCCTGAGGAGAATATCTTGAGCCGTATCGACAATCCGCAGCACGACCAGGAAGTCGGCGTCGCCGACGCTACCCAGGACACCACCCGTATCGACGACGTGCGCATCGGCGCGGTTCGTCCGCTGATCTCGCCCGCGCTGCTGCTCGACGAACTGCCGGTCCCCCAGGCCACGCAGACGCTGGTGGAAACGAGCCGCGCGCAGATCGCCGACGTGCTCGCGCAGCGCGACGACCGTCTCGTGATTGTGGTCGGTCCGTGCTCGATCCACGACCACGACCAGGCGATCGAATACGCGAAACTGCTCAAGGCAAAGGCCGACGCGCTCAAGGACGATCTGCTGATCGTCATGCGCGTGTACTTCGAGAAGCCGCGCACGACGGTGGGCTGGAAGGGCTATATCAACGACCCGCGTCTCGACGGCAGCTTCCGCATCAATGAGGGCCTGCGCGCCGCGCGCCAGTTGCTGCTCGAAATCGATGCGCTGGGCCTGCCCACCGGCACCGAATTCCTCGATCTGCTGAGTCCGCAATACATCGCCGATCTGGTGTCGTGGGGCGCGATCGGCGCGCGCACGACCGAGAGCCAGAGCCATCGGCAACTGGCCTCGGGGCTGTCGTGCCCGATTGGCTTCAAGAACGGCACGGACGGCGGCGTGCAGGTGGCGGCGGACGCCATCGTCGCGGCGAGCGCGAGCCACGCCTTCATGGGCATGACGAAGATGGGCATGGCCGCGATCTTCGAGACGCGCGGCAACCAGGATTGCCACGTGATCCTGCGCGGCGGCAAGAGCGGGCCGAACTACGACGCGGCCTCGGTGGCGGCGTGCTGTGCGGCGCTGGCGAAGGCGGGGCTGCGCGAGGAAGTCATGATCGACTGCTCGCACGCGAACTCGAACAAGGCGCATCAGCGCCAGATCGACGTGGCGCGCGACATCGGCACGCAACTGGCGGGTGGCGACAAGCGCATCGTCGGCGTGATGATCGAGAGCCATCTGGACGAAGGCCGCCAGGATCTCAAGCCGGGCGTGCCGCTCAAGCGCGGCGTGTCGATCACCGACGCCTGCATCAGCTGGGCGCAGACGGAGCCGGTGCTCGACGGGCTGGCCGAAGCGGTGCGTGCGCGTCGTAAGACGCTCGCAGGGTGAAATAGCGGGCGAGTGTCTGCCCCAACTTTGTGCGCATAAAACTACGCGCGGCGGACTGGAGAGTCCGCCGCGCGTTTTTGTTTCTGGGCTTGCGTGCTGCGCTTACGATTGCGCCGTGCGTACCGCGCCGCCTTGTTGAGGCGCCGCGGGTGAGGCGGGTTCGTCGCCCGCGCCGCGCACCTGCGAGACCCATGCCACGGCCGCGACCGTGAACACGACGGCCAGCCAGCCGTTATGCCCGAAGCCTTCCAGCGTGCCATTCGGGCCGTTCGTCAGCAGCAGACCGCCCACCCATGCGCCGATACTCATGCCGAGCGCCTGCACCGCGTTGTTCGCGCTCAGGAACGCGCCGCGCCGGGCGGGTTCGGGAATCGTCGTGATGAGCGCCTGCATCGGCACCATGCGGCCCGAGAGCGCGATCATGAACACCGCGAAGAACGCCACCAGCCCCACGAAGGGCAGCGTGGGCAGATGCGTGACGAACAGCACCGGCACGAGCGAGAGGAGCGCCATGATGCGGAAGACGCGACGCTTGCCGAAACGGTCAGCGAGTCGGCCGACCGCGCGCGAAGTCACAAAGGTCGAAGCGCCGCCGGCCATGTAGAGCCAGGACAGTTTCTCGGGCGCGATGCCGTGATTGGCGACCAGCATTGGCGAGATGAACGGGATCACCAGCATGTGCGCCGTCATCATCGTGAAGGTGAGCGTGAACGCCTTCAGATGACGCGGCAGCGTGAGCAATTGCCACAGGCGCGGCAGAATCGCGCGCAGCGGCGTTTCGCGATCGACGTGTTCCGTGAGCGAGGGCACCACGCGTGAGCCCGCGATCCAGATCACGGCCGACAGCAGCACGAGCAGCATGAACGGCGCGCTCCAGCCAAAATGCGCGCCGAGCAGGATGCCCGCCGGCACGCCCGCGATCGCGGCGATCGAGAACGCCGTCATGATCACGCCGGTCGCCGCGCCGCGCCGCGCGACGGGAATCACGTCGCTGACGATCGCCATCACGATCGAGCCGAGGATGCCGCCCGTGAGGCCCGCGAACGCACGCGCGGCCAGCAGCAGATGGAAGTTCGTCGCGAGCGCGCAGGCGAGATTCGAGAGCGCGAACAGCGCATACGTCACCTGCAGTAGACGACGGCGGTCGAAACGGTCGATATAGGTGGCCGCGAACAGGCCCGAGAGCCCCGAGCACAGCGAATACGCCGAGACCGCCGTGGCGAAGGCCGCCGGCGTGATCGCGAACGCATGCATGATCTGCGGGCCGAGCGGCATCATCACCATGAAATCCATGATGACGGTGAACTGCGTGAGCGCGAGCAGCCAGAGCAACGTGCGTTCGCGCAGCGGATTGAGGATCAAGGTCATTGAGGACGACCCGTCGGGCGGGTCTCTTTATCACGCAAGCGCCGCCTGCCCGAAGGCAGGGCGGCGCTTGCCGGGTTGATCAGGTTGATCGGACCGATCGCGTTGATTGCGTTGATCGCGTCGATCAGTCGTCGATCGTTTCGTGCGCGGCCTGCGCGCCCTGACGCCAGTAGGCCGACGCGCGGATGCGCTTCTTGTCGACGCCGCGCTCGTTGACCAGGTAGGCGCGCACGGCGCGGATCGCCGAGGCTTCGCCAGCGGCCCACACATAACCTTCGCCGGGCGGCAGCCAGACTTCGCCGAGCGCATCGACGAGCGGTTGCTCCGAATCCAGTTCGTCGCGATAGAGCCACGTGGCGTAGAGATCGGCTTCGGTCGGCAGCGGGATGCGTGCGGCGCGGTTCGTGACTTCCGCGACCACGGCGACACGCGCGCCCGAGGGCAACTCGGTCAGGCGGCGCTGGATCGCGGGCAGGGCCGTTTCGTCGCCGATCAGCAGATGCCAGTCGAAGCCCGTGGGGATCACCATCGAACCGCGCGGGCCGCCTACGCCCAGATACTGGCCGGGCTGGGCTTGCGCCGCCCACGCGGTCGCGGGACCGGCCTCGTGCAGGGCGAATTCGATATCGAGTTCATTGGCGACGGGGTCGAAGCGGCGCGGCGTGTAATCGCGCGCGGCGGGACGCTCGACGCCTTCCGGGAACACGATGCCGTCGGGGCCCAGGCTCGGCAGCACGGGCTTATCTTCGCCCGCGGCCGGGAAAAACACCTTCACGTGATCGTCGAACGACGCCGAGACGAAATCGCCCAGATCGCCGGTCAAGGTGACGCGCACGAGCGTCGACGACAGCGTTTCCACGCGCGCAACGCGCAACAGACGGAACTTCAGCGGGTGTCGCACGCGGGCGACTTCGAGATTGGACTGATTCTGCATCTATGACTCCGATAAATGGACGGCTGACGATCGACGATGATGGTGCGGGTGAGTGGCGTCAGGCGCTCAGGCGCCGGGGTTCCCGCTGTCTTGTGCGCTGGTGCTCTCGTCGACGTTGCCGCCGTTTTCAATTTCCTGGGTGGCGCGGACGAGGATCGCCGCGATACGGCGTTGCTCCTCGGGCGACGCGTCCGTGCGGCGCAGCAGCGCGCGCTTGAGGGCGCGGCGCGCCTCGATGAGCTCGCGGACCCAAGCGCTGCCGTCGGCGGGATCTTCGCCCGCGAACGCACGGCGCATCAGGTCCATCTTGCGGCCGAAATGCGTGAGCTTGGCGAGGATCAGGTCGGCGCGCTCGCGGTTCGCGTCCAGATGGGTGCGGCCTTCGGCGGACAGCTCGTAGCGCTTGCGGTTGCCTTCGAGCGTCACGCTGACGTAGCCGAGTTCTTCCAGATACGTGAGGGCCGGATAGACCATGCCGGGGCTCGGGCTGTAGAAGCCGTTCGAGCGCGAATCGAGTGCCTTGATCAGCTCATAGCCGTGGCTCGGGCGCTCGGCGAGCAGCGCGAGCAGCATGAACTGCAGGTCTTCCGAGGTGAACTTGCGGCCGCGGCCGAAACCGTCGCCGTCACCGAAGCCGCCGGGGCCGCCAAAGCCACCGTGGCCGCCGTGACCACGACCAAAGCCGTCACCGAAGCGATCGCCGAAATCGCCCGGGCCTTCGCCGCCGCGGCGTCCCATCGCATGGCGCAGCGCGTGCAGCGGGTGACGCATGGCGAAGCGGGCGCCGGCGAATTCGTCCGGGCTGTGGGCGGCAAACGAATCGCGAGCGGCGCGACCGCCGTGGCCGTGACGGCCATGATGTCCGAAATGATGAGGGTGGCGCATGAAGCCTCCTGTCACTGAGTGTCTTAAGATGTGTCTTAAGATATATATCTTAAGAGTGTTTGTCAAAGTTATTTTTTGGGGGCTCGAATAAGTTGAGAGTCACGATCAACGCTCCAAAGTTTGCGCTGACGCATGGAGCAAGCATTTAGCGCTGCCGGCGCAGCAAGGATTTCGCGACCATTAACCCTCGCCGGTCGTCCGTCCGGATTGAATTTTCGTACCAAATTTGATACGATTAAATCGTCTCGATGCGCAATCATTCCCTTGCCTCTGCCCAGCTCGAACCGGTTCTATCCGTTCATTTCTTTTGTACGGAGTCAGGAAACGAGCCGGTCCGGCAATGGCTCAGGGAGCTGGATGCAGCAGAGAGAAGAGCGATCGGCGAAGAGATAAAGACAGTGCAGATCGGCTGGCCGTTGGGTATGCCGCTCGTGCGCAAGTTGGCGCGTGACTTATGGGAAGTGCGCGTTCGCTTGCCCTTGCGTATCGCGCGCGTCATTTTCACGATCGAAGGTGGTGCGATGGTCTTGCTGCACGGCTTCATCAAGAAGTCGCAGGCCACGCCGCAAGAAGACATGGCGCTCGCAAAGGAGCGTCTGCGTGCCTTGATGAACAGCTAACTGAGCAAGGAGCAGAGGATGGCAAACAGGCACGTCGGTGGAAGCTTTGACGACTTCCTCGCCGAAGAGGGCATGCTCGAAGAGGCCACGGCGACAGCGATGAAGCGCGTGATTGCCTGGCAGATCCAGCAGGAAATGAAGGCTCAGAAGCTCACGAAGACCGAACTGGCCGCGAGGATGAGAACGAGCCGCGCAGCGCTTAACCGGCTGCTCGACGAAAATGATACGAGTCTGACGTTGGCGACGCTGGCGAGCGCGGCGGCGGCGCTCGGCAAGCACTTCAAATTCGAGCTCGCGGCCTGAGTTAGCCGCTCGCGCTGGCGGCGCTACGCGCGCGCCTCGAACGCGTCGCTATAGCGTACCGTCGCCGTCGGCACGGGCCCGTTCAACGCTATCGCCTGAAAGTATTCCGCCGGCACGCCAGGCAGCACCAAAGCAGGCTCGGGCGTAAATCCAAAGCGCCGGTAGTAAGCGGGATCTCCCAGCAGCACGCAGCCCGCCGCTTGCCGCGCGCGCAGCGCATCGAGCGCACGTTCGACCAACCGGCTGCCAAGGCCCTCGCGCTGCCGCTCGGGCGCCACCGAAATCGGCCCCAAACCGAACCATCCCGTCGAGCCATCCGACAACGCCACAGGCGAAAGCGCAACATGCCCCACGATCTCGCCACCGTCCACGGCAACCAGCGACACCGCTAACTCAGCCGCCGCCCGCAGCGCGTCGACGATGAATTGCTCCGTATGGCTCGTATGCGGCGCGTGCAGAAACGCCGCCTCGGTCAGCGCGTGAATCGCGGGGATATCGGCGGGTAGTTCGTCGCGAATCTGAACTGTCATAGCCAGGTCCTCAAAAGATCGAACGGCCGGTGCGCGTCGTCAGCTGCTCCAGCGCCAGCGAACCGACATGCGAATTCCCGTTCGCGTCGAGCCCCGGCGACCACACGCACACCGCGAACTCGCCGGGCAGCACCGCGACGATCCCGCCGCCCACACCGCTCTTCGCGGGCAGTCCCACGCGATAAACGAAATCGCCCGCCGCGTCGTACGTGCCGCAGGTCAGCATGAGCGCCGAGAGCCGCTTGGCCGAACTAACGTCGAGCACATGCTCGCCGCTCGCGGGCGAGACGCCGCCGTTGGCGAGGAACAGCGCCGCGCGCGCGAGTTCCACGCAGCTCATCGAAATCGCGCACTGGCGGCAATACGCGTCGATCACCGTATCGGCGGGCATGTCCAGATTGCCGAAGCTCGCGATGAAATGCGCCATCGCGCGATTGCGCTCGGCGTGTGCCAGTTCCGACTGCGCGACCTTCAGGTCGTAGCCGATGCCTGGCTCACCCGAGAGCCGCCGCACGAAATCCACCAGCGCCGTTTCCGCCTGCACGAAGCGGCGGCACAGCACGTCGGTGACCACGAGCGCCCCCGCGTTGATGAAGGGATTACGCGGCTTGCCGCCTTCGAATTCGAGTTGCACGAGCGAGTTGAACGCCGTGCCCGACGGCTCGCGCCCCACGCGTTCCCAGAGCGCATCGCCGAGCAACTGGAACGCCAGCGTGCAGGCGAACAGCTTGGAAATGCTCTGGATCGAGAAACGCACGTCGGCGTCGCCGGTGCGATAGACCTGACCGTCGACGGTGACGATCGCCATGCCGAAATGATTGGCATCGACGGTCGCGAGTTCGGGAATGTAGTCGGCGACACGGCCCAGGCCGATGTGCGGTTGCAGGTCGCGATGGATCGCGTCGAGGATGGGCGTGTAGTTCATGGGCGTCGCGAGAATGGACGGCACGACAACGCGCGCGCCGAAGTCCGGCGATTGTAGCGATTCCCCTGCGGCGGCGCGATGGTCGTGCGAACGCCTGGCGCGGGCGCGCAACGCGGGTTATTCGACGTCGCCCTTCATCTCGCGCAGATGCTTGTAGACGGTCGCGCGGCCCATGCCCAGCACCTTCGCCACATAGTTCGCCGAGCTTTTGCCCTTGAACGCGCCTTCGGCGTAGAGCGCTTCGACCAGCTCGCGCCGGTGCTCGCGCGTGAGCGAGTTGAGCGCCACCTGGCGCTCGCGCAGCCAGCCGTGCAGGAAGGTGTTGATGCGCTCCTGCCAGTCGTCCTTGAACAGCTCTTCGGGTTGCGCGATCACGCCCGCGCCGCGCAGGAACAGATCGAGCGTGGCCTGCATGTCGTCGAACGCGGCGATGTTGAAGTTGATGCACATGACGCCGGCGGCGCGGCCGTCGTCGTCGAAGAGCGCGGTGCTCACGCAGCGCATGCGCCGCCCGTCCCAGTTCACTTTCTCGTAGGGGCCGAGCAGCTTGTTGCGCGTGGTTTCCTCGACGTCCTCAAGCGCCGCGTCGTCGCCGATCTCGCGCTTCGAGAGATTGTTCGACAGATACGCCACGGTCTGATCCGCGAGATCGTGGATCACGACTTCGGCGAACGGGAAGAACAGCGTCGTGATGCTGTCCGCCACGTGCGCGTAGCGTTCGAGCAGGCGCGCGCGTGATGCGGATGGCGGGGTTGCCTTCTTGCTGGCGGGTTTCGTTTTCTGCATCGGGCAGGGACCGTGGGGTGTCACATCGAAGAGGACGTCGATGATACTGCTTCTTTCATGCGTTATTGCGCGACGCGCTGCTCGCGCAGATGCGTGTAGAGCGCATACGCCACCGCCATGTCCTCCAGCCCCAGGCCGATCGAGCGGAAAAACACATGGCGCGTGTAGCCGGGGCGCGGGCAGGCGTCGTTGGCGAGTTCGCCGAGATCGCCCACGATCGCGTCCGGCGACCAGCCGTGCTCGCGCGCGGCGATCGTCATTTCTCCCGCGCTGTGCGGCGTGGTGCGGCGGTAGTCGCAATAGACGTCGAGCGTGGGCAGCGCGGCCGGATCGATCTCGTGCGCGTGCGCGACGTTGGTGCTGATCGAGGTGATGAGCGCGGGCTTGCTGAGCGTGTCGAGCGCGAGCACCGGCTTGCCCGACGAGGTGCAGAGCATGACCACATCGGCGTCGGCCACGCAGTCTTCCGCCGAAGCGGCGATGCTCACGCGCGCATCGGTGGCGCGCACGCTTTCGGCGCGTTGCATATCGCTCGCGAGTTTCGGCGACCACACGCGGATGCTCTCCCACGCGCGCAGCGGCGCCGCATGGCGGATATGCGCGAGCGCCACATCGCCCGCGCCGATCACGGCGAGTCGGCGCGCCTCGCGCGGCGCGAGCTGATCGACGGCGAGCGCCGTGGTGCCCGCGGTGCGCTCGGTCGTGAGCAGTGCGGCGTCGCACCACATGAGCGGCTGGCCGGTGTGCATCGACATCAGCGCGGTCCAGGCCGTGATGATGGGCTTCGCGCCGTTCGCGCCCGCGATGTAGGGCGAGAGTTTCGCGCCGAACACGCCCGCTTCGGCCAGCACGCCCAGATAGGTGATGTAGTCGCCGGCCTGTTGCGGGAACAGGGCGAGCGTCTGCGGCGGCTGCACGGCGTTGTCGCGGCCGAGCGAGGCGAACATGCGCGCGAGCGCGCCGCGCACGTCGAGCGCGGGCAGCGCGGCGCGCACCTGCGCGGCATCGACGATGAACGGGGCGACTGGGGTTGCTTTGGACGTTGCGGTCATGCTGAAACTCCTTCAATGGATCTCGACGCGCGCGGCGATCGGTAATCAGGCGCGTATCGAAGCGGTTCCGGGTGTAGACTTTTTTGTCCATTCTAGACTTTATTTTTATTTTTCGTCTATATTCGTCCTGTGGACGCGGCGTCTTCCCGGCGTGCCGTCCGCCCGACCTCATTACGACTATGGTGACGACGATGAACACGAAGACGAATCGCTACGCGCACAAGGCGCGGCTCGCGGGACTGGCCGCCTTGCTGGGCGCGGGGCTTGGCATGATGGCGGGCGTGGCGCAGGCACAGGATCAGCAGACGTTGCGCTTTGGCGTGGAAGCGTCGTACCCGCCGTTCGAGAGCAAGGCGCCGTCCGGCCAGTTGCAGGGCTTCGACATCGACATCGGCAATGCCGTCTGCCAGCGCATGCAGGTCAAGTGCGTGTGGGTCGAGAACAGCTTCGACGGCCTGATCGCGGCGCTCGAGGCGCGCAAGTTCGACGTCATCAACTCGGCGATGAACATCACGGACAAGCGTCGCCAGCAGATCGACTTCACGCCGGCCGTGTACGTCATGCCGATTCAGATGATCGCGAAGCGCGGCTCGGGCCTGCAGCCCACGACGGCGAGCCTCAAGGGTAAGCAGATCGGCGTGCAGCAAGGCACGACGCAAGAGGATTACGTGCGCAAGCATTGGGCGCCGGCGGGCGTGTCGGTCGTCACGTACGAGAGCCAGGACCAGATTTTCGCGGACCTCGCTTCGGGCCGTCTGGACGGCGCGGTGCAGGAAGTGCAGACTGCCACCGACGGTTTCCTCTCGAAACCGCAGGGCAAGGACTATGATTTCGCGGGCGCGCCGCTCAAGGATCCGGCTACGCTGGGCGAGGGCACGGGCTGGGGCTTGCGCAAGAACGACGCGGCGCTCAAGGTCAAGGTGGACGCGGCGCTCGATTCGCTGCGCAAGGACGGGACGCTCACGAAGCTGTCGATGAAGTATTTCGGCCGCGACATCGTCGCGCATTGATGTAAACCGGTACGGACTCCAGAGGAATGGCATGAGCAAGGACGCGATCGTGCTCGGCGCGGGCATCGTCGGCGTGAGCGTTGCGCTGCATCTGCAGGCGCGGGGCGTGCGCGTCACGCTCGTGGACCGGCGCGCGCCGGGCGAGGAAACCAGCCACGGCAATGCGGGGCTGATCGAGGCGTCGTCGGTGGTGCCGTATGGCTTTCCGCGCGACTGGCGCACGCTGCTGCGTCTCGCGCGCAACGACTCGACGATGCTGCGCTACGACGTGCGCTCGCTGCCCGCTTACGCGCGCTGGCTCGCCACCTTCTGGCGCGAGTCGGCGCCCGCGCGGCTGGCGCTCGCGGCGCGCGACATGCTGCCGCTCATTCAGCGCAGCGTCGCGGAGCACGAGGCGCTCGTCGCGCGCACCGATCTGCGCGAACTCGTGCGGCCGATTGGCTGGCTGGAGGCGTATCGGTCGCCGGAGCAGTTCGAGCGCGAGCGCGAAGCGGCGCAGCATCTCGCCGCCGATCATGGCCTGCGCATCGAGACCTTCGACGCGGCGGGCTTGCGCGCGGCCGAGGCGTCGCTCGCCGAGGGCTATGCGGGCGCGATTCACTGGATCGACCCGGCCAGCGTGGCCGATCCCGGCGAGCTGACCAAGGGCTATGCGCAACTGTTCCTGCGCGAAGGCGGCAAGTTCGTGAAGGGCGACGCGCGCACGCTGCGCGCGCAGGGCAGCGGCTGGCAGGTGCAGACCGAAGACGGGCCGCTGAGCGCCGAACTCGCCGTCGTGGCAATGGGGCCGTGGTCGGACCTGGTGACGGCGCCGCTTGGCTACCGCGTGCCGCTGATGGCCAAGCGCGGCTATCACATGCACTACGCGGCCTCGGCGGGCGCGCCGCTGCTGCGTCCGGTGGTGGATATCGAAGGCGGTTATGTGGTCGCGCCGATGCGCCGCGGCCTGCGCCTTACGACCGGGGTGGAACTCGCCACGCGCGAACGGCCGCCCAATTACACGCAACTCGACGCCGCCGAGCGCGCGGCGCGGCCGGTGTTTGGACTAGGCGAGCGTCTCGACGAGACACCGTGGATGGGTATGCGCCCCTGTACGCCGGACATGCGTCCGGTGCTCGGGCCTGCGCCGCGTCATCCGGGGCTGTGGTTCGCGTTCGGCCACAACCATCATGGCCTCACGCTCGGGCCGGTGACGGCGCGCCTCGTCGCCGAGCAGATCATGGGCGAGACGCCGTTTACCGACCCGACGCCATATTCGCCGCTGCGCTTCGCCTGAACGCGTCGGCCACAGGGCGCGCTCAGTGCGCGCCCGCCGCGCCGCCACCTCCGCCGCCGCGCGTCGACTTCGTGATCCAGATGAGCGGAATGATGGCGAGAAAGATGATCGCCGAGATATAGAAAATGTCGTTCAAGCCCATCATCGCGGCCTGGGTCGTCAGCTGGAAATCGAACAACGCGCGCGCCGACGGCTCGCTCAGATGCAACAGCGTCTGCGTATTCTCGATCGACTGACGGAAGACCGGATTGTCGATCGAAGCCTGCTCGGTCAGGCGTTCGTGATGCAACACCGTGCGGTTGTTCCAGGCGTTGGTCGAAATCGACGTGCCCACCGCGCCGCAGAACACCCGCACGAAGTTCGACAGACCGGCGGCCGCGGGCACTTTGCCGGGCGGCTGGCCCGAGAGAATGATCGCGGTGAGCGGCACGAAGAACAGCGCCATCGGGATGCCCTGCAATAGCGTGGGCAGCACCAGATGAAACGTGTCGATCTCGATCACATAATTCGAGCGCATGAAGAACACCACGGCGAACAGCACGAACGCGCAGGTCGCGATGATGCGCGCGTCCGAGCGCGGCAGGATGCGGCCCACGACCGGCGCGAGGATCACTGCGAAGACGCCGAGCGGAGCGGTCACGAGCCCCGCATCGACCGAGCGGTAGTTCAGGTACTCCTGCATCCACTGCGGCAGCAGCACGAGATTGCCGAAGAACACGCCATACGCCACCGAAATCGCGATCGTCCCGCCGAGGAAGTTGCGCTGCGCAAAGAGCCGCAGATCGACGATGGGATTCGCTTCGGTCAACTCCCAGACGAGGAAAAACGCAAAGCTGATCAGCGCGACGATGCCCAGCGTGACGATCACGGGCGAACTGAACCAGTCGAGATCCTTGCCCTTGTCGAGCAGGATTTGCAGCGACGCGACCCACGCGATCAGCAGGCCGAGGCCGACGAGGTCGATGGGCGGCTTGCGCGTGGGCGATTCGCGGTTGCGGTAGATGCTCCAGGTGATGAAGCCCGCGAAGATGCCCACCGGAATGTTGATGTAGAAGATCCACGACCAGTTGTAGCTGTCGGTGATCCAGCCGCCGAGCGCCGGGCCCGCGATCGGGCCCACGGTTGTCGTCATGGCCCAGAACGCGAGCGCGGTGGCCGATTTATCCTTCGGCCAGGAGCCGAGCAGGATGGCCTGCGAGAGCGGAATCAGTGGGCCGGCCACGGCGCCTTGCAACACGCGCGCGACCAGCAGGAACGGCAGGCTCGGCGCGATGCCGCAGAGCCACGAGGCGATCACGAACGAGAAGATCGACGCGACGAACAGGCGCACCTGGCCAAAGCGCTGCGTGAGCCAGCCGGTAAGCGGAATCGAGACCGCATTGGCCGCGGCGAACACGGTGATGACCCACGTGCCTTCGTCGACCGAGACGCCCATGTCGCCCGAGATCGTCGGGATGGCGACGTTGGCGATCGAGGTGTCCAGCACATTCATGAAGGTCGCGAGCGCCACGGCGACGGTCGCGAGGATCAGGCGGCCGCCTTCGAGCGGAGGCGGTGGAGCGGGAGGGGCAGGCGGCGTGGCCGAGGCGGCAGGCTGGTTCAAGCTTCTTCTCCGCGTGTTTCGGGTGCAGCAAAGCTGGAAGAGCCCGCGCGCACGGCAGGCCGGATTTGCGGCAAGGATAACCGCAATCTCAAAAGGTCATGGAGGGGCGTGTAAGCATCCTCACGCGAGGCAGGGGCTTCGGGGCGGTGCGTACGCAAGGGATGTTTACCGTTTCCTTTCGAATGTCAGCCACGGCGACGCGTCCCGCAAGGCCGGCGTATCCTTGCGGCTGGCGCGGGGGACCGCACTGGATTGGCCGTCGGATTCGCAAGCGCGATGCCTGCCACCCGACCCCCGCGCGCACGTCAGAAACATCGCCCACAGGGGATCTTGAGAATGAGCTGGGAACAATTCGATGGAGGCTGGCGCCTGGCGCCGGCCGAGGGTAATGCACGCGCACTCGTCGTGTTGCTGCACGGCGTGGGCAGCAACGCACGCGACCTGATGCCGCTAGCCGATGCGTGGCGCGACGCGCTGCCCGGTGTCGCGTTCGCGTCGCTCGACGGCAGCGAGCCGTTTGACGGCGGCTTCGGCGGGCGCCAATGGTTTACGCTGCGCGACGTGAACGAAGCCAATCGCGGCGCGCGCGTGGCCGCGGCCGCGCCGATCCTGCACAAGCGCCTGGCTGCCGAACTCGCGCATTGGGGCGTTGGCTTCGATGCGCTAGCGCTGGTGGGTTTTTCGCAAGGCTCGATCATGTCGCTGTATCACGTGGCGACGCAGGCCGAAGGCCTGGCGGCCGTGGTCGCCTACGCCGGGCGGCTCACGACGCCCGTAGTCGCGCAAAATCGCACGCCGCTCACGCTCGTGCATGGCGAGGACGACAGCGTCATTCCGGTGCTGGAACTCGAGCGCGCCGCCACCGCGTTCAGCGATGCGGGCTATGCCGTGGCCGCTTACGCGCTGCCGGGTGTGGGCCACACGATCACGGCGCAGGGCGCGATGCTCGGCCGCGATGCGCTGGTGCGCGCGCTGGGTTAATCGTCGTTATACGCGCGGCGCCCGCCTCGCGTTGTCAACCACCTCAGGCCGCACTTCACTGCGGCCTGACGCATTTTTTCCACACTGAGCGCTTAATCTATCCGGTTATTTCTGGTGCGGTTAAAGTCTCGCCCGGCTTGTGCCGTAAATAGAGCCAGTGGGCTGCCCAGGCCCCATGCGCCCGGCGCGCGTCGAAGCACACGCCAATCGTCAGCAGAAAGATCCAATCGAGGTTGGATAGTTCAGCTGAATGCTTCTGATTGTTACTTAATATTCAGACGATTCGCTTAGCGATCAACGCCGGGTTTGAATTCCGGGAGCGCGTCACCGCTTGGCGCGCTTCTCAAACACAACGACCACATGGCCCGAGCCACGCAGCCATCTTCACTTCTGCACACGCTGTCCCGCCACACTGTCCGCAACACGGTGGCGGTCGATCTCGGTACGGCCAACACGCTGATTTATACGGCGGACGGGGGCATCGTGCTCGATCAGCCTTCGGTCGTCTGCTTCGAGCGCGGCGCGCATCCGGGCAAAGGCAAGGGCGCGGACGCGAGCGTCGCCGCCGTGGGCCGTGAGGCCAAGGCGCTCCTTGGCCGTGCGCCGCAAAACCTCCAGACGGTGAAGCCGCTTTCTCATGGCGTGATCGCGGACTTCTTCGCGGCCGAGCACATGATGCGCCGCTTCGTCGACATGGCGAAGCCGCGCCGTTTCTTCGGCCGACGTTCGGCGTTCACGGTCTGCGTGCCGGGTGACGCCACGCGCGTGGAGCGCCGGGCGATCCGCGAGGCGGCCTTTGCTTCGGGCGCGGCGAGCGTGAACCTGATCGACGAATCGCTGGCGTCGGCGCTGGGCGCGGGCTTGCCCGTCGGCTCGGCGACCGGCTCGATGGTCGTCGATATCGGCGGCGGCACCACCGAGGTGGGCGTGATCGCGCTTGGCAGCGTGGCGTGCAGCGGCTCGGTTCGGGTGGGCGGCGACCAATTCGACCGCGCCATCATCGAGCACGTGCGCAATCTCTATGGCGTGATCCTGGGCGAGCAGACCGCCGAGCATCTGAAAATGCACATCGGCAGCGCGCTGCGTGGCGAGCCGGTCGAGCGTATGCGCGCGACGGGCCGCAGCCTCGAGGACGGTCTGCCGCGCACCGTCGAGATCAGCAGCGAAGATATTGCCGATGCGCTGGCGCTGCCGTTGCGTCAGGTGATCGGCGTGGTGCGCCAGGTGTTCGAGAACGCGCCGCCCGAACTGGTGACCGATATCGCGGATAGCGGCATCGTGCTGACCGGCGGCGGCGCCTTGCTGGGCCGTCTCGATCAGTGTTTCGCGGCCGAGCTGGGCGTGCCGGTGCGAGTGGCCGAAGCGCCGCTCACGTGCGCCGTGCGCGGCGCGGGTGCGGCGGCCGCGGGCGCCGTGACGGCGGACCAGCCCGCCTTCAGCGCCTACGATTGACACGCCCCAGAAACGCCGCACGACGACGCCACAAGAAGCGCGCTGAAGTTCGCGCCACGCCACCCCGGGCGGGGCAGGCGCGCTCGTGCGACAATACCGCCCTTTCGCATTTTTAATTACGCTGAACACCGTCGGACGGCCGTGCGCCGTTCCTGCGTCAGCCCATCATCCAGCCGTGAATCCAGCCGTTTTTCCCGCTCCCGGGTCGTTCGTCGAACTGCCCGGTGGGCAAGCCATGCCGTATGTCGAAACCGGCAAAGGCGAATTGCTCCTCTTCATCCACGGATCGCTTTGCGATTATCGCTACTGGCAGCCGCAGCTCGCGGGCTTGGGCGAGCATTACCGCTGCGTCTCCGTGAGTCTCACGCATTACTGGCCCGCGCCCGAGGCAGTGCGCGGCCAGCCGTTCAGCTGGAGCCGCCATGCCGACGAGGTCGCACAGTTCATCGACGCCTTCGGCGCGGGACCGGCGCACGTGATTGGCCATTCGCGCGGCGGCGCGGTTGCGTTTCACTTTGCGCGCCGCTATCCGCAGCATCTGCAGTCGCTCACGCTCGCCGATCCGGGCGGCCCCGTGCAGCAGCCGGGCCAAAGCCTCGCGAAGCTGCCTGAAACGGTCAACGCGCTGCGCGCCCGCGCCGTGCAGCTGATCGAGTCGGGCGAGGTCGACGCTGGGCTCGAACTGTTCGTGGATTCGGTGAGCCGTCCCGGCTTCTGGGCCAAGAGCACGCAGTCGTTCCGCCGCATGGCGCTGGACAACGCGCACACGCTCGGACCGCAGTTTCTCGATCCGCTCGCCGCGTACACCCGCGAGGACGCCGCCGACGTGACGTGCCCCGTGCTGCTGATCGATGGGCAGTTGAGCCCGGTCGTGTTCCAGCGCGCAGTGGCCGCGCTGGAGGAGTGGATGCCCGACGCGCGCCGCGCGACGGTGGAGGGCGCCTCGCACGGCATGAACCTCGCGCGGCCCGCCGCGTTCAACGAACTGATCGATCATTTCGCGAGCGGTCACGGGCGCTGAGTTCTGCCGATAGGCGCTTGAAGCACGATTAAAACGAAAGCGGCCACCCTGGGTGGCCGCTTTCGTTTGCATGCAAAAGTGTTGCACTCCGAACTAATTGGGGTGCAAGAAAACCCGTGCCATTCGCACGCCAACCATCAAGAAGCAGGCCGACAGCCCGGCTGACCGAGAGCCGCAGCGTGTGCGGCGCGGTCAGCCGGGAGGCAGTGCTTGAGTGCTACGTGAGCGCGGCGCGGGCGCTTAGTCGCGGCCGTGCGCGTGCGCGTCGAGCTTGTTCTCGGCGGCTTCGCCAACGAGGCCCGCGTAGTAGAGATGCACGCCGATGGCGAGCGAATCGTTGCGGATTTCGTGGAAGGCCTTCCATGCCTTCACCGGGTCCTTGAACACGAGGTAGTGCGCTTCCTGCGAGACGAGGCGCGCAACCTGATGCAGGCCGTGGCCGTGCAGGGCGGCGACGAGTGCGTCGAGGCTGGCGTGCGTGCGGGCGTCGGTGCGCGGGTAGAGCATGTGCAGCACGGCGACGCGTTCCGTGGCGAGAGCCGCCGAAAGCGCAACAACGATGTCCTGGTGATTGAGAGCCGTGACGACGGCGCCCTCTGCAAGTTCGTCTTCAGCGAACAGGGTGTCGATCGAGATGTTCATCTGTTCTTTCCTTACGTTTTGCGTACAGCGCGTGTGGCTTATGTAAAAAAGGCCCGCCAGATGAAGGCGGGCCAATGTGCAACATGCCTGACAGGGGAAGTCATTGCATGTCAAGCAGTATCGCAGATACGGGCCGTTCATGTTGCATTGCACAGGCAAAATATTGTTGCATTAATCGGCATTAAGGATCCTGCAAGCATCCAATGTTGCGGGTCTGGGGAGGCATTGTTGCCGAGTCCGCTATGAATCGATGCGGTATGGGGGCGTAGAATGCGGCACGTGGTCGCAGTGATGGCAGCCCGCAGCAACGGGCGCCGAACCCCGCTGCGTCTTGCGAAGTAACGCACTTCAATGCAATGCAAGGACAAGACATGATCGATTCGAAGACACACGCCACACTCACGATCCCCGGTCACGCAGAAGGCGTGGAACTGCCGGTCTACAAGGGCACGATGGGCCCGGACGTGATCGACATCCGCAAGCTGTACGGCCAGACCGGCATGTTCACGTATGACCCGGGCTTCATGTCCACGGCGTCGTGCAACTCGGCGATCACGTATATCGACGGCGACAAGGGCGAACTGCTTTATCGCGGCTACCCGATCGACAACCTCGCGCAAAACGCCGACTTCCTCGAAAGCTGCTACCTGCTCCTGAAGGGCGAACTGCCGACGCAAAAGCAGAAGGACGAGTTCGTTTCGATGGTCACGAACCACACGATGGTTCACGAGCAGATGCACTTCTTTTTCCGGGGGTTCCGTCGTGACGCGCATCCGATGGCGATTCTGGTGGCGGCGGTCGGCGCACTGTCGGCGTTCTATCACGACTCGCTCGACATCAACGATCCGAAGCATCGTGAAGTGTCCGCGATCCGCATGATCGCCAAGCTGCCGACGCTCGTCGCGATGGCGTACAAGTACACCGTTGGCCAGCCGTTCGTGTATCCGCGCAACGACCTCTCGTACAGCGCGAACTTCATGCAGATGATGTTCTCGAACCCGGCCGAAGAGTACAAGGTCAACGACGTGCTGGTGCGCGCGCTCGACCGCATCCTGATCCTGCACGCCGACCACGAACAGAACGCCTCGACCTCGACGGTGCGTCTGGCGGGCTCGTCGGGCGCGAACCCGTTCGCGTGTATCGCGGCCGGTATCGCCTGTCTGTGGGGCCCGGCGCACGGCGGTGCGAACGAAGCCGCGCTGAACATGCTCGAACAGATCGGCTCGGTGGACAACATCCCCGAGTTCATCAAGCAGGTGAAGGACAAGAACTCCGGCGTGAAGCTGATGGGCTTCGGTCACCGCGTGTACAAGAACTACGATCCGCGCGCGAAGCTCATGCGCGAAACGTGCTACGAAGTGCTCAACGAACTGGGCCTGCACGACGATCCCCTCTTCAAGCTCGCGATGGCGCTCGAAAAGATCGCGCTCGAAGACGAATACTTCGTGTCGCGCAAGCTGTACCCGAACGTCGACTTCTACTCGGGCATCGTGCAGCGCGCGCTGGGTATCCCGACCGCGATGTTCACCTGCATCTTCGCGATGGCGCGTACGGTGGGCTGGATTGCGCAATGGAACGAAATGATCGGCGACCCCGAGCAGAAGATCGGCCGTCCGCGTCAGCTCTTTATCGGCGACACGCCGCGCGAAGCGAAGCCGATCGCGCAACGCTAAGTCCTCACACGCATTTGTACGCATTCGCCACGCTCATCCGCAGCGATGATCGCCATGCCATGCATTGACGCCGTATAACGTTCTGCAATGCGCACGGTGGCCACAAGCCGCCGTGCAGCGATCGACGGGCGCCCGCACGTTTTACCGTGCCGGCGCCCGTAATCTTTTCCGATGCCGTATCCCGCGCAGGTATTCGCGCGGATCTTCTCGCAGCCACTACAATCGAGCGAAAGACGTATCTCCAGCGCAATGTCACGCAATGGTTAGAGAGGAGGAGGCAGGCAATGCAGGATCCTGAAACACTCGGCGGCGTCACGCGCGCAAGCGGCGTGGATCATCCCGATCAATCTCCCGACGGCGCTTTCATCGCGCCCGAAACACCCGAGGTCGCCAGCGCCGACCAGCACGTGCTGAAGTCGGGCGACACCTTCATCGTCAACGACCCGCTCGGCGACATCACCGGTATCGACGACGGTCTGTTCGTCAACGACACGCGCGTGCTGTCGTCGTTGCGTCTTACGTTCGGCGGGCGCGTGCCCTCGCTGCTGTCGGGCAGCGTAAGCAGCGACAACACCGCCTTCACCGCGCACCTCACCAATCGTCCCTTGCCGCCGCTCGGCGGCACCAGCACGCCCGAAGGCGTGATTCACGTGGAGCGCGAACGCGTGCTCTCGGGCACGATGCTGACCGAGGCGATCGAGCTCACGAACTACGGCACCGAAGAAGCCGTGGTGCCGCTTTCGGTATCGTTCGCGAGCGACTTCCGCGACATGTTCGAAGTGCGCGGCCTCAAGCGCGAAGTGCGCGGCGAACTCAAGCCGCCGCGCGTGGACGGCAACCAGGTGCGGCTCGAATACATCGGCCTCGACAAGGTTGCGCGCCGCGTGCGCATCGAGTTTTCGCCGAAGCCGGACAAACTGCTGGCCGACCGCGCGGACTTCTCCGTCGCGCTGCCCGCGCAGGCCTGCGTTTCGCTTTACCTGACCGTGTCTGTCGAAGTCGAAGCGCTTGAGGGCGTCGCCCCCGATACGCCGAGCGCGGGCATCATCAAACCGCGTCATTGTCTTGCCGATTCGAACGGGCAGAGCGTGGGCCGCGCGGCCGTGCGCGCCGCGCTCGTCGATGCGCACATCGTCATGCGCGAGCGGCGTCGGCAGACGGCGCGCGTGCGCTCGAGCAATCCGCTCTTCAATGCGTGGATCAACCGCTCGATCGCCGACCTGGGCCTGTTGACCACCGATCTGCCGACCGGACCGTATCCCTACGCGGGCATTCCGTGGTTCTCCACGCCGTTCGGCCGCGACGCCATCATCACGTCCTTGCAGACGCTCTGGCTCCAGCCCGCGCTTGCGCGCGGCGTGCTGCGCTTTCTCGCGGCGCATCAGGCGCGCGAGGACTCCGCATTCCGCGATGCCGCTGTCGGCAAGATCATGCACGAGATGCGCAAGAGCGAAATGGCGGCCACCGGCGAGGTGCCGTTCGCGCTCTACTACGGCGGCGTGGATTCGACGCCGCTGTTCGTCGTGCTGGCGGGCGCCTATGCGGAGCGCACCGGCGACATGGCGCTGATCGACGAACTCTGGCCCGCGCTCGAACGTGCGGCCGCGTGGGTCGCCGGTGTGTGCGAGCGCAACCAGTTTGGCCTGCTCGATTATCGGCGCGAGTCCGAAGGCGGGCTTGCGAACCAGGGCTGGAAAGACAGCCACGATTCGGTGTTCCATGCGGACGGACACTTCCCCGATGGCCCCATCGCGCTGGTCGAGGTGCAGGCCTATGCGAGCGCCGCATTCGACACGATGGCGAAGTTCGCCTCGCATCGCGGTCTCGTGGAAGAGTCCGCGCGCTATGCGGGCCGCGCCGCGAAGATCCGCCGCTGCGTCGAGGACAAGTACTGGATGCCGGAGTCGGACTTCTACGGCATCGCGCTCGACGGGCATGGCGATTTATGCCGCGTGCTGGCGTCGAATGCGGGTCATCTGCTCGCATTCGGGCTGCCCGAGTACGAACGCGGGCGCGCCGTGGCGGAGATTCTCGAATCGGCGCTGTTCCACACGGGCTGGGGCGTGCGCACGCTGGCCGCGGGTCAGGCGCGCTTCAATCCGATGGCGTATCACAACGGCTCGGTCTGGCCGCACGACAACGCACTCTGCGCGCGTGGTCTGGCGCGATATGGACGCAAGGAAGCAGCAGTGCGCCTGTTGCAGGCACTGTTCGAAGCGGCCGTGACGTTCGATATGCGCTTGCCGGAACTGTTCTGCGGCTTCCCGCGCCGACGTGGCGAACCGCCTACCGCCTATCCGGTCGCGTGCCTGCCACAAGCGTGGGCGGCGGGGTCGCCGTTCATGATGCTGGAGGCGTGCCTGGGCGTGAGCATCGACGCTTCGCGCCACGAAGTGCGCGTCGAGCAGCCGATGCTGCCCGAAGGCATCGACTGGCTCGAAGTGGGGCATCTGCGCGTGGGCAACGCGGCAGTGACGCTCACGTTCCGTCGCGTGGACGGCAAGGTCGTGGCGTCGGCGGATCGCAGTGATGTGAAGGTGGTGGCGGTGCTGTAACGCCCTGCTTTAATGCGCGGCGATCATGGCGCAAGCAGGTCGCCGCGCACTTCCAGATAGCCCGTTTCCACACCCATCGTGTTGCGAATGGGCGGCTTGTCATACGTGCGCAGCGCGGCCAGTTGCTCCGGTGTGCCGATGCCGAGTTGCCTGAGCAATGCCGTGACGATCGCATAGAGCGCGGTCACATTCCCGTCTTCCACTTTCACGGCCAGACCAATGGCCTGGTGTGCGTTTTTCAGCGCACTACGGCGCACGCCGATCGCATAGCTGCCATCCGCGCCCACCTTGCCGACCAGATCGCCGTTGAACGCGCGCATCAGCGTCGTGCAGAAGCGCTGTTCGCCCGCGACCATTTCCGGATGCGAGGTCATGGCCCGATAGATGCGCGCTAGCGCCTGCGTGCGGGCGTTGTCGTGTTCGTTCGAATCCACTGCCTGTGCGAGCTTCGCATAGAGCCGCGCGAGCCGGTCGAGAGGGAAGGCCGGCGTCGGCAGATTGCAGCCGTCGATGCCCCATTGCACGCCGTCGTCGGGCAGATCGCAGACCTCGGCGACCGTATGCTTCACACGCTGTTGCAGCGGGTGACCCGCTTCGTGATAGTCCTCCACAGGCGCCCCCATCGCGCGCGCGGCCGCGAGCATGCCCACGTGCTTGCCCGAGCAATTGCTGCACACGGCAGTCGGCTCGAAGCCGCGCCGGATCCAGTCGCGCCAGACCGCGTCGGATAGCGGCGCGTGACCGCCGCAACGCATCGCCGGTTCATCGACACCGACTTTCGCGAGCATGGCGCGCGTGCGTTCGATATGGCGCGCCTCGCTGCTGTTCGAGCCGCACATGAGCGCGAGATCGCTATCGTCGAAACCGAAACGCTCCAGCGCGCCAGTCTCGATGACGGCGAGCGCCTGCGCCGGTTTGGCCGCCGAACGCACGAGCGTGAGCCGATGGGGATCGTTGAATGCATGGAGCATGTTGCCGTCGGCGTTCACGACTGCGATATGGGCGCGATGCGTACTCTCGACGATGCCGCCGCGATAGGTGATGGCGGTGGTTTGCGATGTATTGGCAGTCATGGCGTTGTCTCCTCGAAGCTGGCGGCTCGATTGTCCGCTGCGTGTTGAGCGTTTCCAGGGCGTTTCTGATAGCGCTGATTCTAACGGCAATGCGTGAGCGCATTCCTCATTCGAATTCCCGTTGAATTCTCATTGGCGACACGCGATGTTCACAACCATTGAAATCAATGCGTCGTCATTTAAAAATTTCATTTTCTTTACAATCCGGTCTTAATCGCCGATTGATTGCGTTTCATGCGCTTTTTTGGGGCGCTATTGCACTGCATAAGCGCTGCATATGCACTGTCGTTTTCACTGTCAATTGCGAGGTGTTCTTTTGACGCAACGCCTATTCAATTTCGACGCAATTTTTATTTTCAAAGCCTTATGATTCGCGTGATCGTATTTCCTGCCACGCGTCACGACGTCACGAGCGTACGTGTCAACCCAGGCTGCCTTGTGTCTTCGCAAGCGCAGGAGGGTATTGCATTGTCCGCAATAATCGCTCGTCATTATCGGGGTGTTGCGCAATTCACGCGCGATTCGCATTGATCTGCGAATGGTGCTCGCGCAGCGGCAAGTGTCACGTGGAAAGCGTATTCGATTCAATGAATTAACGCCCAAACTCGGAGCCATAAAACATGAAAAAATCGCTAATCGCCCTCGCACTCACCGGCGCGTTCGCAGTATCCGCTCACGCGCAGAGCAGTGTGACGCTGTACGGCCTCATCGATACCGGTCTCGTCTACACGAACAACCAGATGGGCCACAGCAACTGGCAACTGAATAGCAGCTCCACGCAGAATACGGTGTTCGGCCTCAAGGGCACGGAAGACCTCGGCGGCGGCCTGAAGACGGTCTTCAAGCTCGAACAAGGCTTCATTCTCAACAACGGCGCGCAGGCATTCTCGGGCGACATGTTCGGCTCGCAGGCATGGGTCGGTCTGCAAGCGGATCAATACGGCACGGTCACGTTCGGCCGCCAGTTCGACGTCATGAACGACCTCGTCGGCCCGCTCACGGCTGAATTCAACACGTGGGGCGGCAGCCTCGCGGCGCATCCGTTCGAGAACGACAACCTCGCGGCAAACTCGGTCGTCATCAACAACTCGGTCAAGTACGCAAGCCCGACGTGGTACGGCGTCACGTTCGAAACGATGTACTCGTTCAGCAACAAGGCGGGCGACTTCTCGAACAACCGCTCGTACGGCTTCGCTGTCTCGTACGCACAAGGCCCGGTCAACCTCGCGGCCGGCTACCTGCAACTGAACGGCGCAGGCAACGGCAGCGGTGCGGTCACGTCGAGCGACGCCAGCGCGAACTTCATCGCGCAACGTCAGCGCGTCTGGTCGCTGGGCGGCAACTACACCTACGGCCCGGTCACGGCTGGCCTCGTGTGGAGCCACTCGCAGATCGACAACGCGTCGGGCGTCTTCTCGTTCGGCACGGGCACGTACCTGGGCAGCGGCGATTCGTCGGCAGGCTCGCTGTCGGGCTCGCTGCGTCTGGACAACTACGAAGCGAACGTGAAGTACTCGATCACGCCGGCATGGTCGGTCTCGGGTGCCTACACGTACACGCACGGCGCGTACAACGGCTCGAACCCGGGCTGGAACACGGGCATGCTGCAAACGGACTACGCGATCAGCAAGCGCACGGACTTCTACCTGGAAGGCGTGTATCAGAACGTCCACGGCGCGCCGGCTGGTTCGGTGCTCTCGCACGCGATGATCAACACGCTGTCGCCGTCGTCGACGGATACGCAGGTGGCCGTCACGGTCGGCATGCGTCACGCATTCTGATCGACGCTCAAGCGATCTAGACCTGCTGTAATGCGCGCGGCGCGCGTCTGCCAGTTGGCGGGCGCGCGCCGCGCGTTTGTTTACCGGCGATGCATCGCCCGCTTTCTGTTTCGCCTCGTTGCTTGTGCAACGAATCTTCAGGCGTCGCGTGCTGCGGTCAGCCGCTTCACAGCCACAGCCGCCACGAGTGCGAATCCTCCGCTGAGCAGCAACGCCCACGCAAATCCCTGCGCGAATGCCAGCGGTGCGGCATGCGTGAGCGCGCGCATCGTCGTGGCGTCGAGGGTGCGCAGTGCCTCGGCAAGATCGCCGGCGAGCAGGCCGGCCATGAAGTGCGCATCGACGGCGCGTGCGGCGGCGGGCGACGCGGCCACAAGATGAGCGAGCGCGTTCTGCGTACGCATCGCGAGCACCGCGCCCAGCACGCCAACCGACGTGACGATGGCCGTGAAGCGCGTCGTCGTGCTGATGCCCGAGGCCATGCCGGTGCGCTGCGGCGGCACGCACGCCATGATGGCCTTTTGCGTATCGCCGTTCATGATGCCCGCGCCGGTGCCGGTCACGAGCATCGCGATGGCGACATAAACGTAGTGACCGCTCGCGGCACACGCGGCCATCGCGAGATTGCCCGCGCCGATCAGCGTGAGGCCCGCGCTGAGCACGCCGCCTGTCCCGCAACGCCGCGAGAGTGCTGCGCCGAGCGACGGTCCAGCGATCATGGCGAGCGCGAAGGGCAGCATGCCGAGCCCCGCAGTCAGCGCGGAGAACCCGAAGGCGATTTGCAGATAGAGCGGCAGGAAGGTCATCATCACCTGCGCGCAGGCCGCATAACCGAACATCGCGAGCAACGCGCCGACGAAGCGTGCGCGGCCGAACAGCGTCAGGTCGATCATCGGGCGCGCCTGCCAGCGCTCGGCGCACAGGAAGGCGCCCAGCAGCGCGGCGCTTGCCGTCACGCGGCCCAGCGTGGCTGCCGAATCCCAGCCGTGCGCGGGAATGCCGATCAAGGCCCAGACGCCGCACGCGAGCGCCGCTGCGAACAGCGCGCTGCCGGGGACATCGATGCGCTTGGCGTGCGGATCGCGCGATTCGTCGATAGCCAGCCATGCGCCGATGCCCAGCGCTACGCAGATCGGCGGATTCATCAGAAAAATCCAGCGCCAGCCTGCCCATTGCGTGATGGCGCCGCCGACCCACGGCGCGATGGTGGTGGCGATGCCCATGCACATGCCCCAGATCGCCCACGCGCGCTCGCGCGCCGGACCGTGCGCGAAACGGTGCGCGATCACGGAGAGTGCGGCGGTGAGCAGCAGTGCCGCGCCCGCGCCCTTGACGGCGCGCGCCGCGATCAGCGCGGCAGCCGACGGTGCAGCGCCGCACGCGAACGAGGCGAGGGCGAACAGCACCAGGCCGCCGAGCAGCGTGCGGCGGCGTCCGAAACGATCGGCGAGACCACCGGCGGGCAGCAGGCAGGCCGCGAACGCCGTCATATAGGCGCTCACGACCCATTCGATCTGCGCGAAGCTCGCATGAAAAGCGTGCGCGATCGCGGGCAGTGAAACGGCGACGACATTGGTGTCGAGCACGATTACGGCGCAGGTGGCGGAAGCGACCGTGAGCGTGAGGTGCGGATGACGCTGCGAAAAGCTCGCGGCGGGGCAGGCGGCATCGGCGGGCGTGGTGGAAACGGAGGTGTCGGACATGGACTGCGCGCAAAGGTCGGGACGGGAAAACCAGTGCGCATGGTCGCATCATCGACGCTTACCAGTCATTGCCATAAAATAGCAATTTGCTTCACAAGAAAGTCAATCATGAGCCGTATCGAACTGCGCCATGTGCGCGCGTTCCTGAGCGTGGCGCGCCACCTGCACTTCACCCGCGCCGCCGAGGAACTGGACATGGCACCGCCCGCACTCACGCGCCATATCCAGGAAGCCGAGCGCCATCTGGGCGCACGGCTCTTTCATCGCTCGCGCAGTGCGGTGTCGCTTACGGCGGCGGGCGAAGCGTATCTGCCCGAAGCGGCGGCAGCGCTGGAACATCTGCAACGCGGGGAGGAACTGGCCGCGCTGGCGGCGCGTGGCGAGGCGGGGCGGATCGTGGCTGGTTATGTGTCTTCGGCGGTGTACTCGGGGGCGCTACAGCGCTCGATCGGAGAGTTCCGGGCGGCCTGGCCGCGCGTGGAAGTCAGCGTGACCGAGATCGCGATGGATGACGTGGGGCGGCGTCTGGAAACCGGGTTGCTCGACGTCGCCTATGTGCGTCCGCCGCTCGCGCTGCCCGATTCGCTGCGAATGTTCACGCTGCAACGCGATGCGTTCGTGGCCGCGGTGCCGGCGGGGTCGGTGTTCAGTGCGAGCGAGACGCTGCGCGCGGCCGATCTCGCGGAGGCCAGCTTCGCGGTGCCGGAACAGGAATTCGGCACGCTCGAACTCGCGCGGCGCGGCCGCTTCGTGCCCCGCATCGCGGCCCGGCCGGGTGGTCTGCTGGCGGTGCTGGCCTGTGTGTCGGTGAATGGCTGGGTGGCGGTGATTCCCGACGCGCTGGCCGGTTGCGTGACGTTGCCGGGCATCGTGTATCGGCCGATTGCGGGGAAGCCGATTACGTCGGAATTGGCGCTTGTGTATCGCAAGCATGAGAAAGCGCCGGCTGTGCGGGCGTTTTTGCGGTTGGTGGCGCGGGGGAAGTAGGGACTGCCTGGCATGATCGAGCGCCTGCCATTTCGATGCAGGCGCTCGCCGAAACGCCCATCAGGACGTTTTCACCATCGCCACGACGGACTGGTCGTAAGGCACGCTGGTGGGCGCGCGGAACTTCCAGTGCTGGCCCGGCGCAATGCCGGCACCGCTTGCCGAGGTCGTGCCCAGAATCTCGCCTTGCGCATTGAGCAGATTGATCGTGATGGTGGCGTTGTCGATACGCGTGGCGGACGTGTTGGTCGCGATGCCGCTGATATAGCCAGTCACGCCGCCCGGATCGACGACGCCGTGCATGTCGCTCAAACGCAGTGCGCCTTGTGCGTGTGCTGCGACGCAAGCCATCGCCAGAGCGGCCGCAATGATCGCTTTCTTCATGACAGTTTTCTCCCGGTTGGTTGATAAATCGCTCCATTGAAGCGTATGGCCGCGCGGCGATATATGAGGAAATTCCGAGAATGCGGTAAGGCGCAGGGCGTATCGCGCTACGGGCTGCCTAAAACTCCTGTCGCGTCGGACGGAAAATAATCTCGTTCACGTCCACATCGGCTGGCTGTGACATCGCGAATTCGACGGCGCGGGCGAAGGCTTCCGGGGCAATGGCATTGTGTTCGTAGAAGTCCTTGATGGCTGCGGCAACATCGGGTTCGGTGATGCTCGCGGGCAGATCCGTTGCGACTGCGCCCGGCGAAACTACCGTCGTGCGAATGCCGTATGGCTTCACTTCCTGGCGCAGTCCCTCCGAAAGCATCAGCACCGCGGCCTTGGTTGCCGCATAGACCGCGCTGCCCGGACGCACCTTATGCCCGGCAACAGACGACACGTTGATGATGTGCCCCGCCATCTGCTTTTTCATATGGGGCAATACCGCGCCGATACCGTAGAGCACGCCCTTGATATTGACGTCGATGGTTTGATTCCAGTCCTCGACCTTCACGCGATCAAGGGGAGAGTGCGGCATGAGCCCAGCGTTATTGATGATAACGTCGACGCGGCCCCACGCTTGTACCGCCGCGTCAACGAGGCGCTCGAGATCATCGAATCGGGTGACGTCCGTTTCGAGCGCGATGGCCTTCGCGCCGGCGCTGTTGAGTTCGCTTGCGAGCGCGTTGATCCGGTCGACACGACGAGCGCCGAGTGCAACGGATGCCCCGAGTGCCGCCAGATGCCGGGCGGTCGCTTCGCCCAGGCCGCTGCTCGCGCCGGTGATAACGACAACTTTTCCAGTGATGTTTTCGGACATTTCAATTCCTTGCTGATTGAGCCGATTGACGGCTATGACGAGACCCGGAGCCGGCGTCGCGCTTGTTCTCGGGGATGTGAGATGGCGCCAAAGGCACGAGCACCAGCGCACTCACCATGCTGGCAACTCCCAGCAGCGCGATGACATAGCCCATCGGCCAGGGCGTTCCATCGGCGAGTACGCCGACGAGCGCTGAGCCCAGAATGCCCGTCCCGTATTGAATGGAGCCGATGAGCGCGGAGACCGCACCGGCGCGCTCCGGCTTGCAACCCAATGCGCCTGCAATCGAATTGGCGACGATGAATCCCGCCGCCGAGACGAGCACGAAAAGCGGGACGAACAGGCCGACGATGCCGCCCCAGTCGGTGCGCGCGTCGATCGCGAGCACGAGACCGGACAGCGCAACGCCAATCGTGCCCCAGCGTATGAGCCGGTCCCCGCCAAATAGCACGACAAAACGGGCGTTCAGTTGATTCGCGACCATGATGCCGACGATGCCTGCGCCGAACTGCACGCCATATAGCTGCGGCGATAGATGGTGATACGTGATGTACGCGAAGGGCGTACCCGCGATATACGCGTACACAGCGCCATAGAAAAACCCGCTCGCACCGGCGTAGCCGAGCAATCTGCGAATGCGCAGGAGACCTGTATAACTGGCGAACGCGCGGGCGAGCGGTTCGTGATTGCGTCGCGTATAAGGGAGCGTTTCGGGCAACGTGCCGAGTGCCGCGAGCGTCAGAACGCCGACGCCGACCAGCGTCCAGAAGATGGCGCGCCATGTGGCGAAGTGCAGTATCAGCCCACCGACACTCGGGCCAACAAGCGGTGCGACGGCCATCACCGTCATCAGCGTGGACATCATCTGCGCCGCTCTGTGTCCGCTATAGAGGTCGCGCACCATGGCGCGCGCCAGTACGACGCTGGCGCACGCGCCCGCCGCCTGGACCACGCGCCAGCCAATCATGACGGTGGGCGAATCTGCGAGCGCGCAGCCGGCGGAGCCGATGATGAACAGCACGAGACCAATGGCGATGGGCATGCGGCGCCCGAAGCGGTCGCCGATGGGGCCCCACGCGAGCTGGCCCAGACTGAAGCCTACGAGGTAGGCGGAGATAGTCAGTTCCATCGTTCCGGAACTGGCATGGAGCGCGCGCGTCATGGTGGGCAGCGCGGGCAGGTAAAGGTCGGTGGAGATGGACGCAAACGCCATCAGCATGCTCAGGACGGCGAGAATGCGAAAGTCGTGACGTTGCGCCCCATCGGGCACGGGGCCGGATGAAGGACGGTTTGGCATGAATCGGGTCGGTTGGGAGTGGGCATGGGCAGGCGTTCGCGGGCTCTACGCCGGTAGAGCCGCTGGGGAAGCGCGAGGGATGTCGTCTGCCTCTTTCCACCCGCCTGACTGGAAGAGAGTGTATTTTTTCTGCATCGGCTCAACAATCCGTCTGGAACGGCATGAGCCTGTGAGCGAAATTCATCAATGCGCTCGTCGCCATCGGCGGAAACGATTGACGTGATGCGATGGCTGGCCGGGTCAATGCTGGCCAGCGTTTAGCAGCATCCACAGTTGAGTTGCTGGCGGACCAGCCTGAACACGCACGAAAACAGCATTGCACCGGCTGCACGTGTAGTGCTGTTTCGATTGAGCGTCCCTGGCCGCACTGGCGTCGTTGAGCTTGAGCTGCGGATGCGGTTCCTCAGTCGAGGGTTTCCCGTGGAGGTCGGCGCACGGCGTACACGGTTGAATCCAAAGGTCCATGAATCGTCACTTTTGTTGAAAGCGAAGCCGGGTTGGGGCATATTCCGCTTCGCGATGAGGCATACGGCTTCTCGCCCATAACGACGAAGCGTAATAGCAAAATATCAGCGCGATCGCGCAAGCGTTGGGCGAAAGAGTTTCGCCGCCAGGATGCCACCCATCGCGCCGCCCAGATGGCTCTGCCAGGACACGCCGGGCGTGAGCGGCAGCACGCCATAAAGCATGCTGACGCCGTAGCTGAATGCGACGAAGATCGCGACGAGAACGGGGACGGCCTTTCGACTGTAGAAGCCATACGCGACGAGATAGCCCGCGTAGCCGAAGACCACTCCGCTCGCGCCGATGTGGACTGAATACGGCGCGCCGAGTAGCCACGCGCAGAATCCCGCGCCCAACATTCCACCGGCGGTGGCTTGCCAAAAGTTGGCGATGCGCGGCCACATGCACAGCCAGCCGAGCACCAGCAGGCCCGGTGTATTCGACATGATGTGGAGAAAGCTCGCATGCAGCCACGGGGCAAACACGATGCCCTGAAGTCCGCTGAATGTTCGAGGCACAACGCCGTGCCGATTCAGATACAGGAACGGTAACGCCGCCGACACGAAAAACGTGAACCACATCGAGCCGACAAACAGTCCGAGCAGGATGACACGAGCCTTCAAGCGCTCGAATAGGGATGTGCGTGCTGCCCCGGTGGGCGGATTCAGTATGGACATGATGACCGGCAGCGTAGCAGGTCTCCGCGAACTGTTCGATCCATACGACTAGTCTTCTTGCGGTGTCGATCCAGAAGCCCCGAGGACAGGAATCGTTTGCCAACCACCACCACGGCCGACCCACTGCAACACCCCGCAACACCAGTGGTAACATTTGTTGTCGTCCACCGCCCGGCTCAGAATGCCCATCGACATGCCAGAAAGCTTTGATCAGCTCGCCGCGCTCATTCGTGCGCGGTTTTCCGAACTGAGTCCGCAATTCCAGACTGGCGCCGCCTTTCTGCTCGACCACCCTGACGAAGTCGCCGTGTCGTCGATGCGCAAGGTCGCGGATCGTGCGCAGGTGCAGCCCGCCTCGCTCGTGCGGCTCTCGCAGCAGCTCGGCTTTCCGGGCTGGAACGAGTTGCGCGATCTGTTTGTCGCCCGCGTGCGAACGCGCCCCGAACCGCTGTCGAGTCGCGCGCGCTCGCTGGTCGCGGGCAGCACGAGAGACGCGCTCGCCAGCAATCTGCTGGCGGCGCAACACCACAATCTCGACACCAGCGCCGCGCACAATGCGCGCACCCTGATCGACGCCGCGCGCGTGTTGAAGAAGGCGAAGCATGTCCATGTGGCGGGCTTCCGTTCGTGCTATGCGGTGGCGTTCGGTCTCGTGTATGGCTACCGGCTGTTCCGGCCTTCCGTATCGCTGCTCGGCGGCGAGGCGGGTACGCTGGAAATGCAACTGCTCGGTATCGAACGCGACAGCGCAACGGTCGTGGTCAGCTTCGCGCCGTATTCGGTGGAAGCCGTGCGCGTGGCGGAAGCGGCGCTAGAAAAGGGCAGCAAGCTGATCGCGATTACCGACAGCGCCGTGTCGCCCATCGCGCTCAACGCCGAAAAGGTGCTGATCTTCACCCACGAGAGTCCGTCGTTCTTCCCCTCGCTCGTCGCGGCGACCGCGCTGGCGGAAGCGCTGGTCGCGCAGTTGCTCGCGCTGGAGGGCGCGGGCGCCGTGGCGCACCTCGAAGAGGCCGAGCGCTCGCTCAATGCGCGCGGCGCGTACGTGCCCTGAATCGCTTGTCCTGATCTGTTCTTTGTCAGCGCATCAAGCCGCCTTCGAGGCGGCTTTTTTACGTCCCGCTTTCGATTGGTTGATTTTCATTCGTTGCGAAATGTGTTTCAATTGACAACATATGTTGTGAGGCGTATAAATCGCAGATCGACTATTTCAGGCTGGCAGGCAAGCGGGTCAAACGATGCAGGCACTCAAGACTATCCAGATGGGCGGGACGCCCGAGCAGATCGGGCGGCAGCTCGGCGAACTCGCGCAACCGGTATTCGGGCCGTATATGGCGCAAAGCAGCGCCTGGCAAGCGGTGAGCCGCTGGCGCGGCCACGCATTCGTGCAGCAGTTGCGCGCGGCGGCCGAGCAGCATTTCCCAGCCTACGTGGCCGAACTCGACGCGATGGCCGCGGCGCTAGGGTGGCCCGCGCACGATCTGTTCCTCTGGAACTGCCGCGGCGAGCTGATCCACAACGCGCCCGATGGCTGCACGACGCTCGCTGCCCGCTCGGGTGCGCAAGCGGGTCTGATCGCCCATAACGAAGATGGCGACCCCTATCTGCGCGGCCGTTGCGCGGTGGTCGACGTCGCGCCCGAGGGCAAACCCGGCTTCGTGAGCTTCTACTATCCGGGCTCGCTGCCGGGCCACACGTTCGCAGCCTCGCGAGCAGGCGTAGCGCAGGCGATCAACAACGTGCGCATCCTCGCACCGCGCGCCGGCGTGCCCCGCATGATCCTCGCGCGTGCCGTGCTCGACGCCGCCACGCTCGACGACGCGCTCGCCCTGTTGCGCAACACGCCTCGCGCGAGCGGCTTCCACCACACGGTCGGCGGCACGGACGCGGCGGGCGCGGTGCGCGTCTACAGCATTGAAGCCACCGCGCAGCGTGCGTCGGTTATCGAGCTGGGCGCGCCTTCGGGGCACGCGAATCACCTGATCCACGCTGGCCACGAAAACGAGGCGCAGATCGTCACCGATTCGTCGCGCGATCGTCAGGGGCGGCTGGCGGAACTGCTGCCTGCACTCGGCGCGCAGCCGGATGGCGATGCTTTCGTTCAGACCTTGCAGGACCGCGCGGGCGAGGGCCTGCCGATCTTCCGTGACGATCCGCACGACCCCGACGACGAAAACACGCTCGCCACGGCCTGCATGCAGATCACACCCGGCGGCGTGCGCCTCGACGTCTGGCAGGACGGCGCCCGCACGCTGACGATGCCCATCGTGCGCAGCGCCTGAGCACCGGTCACACGATCATCTACGACATTCCACGCATCTATCCGCGTCCAGCGAGAAATTCAGCGAGAAAACCCATGTCCAGCAAAGTGTTCCACCGGATGCCGAAGCAAACCCTGCCCGTCGCGGTGGCGGGCGAAGGCATCGAGATCATCGACTCCACCGGCAAGCGCTACATCGACGCGAGCGGCGGCGCCGCCGTTTCGTGCCTCGGCCATAGCAACCAGCGCGTGATCGACGCGATCAAGCGTCAGGCCCAGGCGCTGCCCTATGCGCACTCGTCGTTCTTCACGACCGAGGCGTCGGAGCAACTCGCCGACTACCTGATCGAACGCGCGCCGGCGGGGCTCGATCACGTCTATTTCGTCTCGGGCGGCTCCGAGGCGATCGAGGCCGCGCTCAAGCTCGCGCGGCAGTATTTCGTCGAGAAGGGCGAGTTGTCCCGCCGTCACTTCATCGCGCGCCGCCAGAGCTATCACGGCAACACGCTGGGCGCGCTGGCCATCGGCGGCAATGCATGGCGCCGCGAGCCGTTCCTGCCGATCCTGATCGAGTCGCATCACGTGAGCCCGTGCTACGCGTATCGCGAGCGTCACGAAGGCGAAACCGATGAAGCCTACGCACAGCGCCTCGCCGACGAACTGGAACAGAAGATCCTCGAACTCGGCGCGGAAAACGTCGCGGCCTTCGTCGCCGAGACGGTGGTGGGCGCAACGGCCGGCGCGGTGCCGCCGGTGCGCGAGTACTTCCGCAAGATCCGCGCAGTGTGCGACCGCTACGGCGTGCTGCTGATCCTCGACGAGATCATGTCGGGCATGGGCCGCACCGGCTACCTGTTCGCCTGCGCGGAAGACGGCGTGGCGCCTGACCTGCTGACCATCGCCAAGGGACTCGGCGCGGGGTATCAGCCAATCGGCGCAACGCTCGTGAGCCAGCGCATCTACGAAACCATCGTGGGCGGCAGCGGCTACTTCCAGCACGGGCATACCTATATCGGCCACGCGACGGCCTGCGCGGCGGCGCTCGAAGTGCAGCGCGTGATCGCCGACGACAAGCTGCTCGACAACGTGCTCGCGCGCGGCGAACAACTGCGTGCGCGCCTGCGCGAGCGCTACGCTGAGCATCCGTATGTGGGCGACGTGCGCGGGCGTGGCCTCTTTGTCGGCGTCGAACTGGTCAAGGACCGCGCGACCAAAGCGAGCTTCGACCCGTCGCTCAAACTGCACGCGTCGATCAAGCGCGAGGCGTTCGCGCGCGGCCTGATGGTCTACCCGATGGGCGGCACCGTGGACGGCCAGAACGGCGACCACATCCTGCTCGCGCCGCCTTTCATCTGCACGGCGCAGGATATCGATACGATCGAGGAGCGTCTGGCCGCGGCGGTCGGCGCAGCCTTGCACGCGACGGGCGTGACGCAGGCCGCCTGAACAAGCGCACAACACCTTTGAACCGGAGCGAATCGATGACGCAATCCCAGAACCCGCGCCTGCCGGCCTTCGAGGCCGCCAGCGCGACGCCCGAGCAGAAAGCCGTGCTCGACGAAATCCTGTCTGGCCCGCGCGGCAACCTGAACGGCCCGTTTCTCGGCTGGATCCATAGCCCGGAACTGGCGCAGCACGCGCAACGCCTGGGCGCGTTTTGCCGCTACAGCACGGGATTGTCGCTACGTCTTTCGGAACTGGCGATCCTCGTGACGGCGGTGCGCTGGCAGGCGCAGGCGGAGTGGTATATCCACTATCCGATCGCGATCGAGGCGGGTGTGCCCGAGGCGCTGGCCGAGCAGATTCGCACGGGTGCCGAGCCTGTCTTCGACGAAGCCGACGACGCGCTGATCTACGCCTTCGCCACCGAGTTGTACGACACGAAGCGCGTCTCGGACGCCACCTTCGCGCGCGCCGTGGCGCGCTTCGGGCACGAGACGACGATCAACCTCGTTGGCCTGCTGGGCTACTACGCACTCGTGGCAATGACGCTCAACGTCTTTGGCATGCGCGCCCAGGGACAGACGACGCTGCCGTTCCCCGAATAAGGCAGCCGAGCCTGCGCAGGAACGAACGCCCCATCCGGTCAGGCCGGTTGGGGCGTTTTGTCTTTTCGGCGTAGTTGATGCATTTTTGGTCAATTCGCATGACGGCCATATTTCAGCGCACTGAATAACCCATCGGTTGGTTAATTGCGCATATCGGCAAGAAGTAAATATCTGATCGGCGGATGAGTAAAAAATAAAACGTGTGAGCTTTTTTATGTGGGAAACGTTTTCAGGTCTGTATGCCGGGATGGGTTGAATTTGAACTATATGGTTAATGCCGGTCCTGACGGTGTATTGGAGCGATTGCGCATTGCGGCAATATGTCGTTGGTGAGGTCAATAATATGACTGTTTGTGCCGTGCGGCGCGAATGACCGCCTGTCAGGCCGTTGGCGGCCCGCCAGGAGTACGACAATTAGGAAAATCGATGGCTCCTGCGCTTAATGCGGTTTTCCCGTAGTCGAAACAAAATCGCTTGCGCGCTTTAAATCGTGTTGTTAATCTTGCCGGACTTATTAACGGCCGCTGCAAAAACATTATCGAAATGGTGGCTGAAGGCGGGTTCCAGACCCGCTCCGGGGAACTATTCGAGGCACGCGCTTTTTACTCGGGGAATTCCATATGCTTGATACGACTGAAGAGGTTGCCGACAGCCCGCGCATTGCCGAGGCCGGTATTGGCGACGTGGTCACCCTTAAGTCGGGTGGACCGCGCATGACTGTTATGTATGCGGGCCCGGTGGGCTTCGCGAGCGGACATTGGCTGATCTGCCAATGGTTCGACGAACAGGGCGAACTGCGTCAGGACATGTTCGCCCAGGACATGGTGCAGATCGAGCCGCGCCTGATATCGGCGGGCTCGGTCAGGATGCGCATGCCCGCAGCACGCGCCAGCCGGCGCTAGCCTGCTTCAGGCGCCCGCTGCGACGCCTGCCCGTGTGTGTCAATGCAATCGGCTCAATGCTGCCCTTCCGCGGCGATCCGCACCGCGAGGCCGGCCAGCACCGTGCCCATCAGATAACGCTGGATCGCAAGCCACTTCGGACGTCCCGAGAGGAACGAAGCGATCGTGCCGGCCGTGATCGCCGCCGTGGCGTTGATTGTGACCGACAGCAGGATCTGCACCGTGCCCAGCTCGATCGACTGCGCAAGCACGCTGCCCTGGCTCGGATCAATGAATTGCGGCAACAGCGAGAGATACAGAATCGCCACCTTCGGGTTCAGCAGATTGGTGACGAAACCCATCAGGAACAGCTTGCCCGGCCGGTCGGGTGTCAGTTCGCGCACCTGGAAGGGCGAGCGGCCACCCGGCTTGAGCGTTTGCCACGCAAGCCAGGCGAGATAGAGTGCGCCGCCCAGGCGCAGCGCGTCGTAGGCGAACGGCACGGCCATCAGCAGCGCCGTAATGCCAAACGCCGCGCACAGCATATAAAAGATGAAGCCCAGCGCCACGCCGCCTAGTGAAATCAGGCCTGCCTTGCGCCCCTGGCAGATCGAGCGCGAGATCAGATAGATCATGTTGGGTCCGGGCGTGAGCGCCATGCCGAGTGAGACAGCGGCAAAAGCGAACAGCGGGGCGACATGGGGCATGGCAGGCTCCGTGATGGGATGGATCAGGCGGCTGGGAGATGCGCCACGCACGGCAGGGCGGCGAGCGCAACGGCGTTGGTCTTGCGTTTTTCTTGATTATTTCACGCACAGCGTGCGCGTGTCCGGATTCCGGGGCGTTGCTGGCCATCCGGCCAGGGGGAATCAGCGCGACGGGCCTTCGCGGTCGGCGTTGCGCGACTGACGCGCCTGAGCACGATCGCCGAGGCGGCGTGAGAACAGCGTCATGCCGATGCGGCGTTGCCGCGTCTGGACGTTGCCGCCCAGGTCCTTGGGCGGATTGGGCTGTAGAGACCAGAACAGCGCAAGCAGCCAGCCAAGCACGGTCCAGCCGACCACCGCATTGAAGAGGGCGATGATCAGCAGATCATGACGCTTGCGCCTGTCCGCGATCATCGCGGGCAGGAAATACACGACGACCGCCAGTAGCAGGACCAGCATCTCGAATATCGAATGTCTCGCCATAGTGAGTCCTCCGCGACAGGGCGTTGTCCCCGATAGCCCATTGTCGCGCGGATCGGGGCTGCGCGCCCGCATGACCTTTCAATGGCGGGGTAATGACCTGACAACCGGCTGGCGAAGGACTGCGAAGGCCTGGCCGGATGGCCAATGCGGTCGGATGGCCTTTGGGTGAACGGGCGTTCGGGTCTATGATCGGGGTTTTTCCGGCAAAGACTCCCCACACCATGAGCTCAGACACCACAGAGGTCACCCGTCAACTCGATCACGACGAGCTGCGTTCGTTCGTGGAGCGCAAATGGAACGACGAAATCGTTCCGGCGCTCACGGACTACATCGCCGTGCCTGCGAAGAGCCCCGCTTTCGACGCCGACTGGGCGAAGCACGGCTATCTGGAGCGCGTTGTAGTCGAAGCCGCGAAGTGGGCCGAGACGCAGCCCGTGCGCGGCCTCAAGCTCGAAGTCGTGCGCTTGCCCGGCCGCACGCCGGTGATCTTCTTCGAAGCACCGGCTACGCGCTCGGGCAGCACGGAAACCGTGTTGCTCTACGGTCACCTGGACAAGCAGCCCGAATTCGCCGGCTGGCGCAATGATCTGGGCCCGTGGACGCCCAAGCTCGAAGACGGGCGCCTCTACGGCCGCGGCGGTGCGGACGACGGCTATGCGATCTACGCGAGCGTCACGGCGCTGGCCGCGCTCGACGCCCAGGGTATCGAGCGGCCGCGCTGTGTCGGTCTGATCGAAACCTGTGAGGAGTCGGGCAGCTACGACCTGCTGCCGTATGTCGATGCGCTGCGCGATCGCCTGGGTTCGGTGGGCCTCGTGGTCTGCCTCGATTCGGGCGCGGGCAATTACGATCAGCTCTGGCTCACTACGTCGCTGCGCGGCCTCGTGACCGGCGACCTGGAAGTCGAAGTGCTCGAAGAGGGGATTCACTCGGGTTCGTACGGCGGTATCGCGCCGTCGAGCTTCCGTGTGATGCGTCAACTGTTCGAGCGGCTCGAAGATTCGAAGACCGGCACGCTGCTGCCGGAAGGCTTCCATATTCCGATTCCGTCGAAGCGCCTGGCCGAAGCCGAGGCCACCGCGAAGATCCTTGGCGAGAACGTCTGGAAGAGCATGCCGTGGGCGTGCGGTCTGGACGGCCGGCGTGTGCTGCCGACCACCACCGATCCGCAGCAGGCGCTGCTCGATTCCACGTGGCGGCCGTCGCTGTCCGTGACGGGCGCGGCGGGCCTGCCCGCGCTTGGCGATGCCGGTAATGTGCTGCGACCGCGCACGGGGTTCAAGCTGTCGCTGCGTCTGCCGCCGCTGTTGGACGCGGCGAAGGCCGTCGCGGAACTCAAGTCGCTGCTCGAACTTGATCCGCCCTATAACGCGAAGGTCACGTTCAAGCCGGACGTCGGCGCGGCCAATGGCTGGAGCGCGCCCGATCTGGCGCCGTGGCTCGGCCAGGCGCTCGACGCGGCCTCGCGTAATCACTTCGGCGCGGACTGCGCGTATCTCGGCCAGGGCGGCACGATTCCGTTGATGAACGTGCTGCAAGCCGGTTTCCCGAAGTCGCAGTTCATGGTGTGCGGCGTGCTCGGCCCGAAGTCGAACGCGCATGGTCCGAACGAGTTCCTGCACGTGCCCTACGCGAAGAAGCTCACGGCCACGGTGGCCGAGGTGATTGCTTCGGCGCCTTGATCCACTGTGATCCGACGCGGCGCGCGCTTTACGCGCGGCCGCGTCAATGATGCTCGTGCGAGGCGTTGTTCCGTGGTGAAGCCTCCATCACCGGAGCGTGAGCGTCGCCTTGCTCAGGATGCGCCGCGTCCGCATGACAGGAGCAGTTTTCCTCGTCGATCGGCTGCTCCAGGTTTTTCATGATCCCGCACTCGGCGCTGCTGTGGCGGGTGTTGCAACTATCGCGCAGCGTGCGCAGTTGCTGCTCCAGCACGCGCATCGTCTCGATCTGCTGGTGGATGCGCGCGATCTGGCAGTCGATCAGCGCGTTCACCTCGTCGCAGGGCTGGCTCGGGTCGGCCTGATAGCGCCGCAGCATGCGGATATCGCCCAGTCCAATGCCCAGCGAGCGGCAATGGCGAATGAAATTGAGCTGGGCCGCGTGCGCGCCCGTATAGCTGCGGTACCCATTGGTTTCACGCGCAGGCTCGTCCAGCAAGCCCTCGCGTTCGTAGAAGCGCACTGTTTCGACGTCGCAATGCGCGTGGCGCGCCAGTTCTCCGATTCTCATCGTCGCGATTCCCCAAAAATGGCTTGACCCTGTAGTGGCTACAGGCTGTTCAATAGATTCTGTCACTTTTGGGAGAAATCGGCCATGGTCCAGGCTTTCTTGTCGCGGGCTGCGCTGGCGCAGCGCTATCGGGCGCGCGCCGACGAGCGAGACGCGGCATCGGCGGGGGCGAGCACGACGGAAACGGCGCTCGACAAAATCGAAACGGGGCACGAACACGCCAGTCACGGTTCCGGGTGTGGTCACGACCATGACCACCCGCATGGCCATGAGCATGCGCACGACGATCACGAGCACGAACACGCGTGCGGTCACGACCACGGCCACGACCATGAACACGGCCACGCTCATGCGCACGATCACAACCAGAAACACGACCACGGCGCACACGCTGGCGAATCCTGCTGTCACGCCGCCGCCCCGCAGACCGGGCGCAGCCGTCCGCTGGAGCCCGCGCCCGACGGCGCGCAGCGCGCGCGTTACCGCATTGAGAACATGGATTGCCCGACCGAGGAGCGGCTGATTCGCAACCGCCTCGAGCCGATGCCGGGCGTCGCGCGCCTCGACTTCGATCTGCTCGCACGTGAGCTGACCGTCTATCACACGCTGTCCGACGCGCAACCGCTCGAAACGGCGCTGCGTGCGCTCGATATGGCGCCGCGTGCTCTCGACGATGGCAACGGCGACGCGAGCGGATCCGCGAGTTCACCGAGCCTCGCGCTGCGCCAGAAGCTCCTGCTCGCCGCCAGCGGTATCGCCGCGGCGGGCGCCGAAGTGCTGGCCTGGACCACGGGCCACGAGGCGGGCGTGCCGGTGCTGATCTGCGCGGTTGTCTCGCTGTTGTGCGCGGGCCTGCCGACGCTCAAGAAAGGCTGGATCGCGCTCAAGAATGTCACGATCAATATCTATTTCCTGATGTCGCTGGCGGTCGCCGGTGCGGTTGCCATCGGCAAGTGGCCGGAAGCGGCGATGGTCGTGTTCCTGTTCGCGCTGGCGGAGGAAATCGAGGCGCTGTCGCTCGAGCGCGCGCGTCACGCGATCCGCTCGCTCACCGCGCTCGCGCCTGAAACCGCCGAGGTCTGGTTCGAGGCGGCGGGCGCTGGCGGACAGCCTGCGCAACCGGGCGAGTGGCGCACGCATCCGGCGGCCGACGTGACGGTCGGCGCGCGCATTCGTGTGCGCACGGGCGAGCGCGTGCCGGTCGATGCGCGCGTCGCCGCGGGCCGCGCGGCGCTCGATCAGGCGCCCATCACGGGCGAAAGCCTGCCCGTCGACAAACTCGAAGGCGATGCGCTCTACGCGGGCAGCATCGTCGTCGATGGCGTGGTGGAGGCCACGGTCACCGCGACTGCGCGTGACAGCACGCTTGCGCGCATCGCTTCGGCGGTGCAGGAAGCTCAGGCGCAGCGCGCGCCGACGCAGCGCTTCGTCGATCAATTTGCGCGTTACTACACGCCCGCCGTGGTTGCGTTCGCAGTGCTGATTGCAATTGGCGGGCCGCTCGCGTTTGGCGGCGCGTGGAGCGCGTGGCTCTACAAGGCGCTCGTGCTGCTCGTGATCGCCTGCCCGTGCGCGCTCGTCGTCGCGACACCGGTGACGGTCGTGAGCGGCCTCGCAGCCGCGGCGCGCAACGGCATTCTCGTGAAGGGCGGCGTGTGGCTCGAACGCGGCCGGCTGCTCAAGGCCGTGGCGCTCGATAAAACCGGCACGCTCACACGCGGTGCGCCGCAACTCACCGACGCAATCGCGCTGACGGCGGTGTCCGAGACAGAAGCACTGCGCCTTGCCGCGAGTCTCGACGATGCCAGTACGCACCCCGTGGCTCGCGCCGTCGTGGCGGGCTGGCGCGAGCGTGCGCCGCAGACCTCGCTGGAAAGCGTCGACGATTTCACGGTGCTCAACGGGCTGGGCGTGACCGGGCGTATCGACGGCGAGGCCTGGCACCTGGGCAATCATCGGCTCGTCGAGACGCTGGGCCTGTGCTCGCCGGCACTCGAAGCGCAACTCGCGCGTCTCGAAGCGGCGGGCAAGACCGCGATCGTGCTGTGCTCGTCGCGCGAACCGGTGGCGCTCTTCGCCGTCGCCGACGCGGTGCGGCCCGAAAGCGCGCCCGCCATGCGCGCGCTCAAGCGCCTTGGCGTCACGCCCGTGATGCTGACCGGCGATAACCCGACCACGGCGCGCGCGATTGCGGGGCCGCTCGGCATCGACGACGCGCGCGGCAACCTGCTGCCGCAGGACAAGCAGGACGCGATCGCGGAGCTTTCCGCGCAGCGCGGCATGACGGCGATGGTCGGCGACGGGGTGAACGATGCGCCTGCGCTCGCCCGTGCCGATATCGGTTTCGCGATGGGCGCGGCGGGCACGGCGACGGCGCTCGAAACTGCCGACGTCGCGATCATGGACGACGATCCGCGCAAGATTGCCGCGTTTATTGGCCTGAGCCGCAAGGTGTCGGCGGTGCTGATGCAGAACATCGCGCTTGCGCTGGCGATCAAGGTGGTGTTCCTCGCGCTCGCGCTGGCGGGCGAGGCGACGCTCTGGATGGCCGTGTTCGCCGACGTGGGCGCGAGCCTGCTGGTCGTGGCCAATGGGCTGCGGGTGCGGCGGCATTTCGCGGGTCAGCAGCAGACGCTGGCGGGCTGAGGGAAAGGCGGGCCGATGAGGCTCGCTTTTTTCTCCCATGTTATGCAACTAACAGCCAGTTCCGCCCGTTCCCATCAATAACTGTCCGTAGTGGCACAGAACACAGCTACTACCCATCAGAACGGCCCCGACGCGCCGCAAGTCAGCCCGAGCGCATCAGGACCGCCCGCAGGCTGGCTTGAGTCGAGGTGTCGAAATCGCCGCGAAAATCCACCCGCCCGGCAATCAGCGTGGCGACGGGCAAGCCGTCGCGAAACGCGATACGGTTGCCCGCAACGGCGGGCACTTTTTCGCCGGGCAGCAGGGTGCCGAGCAGATTCAACGGGTCCGAAGCGGCAATGCAGATTAGCTCCGCATCTTCAGCTCGTTCTGTCACGCCGCGCCGCCGAACCTCGCGCAGCAACGGGATCGCTTCGGCCAAGGCGAATTGCTCGCCGGAAAGCCCCGTGACGAAGCGCCCGCCGCGCACGTGACCGCGCGCCTCCATGCGATGCAACACACGTAGCAGATCGCGCCACGGCGGCAGCCACGATGCCTCGCGCGCCAGCAATTGCCAGCAGATGACGCCATAGCGGCGTAACAGCACGTTGGCGACGTGTTCGAGCAATTCGGTATCGGCTGGCAGCCGGCGTGTTTGCGCTGTGTGCTTGTGGTCATCGCTCACCGGGGCACTGTCGACGGGTGCGAGTTCCACGCGTCGCAACACCGCCCAGCGTCCCGCATCGGCCATACCGCCCACGAGCGGCCCGAAGCCGCGAGGGCGTCGCTTGCCGTGATACGCCGAGCGTTTGGCGGCGGGCCGCACGAGCGCGCGCAGGCCCGCGAAACTATCGGCGTTCACGAGTCCCGCCGCGACCAGTTCGCCCAGCGCGCTTTCGAGTTCGACGCCAAGCAGATGCGCATCGGCGGCCAGTTCGTCGAAGAACATCGCGCCCTGGCGCAGCAACGCCTCATAGACACGCCGCGCGCGTGCCGACATCTCCGCTTCGGGCACGTCGAGCAAAGCCGTCCAGCGCATCAGTTCGCGGCGCGGCAGGAGCACGACGGGTGTACTGCGTACGGTCGCTGACGCAGCCGCCCGCGCGGGCAGCCGCGCCCATGCAAGCCGCCCCGATCGGCAGAGTTCGTCGAGCAGCATCGGTGTGTAATCGTCGATGCGCGCGGGCAGGATCTCGTCCTCCCACGCGAGCGCCGAGGCCTCCCAGCCTTCGAGCTGATCGAGCATCGCCACGAGGGCATCGCGACCGGAGCCGCGCGTGTCGGGCGCGATGTGCTGCCATTCGAACAGGAAGCGCATGAAATCGTGCCGCTCGACCGGTTCGATCTCGCGACGCAGCTTGCGCACCGTGTAACGGTGGATGCGCGCAAGCAGATGGCGTTCGCACCATTCTTCGTCGTGCGCGCCTGGCGTGAAGCGCCCGCGCATGAGCGTGCCTTCGGCTTCGAGGCGCGTGAGCGCGAGGGCGACCACGCTCGCTTCCAGCGCGAGCGGCCGCGCCACTTGCGCGAGCGTGAGCGGCCCGAAGCCCGAGAGCCGCGCGCGCACCAGTTCGACGAGCGCTGTGTCTTCGCTCCAGGGTTCGTCGCGCGAATCGGCGTAGCCTGAAAGCGGCGGCTCGCACTGCGCCTGCGGATAGATCGCCTGCACGCAGGCCAGCCGCTCGACGCTCACCCACAGCGCCTCGCGATCGGCGACGGGCAGGCGCGTGGCGCGTCCACCGGCGGCCAGTTCGGCAAGCCAGTCGGCCCAGCCCGGTGTTTGCACTTCGCTGTGCGCGAGCGCGCCGAGCGTATTCAACGCGTCGTGCATCTCGTCGGCGTCGCGCGCCTGCGGCCAGGCCTCTTCGCGCACGCTTGCAATCGCTTCGGGATCGAGCGCGCCGAGATCGTCGGCGGACGCGGGGTCGCTCCAGCGCCGCGACAACACGGCCTGGGTGCGCCGCTCCTCGATCGGGGCGTCGTCGAGAAACGCGTAGGGCCGCGCGGTCAGGATCTCGGCCGCGAGCGGCGAGGGCGCGGACAACTCGCGCGTCACCAGCCGCACTTCGCCCGACTCCATGCGGCGCAGCAGCGCGAGCCATGTTTCGGTGTCCATCGCATCGTGCAGGCAGTCGTCGAGCGTCTGATCGACGAGCGGATGCGAGGGCACTTCGCGCTCGCCCGCGAGATTTTCGACGCAGGCGACCTGATCGGGAAACACAGCGGCGAGCAGGTCTTCGCTGCGCATGCGCTGGATTTGCGGCGGCGTCTTGCGCCCGCCCGTCTGACGCGGCAGCGCGAGCGACGCGGTGGCGTTCCAGCGCCAGCGCACGCCAAAGAGCGGCGCGTCGAGCAGCGCCTGCACGAGCAGATGTTCGGCCGAGTTCGAGTGCAGATAGCGCCAGACCTCGTCGAGCGCGAAACTGTGCGCGCCCGTTAGCGACAGGATGATGGCGTCCTCGGTGGCGGCGGCCTGAAGTTCGAAGTTGAACTGGCGGCAAAAGCGCTTGCGTAGCGCCAGACCCCACGCGCGGTTCATGCGGCTGCCGAAGGGCGAGTGGATCACCAGTTGCGTGCCGCCGGATTCATCGAAGAAGCGCTCCATCACGAGCGTGTCCTGGGTCGGCAGGACCGTGAGCGCCTGACGTGCGCGCGCCAGATACTCGACGATCTGCCGTGCGGATGCATCGTCGAGATCCAGTGCGTCGCAGAGCCAGGCGATGGTGCGCTCGATCGCGGTGGTATCAGTCGCCAATGATTCGGCATCCTGACTGGGTGCAACTTCGGCCAGTTTTGCCCCGATCTGCGCGCGCAAACGCGAAATCGCCCACGACAACTCGTCGCTGCGCCCCGGCGCCTCGCCGAGCCAGAACGGAATGTTGGGCGGTTGGCCCTGCGCATCCTCCACGCGCACGCGGCCCGCCTCGATGCGCAGGATGCGATACGAGGCATTGCCGAGCTGGAACACGTCCCCCGCCAGGCTTTCGACGGCGAAATCCTCGTTCACGGTGCCGATCTGCAGGCTCTGCGGTTCGAGCAGCACAGCGTAATCGGCGTTATCGGGGATGGTGCCGCCCGACGTCAGCGCGACAAGGCGAGCACCGCGCCGCGCGCGCAGCGCGCGACTCACCACGTCGCGATGCAGATACGCGGCGCGCGGTCCGTGGCGGCTGGTATAGCCCTCGGACAGCATGCGCAGCACCGCATCGAAGCGCGCGCGTTCGAGTTGCGCATAAGGCGCGCTGCGGCGCACGAGCGCGTAGAGCGCGTCCTCGCTCCACTCCTGGCAGGCCACCTCGGCGACGATCTGCTGCGCCAGCACGTCGACGGGTGCATGCGGCAGGACGATGTGGTCGAGCTCGCCGCGCCGCACGCAATCGAGCAGGGCCGCGCATTCGATCAGATCGTCGCGCGAAGTGGGAAACAGGCGCCCTTTGGGCATGCCGCCGACCTGGTGGCCCGAGCGCCCGACCCGCTGCAAAAAGGCCGCGATCGAGCGCGGCGAGCCGATCTGCACGACGAGATCCACATCGCCAATGTCGATGCCGAGTTCGAGCGATGCCGTCGCCACCAGCACGCGCAATTCGCCGCGTTTGAGGCGCTGTTCGGCCTCGAAGCGATGCTCGCGCGCGAGGCTGCCGTGATGCGCGGCCACGGCCTCGCTGCCGAGGCGGTCGGTGAGATGGCGCGCGACGCGCTCGGCCATGCGGCGCGTGTTGACGAACACGAGCGTGGTGCGATGCAGGGCGACGAGTTCGGCCATGCGGTCGTACACGCGCTCCCAGACATCGTTCGCCATGACCGCTTCGAGCGGCACGGGCGGCACTTCGAGCGCCAGATCGCGCGCGCGCACATGGCCCGCATCCACGATTTCGCAGGTGGGCGGCGACGCGGCGGCGTCGCCCATGCCGACCAGAAAGCGCGCGACGGTTTCGATCGGCTTTTGCGTCGCGGACAGGCCGATGCGCAATGGACGCTCGCCGCACAGCGCGTCGAGCCGCTCCAGACTCAGCGCGAGATGCACGCCGCGTTTATTGCCCGCAACCGCATGAATCTCGTCGACGATCACCGTGCGCGTGCTCGCCAGCATGCGGCGGCCCGACTCGGAGCCGAGCAGCACATAGAGCGATTCCGGCGTGGTCACGAGAATGTGCGGCGGGCGGCGGCGCAGCGCGGCGCGTTCGGGCTGCGGCGTGTCGCCGGTGCGCACGGCGGTGCGGATCTCGACGCCCGGCAGGCCGAGCCGCGCGAGTTCCACAGCGATGCCTTCGAGCGGTCGTTCGAGGTTCAGGCGGATGTCGTTCGACAGCGCCTTGAGCGGCGAGACATAGACCACGAGCGTCGCGTCGGGCAAGGCGCCGTCGTGCGCGAGGCCTTCGCGCACCAGCGCGTCGATGGCGGTGAGAAACGCGGTGAGCGTCTTGCCCGAGCCAGTCGGCGCGGCGACCAGCGTGGCGCGGCGGCTTTCGATCAACGGCCAGGCGGCGCGCTGCGCGGGCGTGGGCGCGTCGAAGGCGTGCCGGAACCACGCGGCCACGGCCGGATGGAAGAGGGCGAGCGGATCGTCGGGCTGGGGCTCGATGGGCGTGGAGGGGAGCGAGGCCATAGGCAGTGCATTGCTCGTGTGAGTTCGTGCGCAAGGGCGCCAATCTGCAACTACACGCTGTCCGCGGCGCGGCTCAAGCTCGCGCTCAAAGCAGACGTGCGGACTGTTCCTGCTTCGTCAACAAGGACACGGCCTTTTTGTCGAACGACACGAAAGTCTCCGCGCCGAGCCAGGTCCCGTCGTAGGCGATCACCCCATCGGCAAAATCGCCGCCCGCTTCGAGGATGGCGATGCCAGCCTCTGTCGCCGGACGGTTCATGACGACTTTTTCCGTGGCGGCCAGGGCGCGAATCGCGGCGGCGATATCGCCATTGCCAAAGCCATAAACCCGGCGCAATACCCAGACGAACTCGCACAGGCAGGGTAACGGCACGGCGATCAGCGAGGCTTCCTGCAATGCCTTATCGACGGCGCGCGCCTGCTTCTCGTCGTCGCGCACGACACCACGGACCAGTACGTTCGTGTCGACGGTTATCTTCATTCGTCGCCGGCCCAGCCTGCCGCGGCTGCATCGTTCATTTCCTCGATGCTCGCGACTTTGTTGGTCTTGCCGGCAAGCAGGCCAAGAAAGCCGTCGATCGTGCCCGTGGGCCGCGAGGCGCGCAGTTCCGCCCGTCCATCGGGCAGCAGATCCAGTTCGATTTTCTCGCCGGGCTGTATGCCGAGGTGCTGCAAAACTTCTTTTCTGAAAGTCACCTGACCCCGCGAAGTGACGGTGAGTGTGCTCATGGCTTATCTCCAACGAATCGGTCGCTTCAGTGTAATGCATATTTGCATTATTTTCCTGGCGCGGTTCATGACATGGCGCAAGCCGCGCGCGATCGCAGTATCCTCGCCCGGTTGCTTGTGCCTCGGATGTTTCCTCGATGTTCCCTCGGTCCTCGACGGAGTTCCCCATGCGATTCAACCCTCTCGGCCGTACTGGCCTTTTCGTTTCCGAGCTGTGCCTCGGCACCATGACCTTCGGCGGCGGCGCCGGCATCTGGAACCAGATCGGCGATCTCCAGCAGGCCGATGCCGAACGCCTTGTCGGCCGCGCACTCGATGCGGGCATTAACTTTATCGACACCGCCGATGTCTACTCCCAGGGCGTCTCCGAGCAGATCACCGGGCAGGCGCTCAAAAATCTCAAGATCGTGCGCGATCAGGTTGTGATCGCGACCAAGGTGCTCGGCGAGATGGGGCCGTCGCCGAATCAGCGCGGCGCGACGCGCTATCACATCATGGAGGGCGTGAAGGCGAGTCTCAAACGGCTGCAACTCGATCACATCGACCTGTATCAGATCCACGGCTTCGATCCGGCGACTCCGATCGAAGAAACCGTGCGCGCGTTCGATACGCTCGTGCAACAGGGGCACGTGCGTTATGTCGGCGTCTCGAACTGGGCGGCGTGGCAGATCGTGAAGGCGCTCGGCATTGCGCATCATCATGGCCTCGCGCGCTTCGAGTCCTTGCAGGCCTACTACACGATCGCGGGCCGCGACCTGGAGCGCGAGATCGTGCCGATGCTGGCAAGCGAAGGGTTGGGGCTGATGGTGTGGAGTCCGCTTGCGGGCGGTCTGTTGAGCGGCAAATACGGGCGCGATAAACAGGGCGAGGCGGGCAGCCGCCGCACGACCTTCGATTTCCCGCCCGTGGAGCGCGAGCGCGCGTGGGACTGCATCGACGCGATGCGGCCAATTGCGGAGCAAAAGGGCGTTTCTGTCGCACAGATTGCCCTTGCGTGGCTGTTGCATCAGCGCGCGGTGACGACGGTGATCGTCGGGGCCAAACGCGTCGATCAACTCGACGACAACGTTGCGGCCACTCAGGTCAAGCTCTCGGCCGAGGAACTGGCGATCCTCGACGACGTGAGCGGTCTGCCCGCCGAATACCCGGGCTGGATGCTCGCACGGCAGGGCGACCCGCGGCGCGAGCAATTGCGTCAGGCGCAGCGCTGACACCCAAAGCCACGCGCGGCGCTCCTATCGAGCGCCGCGCGCGATTCATGCGGGCCATTGCGCGAGAAGTGACGCTAGCCGCACTTGCTGCTTACTGCGCAGCGACCACCTTGAGATGGTTCTTGACCGAGTTCACGCCGGACACGCCTGCGACCACTTCCTTGGCGTTGTCACGGTCCTCGGCGCTCGGCACCGTGCCGGTCAGCGAGACGATGCCCTTACGCGTCTTCACGTGAATGTGTTCCGACTTCACGTTCTTCGCGCCGAGCAGTTCGGCCTTTACCTTGGTGGTGATAGTTGTGTCGTCAACGTGTTGGCCAATACTTTCAGAGCTGCCCGAAGGCGTCGACGCTGTCGTTTGTGCGCCGGCCATCAGCGCGAAGGTCATACAGGCCACGCCAGCAGCGGTCTTGAGCATCAGGGTGCGCTTCATGGAGTTCTCCTTGTGTGGGTTGATGATCGTGCACCGGTACCGCAAGGTGCGTGCCGCGCTGCGTCGATCGCGCTGTGAGCCCTATTTGCGTGGGGTCTCGGCACGGTTTGTCCGGGAAAGCGGCGCTTCGCAGGCGCTCCATCATCAGGCACGCAATTTTTCCGGGTGATTGTAAAAACGTCTGTCGAACACCGGGTCGCGGGGCGGTGTTTTTCGGCCCCGCAAGCCGTGATCCCGTTACAAAACAAGCGTTTGTAAAAACTGGCATGGGTGTTGCGTAAGAGGTCGCATTCACTCCATTCTCAAGAACGGGACTGCCATGCCTTCCATCGCGTTACAAGCTCGCCAGCATCTGGCGCTGACGCCGCGCCTGCAGCAGGCCGTGCGTCTGTTACAGCTTTCGTCGCTCGAATTCCAGCAGGAACTGCGCGAAGCGCTCGACACCAATCCGTTTCTTGAATACGTGGCGCCCGCTTCCGATACCGGCGAAGCGGCCGAGGCCGCCGGAGGCGCGGCTGGCATCGGTGCAGCGACGGGTGAGGCGCCTACCGCGCTTGCCGACGTGCCCGGCGGCAGCATGGAAAGCGGCATGGACGGCGCCATCGCCCAGGACAGTTCGAGCTACGGGGACGAGCCTTCCAGCTACGGCGACGACAACTCCGGCTACAACGACGATGGCGGCGCGTACACCGCCGATCTGCCTTCGCCAGGCGCGCTGCGTTCATCGAGCTATCGTGGCTCCGAAGACGGCGAATCCGATGCTTCCGACTGGGTGCGCGTGCCCATCTCGTTGCGCGAACAACTGCATGAAGCATTGCGCCTTTCGCCACTCGACAAACTCGATCGTGCCGCGGCGCAGATCGTGATCGAAGCGCTCGATGACGACGGTTATCTGCGCCAGGACCTGTCCGAGCTTGTCGAGGTAGAAGGGGTTGCCGATATCCTCGACGAAGACAATCTGCGCGTGGCGCTGCGCATCGTGCAAATGCTCGACCGCCCGGGCATCGGCGCTCGCTCGCTGTCTGAATGCCTCGCGCTGCAACTGGAGTCGATGCCCGAAGACACGCCGCATCGCGATCTCGCGCATCGGATCGTCACGCAGCATCTGGAACGCCTCGCGCGCCGCGAGAATGGCGAACTGCAACGCCAGCTCGGCTGCGATGCACAAGCGCTGCAAGCTGCGACTGCGCTGGTGCGCCGCCTCGATCCGAAGCCGGGCAATCACTATGGCCGCGCCGATGGTGGCTACGTGGTCCCCGACGTGATCGTGCGGCAGGTGCGCGGCAAATGGGTCGTGAGCGTGAATCCGGCGATCGAGCCGCGCGCGCGTATCCACAAGCTCTACGCGGAAATGTTCGCGCGCTCGGACCAGACCAGCCGTTCGCCGCTCGCGCAGCAGCTTCAGGAGGCGCGCTGGCTGATCCGCAACGCGCACAAGCGCTGCGAAACGATCCTGCGCGTGGGCGAATGCATCGTCGCGCGTCAGAAGGCCTTCTTCCAGTATGGCGAGATCGCGTTGCGTCCGATGCTGCTGCGCGACGTCGCCGACGAACTCGGCCTGCACGAATCGACCGTCTCGCGCGCGACCGGCAACAAGTACATGGCCACGCCACGCGGTATTTTCGAATTCAAGCGCTTTTTCCCGCGCGAGCTGGAAACGCGCACGGGCGGGACCTGTTCGGCAGCTGCCGTGCGGGCACTCATCAAGGAAATGATCGACGCAGAAAATCCGCGCGATCCGCTTTCGGACGTCGTGCTCACGCAGGAACTGGAAAAGCAGGGCGTGCGCGTGGCGCGCCGCACGGTCACGAAGTATCGGCAAATGATGAAGCTGCCGGCTGCGGAAATGCGTCGCCAGCTTTAAAGCGACCGGATACGGTTGGGCAGAGGAAGCGCACGGGTTTTACGCCTGTGCGCTTTTTTTACGCGATTTTGGGCATCACGCAGCTGGTGTTTCGGCCGCATGCTCGCCGACGTGGTCATGCTCCACGCCAGGCAGAATCTCGACGATGCTGAAATAGCGGTCCCAGAACGGCGTATCGCGCAACGCCTCGATCAATCGTTCGTAGGCCTGATGGCTTGTGGCTTCCCACATCCAGACGTCGGTGATGCGTGCGGCGTAGAACTCCACATCGAACAACCGAAGGCGGACGTGCTCGCGATGGCGTTCGAGCAGCGGCATCACATGCTCGCGCAATGCGTCGCGGCGTGCGTCGGGTGGCAGTTCAAGCCAAGCCGGGAGGCTTTTGACGAGCATGAAGACCGTCAGCGTGGATGGCGTAGCGGGATTCGAGGTATTCACAGTGTGTTCCTGAACGATTGAGAGTGTGTTTAGAATACGAGTGTTTGCTCACATTCGATACTCGCATTCCGATCATGACGCCCATGCCCCGCGGCCGTCGCCGCCCAGCCCCGCTCGACGTGCGCAAGCAGCCGCTTCAGCGCCGCTCGGCGGCCACGGTCGAAGCCATTCTCGAAGCCGCTGCTCGCATTCTTGAGCACAACGGCTTCAGCGGATACACCACCAACGCGATCGCCGAGCGCGCGGGCGTGAGTGTCGGTTCGCTCTATCAATACTTTCCGAATCGCGATGCGCTCACGGCCGCACTGATCGAGCGCGAGAGCGCGCCGCTGCTCGCCGCGCTCGAAGAGGCGGGCACGCAAGCGAGTTGCGAAGCGGTGTTGCTGGGGTTGATCCGCGCGTCCGTGGCGCATCAGATGCAGCGGCCGGTGCTGGCGCGTCTGCTCGATTTCGAGGAGGAGCGACTGCCGCTTGGCGAGCGCGACGCACGCATCGGCGAGCGCATCCACACGACGCTCGTGCGCGCGTTCGGCTTGCCCGATGCGCCTCGGCTCGACGATGTGTCGACGGCCGCGTACGACGTGTTCGCGATCGTGCGCGGCATGGTGGACGCGGCGGGCGCGCGAGGCGAAACCGATGCCGTCGCGCTGGAGGCGCGCGCGACGCGCGCCGTGGTCGGCTATCTCTGGCGCAGCGAAACGGGGCGTTGAGGCGCTTTGCCGCTTGGTCGCTTAATCGCAGCCGCGCTTGCGCAGACGCTCGATCAGCGCCATCGCGGCGGCCGGGTTGTGCACCTTGTGGCCGCTGATCACGTAGAGATAGACGTCGCGGCCCGCCTTGGCCGCGAGCGGCTTGCCGAAGGTGTCGAGATCGTCGGGCGTGCCGCCTTGCGCCCAGGCCAGCGCCCGCTCGACCCAGCGGTCGAGGTCGGCTGGCCCGTAGCCCAGCTTGCGGTTGGCGGCCGTGCCCATGATGCGGGCGTAGACGAAGGGCGCGGTGGCGTCCGCGATCTGCGGGTAGTCGGAGTCGCCCGATACCACGATCGCCGCGCGGCGCTTGCGCGCCAGCGCGACGAATTCCGGGGTGCGGAAACTCTCGTGGCGCACTTCCAGCGCGTGACGTAGCGGATGACCATCGACCTCGTCGGGCAGCAGGTCGAGAAATCGTGCGTAATCCTCGGGATCGAACTGCTTGCCCGGCATCAGTTGCCAGTTGATCGGGCCAAGCTTGGCGCCGAGATTCAGCAGGCCGCCGCTCAGAAAGCGCTCGATCGACGCACCGGCTTCGGCCAGCACGCGGCGGTTCATGGCGAAGCGCGGACCCTTCAGGGAGAAAACGAAATCGTCGGGGGTCTCGTCGTGCCAGCGCTTGAAGGTCTCCGGTCGTTGCGCGCCGTAGTAGGTGCTGTTGATTTCGATCGACCCGAGGTGGCGGCTCGCATAGTCGAGTTCGAGGCGCTGGGCGAGGCCTTCGGGATAAAACGTGCCGCGCCACGGCGCGTAGATCCAGCCGCCGATGCCGACGCGGATGCGACCGGTTTTCGCGGCCGAAGCAGGCTCAGTGGCGGGAGCGGTGGAGCGTTTCATGGTCTATGCGCTGTCGAGTCGCAAATGCGGCAGTGTAGCGCGGGGCAAGCGTTAAATATGTTTCGAAGGCATCGGCGCGTGCCCGCGTCGTGAGAGCATGCCGCGGCGCGAGCGCCAGCTTCCATCGCGTTTTCAGCATAGTCCGATATTTTCCCGAGTGACGTGAGGCTAATTTAGTCGCTGTGTGTCAGACAACCTCACTTGGAATATCAGATGCAGTCTCGTCTCTCTCGCGAGCTTAACGATGCGCAGTGGCGCAGCGTCGAGTCGCTCTTTCACGACAACCGTTCCCACGGTCCGCGTCGCGGCCGTCCGGCGCATTGCCCGCGCGCCGTGTTCGAAGCCATTCTGTGGGTGCTCTCAACCGGTTCGGTCTGGGCCAAGCTGCCCGATCGCTATCCCGACTTCCGCACCTGCCATCGCCGCTTCAAGGTCTGGTTCGACGCGGGGCTCGTACAGCAGGCCATGGAGCGCCTCTACGGCGACGAAGGCGTGGCCATGTGCGCAGCCATGAACGCGCGTATGCAGCCGTGGCGCGCGCCGGCCGGTCGCCGGGCGCCGCGCTTCCCGGTCGCCTTTTCGTTGCGCTGGCCGCTCGCGCGCACCTGAGCGCGGCAGCGAACCAGCGTCACCGTCTGGCACCGCAAACGGGCAGTGGATCAAAAGTCCGCTGCCCGTTTTGCGTTGACGCGCGCCTGACGGTCGCCCACGCCTGGGGCGGCTGTCGCATTGCATTCTGAAAACGCGCTCGTCTTAATTGCCCTTTGTGGGAATAACCATCGGTGCGCGATACTGTCGGGCTTAACGCAACGGAATCCAGAGGACATGGCGCATTTCGACGTATTCAATGGCGACGCGGACGGGATCTGCGCGCTCCATCAGCTTCGCCTCGCCCGACCGCGCGAGGCCACGCTCGTCACGGGTGCGAAGCGCGACATCGCGCTCGTCGAGCGCGTGGCGGCCCAGCCCGGCGACTCGCTCACGGTGCTCGACATCTCGCTCGACACCAATCGCGCGGCGCTCTGCGCGCTGCTCGACAAGGGCATCCACGTGGAGTATTTCGATCATCATCACGCGGGCGACCTGCCGATGAACGTCAACCTCATGGCGCACATCGACACCACGGCGCACGTTTGCACTAGCGTGCTGGTCGATCGCCATCTGCAAGGCCAGTATCGTCCTTGGGCAATCGCGGCGGCGTTCGGCGACAACCTCCCCAGGACCGCGCGCGCGCTCGCGGAAATGGGCGACTACACCGAAGAGCAGATCGAAGAACTGTGCGAACTGGGCGAGGCGATCAACTACAACGCCTACGGCGATAGCGTCGACGACCTGTTCATCACGCCCACGGCGCTCTACGAGGCGCTCAAGCCCTATGCCGACCCGTTCGAATTCATCGCCAGCGAGCCGCTGCTCGAACGCCTCTCGGCGTGCCGCGACGACGACCTGGTGCGCGCCCAGCAGATCACGCCGCTGATCGCCTTGCAATACGGCAGCGTTTGCGTTTTGCCCGACGAACCGTGGGCGCGGCGCGTGCGCGGCGTGTTCGCCAATGCGCTCGCGATCGAAGAGCCGGCCCACGCGCATGCGGTGCTGAGCGTCAACCCGGACGGCAATTACGCCGTGAGCGTACGCGCGCCGCTCGAGTGCCCGCGCGGCGCGGACGAACTCTGCCGCGCCTTCCCCGGCGGCAATGGCCGGGTGGGCGCGGCGGGCATCGACTGCCTCGACTCGAATCGCCTCGACCAGTTCGTCACCGCGTTCGCCCGCGTGTTCGGCCGTCCGATGCCGCGGTGAGCCTGACGCCCGAATCCACCGCGGCTCAGCGGTGTGCCCCGTCACGTCGAACACGGCCGACCAGCGGTTCGACGCCATGTCCTGGTTTGGCGGCGCGCCAGCCGGCGTACACGTCGATCGCCGCCTGCTGGCCGACCGCGTAACATTAAAAAGGCGATGGATAACGCGCTGGCAAAGGAATCTGAAGCGCAACCTGAAACGCAACGACGACCCAACGCGCAACGCGAGGAGGATGACGATGCGAGCGATGCTGTTCGACGGAACGAGCCCGCTACTGCGTGAGACGGAACTGCCCGATCCGGTCCCGAAAGCGGGCGAGTTGCTGATCGACGTGCATGCCTGCGGCGTATGTCGCACCGATCTGCATGTGGTCGATGGCGACCTGACCGAACCGAAGCGCCCCGTGATTCCGGGGCACGAGATCGTCGGTACTGTGGCCGCGCTCGGGGCGGGCGTGACGGGGTTCGCGCCGGGCGATCGCGTGGGCGTGCCGTGGCTCGGCCATACCTGCGGGCATTGCCGTTTCTGCCTCGCCGGGCGAGAGAATCTCTGCGATGCGCCGGCTTTCACGGGCTATACCCTCGACGGCGGCTATGCCGAACGCGTCGTCGCCGACGCGCATTACTGCTTCCATCTGCCGCGCCAGTACAGCGACGTCGAGGCCGCGCCCCTGCTTTGCGCGGGGCTGATCGGCTATCGCACGCTCGTGCTCGCGGGCGACGCGTCGCGTATTCGACATATCGGCATTTATGGATTTGGCGCGGCGGCGCATATCGTCGCGCAGGTCGCGCGGCATCAGGGGCGCACGGTGTACGCATTCACGCGCCCGGGCGACGAGGCCGCCCAGCGCTTCGCCCTGCGGCTCGGCGCTATCTGGGCGGGCGGTAGCGACGAAACGCCGCCCGAGCCGCTCGACGCCGCGCTCCTCTTTGCGCCGGTCGGCGCGCTCGTGCCCGCGGCGTTGCGGACCGTGACGAAGGGCGGCACGGTCGTCTGCGGCGGTATCCACATGAGCGATATCCCGTCGTTTCCCTACGCGTGGCTGTGGGAGGAGCGCCGTATCGTTTCAGTGGCGAACCTCACGCGCGACGACGGCGCGGCGTTCATGGCGATCGCCGCGCGCCACACGCTGGAGATCGAGACCACGCCGTATCCGCTCGCGCGCGCGAACGACGCCCTTGCCGATCTGCGTGCGGGCCGCCTCACGGGGGCGGCCGTGCTGACGATGCGCGAGGCGTAGCGATAAGCGCATTGATGCATAGGGCGACGACGTGCCGCAGCGCGGCGCGTGGATTTGGCCTTATCTATTTAAAGGCCGTCGCGATGCGCGGCAGGTAAGAGAGTAAGAGGGCAATATCGCGACGCAGACATTCCGGTTGTGCGGGCCGTTTCGCGGCCTGCGCGCCATCATGGGCGATGCCCGGGGGGTGATCATGTACAAGCAGATTCTGGTGGCGGTCGACGGTAGCCGCGGCGGACGCCGCGCACTCGACGAGGCCGTGAAGGTCGCGAAAGCGACAGGTGGCGCGGTCCAGGCGCTGTGCGTGGTTCAGCATCCGGCGCGCCTCGTCGATATCAGCACGGGGTTCGCGGAAGAGCAGACGCGCCAGTCCGCCGAAGCCGATGCCGCCACGGCGGCACTCGAAGAAGCAAAGACCGTGTTCGCACAGGCCGGCATCACCGGCACGACGCGCGCTGCCGATTCGAGCGGCGAGGAGATCGCCGCCGTGATCCTGCGCATCGCCGCGGAAGAGGACGCCGATCTGGTCGTGCTCGGCACGCGCGGTTTGTCGGGTGTGAAACGGCTGTTGCTCGGCAGTGTGGCGGAGTCGTTTTTGCGCATCGCCGACCGGCCTGTCATGCTCGTGCGCGAAGATGCGACCCAGGCGAGCGAGGCGGCCTGACGAAGCGTGTCGATATCGCATCGCCGAATCGGAAAATAAATGCTTAGGCCGATTCACTGAGCATTTTGCGTCGATCAAATATCTCTATATTAGATTTTGATCAAACGGGCTGGAACAATTCTTCGAGCGCCGCGCGGCTATCATGCCTATGATGTGGCTTGGCCTTGCGTCCACGAATTGAACCGGACTCCGAATTATCTGTGCGTCGAGTCGCAGGTTTGTTGCACTGCAATTTGGGCGCTGCGTCATCGTTAAACGATCCTCTGAAGCCGCTTCAGACATCGTCGTTCTCTGCGTCAACCCTTGGTGTTTTTCACGCTGCCGCCGTGGCGCGGCGGCGTGAAATCGTTTCTGTTCCGTACCAGGCAAAGCGCTGTCAAAAGGAAAACCGATCATGCCCAATGCTTCCCATCCGTCGTTCGATGCTTATCGCAGCAGCGCGTCTGCTGCGCTGCAATGGCTGGTTCAGCAGCAGCAATGGCGCGCGCAGGTCGTGAATCTGTTGCAGCGCCGCATCGCGCGCGATCAGGCCGTGCTGGACGGCACGATCGAGTCGCTGCGCGGCGCGCAAAGCTGGAGCGATTTCGGCGCGGCGAGCCAGACTATCTGGCGCGACTATCTGATGGCGAGTGCGGCGCTCTGGCAGGAAAGCGCGGCGGCGACGGTGCAGGGCTCGGGCGCCTGGGCCAATCTTGCGCGCGACATGTTGCAGCAGTGGCAGGACACGTTCGCGGGGCTACAACCCGGCGCGGTAGCGGCGGCCACCCCGGGCGGCGTGGCGTTGCCGATGCGCGACTGGATGGCGGCCTTCGAACGCGCGATGTCGGCCGCAAGCGGTGCGGCCCCGACGCAGACCCACGCGCACGGGGGCTAGCATGGGCGCCGAACGGATCGCATTTATCACGGGCGGCATGGGCGGCCTTGGCGCGGCCATCAGCCGGCGTCTCGCCGACGCGGGCGTCACCGTCGCGCTTTCCTGCTCGAAGGGCAACGATCGCATGGCCACCTGGCTCGACGCCGAACGCTCAGCAGGGCGGCAATTTCACGCCTATTCGCTCGATGTCGCCGACTTCGACGCCTGCCAACAGGTGGGCGCACGCGTGCTGAGCGATCTCGGCCGTGTCGATATTCTGGTGAACAACGCGGGCATCACCAGCGACCGGGGCTTCGCAAAAATGACGAAAGCCGACTGGGACGCCGTCATGCGCACGAACCTCGATTCGCTGTTCAACGTGACCAAGCCCTTCGTGCCCGGCATGCTCGAACGCGGTTTTGGGCGCGTCGTGAATATCGGCTCTGTCAACGGTTCGCGCGGCGCTTTCGGGCAAGCCAACTATTCGGCGGCCAAGGCGGGGCTGCACGGCTTCACGAAGGCGTTGGCACTGGAAGTGGCGAAAAAGGGCGTGACGGTGAATACGGTCTCGCCCGGCTATCTCGCGACGCAAATGGTTGAAGCCGTACCCGCCGACGTCATGCAGCAGCGCATCTTGCCGCAGATTCCCATCGGACGTCTGGGCCAGCCCGACGAGGTGGCGGCGCTGGTCGCGTTTCTCTGCTCGGATGACGCGGGCTTCATCACCGGTGCGGATATCGCCATCAACGGCGGCATGCATATGCACTAGTTCCACTGCTGGCATAAAAATAATAATCAGGATTCCGATATTTGCATTGAAATACAAATATCGGAATTTAAAATTCATTAAACCGCATTCTCTATGCGCCATTTTTCATGGCGACATTATTACTTTTTGATCAACGATCGCGCGGTAACGCAGTGAAACACGACTGTAGCGAAACTGTACGTTTTGACCGCTATGCTGATTTGCACGGTGAGATCTGAACAGGAGAATTTCGATGCTCAGTCATCACGAACTGGCGGCGCTGCTGCTGATTCGCGACGCCAGCGCGCCGCTCCAGACACTCGATGCCGACTTCATGGCGCTTGCGCGCTACCAGCTCGTCGAAATGGACGAAGACGAACGCGGCTACGCACCGCGCCTGACGATGCGCGGCCAGGAATTATTGCGTCGGCTTACATACGCAAGGCACGACGAGCCGTATGGTCATTCGGAGCGTGCCGGCGGGCAGGGCGCCAATTGACAACGGCCCAACGTAGGCGCTCGGCTGGCCGCCGCGCGTCGCTTGTCAAGCGTTCGACATCCAGCGCTACGCCCGTTACAAAGCTGTAACGAAATTGCGCGCACTCTGCGATACAGTGCCGGCTCTCATTTCAAAAACCTCTGCATTGTCCGAGAGTCTGTCCATGAAAGCCGTTGTCAAGCCGTTCGCCCGTCTGTCCGCCCTGATGCTCTGCGCCGCGCTGGCCGCACCGCTGGTCGCCGTTGCCGCACCGAATCATCACGAAGTGTGTCACGTCGAGAATCACAATCATCACCCGGTGCGAGTCTGCCACCGCGCGCACTAATCGGCGCAATGAAATGCCGCACTTTGGTGCGGTATTTTTTCATCGATCATAGTTAGCAATCCAAATTATAAAATCGAAAAATATGAAGCGACGTCGTTAGATTTCGTAATTCAAAGAGATCAAGCGAAAGCGTTTCCAATGCGCATGTATGCATTTTGCATGCTAAGGTAAATAGACGTATGCGGAGAAAATCGATTCGAAGATCGACCGCTTGATCACGTCTATTTATCGCCGGGAAAGTTCGAAAATGAAACGAGCATGGGGGTTCGCGATTGCCGTCGCGACGTTGTCGGCCTCGTGCGATAGCGCGTTCGCGCAGGAGTTCACGCTGTTTGCCGGGCCGCTCAGGAGTGGCGCCGACCACACGTATTCGTGGGAAATGAATTATCTGGAGGGCTTCGGGCCATATTTCGCCGGCAGCATCTCCTGGCTCAATGAAGGCCATATTCCCGATCATCACCGCGACGGGCAGACATTTCAGGCCTGGGCGCGCTTGCCGCTCGCACAGCGGCGTCTCGTGTTCGCGCTGGGCGCCGGGCCATATCGTTACTTCGACACGGAAGCCGCCAAACAGGGCGAGGGCTATTCCAATACGCACGGCTGGGGTGTGGTCTACAGCGCGCGCGCCACGTGGTATGCAACGCACCGTTGGACGGCCAACCTGCAACTCGATCGCGTGCAGGTGACGCATGGACCGTCCACCACGGCGGTGATGCTTGGCATCGGCTATCAGCTCGATGCGCCCGATACACCCGGCCCGCGCGATTTCGCGTTGCCGCGCACGCACGATGTCACGAATAACGAAATTACGTTGATGGCGGGCGAGACGATCCTCAACAGCCTGGAATCGCAGACTTCCGCGGCCGAAGCCATCGAATACCGGCGCGGGCTCACGCACTGGCTCGACGGCACCATCGGATATCTGCACGAGGGCAGCGGCATCACCGCGCGGCGCGACGGCGGCACCGCGCAACTCTGGCTAACCCGCGCGTTTCTCGACGACCGCCTCACGCTCGGCTTTGGCGCAGGGCTGTATGCCGCGATCCATCACGGCCAGAATGGCGACGATCGCGATACCGGTGACGGCATCCTGTCGGGCCTGGTTTCCGTGTCGGCGTCGTACCGTCTCACGCAGCATTGGTCGACGCGCGTGACGTGGAACCGCGTCGTCACGCGCTACAGCCGCGATACCGATGTGATCATGGGCGGCATCGGCTACCGTTTCTGATTCCGCCCTGATCCGGGTCACTTAATTGCCGGGGCGACCGCCGCCCCCGCCACCGCCGCCGGGCGGCCGGTTTCCGCCGCCTCCACCTCCACCGCCGCCAGGCGGTCGGCCTCCACCTCCGGGCGGACGTGCACCGCTATTGCCCGGCGGTCGGGCGCCGCCCTGGCCAGGAGGCCGCGCCCCGCTGTTTCCGGGAGGTCGGGCGCCGTTGTTCGGCGGACGGTTCTGATGGCCATTGCCCGCGCCCGGCCGGTTGCCGGGATGGCCGCCGGGCGGCCGCGCGCCATGAGAAGGCGGGCGCACCGCAGGCGGCGGTCCCGGCCGCGGGCCGGGATGCCGGTTCCAGCGCGCCTGATTGTTGTACCAGGGCCGGTCACGATAATAGTTGCCCCAATACGCGCCAATCGAGAAGGTGAGGATCGGCAGACCGATGGCCGCGCCGTAAGTCATCAGCGGCACGCGTGCGCCCTGGTACGGGTACGAGATATAGCTGCCGTAGACCCAGCCGCGCAGGCCGGGGAGGCTCACGTCGCACCAGCTATAGCCGGCCACGCAGCCCATCACGGCGAGCGAGACGCCGCCTGGCACCTGGGCCACGACGGGATAGTCGCCGGCGGGCCCGGCGTAGAGATTGACGGTCGTGCTGGTGAACCCCTGGCTCTGTGCGAGCGCTGGCGCCGGGGCCGCGAATACGGCGGCCAGACCGGCGAGCGTCGCACCGACGAGCTGCTTGCGCATCGCTGCTCCTCCGTGGTTGAACTGCCCGGTGAATTTTTATTGCGATATCAGGCACTACGGTAACAGATAAGGGTTTTTTGACGCGGCTACGCATGTAACGGCTTATTTCGTCGCATGACCGCGCCAATCGCAATATTTCGGGATATTCCGGCGGCTATGGCGCCTGAGCGGCGTCACACGAAAAAAACCGCATTGTGCAAGAATCGCGACTCGGCCCGGGCGGCGCTCCATGTGATGCCTGAGGCCGGACTCGAATCAGAAAGATCAGAAATAGAGAAAGACCAGGAGCAGACAAGTGATTCAACGCATTGCGGGATTTTTCACGGGCGTGGTGCACCGGTTTTTACCGGACCCGCTCATCTTCGCCATCCTCTTGACCGTCGTGACCTTCGTGCTGGCGTTTGCCTTGACGCCGCAACCGCCCGACGCGCTCATCATGATGTGGGGCTCGGGTTTCTGGAATCTGCTCGCCTTTGCGATGCAGATGGTGCTGATTCTCGTGACGGGCCACGCGCTGGCCAGCTCCGGCCCGGTCAAGCGCCTGCTGGTTGCGCTCGCAAGCTGCGCGCGCACGCCGGGGCAGGGCGTGATGCTGGTCGCCTTCGTGGGCGCCGTGGCCTGCGCGATCAACTGGGGTTTCGGTCTGGTGCTGGGCGCGATGTTCTCGCGCGAAGTGGCGCGTCGCGTGCGCGGCACCGATTACCGGCTGCTGGTCGCGGCCGCGTACATGGGTTTTCTGACGTGGCACGGCGGGCTCTCGGGTTCGGTGCCGCTGGTTGCGGCCACCAAGGGCAATCCGATGGAAAAGACCATCGGCCTGATTCCCGTCTCGCACACCATTTTCACGGGCTATAACGCGTTCATCACGATCGGGCTGATCGTGATGCTGCCGATTCTCGTGCGCCTGATGATGCCCAAGCCCGAGGACGTCGTCTCGGTCGATCCGGCGTTGCTCGAAGACCCGCCCACGGTCGAGCGCAAGCTCGGGCCCGATGCGACCTTCGCCGAGCGCATCGAGGAAAGCCGTGCGCTTTCGCTGCTGGTCGCGGCGTTGTGCGCGGTGTTTCTCGGCTTGCGTTTCCACGCGAAGGGCTTCGCGCTCGACATCGACACTGTGAACCTCGTGTTCCTCGCCGCCGGTCTCGTCCTGCACAAAACGCCCATGGCCTATGCACGCGCCGTGGCAGGCGCGGCGCGCGGCGCCTCGGGCATCATGATCCAGTTCCCGTTCTACGCGGGCATCCAGGCGCTGATGGACCACTCGGGCCTCGCGGGCGTCATCACGAAATGGTTCGTCGATATCGCCAACGTGCACACCTTCCCGCTGCTAGCGTTCCTGAGTTCGGCGGTCATCAACTTCGCGGTGCCTTCGGGCGGCGGTCACTGGGTCGTGCAGGGGCCGTTCGTGATGCCGGCGGCGCAGGCGCTGGGCGCGGACCTCGGCAAGTCGGCGATGGCGATTGCCTACGGCGAAGCGTGGACCAATATGGCGCAACCGTTCTGGGCGCTGCCCGCGCTCGCAATCGCAGGCCTCGGCGTGCGCGACATCATGGGCTATTGCGTGACCACGCTGCTGTTTTCGGGCGCGGTGTTTATCGCGGGGCTTTACCTGTTTTAAGGCCGTGTTTTAAGGGGTAGAAAGCGGCGTCACGCGTGGCGCCGCTTTTTCAGCAGAAAATCGCGCAGCACGACCGCGTGATTCTGTTCGGTGTTTTGCGCGCCGTAGAGCAGCACGATCGCACCCAACTGGCTGGCCTCGACGAGCGGCGCCCACGCGTCGTGGTTCGCGTCGAGTTCGGCCAGATAACGCTGCCTGAATTCGTCCCACTGCGCCGCGTCGTGCTCGCTGGCGTGAAACCACTGGCGCAGCGCCGTGCTCGGCGCGGCCTCCTTGGCCCATGTGACTCCCGCGAGCCGTTCCTTGCGGATGCCGCGCGGCCAGAGCCGATCCACCAGAAAGCACGTTTCGCCGCCTTCGGGCAGCGGCTCGTAGACGCGCTGAATGGCGATCTTCGCTACGCTCATCGTTCGTTCTCCTTGTCGTTGGAATTTTCGTGAGGTATTGCACGCGCATCGGCCAGCGATGCCGTAACGCGTTCGCGCAACGCCGGCAGCACTTCATGCTCGAACCACGGATGACGCTTGAACCACCCCTGATTGCGCGGCGAGGGATGCGGTAGCGGCACGATGGCCGGACCATATTCGCGCCACGCCTGCACCGTTTCCGTGAGCGTGGCCTTGCGCCGATCGCCCAGCACGTAACGCTGCGCGTACTGGCCGACCAGTAGCGTCAACCGCACCTCGGGCAGCAGGGCGAAAAGGCGCGCGTGCCAAAGCGCTGCGCATTCGGGCCTCGGCGGATTGTCGCCGCCGCCACCACGGCCTGGATAGCAGAAGCCCATCGGCACGAGGGCGACGTGCGCGGCGTCATAGAAGCGGTCGGCGTCGATGCCGAGCCATGAACGCAGGCGCTTGCCGCTCGCGTCGTCCCACGGGATCCCCGAAGCGTGCACCTTCGCCCCCGGCGCTTGACCGATGATCAAAAGACGCGCGCTCGAGCTGGCTTGCAACACTGGACGCGGGCCGAGCGGTAGCGCATCAGCGCACGCGCGACAGGCACGGATCTCGGTCAGCAGATGTGGCAGCGGGCGGGCTTCAGACACGGCGATGGCGATTTCGACGCGATAGCGCCGAAACAAAAAAGGATACCCAGTCTATCAAACGCGCCAGCCGCCGCGGCTGCGGCACCCGCGCGAGCCGGATTCGGGTTTTCCTGTAACCTCGCCGCTGGTCCACGAGCCACGGAGCCGCCATGCCCGCCGAACGCGACACGACGTCTTGCGCCACCCGCATCGCACCGCTGTCAGGCGAGGTGGGCCAATGAGCGGCGGCGCACTGGCGCTCGGTCTCACGGGCATGCTGGCGAGCCTCGCGCTGCTCATCTGGCTTGCGTACCGCGGCTGGAGCGTGCTGCTGCTCGCACCGCTCTGCGCGATGGTGGCGGCGCTGATCTCCGGCCAGCCCGTGCTCGCGCACTGGACCCAGACCTTCATGCCCAGCACGGGCCGTTTTCTCGCACAGTTCTTCCCGTTGTTCCTGCTCGGCTCGCTGTTTGGCAAGCTGATGGAGGACAGCGGCTCGGTGGACGCCGTCGCGCAGTTCATGATCGACCGGCTCGGCACCCGCCATGCGCTCGCGGCGGTGGTGCTGGGCGGCGCGCTAGTCACCTATGGCGGCGTGAGCCTGTTCGTGGCCTTCTTCGTGCTCGCGCCGATGGCCCAGGCGCTGTTCCGTTCCGCCGATATTCCGCGCCGCCTGATGCCGGCCGCGATCATGCTCGGCACCGCCACGTTCACGATGTCGGCGCTGCCCGGCACGCCCGCGCTGCAAAACGCGATTCCGATGCCGTTCTTCGGCACCACGCCGTTCGCAGCGCCCGGACTCGGCATCGTCGCGACGATCGTGATGGCGGGCTTCGGGCTCTGGTGGCTCGGCCGCTCAGCGGCCGCGGCGCGCCGCAACGGCGAAGGCTTCATCGAGCCCGCCGGCGGCGGCGCCGACGACGATACGCGCGGCAAGTCCCCGCTGGTGCGCGAGCGCGCCAACGTCGCGCAGACCTTCGATCCCGCCGAGATCGACAGCGGCGCGGATTCCTCAGACTACGCAGGTCCGCCGCCGCCCTGGGTCGCGCTTGCGCCGCTCGCGGTGGTCGTGGCGATGAACTTCGTGATGAACGTCGTGGTGTTCCCGCGCATCGACGCCTCGTATCTCGCCGAACCGCGCTGGGGCGCAACGACGCTCCACGGCGTCTCGGGCGTGTGGGGCGTCTCGGTGGCGCTCGCGCTCGGCATTCTCGTGCTCGTCGCGCTCAATCGTGGGCGCCTGGGCGCGCTGCGCGAAAGCGTCGATGCGGGCGCGAACGCGGCCGTCTTGCCCGTGCTCAGCGTCGGCAGTCTGGTGGGCTACGGCGCGGTGATCGCCGCGCTGCCCGCGTTCGAGGTCGTGCGCGACTGGGTGCTCGGCATCGGCGGCGGCCCGCTCGTCTCGCTCGCGGTGGCGACGAATCTGCTCGCGGGCCTCACCGGTTCGGCCTCGGGCGGACTCACGATTGCGCTCGACGCGCTTGGCAGCACTTATATGCAACTGGCCGCGCAGCACCATATCGATCCCGCGCTGCTGCATCGCGTTGCGGTGATTTCGTCGGGCACGCTCGACAGCCTGCCGCACAACGGCGCGGTGGTCACGCTGCTGGCCGTGTGCGGTTCGACCCATCGCGAGAGCTATCGCGACATCGTGGTCGTGAGCATCGTGGGCGCGATTCTGGCCCTGGCCGTGGTGATCGTGCTGGGCTCGCTGTTCGGCAGCTTCTGAAGCGGGCGCGCGCGAAGGCGCGTAGACTCGCCCGGTGCAGCCGTGTCACGCAACCGCCGTGCGAGGAGGTTTCATGAGATTGCTTGCGGTCCACCCGAGCGGGCTGATGTACACGCGCGTGTTCCTGCGGCTCGAACCGCTGGGTCTCGAATCGGTGGCCGGCGCGGCGCGCGACGCGGGTCACGACGTGCGCCTGCTCGACCTCCAGGTCGAAAGCCATCGCGACCTGATGCGCCTCGTGCGCGAATGGCGGCCCGAAGCGCTTTGCTTTTCGGGCAATTATCTGGCCAATATCCCCGAAATCGTCGATCTGTCGAAGGCCGTCAAAGCGGCGCTGCCTTCGTGCTTCGTGTTCGTGGGCGGCCATAGCGTGTCGTTTACGGCGCCCGATCTGCTGCGTCATGCCGATGGCGCAATCGACTGCATTTTGCGCGGCGAAGGCGAGGCGTCGATCAACGATCTGCTTGCGACGGTCACACAAGGCGGCGATCTGCTCGCGGTGCCCGGCGTGGTGGCGCGCGAAGGCTCGGGTCCGCCGCCGCGTTTCGTCGAGCATCTCGATGGCGTGAAACCCGCGCGCGATCTGCTGCGCCACCGGCGCAAATACTTCATCGGCACGCTCGACCCGTGCGCCTCGATCGAATTCGCGCGCGGTTGCCCGTGGGACTGCACGTTTTGCAGCGCATGGACCTTCTATGGGCGCAGTTACCGCACGCGCAGCCCCGAAGTCGTGGTGGAGGAGCTGGCCGCGCTGCGCGAGCCGGGCGTGTTTATCGTCGACGATGTGGCCTTCGTGCACGCCGAACACGGCATGGCGATCGCCGATGCGATCCGTCAACGTGGCATCAAGAAACGCTATTACCTGGAAACGCGCGGCGACGTGCTCCTGCGCAACAAGGACGTGTTCCGTGCCTGGCAGACGCTCGGGCTCAAATATATGTTCCTGGGTCTGGAGGCGATCGACGAGGAGGGGCTCAAGGCGTTTCGCAAGCGCATCAGCCTCGACCGCAATTTCGAGGCGCTGGAGTTCGCGCGCTCGCTGGGCATCACGGTGGCCGTGAACCTGATCGCCGATCCCGACTGGGACCATGCGCGCTTCGAGACGATCCGCCAGTGGTGCCTGGACATTCCCGAGATCGTGAATATCAGCGTGAATACGCCATATCCGGGCACGGAGAACTGGCAGCAAGAGTCGCGCCGTTTGACGAGCCTCGATTACCGGCTCTATGACATTCAGCATGCGGTGGTGCCCACGCGCTTGCCGCTGCCCGAGTTCTACGCGGAATTGGTGCGCACGCAACAAGTGCTCAACCGCAAGCATCTGGGCTGGACCGCGCTGCGTGGCGCGATGGGGCAGGCTGCGCATCTGCTGCTGCGCGGCCAGACCAACTTCGTACGCATGCTCTGGAAGTTCAATTCGGTCTTCGATCCGCGCCTGCAACTGGCCGATCACGCGCGCCGTGTGGACTACGAGATGACGCCGCCGCCTGCTGCGACAGGGGCGCCCCAGACCGATATGAAAACCGTCTATATCCACGGCCCGAGCGGGCGCCGGGGCCGCAAGATCGACGATGCCACCGAAAAATTCGTCGACGAAACACGTATGGGCGCGGGCTGAGCGTCACGCTTTTTGCTGCCTGATTGCGGGTGTTTTTCGCATTCGCCGTTCGGCCGAATGGACGCGGGCGTCGATACGGTCCACACTGCGCGGATCGCATCAAGACGAAAAACATATGGAACTGCGCCAGCTCCGCTATTTTCTCGCCGTCGCCGAACATCTGCACTTCAGCGAGGCCGCGCGCGTGCTCGGCATCGCACAGCCGCCCCTGAGCCAGCAGATTATGAAGCTCGAAAAAGAGGTCGGCACGCGCCTGTTCGTGCGCCATTCGCGCCATGTCGAACTGACCGAAACGGGCCGGCTCTTTCGCGAGCGCGCGCGGCGTATCGTCGAAGATGCCGATCTGGCGCTGGCCGAGGCGCAGAATGCCGGGCGCGGTGAAACCGGGCGGCTCAATCTGGGCTTCGCGGGCTCGACCGTGTTCCATCCGCTCGTGGCCACGCTGTTGCAGCGCTACCGCAGTGCGTATCCGGGCGTGGCGATCGGCTGCGAGGAGAGCAATAGTTCGGTGCTGCTCGAACGTGTGAGCGAGGCCCGCGTGGATGCCGCGTTCGTGCGGCTGCCGCTGGATTGCCGCGGTCTGGAGACTCAGCCGCTCGTCGAAGAAGACGTGCTCGCCGTGTTGCCGCCGCGCCATCGTCTCGCGCGCCGCCGCAGCCTCGATCTGGCCGATCTCGCGGGCGATCCGCTGATTCTGTTTCCGCGCGCCATTGGCCCCGATCTCTACGATTCGATTATCAGCGCGTGTCGCGCGTCGGGCTTCAATCCGGTCATCAGCATGGAATCGCCGCAGATTTCCTCGACCGTCAATATGGCCGCGGCCGGCTTTGGCGTCACGCTGATTCCGTCGTCGATGCGGCAGATCCAGGCCAAGGGCGTGACCTACCACGCACTCAAGGGCGGCTCGCTGCACACAACCATCGCACTCGTACATCGCCCGCGCGAGCGCGCGTCGACCGTGCAGAATTTCGTGCGCATCCTGCGCGATACGGCACGGCATCCGCCGCAGCCATGAGGCCATGAACAGAGGGCTTGCCGCGATCCATATCTTTTTCGTCTTGATCGTCGCGAACGCGATATTGGACCTGGAGGGGTGCGACAAATTATCCTGATCGGATTCGCACCGCATTGCCTCAGGAGCCGTCCGCATGTCCACCGTCCCCCAACGCCCCGTTTCGTCCAGCACGGCGCGGCGCGAAGGGCGAGCGCCGCTCGTCACCTCGCTGCAAGCCATCGTCGGCCATCGCTATGTGCTTACCGGCGACGAGGCCACGCGCCGTTACCGCAAGGGATTTCGCTTCGGCGAAGGCAAAGTGGCCGCGGTCGTGCGGCCCGGCTCGCTGGTCGAGCAATGGCAGGTGCTGCAAGCCTGCGTGGCCGCGAATGCCATCGTCATTTCGCAGGCTTCGAACACGGGATTGACCGGCGGCTCCACGCCCGACGGCGACGACTACGACCGCGACGTGGTGATCGTGAGCATGACGCGTATGCGCACGGTCTATGTGATCGACGAGGGCAAGCAGGTGGTCTGCCTGCCCGGCGCCACGCTCGATCAACTGGAGCAGACGCTCAAACCGCTCGGCCGCGAGCCGCATTCGGTGATTGGCTCGTCGTGCATCGGCGCGTCGGTGGTGGGCGGCATCTGCAATAACTCGGGCGGCGCACTGGTGCGGCGCGGGCCCGCCTACACGGAGATGACGGTCTACGCGCAGGTCGATGCGCAAGGTCAACTCAGTCTCGTCAATCATCTTGGGATTCGTCTGGGCGACACGCCCGAACAGATTCTCGCGCGACTCGATCGCGGCGAACTGCCCGCAGCCGATATCCGCCACGACGCCGGCGCGGCCTCGGATCGCCATTACGCAGAGCACGTGCGCGACGTGGACGCCGCCACGCCCGCGCGCTACAACGCTGATCCGCTGCGTCTGCACGAAGCATCGGGATCGGCGGGCAAGGTGATGGTATTCGCGGTGCGGCTCGATACCTTTCCCATCGAGCAGGGCGCGAAGGTATTCTATATCGGCACCAACGCGACCTCCGAACTCACCGACGTGCGCCGACATCTACTGAGCGAACTGTCTAGCCTGCCGATTGCGGGGGAATACCTGCATCGAGACGCATTCGATATCGCCGAGCGCTATGGCAAGGACATGTTCCTGATGATCCAGCATCTGGGCACGCAGCGTCTGCCGGGGCTGTTCGCGCTCAAGAGCCGTTTCGACGCCTTTTTCGAGCGCTTTTCTTTCCTGCCCGCCCATCTGACCGACCGCGTGATGCAGGCGGTGAGCCGTCTGTTTCCGAGCCATCTGCCCTCGCGCTTGAAGGATTATCGCGAGCGATACGAACATCATCTGATGCTCAAGGTCAGCGCCGATACCGTGGACGAAACGCGCGACTTTCTCAAGCGCTATTTCGCGCAGGCGGGCGGAGACTTCTTCGAATGCACCGCCGAGGAAGGCACGAAAGCGTTCTTGCACCGCTTCGCGGCGGCAGGCGCGGCCGTGCGTTATCGCGCCGTGCATGGCGACGAAGTGGAAGATATCGTCGCGCTCGATATCGCTTTGCGGCGCAATGATCGCGAATGGTTCGAAATGCTGCCCGAAGCGGTCGAGCGTCCCATCGCCATCAAGCTTTATTACGGGCACTTTCTCTGCCACGTGTTTCATCAGGACTACATCGTGCGCAAGGGCAACGACTGTCTGGCGCTGGAGCACGAAATGTGGAAGCTGCTGGACGCGCGCGGCGCTGAATATCCGGCCGAACACAACGTCGGCCATCTCTATCATGCGAAGCCCGCGCTGAAGACCTTCTACGAGACACTCGATCCGTGCAACTGCTTTAATCCCGGCATCGGACAAACGTCGAAATTCGCGCATTATCGTGAAGGCACGCAGTAAATAAAAAACGGCGGTGCATATAGATGCACCGCCGTTTTACCAGCAAGCAACGCTCGCCGGATTCAGCCCGCCTTGCTTACCGGCACCCAGCCATTTTGCGTGGCGGCCTGCGCAAGCTGTTTGGCAATCGACTTGGCGAGCTTGCCCGCGTCGGCGGAAATCGTGTCGTGCTTCGCTTCCGAGGCGCCATGCACGCCCGCACCGGCCGCCGCCGACATCGCCACGTGGCCTGCCGCTGCGCCCACGCCCGCCGTTTCGGCGACGCCGGGCATATGGCCGCTATCGGCGTTCGCCTGGAAGGTGGCGAGGGCTTGCGGCGCGCCGTTGGCCGGCAGGTACGACACGGCGATGGTCGCGCCCACTTCGCTCTTGCCCGCGCCGAGGCCGATCAGCAGGCGACGACGACGGCTGCCTGCGTCGATCGTATCGATGCGGCCTTCTACCACGATCGCATCGCGTCCGGCAGGCACGGGGCCGTCCACGCGCATCGCGGGCAAGCCTTGCTTTTGAAGCTGCGCGACGATGTCGTTGGCGAGCTTTTCGCGCGCCGCGAGCGCCGCTTGTTGCTGCTGTTGCGCCGACGATTCGCCGCTCGCCATCGCCTTGATCTTCTGCGCCATGCCGCTGTCGAGTTTCACGACATCGGGCGAGATTTCGAACGCCGAGACGTAGATCACCTCGGCATGCACCTGCGGCAGCGGGCCGGCGGATTGCAACGCGCTAGCGGCCGAGGCGCAGCCCGAGGTGAACAGCGAACCGGCGAGCAGAGCCGCGCCAGCGATGCGCTTCGTCTTGTTGATGAAAGCGTGGAAGAGGGTGGTCATGTCGTATCGCCTGAACTGTCTTCGACACGCACGCATCAATCAGGATGCCGAACTATCGAAGCGGGTTGATTAACGCTGGCAGGGCGCTCGGCCTTTCGGCTGCGTGCGTCCCTCAGCACAGGCGCAAGTATGGGTGGAAGTGCGCGCTTATGCCACGCGCAAAGTATGTCGATCTATGTCACGGACGCGCGGCGGCCTGACTGGGCGCACCCGCAATCGGGGCAGGATTGAGTGAGAGCGTCACGATGGCTTCGAGGCCGCCGCCTTCACGGTCGATAAAGGTAAGCGAACCTCCTTGTTGCCGCGCGATTCGTTCGACGATTGCCAGCCCCAAACCCGTGCCGCCCGAATGCCCGCGCGCATTGCTGCCGCGGCTGAACGGCGATTTGAGGCGCTCCAGTTCTTCGGCGCGAATGCCGTTGCCGCGATCGCACACGGCCACGCAGGCAAAGCCGTTCGCTTGCCACGTGCGCACCAGCAGCCCGCTGCGGCCATAGACGACCGCGTTCTGCATGAGGTTCATCAGTAGTCGCATAACGGCCACCGGTCGAAACGCGAACACCGGCAACGCACCTTCCTCGAAATCGAATTCGTGCCCGAGCCCCGCGAAATCGGCGACAAGCTGGCCCGCAAGCGCGTTGAGATCGCCCTGCTGTGGCGTTTCGCGCTCGCCGCTGCCCGCGTAGTCCATGAACTGCTGAAGAATCGTGTCGATGGTGTCCAGATAGCCCTCGGCGGAAGCCACGAGGCTGTCGTTGGTGCCGCGCGGCAACGCCATCGCAATCGCCAGACGCAACTTCGTGAGCGGCGTGCGGATGTCGTGCGAAACGCCCGCGAGCATCAGCGCGCGGGTGGCTTCGGCCTGGCGCAGCGCCTCGGTCATCTGGTTGAAGGCTTGGCTCACCTGGGCGATTTCGGTCGGCCCGTTGGTAGGCAGCGGTGCGGGTGTTTCGCCCGCGCTCAGGCCGCGTGCCGCATGCGCAAGCTCGTCGAGCGGGCGGTTCAGGTGCAACTGGATGAGCCAGCCCGTGAGCGCCGCCAGCAGCGCGAGGCCGATCGACAGCACGATAGCCGTGGTGATGCCGCTCGCCTGAGCGTCGGCGGTCATCGGCAGGGCGATCCAGACGGGCTCGCCCGCCGCGTGCACGCGAATCCACAGGCGTGCCTCTTCCTCGTGGTCGTCGTCGGCGATTTCCCAGCGCACCGGCATGTCGGCGGGCAAATGGCGGCGCAGCGCTTCCAGAAAGACATCGCGCTGCCACGTACGGAAAAAGCGCAGCGGATTCATGGCGGGCGCGACCACGCTCGATGCCGGCACTTCGTTCTGCGCGTTCAGGCGCGCGGCGGCGGCGCGGCTTTCGGCGGGCGGCATCGACACGAGCATGTCGTCGAGCACTTTCACGTAGTCCGAAAAGATAATCGATGCGCGGTCGATGCGCGGACGCTGCACGAAATGCAGCAGCGCGCTCAGCGAACAGATCTGAGTGAGCGCGACGAGCACCACCAGCAGCGCGATATTGCGCGAGAGCAGCGAGCGCGGCAGCCAGCGCCTCGCGGAAGGGGGAGGACTCGCGGGTGCCGTCGCCATCAGGAATCGACCCCAGCCACCAGCATGTAGCCAATGCCCCAGACGGTCTTGATGAAGCGCGGCTTGGCCGGGTCATCCTCGACGATCTGGCGCAGCCGCAGGATCTGCACGTCGACGCTGCGATCGAGCGCGCTGTGGTCGCGCCCGCGCGCGCGGGCGAGCAGGTTTTCGCGGCTCACGGCGCGGTTCGGCGAGGAGCCTAGCGCGTGCAGCAGCAACATCTGCGCGGAATGCACGTCGATGGGCACGCCGTCGCGCATGAGCGTCTGCTGGCCGACATCGAAAACGAAATCGCCGAAACGCAGCCGCTGCGAGGTCACGCTGGGCTCGCCCGACGCCATCTTCTGGCGGCGCAGCAAGGCCTTGACGCGCGCGACCAGTTCGTCGGGCAGGAAGGGTTTGGCGAGGTAATCGTCGGCGCCGGTTTCGAGGCCGATCACCTTGTCCGCGGCGTCGCCCTTGGCCGTCAGCATGAGGATGGGCAAGGTGTGGCCTTCGGCGCGTAACCGGCGGCACACGCTCAGTCCGTCCTCCGGTTCCATCATCAGGTCGAGCACCAGCAGATCGTAGGGCTCGCGCTGCAGCATGCGGTCGAGGCGCTTGCCGTCCGCGACGGCGCGCACCTCGAAACCATGTCCGCTCAGGAAGCGTTGCAGCATGTTGCGTAACTCGGCTTCGTCGTCCAGCACGATGATGCGGTTCGCCTGCTCCATGGGCCGCCTCCGGCGGTAGTCGATGCGGATGGCGCGCGCGCGGGCGCGTTTTCATCCGCTGTTGTAGGGCTGCGTGCCGCGATCATCGGCCCGCGGCGGCTTGCTGGCGCATGAAGTCCTCGATCTGCGCGAGCGTGACATAACCGGCGTGTTGCGTGTCGATGGCGTCGAAGTGCTGCGCGACTCGCGGCATGCCGGCCTGCGCCTGTTCGCGCGTGAGCTTGCCGTCGTGGGTCGTGTTCGCCTGCGCGAAGCGGGTCTGCAATTGCGATAGCGCACGCGCCATCCGCTCGTTCGTGGCGGGCGCGGCGGCCATCGTCGGCGCGCCGCCGTTGGCGGGCGGTAAGCCCTGCGCCGAAGCCGCTGCTGAAACGATACACAAAATCAGGGGGACGATCATCTTCTTCATGGTGTGCTCCGTAGGGTGGCCGACACAGTCGGTCGGCCGGGTAGGGGAAATGAATCGAACAGGTTTTAAAAGCTGCTTTAAATGCGTGGGGTAATTTCAGGCACCGATTTCAGGCCCAGTGCGCGGGCACCCAGAAGGCGCCAGCCCAATGGCCCGGGACCCAGATTGCGGGGCGCGGTGCAGGTGCCACGTAGACGGGGCGCGGCGCGACATAAACGGCACGCGGCAGCGGGCGGGCGACATAGACAACCTTGGGCGGCGGCGGGGCGACATACACGACCTTCGGAGCCGGCGGCGCGACGTAGACGGTTTTCGGCGGCGGAGGCGCGACATAAACGGGCTTCGGTGCGGGCGCGACGTACACCGTCGCGTTGGCCGGCGGCGGCGGGGGCGGCGTGACGACCACCGGTGCGGGAGCGGGAGCTGGCACGACCGCTACCGTGGCGCCTACGGCCACCGTGCTGCCGCCGGCCACCACCGTCGTGCCCCCCGTTGTACCGCCTGCCACCACGGTCGTGCCGTGCACGACCGTGCTGCCGCCCGAGGTCGTCACGACGCCCGGCGCGACCCGGGTGGCGCTACCCGAGTGCGTGTACGTGCCGCCGTCCGTTCCCGTGACCGTGCCGGAGCGCGAACAGGTCGATCCTGCGCAGTTCGTCGAAGCGTTGTGGCTCACGCTATTGCCGTTGGCGGCCGTGACGGTGCCCGTCGACGAATACTGGCCCGGCGCGTTGCGCGTCACGCTGCCCGAGGTCGATGCGCTGCGGCCGTCCTCGCCCGTCATCGTGCCGGTGTGCGAGCAGGTGCCGCTCGCGCAGCTCGTGTCGCCCGAGTGCTGAACCGAACGCCCGTTCGGGCCGACCGCCGTACCGCTGTTCGAGAACTGTCCCGGTGCGGTGCGTGTGACCGTGCCCGTGTTGGTCGCGACGCCGCCCCACGGGCCGGCCACGCCGCCCGCATGCGTGCAGCTGCCGCCGCCGCACGAACCCGCATGCGCGCCGTTATAGGTGCCGTGCGGCGTATAGGCCGTGCCGTGGCCGGCCCAGCCTGCAAAGGCGGGGGCGCTGGCGAGAGCGATGAGCGTGGCGGCGACGAGGGTGAGCGGTTTCATCAGAGGTCCTTGCGAGTGGGGCGGTTCGTTTCGGGGCACGCATCTGGCGTGTCAGCGGAACGAACTATAGGACCGGGCCCGCTTCACGTCGCGTGCAAAACCATGTCGCGGTGTTACACCGTGACGCAGCTTCCGGGCGCCTCGCCCGTGCGCATGGGCTGGGGGCTGCGGGTGCTTCGCGACGCCCTGTCGCGCGTGACACACGGCGACATAATTTGCGCGTGGAATTGCGCGCGCCGCGCCTCTACAGTGCCGTTCATCCGACGCGACAAGCGCAACTTCATGCGTACGACGCGTTGTCTTTCACACTACGCACGGCGCCTTTTCATCATGCTCACCACTGGAAAACTCGCGTACTACGTCACGCTTTTTATCGTCGTCGCCTCGCTGATCGAGGCGGCCTGGCTCACCTTCAGAAAGCGGCGCACCGGCGAGGCCGCATTCGACTGGTCCGAGGTCTGGCTCTCGCTAGTCGATCTCGTCGGACGAAAACTGCTCGCGTTCCTGCCCATTTCGCTCGCTGCACCCGTTTTCCATTTCGCGTGGCAGCATCGCCTTTTCACGCTGTCGATCGACAATCTCACGCTGGCCTTGCTGGTCTTTATCGGCCAGGAGTTCTGCTACTACTGGTATCACCGCGCCTCGCACCGCATCCGTTTTTTCTGGGCCACCCACGCGGTCCATCATTCGCCTAACCAGCTCACGTTGTCGTCGGCGTATCGGCTTGGCTGGACTGGCAAGCTCACCGGCACGGCGATGTTCTTCACGCCGCTCGTCTGGCTCGGCGTGCGCCCCGAAGTCGTGCTCGCGATCCTCTCGTTCAACCTGCTTTATCAGTTCTGGCTGCACAACACGTGGATCCCCAAACTCGGCTGGCTTGAGTACGTGTTCAATACGCCGTCCGCGCATCGCGTGCATCATGCGTCGAATGTCGATTACCTCGACGCGAACTATGGCGGTGTGCTGGTTGTGTTCGATCGCCTGTTCGGCACCTATGTGGCCGAGCGCGCCGATGAACCTTGCCGCTATGGCCTCGTCACGCCCACGCGTTCGCGTAATCCGCTGGTCGTCGAATTCGAGCACTGGGTGAGCCTGGTGCGCGATATCGTGGCTGCGCCCAGCGTATGGACGGCCGTGCGCCATGTGATCCTGCCCCCGGGCTGGAACCCCGACGGACACGGCGAGACCACCGAGGACCTGCGCAAGCGCAGCCTCGCGACGGTGCGCACAGAGGCGTGAAAGATGGCATGCGCCTGGTTGCTGCAAACGGCGCGCTCGGTTAACGTGGCGCCTCGCGGCGGCCACGAGCCACCGCAGCGTTTTCGAATCCCTCGTTCGAACCCGGACGACTCTCTCGTAGATAAGCAGGCAATCAAGATGGATAACTCAGTGAACGGCAAAACGGTGGCGATCACCGGCGGCTTTGGCAGCCTTGGTTTGGCGACGGCGCAATTTCTCGTGGCGCGCGGCGCACGCGTGGCGCTGATCGGACGCGGCGCGGCGCCCGGCGGCGACGCCTTGCCCACAGCGCTCAAGGACGCGGTGTGCCTGGGCGGCGTCGATCTGGTGGACGCCGAGGCCGCGCGCAAGGCGCTGGCGCATGCCGGCGAGGCGCTGGGCGGGCTGCTCGACGCGCTCGTCAATATCGCGGGCGCGTTCCGCTGGGAAACCATCGCGGACGGCGATGCGAGCACCTGGGATTTGATGTTCGATCTGAACGTGAAGACGGCGCTGAACGCCTCGAAGGCCGCGCTGCCGCAACTGGTGGCGCGCGGCGCGGGCCGCATCGTCAATATCGGCGCAGGCGCGGGGCAAAAGGCGGGACTGGGGATGGGCGCCTATTCGGCGTCGAAGGCGGGCGTGGCGCGCCTGACCGAGGCGCTGGCCGAAGAACTCAAGGACAAGGGCGTGACGGTCAATGCGATCCTGCCGAGCATCATCGACACGCCGCAAAATCGTGCCGACATGCCCGATGCCGATTTCACGCGCTGGGTGCAGGGTGAAGAGATCGCAGCGGTGATCGCGTTCCTGATTTCGTCGGACGCGCGCGCGGTGACGGGCGCGGCGATCGCCGTGAACGGGCGGGTTTGATCGACTGGATAAGCGCAGTCACGCAGGCGCGCGCACGGGCCTAGTGCCCGTGACCGCCGCCCATGTGGCCGCCGCCGCTGACCCACGTTCCGCCACCGCCATGCCAGCCGCCGCCGTGGCCACCACCATGCCACCCATACCCGCCGCGACGCCAGCAGCATCCACCGCCGCCCCAGTATGCGAAGCCGAAACTGGGGCCGTAGTAGTAGCCGGGGTAATAGCCATACCCGTACGGATAGCCGTAAGCGTATGGGTAGCCATAGCCATAACTGGCGTCGTAATAGCCCGGATAACCGGGGTAAGGGGCGACGGCACAGCCTGCTAGTGCGGCGGCCGCCCCGATTGCGCAGACGAAACGGATCACGGTTGTCTCCCCTCGATACTCCTTTGGCAATGCGCAGCGGGGTCGGGTTCACGAGTAATTGTGTCCACAGATTACTGACGCGAATGCCCTGAACGTCAATCTATTGTCAGGATAGCGAAAGATCCCGTGAACCACTGAAAATCAGTCGATCGAGCAGCAAAACGGCGAGAATCGTCGCGCCCATCAGCGGGAAAATCACGGCGAGTACGGCCAGCCCCGTTTTCCATGCCCGCATCGGCGGTGCGGCACGCTCGCGCGATGGCGCCCCAAGTTTGCGCGTCGGACGGCGCAGCCACCACATCACGAAACCCGTGACCGCGAGCGCCGCGAGGCCAAGCGAGATCGCCGCGCAGATCAACTGGTTCGCCAGCCCGAAATAGCGCCCCATGTGCAGCGAGGTCCCATACGAGATCACCTGGGAAACCGCGCCGTAGTCGGCGTAGCGGATGTCCTTGAGCACACGCCCGTTGTACTGATCGATATACACCGTGCGTTCCTGTTGCGGATCCGGCGGGAAATACGACATCGTATAGACGCCGGTGGCGCTCGCGGGCAGGGCGATGTCATAGCCGCTAGCGACACCAAGCGCTGCCATTTGCGCGACGATCTGATCGAGCGTCCAGCGCGCGGGTTTCGGTGCGGTGGCGTCGGGCGATTGCGGAACGTGCATCGCGCCTACGGCCCACGGCACGTTGGGCAGAGGCAGATCGTCCATCACCATGCCGGGCATCGACGCCATGTCGTGGCCCGCGTGCTCCGAATGATCCATCTGGGGCGCGGCAGTGTTCGCGGCTTGTTGCGCGCCCGGCAGCGTCGATTTGAGCGGCAACCCGCCGCCCCATGCGCCACGCGGCGCACCCACGCTCATGCGCGTCGCCAACTCCTTGAATTGCTTGCCCCACGATCCCGTCCAGGGCAGGCCGCTCAACACGAATGCGAGCGCGCCCACGGCAAGCCAGATGCCGATCACGCTATGCAAGCTCTTCCAGAGAGGTCTGCCCTTCGTTGAGAGGCGCGGCCAGATCGCGGCACGCAACTTCGAACCTTTGCTGCCGGACGTGGAACGCGGCCACCAGAGCGCGACGCCCGTGCCGATCATCACCAGCGTCCAGCAGGAGGCCAATTCCATCAGCAATTCGCCGGACTTGCCGAGCAGCAGTTTGCGATGAAGCATGCGATCCACCTGCATGAAGCGCCCATCTACATCGAGCGTGCCGAGCACATCGCCGCTATAGGGATTCAAATAGACGCTTTCCTTGCTGCCGTTCGCCAGCGCGAAGACGAATTCCGCGCTGCGAGCCGGGTTCGCGTCGATATGCGCGCGAATCGCCTTCGCATCGGGCGGCAGGGAAGCTTGCGCGCGTGCGAGCAAGGTGTCGGCAGGCAGGCGCGGCGTGTCCATCGGCGTCACCACGAGGCGATGCGGATAAAGCAGCGGCTCGATCTGCGGCTGAAAGCAGTAGATCGTGCCCGTGATCGCCAGCACGATAAGGAACGGCATGACGAAAAGACCAGCATAGAAGTGCCAGCGCCAAAGCGTGCGATAGCCGGGATGGACGGCGCCGGTTGCGCGCGCGGTTTGCGTGCCGGAGGCGGGCAGCGTAGCGGACATCGGGGACTCCTGTTGTTTCGGATATGACGGCGCGGCGGCATGTGTCGCGCGCGCAGCAGTGGATGCGATGGAGTACGAACGATCAGATGCCGATCTTCGCCTCGACATAGAACGTGCGGCCCGGATAGGGGTGATAGACGTAGTAGCGCGCGTCGAACAGGTTATCCACGCCCACGCCAATCTGGCTTTTCTTCGTGGGTCGATACGTGAACTTCACGTCGGCGACCGTATAGGTGCTGGTGCCGCCGAACACATTTGGATTCGTGTCGGTGTTGGTGAGCGTGTTGTACTGGCGACCCGAATAGCGCGCCGCGAGCGTGAGCGCGCTACGTGCGTCGAAACGGTATGTCGCGACCACGTTCGCGCGCCAAAGCGGAATCCGGTAGAAGTACTTGCCGACGCTCGCCGGGTTCTGCGCGTTCTCGAGAATCTTCGATTGCGTGTACGCCACGCTCGCCGCGAGGTCGAGGCCATGCAGCATCACGTCCTGGCCTTGATAGCTCGTTTCCGCGCCGCGCGAGCGCACCTTGCCGATGTTCTGGAAGTTCGTGACGTTTGGAATGACCGTGGTATCGGTCTGGCTGAAGATCGTGTTCTTGACGTCGTCCTGAAACAGCGTGAAGCGGAACAATCCATTCCAGTGCGCCCATTCCGCCGAGAGTTCCTTCGAGAGATCATCCTCGGGTTTCAGATTGGGGTTGTTATTGACGATCGAGGAGCCATTGATTTGCCCCTGGAACAGTTCGCCCACGGTCGGGAAGCGATACGCGCGCGCAACCGACGCGCGCAGCGTGAGATCGTCGGTGACGTCGAAGGAAAGCGAGGCCTTCGGCGAGAAATGCCGGTCGCCCTTGCCCGCGTAGGGCACGCTCGACGCCCCCAGTGCCTGATAGCCGTCATACGCGTGCCAGTCCTCGTAACGCACGCCATAGACGAGCTTCCAGCGCGGCAGAAAACGCCAGGCGTCCTGTGCGTAGAAGCCTTGCGTTTCGGTTTTGCCCGCGAAGGCATTGGCGAAGCTGCCCGCGGGACCATCGCGCCACGCCAGCGTGTTATAGGTGCGGTTATCGACGCTGTAATTGTCGTAGTGATAGCCGAAGGTCAACCAGTGCGCGCCGAGGCCCGCGTCGGGCCGCGCGGGCGTCCACGTCGTCTTGAGATCGAGTGTCTTCCAGCCGGTGCCGTCGCCAAGCGTCATCGTGCCGGCGCCATTGCCGGGGCCGCCCGAACCCGCGGTGCGCGCCACGCTGTTGCTCACGTCGTAGTACGAAGCAATGGCCTCGGCATTCCAGCCCGTGGCCTGATGCGTGTGCAGATTGACGCCGTAGAGCCAGTTCTCGCTCCAGCCACGGCTCGGGGCCATCGCTGCCGCGGGAATGGTGTATTCGTAGCCGCCAATGTTGACCTTGCCGCTGTAGACGGGGTTGCCGTTCGCATCGTAGAGAAAGGTCGATGTCTGGCTGTCGTAGCTCTGATGCCAGTAGCCAAGCGTAAAGCCGCCCTGCACGGTGGGCGTGAAATCGTACTGCGTGCGCAACTTGAATTGATCCTGCACCGTGTGCTCGATGCCTTCGCCATTCACGCCGAGCACGACAGTCGGCGTGTTGGTCTGGTTGTTGTAGGTGTAAGCGCCACGCACCGGAATATCGCCGGCCTTCGCTGGCGTGCTCGATTGCGCGAGCGTCGCGAACTGTAGCGGCTGGCTCGTATTTTCCAGGTGATTGACGCCCAGCAGCCAGGAGAACTTGCCGATACGGTCCCCCATCGTCGCGCTCATTTCGCTGCCATTGAAGTTCTGGTTCACGCCGTAGAGACTGAAATGCTGCGTGAACGCTTTCACGTCGGCATTGGCCTCGAAGGTCGAAGGCATGCGCGTTGTGATGAGCACCGTCGCGCCAAGCGAGTTGCCTGGATAGAGCGCCGAATAGGGGCCATAAATCACGTCCACCTGCTGGATCTGGTCGGGGAACACCATCGACCAGCGCGGCGGAAACGAATAACTGTTGCCGAGCAAATTCGACAGCAGCAAGCCATCCGAATACACGAGACCACGCGCGCTTTGCGAATTGCTCGTGCCGCGCACGGCGATGATCGAATTGAGATCGCCCACAAAGCGCTTGCGCACCGCGAGATTCGGCATGTACTTGAGGACGTCTTCCGTATTGACGACGTTCCAGTTGTTGAATTGCGCGGGCGTCACGGTTTCGACCGTGGCGGGCAGATTCGGGTCGACGGCGGGCGTGGGCGCGCCATTCCCGCTGCTGTTCGAGGCGCTTACGGACAACGTGGGCAGTGTGGTGACGCTAGTCGTATCGGCATCGGCCGCGTGAACCGATGCGGTGGCGAAAGCCGTCGCGGCAGCCGCCGCAAGAGGAGCAAAAAGCGACAACGGCGCGAGGCCGGTACGGACGTGCGAGCGCAAGCGCGCGCCGCGCGAGGCGGGCGTGAACATGATGTGGTTTCCCCAGAGCGATAGACGTGCGGCCGCACGCACACGCATGACGGTCAGGCGCGTGTGCAGTGTGCGTCTTCGCCCGCATGACGCCGATGGGCTGATTCCTTCAGCCTTCGATCAGGCGAGCGCGCACGCGAACCCTTCAGGGTGCAGACGAGCGCGATCGCAAGCGATCATGCGGAACGAAGACGCGAACGTGTAGCCGATGACGGCAGCAGACGGTGACTGACTTCGACAGTCAGGAAACGACAGGAGGGGCGCGCGGTCGGCCCGAGGGGAAGGCCCCGAAGGGCGTATGACGCGTGGAGAGCGGGGCGATACGATCGCCGGCCACTACGAGCGCGCGTTGCGGCGCGGGCGTTGCGACGCCGGGCATCGCAACGTGATGTTCGAGCAGATGGCAGTAGCCGCAGGCGCCGAATGCATCGTCATGCGAAAGATGCTGGGCCGCGGAAGGAGGCTGGAGCGCGGAGCAGAGCGCAGCGTCGGGTTCGTGCGCGTGATGCGCGGCAATCAGCTGACTTGCGAGCGGCGCAAGCACGATGAGCCACATGGCGACGAGGCCAAGCCATGCGGTCAGCAGAATGTGCTTGCGTAGGTTCATGTTGGTGTGAGCGATTGCGCGGCGCAGTCTACCATGACACGCAGGATTTGCGCACCCGATCCCGCAGGCTGAGGACGGTCATAAGCAGTCCCGTATTTACTTTTCAGGCGCAGGAAAACGGCTCAAAACAAGGGCTTTCGAACTATTCCGATGGTTCGTCGTGAATGCGTGCGCGATCATGATCGTTGTGTGCATTCCGAACAACGTTGAGGGCCGCTTCTAACGCGGCACGCGATCATGTCCGTTTTCCCCTTACGCCCATCGCCCAGCCTGCGCTGGTTGGCCCGCACGGCTGAACCTTGCGGACAGCGCATGGCTACGCTCACATGCGACGGTACGTCGCACGACCATACGGGCGTGCATGCGCCGATCGCGCGTGGCAGCGGTATCCGTGAAACCCGTTGCGGTCTGGAACTACCGGACAGTTTCGCGCTGAAACTCGGCGCGCGAACCCATGCCACGCCGCGCAATCCGGTCGACTGTCCGCTCGACGAGAGTGCACTGCGGCAATGGTGCGTGCGCCTGCAAAGCGGGAAATGTCCGCGCGGTTAAAGCGGCGCGTTCACGCGGAATGCTGGGTCGCAGCCTGTTCGCGCAGCGCTTCCAGTTCCTGCGCGACGGCGCCCGAGAGTTCTTCCACCTCGTCGGTCCACTCACCGGCTTCGCGCAGCGTCGCGCGCAATTCGAGGCACGCCTCGTACAGCATCGAAGGGCCAAGCACCGCGAGCCCGCCTGTGACGCGATGCGCCCATTCGCGCAGGCGTTTGAAATCGCGCGCAGAAGCGATCTGTGCGTAGTCGGCGATGTCGTGATCGGCCTGCTCGATGAAAAGCGGCGCAATCCCCGGCAAGAGCGCAGGAAAGCGCGGCACTTCGTCTTCGTCGTCCGCAGGGTCGTCTGGCTGTACCTCCGGACCCGTTTGCGCGGCCACATCCGCGAGCACACGCGCCAGCGCCGCGAGCGGCACCGGCTTGCTCAGATAGTCGGTGAAACCCGATTGGCGGCCCTGCGCGATCTGCTCGGGTAGCGCATTGCCGCTGACCGCATAGACCGGCAGCCCGCCATGCTTCGCGCGCGCCGCATGCAGCAGTTCGAGGCCGTTCATGCGCGGCATGTTGAGGTCGGTGAGCACGACATCGACGCGCGTATCGTCGAGCCGCGCGAGCGCTTCTTCACCATCCTTCGCTTCGATCACGGTCGCGCCCAGCGTGCGCAACTGGTCGCGCAGCAGGCTGCGGTTCAGCAGATTGTCTTCGGCGATCAGCACGCTCAGGCGCTGAAAGTCGCCGCCTTGCAGTGGCTCGGGCGTGAATGCGGCGGCGCCAGCGACATCCACGGCGGTTGCCGTGTGCGTGGTGGATCGCGTGCGCAGCATCTGCGTAGCGCTGCGGATACCGGCGAGGCTATAGAGGCTCACTTCCACGCCGCCGTCCTCGCGCGCGAGCGGCACGAGCGGCCCGTCCTGGCGCAGCCACACGACGCGCGTCGTGCCGCCCCACAATCGTTGCACATCGTCGATCGTAAATTCGTCGGTCACCAGCAGGTAGTCCAGCGCACTGTCGCGCGATGAAGCCTGCGTCGACGCCAGATCGATCGGCGCGCCGATTTTCGTATCGAACAGGTTCGTGAGCCACTCGTGATTCTCGGGGGCGCGACACAGAATCGCCGGATGCGCGTCGGGCAGTGTCCACTCTGCGCCTGCCGTGGCGCTGCCGTCCGCACGCAACGGCAAGGTGACCACCACACGCGTGCCCACGCCCAGTGTGCTCTCCACTTCGCAGCGACCGTGCATCAGCTTCGCGAGGCGACCGCAAATCGACAAGCCGAGTCCCGTGCCGCGCGCCTCAGTGAGCCGGTGGGCGTCGCCTTGCGTAAAGGGCTGAAAGAGCCGCGTCTTGAGCGATTCCGGCATGCCCGGACCCGAGTCCGCCACGCTGATTTCGAGCGCGTCGTCGCGCCACTTCGCGCGCAGCACGATCTTGCCCGAATGCGTGAACTTGAACGCATTGCTCAGCAGGTTGTTGACGATCTGCGCGAGCCGCACGGGATCGAAGTGCAGGCGCGCGGGCGTTGCGCGATCCATCACCAGATAGAAGGGCAGCTTCTGCCGTGCGGCGAGCGGCGCATGCGCCAGTGCGATGCGCACCAGTAACGCGCTGATCGATTCGGATTCCTCTGAAAGCTTCATCGCGCCGACGTCGATCTTGGAGAAGTCCAGCACGTCGCTCACGATCTGCAATAGCTCCGCCGCGGAAATCTGCATCGCCTGCACGCGAGCTTCCTGCTCGGGCGCCAGCGATCCGCGCGCCACCAGTTCGATATTGCCGGTCAGCGAAGCGAGCGGCGTGCGGATTTCATGGCTCATCGCCGCAAAGAAACTGACCTTGCTGCGCGCGGCTTCGTCGCTCGTGCGCTTGGCTTCGCGCAGCAGGCGTTCGGCCTCGATGTGCTTCGATGTGTCAGCGAAGGCGCAGAACATGACGTCCTCGCGCCGCATGGTGGCGGGTGCGAATGTGATCTCTAGATGCACGCTTTCGCCGTCCTCGCGCGTGAGCGAGAAGGGCAGATCGTAGATCGGCGTTTCGCCTTCGGTGGGCGCGGCGTAGGGCATGCGCTTTTCGAACTCGACGCACAGTGCGCTCGGCAGGCGTGTTGCCTGGCTGTCGAGGCCGAGCAGGTTACGCACGATCTGGTTCGCGATCACGATTTCGAAGTTCTGCTGTCGCACGATGCACAGGCCTACCGGTGTCGCATGCACGAGCAGATGGTTGAGCAGTTCGCGTTCGAGCGCGCGCGTGGCCTCCGCGTAGGTGCGTTCGAGCACGTGGCGGCTCCAGTAGCGCGAGAGGGCGGCGAGCAACGCTAGCAGCGCCACGGTCATGAGCCCGATGATCGCGAGCGGCACGCGGATCAACGCAAGTTGCGCACTCCACGAAAGCGCCAGCGTGTAGTGCCCGAACTCGTATTCGAGCGGATGCGCGCGCGCCACCCAGCCAAAGCGGGGCAGCAGATGAAAGCGTTCGAGCGGCTGGGCGGCGACGGCGCGATCGACATATTGCGCCCCCGCGACCGACATCGGGCCGGACAGCATGGCGCCGTCGCGGTCGAATAAGGTGGGCACGGTATCGGGATTGTCCGCATCCGCAACGTGCGGCAACGCCTGCAGATCGACGGCGGTCAGCGCGATCGCATAGGGTTTGCCATCCTTCACGATGGTGACCGCGCCCAGCACGAGCGACGGTGCGAAGCGGAGCCCCGCAGGCGGCTTGAACCAGGTGACCTTGTGCCAGTCGGCCTTGTCGAGCGGATCGATGCCGCGCACGCTCATGCGCAGCAGCACCGCGTCTGCCAGCATGCGAGCCCGTTCGGCGCCGCCACGCAGCGACGTATCACCGGCGGCGTGTTCGAGTGGCGCGAGCTGGTAGCTCCATGCGGCGCTGCCGTCGAGCAACACGAACAGCATCGGCTGGGTCGTGCCGCCCATCGTCGACAACTGCACCATGCGGTCGCAGAACGCGCGCAGGTCAGGCGCATCGGTGAGGCCGTCGAAGGCCGGCGTGCAGCTTGGCGGCGGCGCGGGTCCGGCGAGCCGCCCGAGGTCCAGCATCTCGCGCTCGTGCAGCGTCATGAGCAGCCGCAGGCTCGACAGCAGATCGAAGTGCCGCTGCAACACCGCGTCGGTTTGCGCCGTGACGGTGCGCATCTGTGCGACCTGGCTCGAGAGCGACGCCGCGCCGATGCTGAATGCGGCCACGAGAGACGCGCATACGCCCGTGAATGCCAGCAAAGCGATCAGCATGCCGAACATGCGCCGCTCACGCTTCAGATTGCTTTCGAGCGCGCGCAACGCACTGAGCGGCGCAGCGAGCGAAGCGATGCGCCGTTCCATTATGCGAACCCGTGTTCGCTCGCGTAGCGGATCAGGTCGGCGTTGGAGTCGAGATGGAGTTTGCGCATGGCGGAGCGCTTCTGGGTAGCGACGGTCGTGACCGAGCGGCTCAGGCGCTTCGAGATTTCCGTCACGCTCAGGCCGAGCGCGAACAGGCGTACGACTTCGAGCTCACGCGGAGAGAGCGGATTGCTGCGACGGAACTCGTCGACGGTCGAGCCTTCCTTGGCGAGCCGCTCGGCGATACGCGCGGAGAGCGTCGTGCCGGGCTCGACGAGCGCGCGCTGGCAGACCTGGGCGAGCGTGGGGATAGGCTCGTCCTTGCCGACGAGGCCCGCCACACCGAGTCCGGCCAGTTCATGCAGGATGCCACCGTTGGTGAGCATCGTGAACACGACGATGGGTAGATCGGGATAAAGACGCCGCACGCGGCTGACGAGACGCAGACCGTCTTCGTCCTCGAGTTCGCCCTGCATCGAAAAGTCCGTCACGAGCAGATCGCAAGGCATCTTGCGCAGGGCGTCGATGAGCTCGGCGCCGGAAGCGGCGGTGGCCACGACGCGGTGGCCCGGCAATTGGTCCAGGTAGTCGGTGATGGCCGTCAGGACGACAGGGTGATCGTCGGCCACTACGATCCGCAGGTCTTGCGTGGCATTCGTCATGGGCGTGAGCATGTCGCCTGGCATTCGCAGTCTGAGGGGCGGCCTGGTGCGCCGGGCCGCATATCTTTCGGCATCCTCTGAAGGTTATCTCATTATATGCCGTAGGTATCCACGACTTGTCCGTCGGACGGAGTGTTGGAATGGCTGCCTCAATGGACGCTGCGCCGGGGCAAGTGGCCCGGATCGGCTGGTTCTAGCCCGATCGCCGCCGCGCGTCGCAGGCTGGCGAGACAGAAAACGAGTGCCCAGACCGCCATCGCCCAGCCCAGCGCGCCGCCCGCCGCGACCAGCCAGAACGTGGCCAGCGGCGCGCACCAGAGCAGGAAGAGCACCACGAAAAAGGCCAGGTAGAACACGGGCAGCAGATAGATGCCGAGGCGGCTTGCCCATTCGCAGGCGCCCTGTGCCCACGACAGCAGCGTGGAAGGAGTCGGACGGATAGGCGCGGCGGCGGACATGGCAGGAGCTCGTTCGGAGGAAGAAAGACGGGGTGTTCAATGGCTGTGTTAGCCACGCTTCGACTTTAGCGACGAGTCCTGACAGGGAAAATCGGATGATTCTGAGAAATGACGGAGATTTAATGTAAGGATTTGCCTAACAAAATGGCGATTCCTGATAGCCGCGCTGCATGTCAGCACAAGCGGCACGACTTGTGCTGACAGGGCCGGGTTTCCCCGCGCACCGCGAACTAGATGCGCCGCGCATGGTCATAACCGGCCAGGGAAGCGGGCGTGGCCGCCGCTGCCGCCCACGCGAAGCGCGCACGCTCGTGCACGCTTCGCGGCCAGACGGTGCGGCCGGCGACCACACGCGCTATCCTGTTGCGCCCCGTGACGCGCGGGGATCATCGAAGATCCGCTTCTACAGGAACATCTCAATGCGCCGACGTCAATTTCTTCTCAGCTCCAGCGCCGCGGTTGCCGCGAGCGGCCTTGCTCTTGCCGGCTGCACGACGACGCCGCTGGGCTCGGGAAACAGCGCCGCCCAGAACGCTGCCAAGCGCAATTCGATCGACGCAGGCGTGGACGCCACGCTCACGCGCCTCTACAACACGGTGTCCGGCTCGCAGGAACTGATCTCGAAGGCGAGCGGCGTGCTCGTGTTCCCGAGCGTGCTTTCGGCGGGCTTCTGGATCGGCGGCCAGTACGGCACCGGCGCGCTGCGCGTAAACGGCCGCACCGACGGCTACTACAGCACGGTCGCGGGCTCGTTCGGCCTGCAGATCGGCGCACAGTCCAAGGCGATTATTTTTGCGTTCATGAATCAGGGCGCGCTCGAAGACTTCCTGAAGAGCCAGGGCTGGGCGGCTGGCGCCGATGCGACGGTCGCCGTCGTGACCGTGGGCGCTAACGGCAACGTCGACACCTCGACGGCCACCAGCCCCGTCGAGGCCTTCGTGCTGACCAACGCCGGCCTGATGGCGGGAGTCTCGCTCGAAGGCGTGAAGGTCTCGCGCCTCGTGATCTGAGCGCGCGTGAGCCGCTACTGAGCCGTTATCCCCTTGAGTCCGAAGCACGCAGCCAGCCGTTACAGGCCGGCTGCGTGCCTGCGCATCGGCCGGCGCACGCGCTGGCATGATTGCCCCGCGTACCGCCTGGGAGAGAGAAGGAGACCGCAAGATGAGCGACACGAAAGCCCCCACGTTCAGCCGCCGGCACAAGATCCATTTTTCGGAATGCGATCCGGCCGGGATCGTGTTCTACCCGCAGTATTTCGTGCTGTTCAACGACCTCGTCGAGGCGTGGATCGACGCACTGATGCCCGAGGAGGGCTATCACGGCATTCTCGGCGCGCGCCGCGTGGGCATGCCGACCGTCCATCTGGACGTGGATTTCAAGGCGGTGAGCAAGATGGGCGATGAGGTCACGCTCTCGCTCGACGTGCAACGCGTGGGGCAGGCGTCGCTTACGCTCGCGTGGGCCTGCACGGGCGCGGACGGCGTGCTGCGCATGTGCGCGACGCAGACGATCGTCACAACCTCGCTCGACACGCACAAAGCCATCGCGATTCCCGACGATCTGCGCGAGGCCATCGTGGCCTCGGCGGCGCGCACCGGCGCCGCTTAAGGCTCTGAATGTAGCGGCGGCGACGCGCCGCTACTGGAACGCCGTCGACAGATCAGGACGCTTAACGCGCAGCACCGAGCGCATTTTCCAGCGTGACGAAAGTGCGTTCGTCGGTGCGGTCGAATTGCAGCGGCGTGACGGAAATGCCACCCGCGTGGACCACGGCCGTTTCCGAATCCGGCCCGTTTTCACGCGGGCCCCGATGAAAGCGCAACCAGTGATAATCCATGCCGCGCGGATCGACCTGTTGCACCACGTCGATACCCTGCACGAGGCCCACGCCCTGGCGCGTAACGGTAAGCGGGCCCGCGGCGCTTGCATCCACATCGGGGAAATTCACGTTCAGGCAGACCGGCGCGTCATGCGAGATCGCCGCGAGGCGGCGGATCACGTCGGGCGCCAGCGCGCGGGCCGTGTCCCAGCGCACATGGTCGCGGTCGCGGAAGGCCTGGCTCAGCGCGATCGAGGGCAGGCCGAGCAGCAGGCCCGTCATGGCCGCGCCGACCGTGCCCGAGAACATCGTCTCCACGCCGAGATTGGCGCCGCGATTGATCCCCGAGAGCACGAGCGAGGGCGTGACGTCGCCCATCAGATGGCGCACGGCCATGACCACGCAGTCGCCGGGCGTGCCGAGCACGCCGAAACGGCGCTCGCCGCGCCGGCTCACGCGCAGCGGCGAATGCAGGCTGATCGAATGCGAGGTGCCGCTCTGATCGTGTTCGGGCGCGACGACCCACACTTCGTGCGCGAGTTCGGCGGCGACGGCTTCGAGTACGGCCAGACCTGGCGCGTCGATGCCGTCGTCGTTGGTGAGGAGCACGCAGGGGAGTTTCGAATCGGAGGCGGACATAGCAAGTCTCTTTCAGAGGTTGAAGGCAGACGGATGCGGCAGCAGCGGCCATTATCGGAGATCTCGCGCTATTTCGCGACGGATCAAGACGTATTGGATATAGACTAGCGCGCAGCGGCTGCCGGCCTTTCAGGCGCACGGCGGCCGCGGCCTCATCGTTTTCGTATCCATTGCGTTCATGCGGCAAGTGCCGCGAGGAGCCCCCGTGAAGCCGCAAGACCTGCCAGATATCGCTCGCGCGCTGTTCATCATCGCGATCCTCTGCGCATTGACGGTCGGTTCCCTCTACGTCATGCGTCCCTTCCTGCCGGGCCTGATCTGGGCGACCATGATCGTCGTCGCGACCTGGCCCGCGATGCTCGCAGTCGAGCGACGCTGCGGCAAGCGCCGTGGCATCGCTACGCTCGTCATGCTCCTGATCCTGCTGGTCGTGATCGTCATGCCTTTATACGAGGCAATCTCCACGCTCGCCGAGCACGGCGGCGAGATCATGGACCTGATCCGCCAGTTGCCCAGCTACACGCTGCCGCCGCCGCCCATGTGGATTCACGACGTGCCGATGGTGGGCTCGCGCATTTCGGGCGAATGGCAAACGCTGTCCGACGCCGGACCGGGTGGGATGCTCGCGCGGCTCGAACCGTATGTGTCGATCGCTGCGCACTGGCTCATCGGCCATGCGGCATCGGTGGGCGTGTTCGTGATTCACATGGTCGTCACGATCATCATCACCGGCATCCTGTACATGCAGGGCGAAAAAGCGGCTGCCTATGTGGTGCGCTTCGCTGAACGCGTGGGTCCCAGTTATGGCGCCGAAGCCGTGCGGCTTGCGGGCGCCGCGATTCGCGCCGTCGCGCTCGGCATTGTCGTGACGGCGGTGCTGCAATCGGCGCTGGGCGGCATCGGTCTTGCCGTGGCGGGCGTGCCGGGCGCGGGCGTGCTCACGGCCCTGATGCTGATGCTCTGCCTCGCGCAGATCGGCCCCGGCCTGCCGCTCTTTGGCGGCGCAATCTGGCTGTTCATGCACGACTCGCACGTGGCGGCGATCCTGCTCGCCGTCTGGTCCGTGATGGTCGTCATGCTCGACAATTTTGTGCGTCCAGTGCTGATCCGGCGCGGCGTCAACCTCTCCATGCTGCTGATTCTTTCGGGCGTGCTGGGCGGCATGTTCGCGTTCGGCATCGTCGGCCTCTTTATCGGCCCGGTGATTCTCGCGGTGTCGTCCACGCTGCTGACCGCGTGGATCAACAAGGCGCCGTCGGCGACCACCTGAAGCCTCGCGTTGCGCACCCATCGAGACGAAAAACGTCTCGATGGGTCGATTCATCAGACCGTTCCTTCCCGCCTGTTTGTCCCCTCCCGCCCCCAAGGCAGCTTAACGACACGCCCGCCAATTCGACGTTAGGATGACGGCTGGACTTCGCTTCGCTCTTGCGTTCTTCGCATCTTCGCGTTCACTTGCGCTTTCATGCGCCTGACTCGCTGCACACGTCGTCCCGTTTCCTCGGAGCGCTCGCGTGGGCACGCGCGGCGCCGCGCTTCCAGGGAGGGGAAATGGCTCAGTTCAACTGCGACATATGCGGCGTGCGTCCTGCAACCGTGCGGGTAGCCGTGTTGCAGGACGGCAGACGGCGCTTTCTCGACGTCTGCGATTATCACTACGCCCAGCTCACGCGCCACCAGCGCACGTTAAGCCCGCTCGAATCGCTGTTTCGCGCCGCGCAGCAACAGGCCGAAGTCCCAGCGGGCCAGCCGCCCACCCATACGATGGAAGCAGGCGACGGCGCCATCGTCGAGCGTCATTTCAGCGATGTCGCGCGCGAATTGCTGCAACGCGCCGCCGAACGCGCCTTGCAGTTCGGCCGCCGCGAAGTGGACACCGAACATCTGCTTTACGAACTCGCCGGCAACGACGCGGGCGCGGCCATTCTCACGCGTCTGGGCATCGAGCCCGCCGACATACGCGCTTTCATCGACGCCAATGCGCAGAAGCGCGAGCCGATCGCCACGGGCGACGAAGGCCGCGTGGCCGTTTCGCCGCGTCTGAAGGGCGCACTCGATCGGGCCTTTCTGATCTCGCGCGAACTCGGCCATAGCTACGTGGCGCCCGAGCATTTGCTGCTCGGTCTCGCGCAGGTGCAGGACAGTTTCGCGGGCCATTTGCTGGGCCGCTACGGCGTGACGCCGCAAAAAGTGCTGCAACGTCTCGTGGAGGCGCAGGGCGATCCGCGCGAACGTCCCGCTGCCAAAGCGCCGAGCCCGACGCCGCAACTCGATCAATACAGCCGCGATCTCACCGCGCTCGCGAGCGAAGGCAAGCTCGACCCCGTGATCGGGCGTTCGAGCGAAATCGAAACCGTCGTGGAAGTGCTCGCACGTCGGCGCAAGAACAATCCCGTGCTGATCGGCGAGCCGGGCGTGGGCAAGACCGCGATCGCCGAGGGGCTCGCGCAGCGCATGCTCAACGGCGATGTGCCCGAGTCGTTGCGCGGGCGGCGACTCGTCGAACTCAACGTCAATGGCTTGATTGCCGGTGCGAAATATCGTGGCGAATTCGAGGAGCGCGTGAAGGGCGTGATGGAGGAAATCTCGGCGCAGCGCGAGAGCCTCGTGCTCTTCATCGACGAAGTGCATATGATCGTCGGCGCGGGTCAGGGCGGCAATGAAGGCGGGCTCGATATCGCCAACGTCTTCAAGCCCGCGATGGCGCGCGGCGAGCTGAACCTGATTGGCGCGACCACGCTCTCGGAGTACCAGAAGTACATCGAAAAGGACGCCGCGCTCGAGCGCCGCTTCCAACCCGTGTTCGTGGCCGAGCCGAGTGTCGATCAGACCATCAACATCCTGCGTGGCCTGCGCGACAAGCTCGAAGTCCATCATCACGTGACGATCCGCGACGACGCGCTCGTCTCCGCCGCCGAACTCTCCGACCGCTATATCACGGGCCGTTTCCTGCCCGACAAGGCAATCGACCTCATCGATCAGGCGGCCGCGCGCGTGCACCTTTCCGCCACCTCGCGGCCCGCTGCGATCCTCGAACTCGAAGCCGAACTCGCGCAACTCAAACGCGAGCAGGATTACGCGGCGACGCGCAAGAATTTCGAGCGCGCCCATGCGCTCGACGATCCAATCGCCGACAAGGAAAAATCGCTCTCGGATGCCACCGGCGAATGGAAGGGACGCCTGGGTTCGGTCACTTCCGACGTGACGACCGAGCAAGTGGCAGAAATCGTTTCGAAGCTCACGGGTGTGCCCGTCACGCAGTTGACCGCCGAAGAGCGCACGCGTCTGCTGGAGATGGAAAAGCGCCTGCACGAACGCGTGATTGGCCAGGAACAGGCGATCGTTGCGGTAAGCGATGCGGTGCGTCGCTCGCGCGCGGGCTTGCGGCGCGGCCGGCGGCCCACGGCAGTGTTCCTGTTCCTCGGGCCCACGGGCGTGGGTAAAACCGAACTCGCGAAGGCGCTGGCCGAAGTGGTATTCGGCGACGAGGACGCCATCGTGCGCATCGACATGAGCGAGTACATGGAGCGGCACGCGGTGTCGCGCCTGATCGGCTCGCCGCCGGGATACGTGGGCCATGACGAGGGCGGACAGTTGACCGAGCGCGTGCGCCGCCGGCCCTATAGCGTGATCCTGCTCGACGAAATCGAGAAGGCGCATCCCGATGTCTATAACGTGCTGCTACAGGTCTTCGACGACGGCCGCCTCACCGACGGCAAGGGCCGTGTGGTCGATTTCAGCAATACGGTGGTGATCGCCACGAGCAATCTGGGCTCGGAGTCGGTGTCGGGGCAAAAGCGCTCGGGTCCGGGCTTTCTCGCGAGCGCCGATGCCTCGATGCAGGGCGCGGTGCTGGCCGAACTGCGCCAGCATTTCCGCCCGGAGTTCCTCAATCGCATCGACGACATCATCATCTTCAAGCCGCTCACCGACGACGAATTGCGCGCAATCGTTCGCCTGCAACTGGAGCAGGTGCAGCGCATGGCGCGCAGCCAGGATATCGACCTCACGTTCGACGACAGTGTGGTGGATTTCCTCGCCGCCGATGGCTATCGCCCGGAATATGGCGCGCGCGAATTGAAGCGGCAGATTCAGCAGAGCGTCGAAAACGAACTGGCCAAGGAGATGCTCAAGGGCGAGGTGAAGGAGGGCGCGACGGTCGTGTGCCGGTATGACGCCACGCAGCGGCAGGTGACCTTCGCTACGCAGAGCCAGGGCAAGTGAGAGCAGACGCCCGAATGTTGCCGTTGGGGCGCGACGCTTTTACAGCGCCCCAACGGCAGTGCGGCATGCCAGGGCTTATAACTGCGACGGGTCGTAGCCTGGCTTTTGATACAGCGTGTCCCACTTGTCGCGGATGTCGGGATCATAGACGTCCTTGACCCACGCCGAGGGCTGCACGACCTCGACCCCAACAGAAACGGACTCCTTACCATATCCCAGGATACGGGTCACGGCCTTCGTGATCTCGTCGCAGAGTTGCTGTTTTTGCTGCTCCGATTTGCCTGGCCATAACTTCACGATGACGTGCGGCATCGTCGGCTCCCCGTTAGCGCGCTGCGGCCGAGGCCGGATACTGCTCGTCGCTGACGTGTTCGAGCCAGTCGACCACCTTGCCATCGAGCGCTTCCTGAATGGCGATATGCGTCATGGCGGTCTCGCCGGACGCACCGTGCCAATGCTTGGTATTGGCCGGAATCCACACCACGTCGCCCGGACGAATCGCTTCGAGCGGACCACCCCAGCGTTGCACGAAGCCGCAACCGGCTGTCACGATCAGGGTCTGACCGAGCGGATGCTCGTGCCAGGCGGTACGTGCGCCCGGCTCGAACGTGACGCAGCCCCCGGAGGCGCGAGTCCTGTCGACGGGTTGAAACATCATGTCGACACGTACGTTGCCCGTGAACCAGTCGGCCGGGCCTTTCATGGATGCAACGCTCCCGCAACGCTTGACTTCGATTTCCATTTTTCACTCCTGTTCGTTGCTGGCCCGTGGAAACTGGATACGCCACGAAGCCGATGGATGAACTGTACCCATCGGCCTGTTCCCCCGGTAGCTGCTAGACTTGGCAAACAGATATGAGCCAGATTCATAATGCCGAACATCGATCTGAATGTCCTGCGGGCCTTTTTCGTCGTCGCGCGCGAGCGCAGTTTCACCCGTGCAGCGGCGCAGCTTGGCGTGTCGCAATCCGCGTTGAGCCATTCGATGCGCGGCCTGGAAGAGAAAATAGGGCTGCGCCTGCTGACGCGGACAACCCGCGGCGTGTCGCCGACCGAAGCCGGTGAACGTTTGTTGTCGAACGTCGGCCCCTACTATGCGGGGATCGAGGCAGAACTGGAGTCGCTGAATGCGCTGCGGGAGAAACCCGCGGGACTCATCCGCATTTCGGCGCACGATCACGCAGCCGATACGATCCTCTGGCCGAAATTGAAGACGCTGTTGCGGAGTTATCCCGACATCTCCGTCGAGATCAATATCGACTATGGCATGGTCGATATCGTCGCGGAACGCTTCGACGCAGGCGTGCGCAGTGGGGATCTGATCGCGCAGGACATGATTGCCGTGCGTATCGGGCCCGACTTCAGGATGGCGGTCGTTGGATCACCGGATTACTTCAAGGCGAACGGGCATCCGGCGACGCCGCGCGATCTTTCGGCGCATAACTGCATCAATCTTCGCCTTCCCACGCGCGGCGGGTTGTACGCCTGGGAGTTTGCGAAAAAGCGCGAAGCCTTGCACGTGAACGTGCACGGTCAGTTCATTTTCAACACGACGCCCCAAATGCTCGATGCCGCGCTGGAAGGGTATGGGCTTGCCTACGTGCCGTACGATCTGGCTGCACCGCATCTGGCCGAAGGCCGATTGGCGAACGTTCTTGAAGATTGGTGCCCGTTGTTGCCCGGCTACCATCTTTATTACGCAAGCCGGCGGCAAACGTCACCGGCGTTTGCGTTGATCGTTGAGGCGCTGCGGTATCGGGGTTGATGGCGGGCGGTTGTCGTTCCAGCCGATCAACTGCGATTCCAACACTCAGATAGGCGAGGTTAAAACGGCGGCCCGTCCAAATTTAAATAATCAACATTATATGAATAATGTCAAACTCGATTCCATTGATTGTTAGATTTTCAACGGTTTATGGTGTATTACCTACGATTTCGCGAGTCCGCTCCACCGAAGCCCGAGAAATCACCGCCCGTATCACATCGTTTTCAACGCCGAACGCTTGAGCTTGCCCGTTTCGGTCCTCGGCAGCGCGTCGATGAACGCTACGAGGCGCGGATACTTGTATGCCGCCACGGCGTTCTTGACGAAGGCCTGCAACTCCGCCACAAGCGCGTCGCTCCCCGTGAAGCCGGGGTGCAGGACCACGAACGCTTTCACCACCTGGCCGCGCAATTCGTCAGGCACGCCCGTGACGCCGCAATCAGCCACGGCAGGGTGCTGCATCAGCACCGTCTCCACCTCAGGCCCAGCGATGTTGTAGCCGGAGGAGACGATCATGTCGTCGGCGCGAGCCTGATAAAAAACGTAGCCATCCGCATCGATCGAAACGGCGTCGCCGGGCAGATTCCAGCCGTCGCGCACAAACTTCATTTGCCGATCGTCGGCCAGATAGCGGCAGCCCGTGGGGCCGCGCACCGCGAGATTGCCCGTCACGCCGGGCGGCACGGGCTGGAGCGCATCGTCAAGCACCTGCACGACGTAGCCCGGCACCGCGCGCCCGATCGAGCCGGGACGCACGTCGTCGCCCGCCGAGGACACGAAGATATGGATCAGCTCCGTTCCGCCGATCCCGTCGATCATCTCGATGCCGGTAGCCTTGCGCCAGAGATCGCGCGTTGCCAGCGGCAAAGCTTCGCCCGCCGACACCGTCTTGCGCAGGCTGGCCATATCGACGTCCTTCACAAGCGGCGCCATCTGCCGGTAGAAGGTGGGCGCCGTGAACACCACGGTTGCGCGAAAGCGCTCGATGGATTGCAGCAGGAGTGCGGGTGTGAGCTTTTCGATCAGCACCGTGGAGGCGCCCACCCGTAGCGGGAAGCAGAGCAGGCCGCCCAGCCCGAACGTAAACGCCAGCGGCGGCGTGCCGCAAAACACATCGTCCGCCGTGGGCTTAAGCACGTGGCGCGGGAACAGATCGCACATCGCCAGAACGTCGCGATGAAAATGCATGCAGCCCTTGGGCGTGCCCGTCGTACCGCTCGTGAACGCGATCAGGCAGACATCGTCGCTCGCGGTATCGCAGGCGCAGAATTCGGCGGGTTGGGTGGCGGCCGCGCTTTCGAGACTGCCGGGCGCGTCGTCATGGAAGTAGCGCACCTGCATGAGGTCTGCACAGAAGAATTCGTCTTCCGGATTGGTACAACGCGCCAGTTCTTCTGCGAGCCGCACATCGCAAAGCGCCGCAACGGTGCGCGCCTTGCCGATGATCTGCTTGAGTTCCTTCGCACGCAGTAGCGGCATGGTGGGCACCGCCACCAGACCCGCCTTCAACGTGGCGAGCAGCGCAACCGCCATTTGTAGGGTATTCGGGCCACGCAGCAGCACGCGGTTGCCGGGCTGCAAGCCCATGTCCTCGACCAGCACGTGAGCGCTGCGATCGACCAGCGCGCGCAACTGCGCATAGGTGGTCGCCTCGGGCTTGCCGTCGACTTCGGACCAGATGGCGGGCCGATGGCCATGCCCGGACTCGATGGCGCGATCCAGCAATTCCGCCGCGCAATTCAGGCGCGCCGGATAGGCCACGTCGGGATTGTCGAGGAGCAGCACGGGCCATTGCGACTCGGGCGGCAGGTGATCGCGTGCGAAAGTATCCACATGAGCGGTCGGTTGCATGGTGTCTCCAGCGGGCTATGTCGAACAGTTCTCTTGTGTAGTACTGCTGCGCGTTCGTGGGCTGACTGCGCCTGACGGGTCGGGGACGGCCTATGAGGTGGCAACGCGCGCATCGTCGGGAATCACGGCGGTCGCTTCGATTTCCACTTTCGCCTCGTCTTCCACGAGCGCGACCACCTGAACCGCGCTCATGGCGATGTCGTAATCGCCAATCAACTCCCGAAAAGCCGCGCCGATTGTCTTGAGCGATGCCAGGTACTCCTTTTTGTCGATGACATACCAGGTCATGCGCACGAGGTGCTCGGGCCTGCCGCCCGCCGCTTCAAGTACAGCCACGATATTGCGTAGCGCCTGCACCGCCTGGGCGCCGAACTCGCGGCTCGTGAAGCGTGCGTTTTCATCCCAGCCGATCTGACCGGCGATATAGACCTGGGTGCCCCGGGCGGCGACGCCATTGGCATAACCGCGCGGCTTGACCCAACCAACGGGGAGAAGTGCTTGTTTCATAGGGGTTTCGCCTTTATCGAAGGGTGCGGTACGCGCGGCCCTTACGCCGCATCGTGTTCGGCATGCCAGGCCTTCAACAGGTCGCGGCCGACGATCAACTGCTGCACTTCGGTCGCGCCTTCGTAGATGCGCAGCGCGCGGATCTCGCGATAGAGCGACTCGACCACTTTGCCGCTTTGCACGCCCATGCCGCCCCAGAGCTGCACGGCCGCGTCGATTACCTGCTGTGCGCCTTCGCTCGCGTGCCATTTCGCCATCGCCGCTTCGCGCGTGACGCTCACGCCCTGGTCGCGCAACCACGCAGCGCGATAAACGAGCAGGGCGCTGCTGTCGATGGTGAGCGCCATTTGCGCGAGCTTCGCTTGCGTCAACTGAAAATCGCCGAGCGTCTGGTTGAACATCTTGCGCGATGCCGCACGGGCCAGTCCTTCGTCCATCGCGCGGCGCGCAAAGCCGAGCGATGCCGCGGCCACCGACGTGCGGAAGATATCGAGCGTGCGCATGGCGATCTTGAAGCCTTCGCCCGGCGCACCCAGCAATTGCTGCTTGCTCACGCGCGCATTCGTAAAGCGCAGGCGCGCGAGCGGATGCGGTGCGATCACGTCGATGCGTTCGGCGATTTCCAGCCCAGGTGTGTCGGCATCCACGATCAAGGCGCTGATGCCGCGCGCGCCCGGCGCTTCGCCGGTGCGGGCGAACACCACGTAGAAGTCCGCGATGCCGCCGTTCGAGATCCAGGTTTTTTCGCCGTCGAGTACGTAGTGGTCGACTTCGTCGCGCGCGGCAAGCGACATTGCGGCCACGTCCGATCCCGCGTCCGGCTCCGAGAGTGCGAAGGCGGCAATCGCCTCGCCCCTGGCAACACGCGGCAGATAGCGCGCCTTCTGCGCGTCGTTGCCTGCGAGCGAGATCGCGCCCGAGCCCAGGCCCTGCATCGCCAGTGCAAAGTCCGCAAGTCCCGAGTGCTTCGCCAGCGTTTCGCGCAGCAGGCACACGGCGCGCGTGTCGATGCTATCGCCATGTCCGCCATAAGCGGTGCCGCCCACGCCGTAGCGCAGCCAGCCCGCTTCGCCCAGCTTGCGCACGAGCGCGCGGCAGGTGTTGTCGACGTCGTCGTGCGGGACGTGCGCAAGATGTTCGTGCGCCCACGCTTGCACGTCCGTCGCGAGCGTGCGATGCCGATCTTCGAAGAACGGCCACGCCAGCGCGCCGTGCAGAGTCTGTTCAGCCGAAGCGTTCAATTGCTCAATCTCCCTTGAAAACCGGACGCGATTTCGCGGCGAACGCCTCATAGGCACGGCCAAAATCGCGGGTCGCCATGCAGATCGCCTGAGCCTGCGCTTCGGACTCGATCGCTTCGTCGATGCTCATGGTCCATTCCTGATGGAGCATCGTCTTGGTGATGCCGTGCGCGAAGGTCGGCCCAGAAGCGAGATCGGCGGCGAGCTTTCGAGCGTCCACCAGCAGCGCATCGGGTTCGCACAGGCGGTTGTAGAAGCCCCATGCATGGCCTTCTTCACCGCTTGCGGAGCGGCCCGTGTAAAGCAGTTCGGCGGCGCGACCCTGACCGATGATGCGCGGCAGGATCGCGCACGCACCCATATCGCAGCCCGCAAGACCCACGCGTGTGAAGAGGAACGCGAGCTTGCTGCGCGCCGTGCCGTAACGCATGTCGGACGCCATCGCGAGAATCGCACCGGCTCCCGCACAGACGCCATCTACAGCCGCGATGATCGGCTGCGGACAATGGCGCATCGCTTTCACGAGGTCGCCGGTCATGCGCGTGAACATGAGCAGTTCCGGCATCGGCAGATCGACGAGCGGCCCGATGATGTCGTGCACGTCGCCGCCCGAACAAAAGTTCTCGCCCGCGCCGTGCAGCACGACCGCCTTCACGTCGCTCGTGTAGGCGAGCTGGCGAAACAGGTCGCGCAGTTCCGCATAGGATTCGAATGTGAGCGGGTTCTTGCGCTCGGGGCGATTCAGCGTGATCGTCGCCACGCGCTCCTCGACCGACCAGCCGAAATGCGTGGCCTCATAACCGGCGAGCGTCGTGCGGTTGCCCGCAAAGAGCGCGTCGGCACCGGAGCGTTCTGTCGTCAAGATGGGTCTCCTTCCTGATGTCTGTGATGGCGTGCCGCGCGCAGTGAGCGCGTCGAATACTCAGCCTTCGAGGCTGTTGCGCAAATGCTGTTTGAGCTTGCCGAGCCGGTCGTGCATCTTCGCTTTCTCGTCGAGCGAGAGACCGCCGAACATTTCCACGACCCATTGCTCGTGCGCGGCGGCCATGCGATCGAAGGCGGCGCGGCCCTCGGGCGTGAGCCGCACGGCGATCGAGCGGCGATCCTCGGGATCGGCGTCGCGCACAACCAGCCCTTCTTTTTCGAGCTGATCGGTAATTCCCGTGACATTGCCGCCCGTCACCATCAGGCGGCGCGATAGCTCAGTCATACGGAGTCCTTCCGGATGGCGTTCGAGCTGGGCCATCAAGTCGAAGCGCGGCAACGTGGTGTCGAACTCCACACGCAGGCGGCGGCGCAATTCGGTCTGCACGAGGTTCGTCGTGGTGAGCAGGCGCAGCCACAGGCGCAAGCCCATATGACTATCGGCGCCCGTGCTCATTTCCATATCGACGACATTCTCTGCAGGTTTTTCGACGCCCTTGCGTGTCGTCTTCGCGGCCGCGGTCTTGCGGGAGGGCAGGGGCGAGGTCATGTGATTTCTCCACCGGAAACGGATATCGACTGCCCGGTGATCGCGGACGATCCCGGTGCGCAAAGCCACAACACTGCGTTGGCGACTTCGCCGGGCTGCACGAAACGCTGCTGCGGGTTGTGGCGCACGAGGATGCTACGCGCCTCGGCCTCGCTGCGGGAGGTCTTGCGCGTGATCTGATCGAGCGAAGCCTGCAAAAGCTCGGTTTCCGTATAGCCGGGACAGACGGCATTGACGGTCACGCCCTGTGTGGCCACTTCGAGCGCAAGCGCGCGCGTCATGCCGATCAACCCGTGTTTCGAGGCGCAATAGGCCGCCACATAGGGATAACCGACCTGGCCCGCCGTGCTCGCCACGTTCACGATGCGCCCGCTCTTGCGCGCGAGCATGGCGGGAAGCACGGCACGCGTGCAGAGAAACGCGCCCGTGAGATTGACGTCGAGCATGCGCTTCCAGAGCGCGAGATCGGTCTGCATGAAGGGCGCGGCCGTGGCCTGACCCGCGTTGTTCACAAGAATGTCGATCGCGCCGAGGCCTTCCGCAGCGTGCGCAAACGCGGCGTTCACGGCGTCTTCATCAGCGACGTCGACGCTCACGCAGGCGATGTTTTCGCCGCCGCCCAGCGCCGCGCGCTGCGCTTCGAGCTTGGCCGCATTGCGGCCCATCAGCGTGACACGAGCGCCCGCGCGCAGCAGCATGGCTGCCGTTGCCGCGCCGATACCACTGCCGCCGCCGGTCACGACGGCATGGCGATCGTTCAAGATTGTCTCGCTCATGGTCATACCGTCCCTTCCGCGCGCTGCGCACGTTCGAGCGGCGAGAGTCCAGCGGCCGCCGCAGCAGCAGCGCGCTCACGCTCGATATTGCGTTCGAGCTGCGTCTTCGCCGCCGTGTATTGATGCGGCCACATCACGTCGAAGTAACCGATCTTTGCAGCTTCATTGAGCGTCCACGCCGGATTCGCGAGATGTGGACGCGCCACGGCACAGAGATCCGCACGGCCCGCCGCGATGATGCCGTTGACGTGATCGGCTTCGGAAATCGCACCCACCGCGATCGTGGCGATGCCCGCTTCGTTGCGGATGCGATCCGCGAACGGCGTCTGGAACATGCGGCCGTAGACGGGCTTTTCGTCCTTGCTGACCTGTCCCGAGGACACATCGATCATGTCCGCGCCAGCGGTCTTGAAGGCGCGCGCGATCTCTACGGCGTCGTCGGGCGTGATGCCGCCTTCGACCCAGTCATGCGCGGAAATGCGCACGGAAATCGGCTTGTCCTGCGGCCATACTGCGCGAATCGCCCGAAAGACTTGAAGCGGATAACGCAGCCGGTTTTCGAGCGAGCCGCCATATTCGTCGCCGCGCTGGTTGGTGAGCGGCGAGAGAAAGCTCGACAGCAGATAGCCATGCGCGCAGTGCAATTCGAGCCAGTCGAAACCGGCCTCGGCGGCCATCTGGGTCGAGCGCACGAATTGCGCCTCGATTTTGCGGAGTTCTTCTGCGCTGGCTTCGTGCGACCACTGGCTCACGCCACGTAGATATTGTTGCGGCGATGCCGAAACAAGTGGCCAGTTGCCGTCGTCGAGCGGCTGGTCGATGCCGTCCCACGCCACGCGCGTCGAGCCCTTTGCGCCAGAGTGGCCAAGCTGCATGCCGATCTTCGCATCGGACTGCGCATGCACGAAATCGACGATGCGCTTCCACGCGCTCAAGTGCTCCGGCGTGTACATGCCGGGGCAAGCGGGCGTGATGCGCGCCTCGGGCGACACGCAGGTCATCTCGGTCATCACGAGTCCGGCGCCGCCCATTGCGCGCGCGCCCAGGTGCATCAGGTGATAGTCGCCTGCCACGCCGTCGCGGGCTGAATACTGCGCCATCGGCGAAACGATGACGCGATTCTTGAGCGTGACGCCACGTACGGTATACGGCGTGAACATCGGTGGCACGGCACGCTCGCCCGCGCCCGCACGCTGCGCGAGCCAGGACTCGAAGCCGCCCAGATAATGCGCGTCGCGATCGCGCAGATTCTCGTGCGAGATGCGCTGCGAACGCGTGAGCAAGGAATACGCGAATTGCTCCGGCTCGAACTTCGCGTAGCGATCGACGTGCTCGAACCATTCCGTCGAATTACGCGCGGCGTTCTGGATCCGCAGCACATCGACGCTGCGCACGCTCGTGTAGTGATGGAGCGCGGCGCGCAGGTCGGCCGCATGCGTGTCGATGCTATTGGCCAGTTCGATGGCGTCTTCGAGTGCGAGCTTGGTGCCGGAGCCAATCGAGAAATGCGCCGTGTGCGCTGCGTCGCCCATCAACACGACCGGAACCGGCTTGCCGTCGGCGGCCGTTTTCCAGTGCACCCATTCGCGGTTCACCACGCGCGGAAAACGGATCCATTGCGACGAGCCGCGTAGATGCGCCGCGTTCGAGCGCAATGCGTGGCCGTCGAGATAGCGCGCGAACAGCTTCTCGCAGAACGCGATGCTGTCTTCCTTGCTCATGTCGTCGAGGCCCGCGGCGCGCCACACGTGCTCGGGCGTTTCGACGATGAAGGTGGAGGTGTTGTCGTCGAAGCGATAGGCGTGCGCCTGGAACCAGCCGTATTCGGTTTCTTCGAATGCAAACGTAAAGGCGTCGAACAGCTTCGACGTGCCCAGCCAGACGAAACGGCAATCGCGCAGATCGATATCGGGTTGATAGGTGGCGGCGTACTTCTGGCGCGTGGGACTGTTCAGACCATCGCTCGCGATGATGAGGTCGGCGTTCTGCGCGTCGTCGTCGCTCATCTGCGTTTCGAACACGAGCTTCACGCCAAGCTGTTCGCAGCGCGCTTGCAGGATATTGAGCAGACGCTTGCGACCGATGCCGCAGAAGCCATGGCCCGACGAGCGGATCGCACGACCGCGAAAATGGATCTCGATGTCGTCCCAGTGATTGAACGCGCCGAGAATTTCGGCGGCGCTTTCCGGGTCGGCGGCGCGCAGATTGCCAAGCGTCTGATCCGAGAACACCACCCCCCAGCCGAAGGTGTCGTACGGACGGTTCCGCTCGACCACCGTGATGTCGTAGTGCGGGTGACGCCGCTTCATCAACAGGCCGAAGTACAGTCCGGCCGGGCCGCCACCGATGCAAACAATGCGCATGCTCGCTCCCTGGGTCAATCTCGATCTGTAAGGTCAGAGTAGGCTCAGTTACTTTAGGTGTCAAGTAAATTGCCGACGAGCCGGGAAAGCCCTGGCGCAGGCCAAACCTTACGTCCGTCTTGCGTTCGAGCGGGAAACTGCGGCCCATCCGGCGACTGTGCGATGCTGCTCGATGAGGGGCTGTGAAGGTCTTGCGATTGCGCTTCAAAGCTGGCATTGATTTCGCATGCAGAAGCGGGCCGCGCAGATATCAAGTCACCCCGCAGCGGCTTTCAAATGCATTCCAGCGCAATACCGCTTTACGCAATTCGATCAGCCATCCTTACTAAATGCTTCGCGCGCAATTGTGGCGCCGATGCTTCGCGCAGTCGCAATCCAGTCTTTTTTCGTCTCTCCACCGTACGATACGAACCAGGCGGGAGCCTTCATTGATGAGCCAGACAGCCCAGCGGTCGATCGAAATCGACTTCTTTCGCGGTTTCGCGTTGATCGCCATTGCCCTCGACCACATTCCTTCCAGCGTGCTTTCGCACGGCATGCTGCACACTTTCGCGTATTGCGATTCGGCGGAGGTGTTCGTCTTCATGAGCGGCTACGTGTCGGCGGCGAGTTGGCTGGCGATTGCCGCACGCAAGGGCATCGATGCCGCAAACTGGCGCTTTTTTCGCCGCAGCCGGGAAATCTACGCCGCGTATCTGTGCGCAGCGGTACTGATGCTGCTTTCTGGTGCGGCGGCCGTGGCGCTGCATGTGGATTCGCCGCTTGTAGGCGTGTCGGGCTTTGTGCGCTTTGCCGCGCATCCATTTGCGATGCTCGGCAATATTGCGATCTTTCGCGACCAGCCCTATCTGGCCGGGGTCTTGCCGCTCTACGTCCTGCTCGTGCTCGCGCTGCCCATCGTCATGCCGCTCGCGCGGCGCGCGCCCGAAGTCACGTTGCTGGGCAGTTTCGCGCTGTGGTTCGCAAGTAGCTGGCTCGGCAACTATCTGCCGTCGGTGCCGGGATCGATCTGGCCGTTCAATCCGTTCGCCTGGCAGGCCATGTTCATGCTCGGCTTGTTGTGCAGGCTCTATCCGGTCTCGGATGCGTTTCAGACTTCACGGCTCGGCCGCAGCTTGACGCTGCTTGCCTGCGTACTCGTCGGCACCTTTGCCTTTGTGCGTCTTTTTGTCGAAGTCGATCCGCAGCCTGGCTATATGAAGCAGAACCTCGCGAGCCTGCGCATCGTCAGTTTCGCTGCGGTAGCGTGGCTTGCAGCGCAGGCCGTGCGGCTTGGCTGGGTCGACCGGCTCGCGCGGCGCGTACCGGGCGTCGTCACGGTGGGGCAGCAGGGGCTCGTTTGCTTCGTCGGCGGCGCGCTGGCATCGAACGTGATCGATACGCTGTTGCGCGCAACGCATTCGAATACGTTTCTGCCTGCGCGTTTCGCGGGTGACGCTCTAGCCATCGGCGCCCTGGTGATGCTCGCGGGTGGCGCGCGCAAGTGGAAGGCCGTGCGGCCACGGGTTGCGCTCACGTGAAGCCGCGTGGATTTTTAAAGGTAAGAATTTGCGGGATGACCTGCAACTCCGGCCGCGTTGTCCGGCCGGAGTTGCACCCGGATCGCTAACGTTCGCGCGACACGTTCCGTCTGCGTGCCAGGGGCATCATCATTTAAGGTGAGCGTTTGCGGGAGCCTTTAACGCACTGGTTTTTATGCCTGTGCAAGCTCGCGCACGTCTGAGGTGGGTGACGCGCCAAACGCATCGCTCAGTGCGTAGTCGATCAGCTGGCGTGCCGAATCGCCAGGCGTCGCCAACTTCCCGGTTTGCTTCAGTTCTTCGAATCGTCCGCGCAACGGAAAATGGTCGACACGGGTTGCGCGGATTGTCGCCTGCATGCCGGTGTCCACCACGCCGGGCGCGACGCTGCCAATGCGCACGCCAACCGGCGCATCGAGCGCCACGGCGCGCGCGTGATGATCGAGCGCGGCCTTGGTCGCGCAGTAAACGCTCCAGCCCGCGTAGGCATTGCGCGCCGCGCCGCTCGAGATATGGACGATGCGACGCTCCTGAGCCTGCACGGCGGCGATGGCATTGGCCAACATCAACGGTGCGGCGACGTTGAGCGTGACGGCGCGCGCAATTGTGTTGGCGTCCTGAGCGCCGAGCGGCGCGATCGGATCGACGGTGCCAGCGTTATTGAACAGCACGACACACTGCGCGCCTTGCGCAAAATTTTCCAGCGCACCGCTCGCAAGCCACTGTTCGACAGCCGTGGGATTGGCGAGATCGAGGGAAGCCTCTACAAATCGTGGTGCCGCCGCGCACTCACGCGAGGCCAGCGCAGCGTGCCCGCTGCGGCCCACGCCCAATACGTCGATCTGACGTTCGAGCAGCAATTCGGCCAGCGCGGCACCCAGGCCACGAGAATGGCCGGTGACGATCGCGCGCACCGGAGAAGGGGAAAGAACAGAATCGGTCATGATTTAAGAGGGAAATGCGAAGAATAAAGCGCACGATGCACGCTTCGCCGCGCTGACATAGATGTCTGAAAATCGGCGCGATCGAGGGGCCGAATCGGATTCACCAGGATGCAGATGGGACGACGTTTTGCGCTATATGCGCATGAAATCGGGTCATTCCTGCCCATTGAGAAGCGTCAATATCACCGGAATTCGCGCCGATTCGTGCATAAAAAGCCGCGCCAAATCGTGTGGATCGCGCGACTAGACAGAAATGCGGCGCGCGATTCTGTATCATAGCGTCCGATCCAATAAGGAAGAGAGCTGGACGTGAAAGCCGCATCGCAACAACGCCGACCCCTGAGCCTCAAAGACGGGCTGCTTGAACTCAAGAAGAGCATGGGGCTGGGCACGGGGCAGCCGCCCGAAGAACAGGCGCAGTCGCCGCAAGGCAAGCACGCGCCCAAGGGCGCGCAGAAAGGCGCACAGGGCCAGCGGCGCGCTCAAGGCGCGCCCAGTCACAAGGGCCCGAAAGGTCCTCGCCCGTCCGGTGCGGCCGGTGCCGACGAAGCGCGCGGCCGTGGCCGCCCGCAGCAGGCCAAGGGTCAGGGCAAGCCCGCTGGCGAAGGCGGCAAGCCGCAAGACGCCAACGGCCAGCCCGGCCGTGCTCCGCGCCAGTCGCGCGGCCCGCGCGACGGTGAACGCGGCGAGCGCAACAACAACCGCCAGCGCCCGGCACGCCCGCAGCCGCAGATGGCCAACCTGAGCGAAGCGGAAAAGGCGCGTATCGAGCGCAACCGCCAGCTCAACACGGTCTGGAACGTCTTCGCGAAGCTGTATCCGGCGTTCCGCGAGCGTCTGCCGCTGAAGATCGGCGTGGCGGAAGATCTGGTTACGCGTCATCCCGACTACGAGCGCACGCTGATCGTCGCCGTGCTCAAGCGCCATGTGAATCATCCGCGCTACCACGAGCGCGTCGCCGCAGGCGGCTCGCGCTACGAGCTGGACGGCAGCGTCTCGGAAGGCCCGGGCATCGATCCGTCGCACGTCGGCCGCGCCAACGCCGCAATCGCACGCCAGAAGGCCAAGGCCGAAGCACAAGCCAAGGCGCAGGAAGCCGCGAAGGCAGGCCAGCCGGCCGACGCCGCTGCTGCACCTGCTGCTGCGGAAGCGGCGCAAGCCGAAGCTGCCGCACCCGCCGCTGCGGCCCCGGAAGCCGTTGAAGCGGCACCGCAACCGGTTCAGCCGGCTGCGGGCGAGCCAGCAGGCGCGCAGGGTGAGGCCAAGGGCAGCGAAGACGCAACGCCCGCAGCCGACGCCTGATCCTTCGGCGCCGTCAAGGCGCTGTTTCAGGAAGACATGACACGCCCGGCGAGTTCGGCTCGCCGGGCTGTTTGCGTTTTGACGTTTGGTTTAAGTCGTCCGGCGCGAACGATTCAGCGCTCGCGCGTACGCGCATAGCTGCGCGCGGAGAGCGCGTCGGCACCTGCGGCAGGCGAGGCCGCCTGTGCAGACGCGGACGCCGCCGATGCGCCTTGCGCGGCAGCGTCGCTCGCCGCGACACTGGCCGAGAAGACCCCGTTGAAATTGCCGGGCGCGCCTTCATCGGCTGCGCCGTTGCCCTGCGGGGCGCTTGCGCTGTCCAGCACGCGGCCGAACTCGGCGGCGCGCGAGCGAATCTTTTCGGCGTAGGCCTTCGATCCGCCGTAGTTCTTCATCGCTGCATCGAGATCGCCGCCCGCCGCGCGTTTGTAGCCGTAGAGAATCGATGAGCCCACATCGATATTGACGTCGGGATCGGTGAGATCCTTCACGTTGCGCAGCAGATTGCGGTGCGCGGAAGGCACCACCTGCATGAGCCCGGTGGCGTTGTTCGCACCGCGCGCCTTTTCGTGAAAGCGGGACTCGATCGAGATGATGGCGAGCAGCACCGCGGGCGGCAGCGAATATTTCGCGGCGGCCGTCGTGACCGCCTCCGAGATCTGCGCAGCCTTCTCCTTCGCCAGACCGAACTTCTGGGTCAGATAGGTGGGGAGTTTCGTGTCGTCCCCTTGAGGGGGAGCCTGCTGCGCCGCTGCGTGTTGCACGAGGCCGGGCAGCAAGGCGAGCAGGCAGAGTAAGCGCCTCATGGCCGGTGCGCGTCGTGAGCTATGGAAGGCGCACAGTATAACCGGCCAGGAAAAAGGACAGCGGGGATGTGGCCCCGTCTAGTGGCGTCGGTATGCGCCCCGTTTGGCGATCAACCTGTGAAACGCCGGCGAATATACCGCCGCCACGTGATGACGCCTGCGCACGAGAGAACGAAGGCGGCCATCAGGTAGGCCAGGGCGCATAAGAGCATTCTGGTCATAGTCTCGACGTCCCATGCGTCGGGGGAGTAGTTGGGATCCATGTAGTGGAGAATCGCGGTGCTCGCGTTATCCAGCCAGAGCGGTATCTCGAAGGAGATATGCAGCAGGATCGCCGCGAGCAGCGCACCGACGACCAACCACGCCGCCACTATCGCCGAACACCACCCGAGCAATACCGTACGGCTAGTCATCGAACCTCCACTCGACCGTACGCCTTGATGTCGCTGCCAGGCACCGACATATCCGGTTTGAACAGACGGATATAGCGCTGCAGATTGTTGAAGGCATGCGGATCCTTCACAGTGATACACCCCTTGTCCCGACGGATTCCATTGATTGCATTGATAAATCCGTCGGGACAACCCTCATTCCTTCTCTGCGCGATCAGTTCTTTCGAACCGACGCGTTATAGATCTCGTCGATGCTCGCGGCCAGTGCGGCATCGAATTCCGCATCGCTCATTTGCTTCGTGAGCTCATTGATCAGCGCGCGCGAAAAGCTCGCGATCATGCCGTGGTTGTGCGCGAGGCGCGTGCACGCGTCGCTGCGCGAGTAACCGCCCGACAACGCGACCACACGCACAACACGCGGATGCTCGATCAGCGGCTTGTAGAAGTCGGGCGTATCGGGAATCGTCAGCTTGATCATGACGTTGCGCGAGGCGGGCAGGGCGTCGAGGCCCTTGAGCAGTTCGTCGCGCAGCAGCGCCTCGGCTTCGGCCTTGTCGGGCGCCTTGATCGACACCTCGGGTTCCAGAATCGGCACGAGACCCTTCGCGCTGATCTGCTCGCCCACCTCGAACTGCTGCTTCGCGACCGCGGCGATGCCCGAAGCCGACGCGCTCTCGATCACCGAGCGCATCTTGGTGCCAAAAATGCCGGCTTTCTGGGCGCGCTCCAGCAGCGCGTCGAGGCCGGGATTCGGCTTCATGAGACGCACGCCGTCCGCTTCGTTCTCCAGCCCCTTGTCGACCTTCAGAAACGGCACCACGCCGCGGTCTTCCCACAGAAACGCCGGCACCGGCTTGCCGTGCGCCTGCCCGTCCATGGTCTGTTCGAAGAGAATCGCGCCGATCACCTTTTCGCCCGTGAAGGCCGGCGCGCTGATGATGCGCACGCGCATTTCGTGCATCAGGCGGAACATGTCGGCATCGCCGCTGTAGTCGCTCTCGGGGATGCCGTACTGCCGCAGCGCGCCCGGCGTCGAGCCGCCACTCTGGTCGAGCGCGGCGATGAAACCGGGCTTTTCACGCATCTGCTGAAGCATCTTCTCGTTGGCCATCTTCCATCCTCCCGAAAAATAAGCGCCTGCGGCGCGGGTAGCGTGGGACGCGGCGCGCGGCCGCCTCCGATCCAGAAAGCGATCCGAAATCCGATTCGACGAGTGTACCGGCGCGGCGTGACAGCGTCTGCGCCATTGTGTCGGTCACGTGCGCGCGGACGCTGTTCGCGAACGTCCGCTGAGTCAGAGGGGAAAAGGAAGCAAGCGCGATGCCAGCGTCAGACGATCACCTGCGCCGACCGATCGCTGGCCAACAAGGTGGAGAGGCGTCGCAGCGCGGCCTGCAAGCGGGCGCGATCGGCGGTTGCGCCTAGCGAGATGCGAATCGCGTTGGCAGCCGTCATGCCGCCGCGATCGAAAGCGGTGGAGGGCGCCACAGCGAGGCCTTCGGTGCTCGCGGCCGCCGCCAGTTCGCGCGCCTGCCAGTAGCTCGGCAGCGGGTACCAAAGGTGAATGCCCGCGTTTTCGCCGCCCGCGGGGCCGAGCGTCTGCGCCGCGATGCGTTGGCGCTCCTGCGCCTCAGCACGTACGCCCCGGAATATGTCGTCCGCGACGCCGTCCTCGATCCACTGCATCGCCAGCGCGTTCGTGAGCGGCGCGGCCATCAGCGAGAACGAGCGCAGCGCGGCCAGCACGCGCGCATGCGCGGCGCTATCGGGCACGGTGAGGAAGGCGGTGCGCAGGCCCGGCGAGAGCGTCTTGGAGAGCGTCGAGAGATAGCACACCTGCGCCGGGGCCATACGCGCAAGCGGCGGCGGCGCGTCGGGCGCGAAGCGCCAGTAGGGATCGTCCTCGACGATACGCACGCCGTGCCGCTGTGCTACCCGCAGAAGCTCGCGGCGGCGCGCGTCGGAGAGCGTCGTGGCGGTGGGATTCTGGAGCGTGGGATTGAGGTAAAGCAGGCGTGCGCCGTGCAAGCGGCAGGCGGCGTCCAGCGCGTCGGGCAGCATGCCTTCGGCGTCGGTCGCCACCGTTTCGAGGCGACGCCCCAGTTGCGCGACCGCGTGCGGCAGCCCCGGATAGACGAGCGGCTCGCTCAGCACCACGTCGCCGGGGGCCGTGAAGGCGAGGATCAGCGCGGCCAGCGCTGCCTGCGCACCGGGGCAGACTACCAGCCGCGCGGGATCGACCGCGCCGAGCACCGGTTCGAGCCACTTCGCGCCCGCCGCGCAATCAGCCGCCGCACCGCCGCCGACGTGATAGGTCATCAGCAGATCGGCATCGCTGCGCAACAGCAGGCGCGAAAGGCCTTCGCGCAGCAGCGCGTCGGCGTCGAGCCCCTGCGGCGGCGGCGGAATGTTCATGCTCAGATCGACGCGCTGCGCCAGTTCCGCACGCGGCGCCGCGATGAAGGTGCCCAGCGGCCCGCGCGCCTCGATCAGCCCGCGCCGCCGCGCCTCGTTGAAGCCACGCGTGATCGTGGTCAGATCCACGTCGAGCAGATCGGCCAGCGTGCGCTGGGCGGGCGCGCGTTCGCCGGGCGAGAGCGTGCCGTCGGCCACGGCGCGCTCGATGAAGTCGACGAGACGCAGATAACGCGGGCCGTCGCCGTCTTGCAGCGCCGTTGCCCACGCCGCAGCGGCGTCTTTCTTGTCCGGATCGATACGGTTATTTCGCGTCATTCTGTCGCAGATGTATGTGTCATGTCTTACTCTAGCATGCGGACACGAAGCGCGTAAATCCATACATATAGGCTATGTATGGGCCTTCGGCTGGCGTCCTCAGGGCGTCGCGCCGAAGGCAAGGTGAGCACGTATGGATGGGTTTGCGCGATCGTCAACCATGGAACCCGACATGCGCACCCACTCCATTCGAAGAGGACCGGCCGTCGAAGCCGGCCCGCCGCTTCCTCAACCACCCACACGCTTGACCTCCGCAATCCGCCACGCCGCTACGCTCGCGTCGGCTGGCGCGCTCGCCTTGCTCGGCGGCTGTAGTTCCGTGCTGATGGATCCGAAAGGCGACATCGGCGTGCAGGAAAAGAACCTCATCCTCATCGCGCTCGGCCTGATGCTGCTCGTGGTGATTCCGGTGATCGCGCTCACGCTCTGGTTCGCGTGGCGCTACCGTGCTTCCAACACGGGCGCGACCTACGCGCCGAAGTGGTCGCACTCGACCGCGATCGAAATCGTGGTCTGGACGATCCCCTGCATCATCGTGGTCACGCTCGCGGCGCTGATCTGGCGCACGACGCACTCGCTCGATCCGTACAAGCCGATCGAGTCGCAGGTCAAGCCGATCCGCGTCGATGTCGTGGCGCTCAACTGGAAGTGGCTCTTCATCTACCCGGACTACGGCGTCGCCTCCGTGAACCAGTTGGCGATTCCGGTCGACACGCCGGTGTCGTTCCGCCTGACCGCCGAATCGCTGATGAACTCGTTCTTCATCCCGCAACTGGGCAGCCAGGTCTACGCGATGTCAGGCATGGAAACGAAGCTCCACTTGATCGCCAACCAGCCCGGCACCTACGCAGGACGCTCGGCGGCCTTTAGCGGCCCGGGCTTCTCGGACATGCATTTCGACACGCTCGCCACCAGCCGCGCCGACTTCGACGCATGGATCGCGCGCGCCAAGGCCTCGCCCGCGATGCTCAGCCGCGGCGCTTACGAGGCGCTCGCGGTGCCCGGCGAGAAGGCGCCCGTCGCGCTCTATTCGAACGTAGCGCCTGGCCTCTTCGAAGGCGTGGTGGACAAGTACATGCGCGACGTTCACGGCAACCCGATCTGCGGCTCGGGCACGACGGCCCCGGCGCTCACCTTCGATAGCGGCGTTGAAAAAAGCGTCGATAAAAACGGCGCGCGTGCGCCCGCCACCCTGGCAGCGGAGTAACACACATCATGTTCGGAAAACTCACGCTCGATGCCGTTCCCTGGCACGAGCCAATCATCATGGGCACGGGCGCTGTCGTGGCGCTCGGCGGCCTGGTCCTGCTCGCGGCGATCACGCTCGCGGGCAAGTGGGGCTATCTGTGGCGCGAGTGGATCACCTCGGTCGATCACAAGCGCATTGGCGTCATGTACATCATTCTCGCGATCGTGATGCTGGTGCGCGGTTTCGCGGACGCCATCATGATGCGCGCGCAACAAGCCATCGCCTATAGCGACTCGGCAGGCTACCTGCCGCCGCATCACTACGACCAGATCTTCACGGCGCACGGCGTCATCATGATCTTCTTCGTGGCCACGCCGCTCATCCTCGGCTTGATGAACGTGGTCGTGCCGCTGCAGATCGGCGCGCGCGATGTGGCGTATCCGTTCGTCAACTCGCTCTCGTACTGGCTCTCGGTAGTAGGCGCAGTGCTGGTGATGATCTCGATGTTCGTCGGCGACTTCGCGGCGACGGGCTGGGTGGCGTATCCGCCGCTCTCGGAACTCGGCTATAGCCCAACAACCGGTGTGGACTACTACATATGGTCGTTGCAGGTGTCGGGCCTCGGCACGACGCTCTCGGGCATCAACTTCATCGTGACGATCCTGCGCATGCGTGCGCCGGGCATGAAGCTCATGATGATGCCCGTGTTCGTGTGGACGGCGCTCATCACCAACATCCTGATCGTCGCGGTGTTCCCGGTGCTGACCGGCACGCTCGCGCTGCTCACGATGGACCGCTATCTCGACATGCACTTCTTCACGAACGAGCTGGGCGGCAACGCGATGATGTACATCAACCTGATCTGGGTATGGGGCCACCCCGAGGTGTACATCCTGATCCTGCCTGCGTTCGGCGCGTTCTCAGAGATCATCGCCACGTTCTCGGGCAAACCGCTGTTCGGCTACAAGTCGATGGTGTACGCCACGTCCTCGATCGGCATCCTGTCGTTCTTCGTGTGGCTGCATCACTTCTTCACGATGGGCTCGGGCGCGAACGTCAATGCCTTCTTCGGCATCATGACGACGATCATCTCGATCCCCACGGGCGTGAAGCTGTTCAACTGGCTCTTTACGATGTATCGCGGACGCATCCGCTATCACAGCGCGACGCTCTGGACCATCGGCTTCATGGTGACCTTCGCCGTGGGCGGCATGACCGGCGTGCTGCTGGCCGTGCCGGGCGCGGACTTCGTGCTGCACAACTCGCTGTTCCTCGTGGCCCACTTCCATAACGTCATCATCGGCGGCGTGGTGTTCGGCTGTCTCGCGGGCGTGAGCTTCTGGTTCCCGAAGGTGTTTGGTTTCACGCTCAACGAGTTCTGGGGCAAGGTGTCGTTCTGGTGCTGGCTGATCGGCTACTGGCTCGCCTTCACCCCGCTCTACATCCTCGGCTTCGAGGGCATGACGCGCCGCATGAACCACTACGAAGTGGCTGCATGGCATCCGTGGCTCGTGGTGGCGCTGGTGGGCGCCGTGTTCGTCGGCCTCGGCATTCTCTCGCTGATCGTGCAGCTCTACGTGAGCGTGCGCGACCGCAACCAGACTCGCGACGTCACGGGCGATCCCTGGGACGGCCGCAGCCTCGAATGGTCCACGGCTTCGCCCGCACCGTTCTACAACTTCGCCGTGCTGCCGACGATCACCTCGATGGAACAGCATTGGGACAACAAGGAAGCGGGCACGGCCTACGTCCAGCCGCGCGCCTATGAAGACATCCACATGCCGCGCAACACGGGCGCGGGTTTCATCATCGCGATGTTCAGCCTGGTGTTCGGCTTTGCCGCCGTGTGGCACATGTGGCCGTTCGTGGTCGCGGGCCTGGTCGGCATGATCGGCACATTCATCGTGCGCAGCTATAACCAGGACGTCGATTACTGGGTCCCGGCCGCGGAAGTCGAGCGCATCGAAAACGCGCGCTTCGCGCAGCTTGACGCACTGGAACTGAAGGAGGTCGCGTAAGTCATGGCTCACGCAGCAACGACACATCACGCCCATGCACATGGGCATGGGCACGGCCACGATCACGGTCACGACGACAGCACCAAGACCACGTTCGGGTTCTGGATCTACCTGATGAGCGACTGCCTCATCTTCGCGACGCTCTTCGCCACTTTCGGCGTGCTCGCGAATGCGACGGCGGGCGGTCCCGGCGCGAAGCAGTTGTTCGAGCTGTCCTATGTACTCGGCGAAACGCTGCTGCTGCTCGCGAGCAGCGTGACCTTCGGCATGGCGATGCTGAGCCTGCACGCGCAACGGCGCGCGCAGGTGATCTTCTGGCTTGCGGTCACGTTCCTGTTTGGCGCGGGCTTCGTCGGCATGGAAGTCAACGAGTTCGCCAAGCTCATCGCCGATGGCGCAGGGCCGCATACGAGCGCGTATCTCTCGGCCTATTTCACGCTGGTCGGCACGCACGGTCTGCACGTGAGCGCGGGTCTGCTGTGGATCGCGATCATGATGCATCAGACCTGGAAGTTCGGCCTGACCGGCACGGTGCGCCGGCGCCTGGCGTGCCTGAGCCTCTTCTGGCACTTCCTGGATCTCGTGTGGATCTGCGTTTTCACCTTCGTTTATTTGCGAGGCATGCTGTGAGTCATTCGAACGTCACTCATCCGGCCAGCCACGACGACGCGCATGGCAGCCTCAAGGGCTACATGATCGGCACGGTGCTTTCGCTCGTGCTCACGCTCGCGTCGTTCGGCGTGGTCATGTTCCATGCGGTGCCGCCCGCGCAAGGCCTCACGGCCATCGTCGTGCTGTGCGTGGCGCAGCTCGTCGTGCAGCTCGTGTATTTCCTGCATATCGGCACGGCGCGCAGCCAGCGTGCGAACACCGGCATCTTCATCTGCACGGGGTTTCTGATTGCGGTGATCGTGGGCTTGTCGCTGTGGGTCATCCACAATGCGAACGTCAACATGATGCCGACGCATATCAGCGTCGAGCGCGCGATGGCGCACGATTGATGAAGTGGGTGGCGTAGCGAGGCTACTACGCCGTGGAGGCAACCCCGCGTGGGTCCGGTTCTTTTGGGAGCGGGCTGCGCGGGGTTTTCTTATATGCGCCGTACACCGCAACCCAGCGCGCTCTCACTGAGCCTCGCCACGCTCGCTGAGCATCCCCGTCTCGCGTAACTGTCGCAAGCGGGCATAGACCGTCGTACGCGACACGCGCAGTTGCCGCGCCACCGCCGCTACATTGCCGCCATGCTCGATCATGGCGTTCTGTACAGCGATCAGTGTCTGTTCTTCGAGCGTCGCACCATTCTTCGCGCCACTTTCCGGCGCAACAGGCGACAACGCCTCATCCATTGCCGGCGGCACATCCATACGCCGCGCCGTGCTCCGGTTAAGCGGCGCGCGTGCGTACTGCACCCACACATGGCTGCCATCCGCACGCGCGATACGCAGCGGGTTGCGCTGCGGCCGCAGCAGGCGGCTCAACTGAGCGAGCGGCGCATCGTCGAATAGATCGCGCAGCGAGAGCGCGGGCAGGTGGCCTCCGTGCGCCACGGCGAACATGCGCCGCGCCATGCGGCTCGCGGCGCGCAGCGTGCCATCTTCTTCGACGGCCAGCACGCCCGCGAGCGGCGTGGCAAGCCAGCGCGGATCATGTTGCACGCGCAACAGATGACATCCGCGCAAGGTCGCGAAAAGGCGTTGCTCGGCGGCGAGGGCAGCGAGCCGGAACTGCTCCTTCACTTGCGTCAGATCGCGCTGGCCGGTGCCGGTGAGATCCAGCGCGCCGATCACTTCGCCATGCAGCCCGTAAAGCGGCACCGCGAGGCAGGACACACGCTCGAATTCGTCAAGATAGTGCTGACCACCCGCGACAGTCACTTCGATGCCCTCGTGCAGCACGCAACTGGGCGCCGTGGTGCCGATATGCGATTCGAGGATGCGGCGGCCCGCGATGATCGGCAGGATCAGGTCGTCGTCGCAGGCGGGGCTGCGCCGCGCGTGGATTACCGTGCCTTGCGGATTGACGCAAAAAATCGTCCAGTCGTCGCCGCCGAAGGCATCCCACAACTGCTCGATCTCGTCCACGACGCAGCTATACAGGCGACGGTCGTCGTGCGATTCGCGCGTGCTGCGGGTGCTTTTCAGCAATTCATATTCGGGCGCCTCCCAGGGCCGCAGACCCGCGTCGCGCGAACGCGCCCACGAACGCGCGACGGAGTCGGGCAGCAGGCCCGGCATGAGCGCGGCGGGCAGTTGCTCGCCGCCGCCAAAGCGTTCACGCGCCGAATGCAATTGGGCAAGCGCGCTGTTCGCGGTACTGTCCGCGAAGACATACGGCGCGGATTTGCTCTTCATGCGGGCTCCCGTTCAGGCGGTGGGTTCGATGGCATCGGGGCAGAAACGCCAGGGCAGAAGTCTGGGCGTAGGCCAAACGCAAGGACGGGCGGCATCGCGCCGTTTAAAGGGCACCATGCCGCCCGTCCGGGGCGTAGGCCAGCATTGCCATGCAATTGCCGGGCTATGCGGCCCAACGCCGGGTAGTGCGAGCATACCGCAGCCGGCGCGTGCTTCGCAGCAGCGCCGGCATCGGTGCAACTACCGAGATCGCGCCCTCAGTCGTGCGAGAAACGCAGGATCGGCTTGAGCGTGACGCCGCGCGTGCTGTCCTCCGCGGCCTCGTTGATCTGTTCGACCGGATAGAACTTCACGAGCTTGTCGAACGGAAAACGCCCTTGCTGATAAAGCTCGACGAGTTGCGGAATGAAGCGCTGCGGCACGCTATCGCCCTCGACGATGCCGCGAATCGTGCGCCCGTTCAGCAACAGGCTGTTGATGTCGAACTCGCCCTTGGTGCCCAGCGGCGGCGCGCCCACCACGCCGATCGCGCCCAACGTGCCCAGCGCCTCGATCGCGCCTGCCAGCACCTGCGGATGCCCGGTCGATTCCAGCGCGAAATCCACGCCGCCGCCCGTGATCTCGCGAATCGTCTCGACCATATCCACTTCGCGGCTATTGACCGTGTGCGTGGCGCCCAGCTCTTTCGCGAGTTCGAGCCGCGAGGGCACGATATCGACGGCGATGATGGTCGCCGCGCCCGCCACCCGCGCCGCCATTACGGCCGATAGCCCCACCGCGCCCGCGCCGAAGCTCGCGAAGCGGCTGCCCGCCGTGACCTTCAGCGAGTTGATGACGGCCCCTGCGCCGGTCTGGATGCCGCAGCCGAGCGGCCCCAGCAGTTCGAGCGGCGCCTCCTTCGGCACCTTGATCGCGTTGTTTTCGCGAGCGAGCGCGTGGCTCGCGAACGACGACTGCGCGAAAAAGTGGTCGTGCAGCGGCCGGCCTTCCTCGTCCTCGATGGCCGTGCGGCCTTCCAGATCGCCGCCGCCGAAGTTCAGGCCGAAGAAGTGGCTGCAATACGCACCGTGTCCGCCCACGCAGGGCTGGCAATGCCCGCACGCCCCGTAGGTCAGCACGACGTGATCGCCGGGCATGAGGTTCTTCACGTTCGGGCCGACTTCCTCGACCACGCCCGCGCCTTCGTGGCCGAGCACCGCGGGCAGCGGCACCGGGTAAAACTGATCGCGCACGATCAGGTCGGTGTGGCACAGGCCCGTGGCGACCACGCGCACCAGCACCTCGTCGTCCTGCGGGCCGCGCAGACGCGCCTTCTGGATCGAAAACGGCTCGCCTTTGGCCCGCGCGACGGCCGCCGTGACGGTGCGGCCCGCGGTTGTCGTACTCATGCGTGTCTCCTTGAAACGCTCGTGATGCTCATCGTCTGTGTGCTGCCTGAATCGCGCTTAGATCGGATAGAGCGGCGCTTCGCCCTTGACGGTGAGCCACTGCCATTGCGTGAATTCCTCAAGGTTGGCCGGGCCGCCGACGCTCGTCCCGTTACCCGACGCACCCACACCGCCGAACGGATTGATCACTTCGTCGTTCACGGTCTGATCGTTGATGTGCAGCAGGCCCGTGCGCAGGCGCTCGCCCATGCGCAACGCGCGGCCCACATTGGCGGTGACGACGGCCATCGACAGTCCGTACTCCGTATCGTTGGCCAGTGCAATGGCGTCTTCATCGGTGTCGAACGGCACGACCACCGCGACCGGCCCGAAGATTTCCTCGTTGAATGCCGGGTTGTCCTGGGTTACGCCGCTCAGCACGGTCGGCTCGAAAAACAGGTCGCGATAGCCGCCGCCCGTTTCGACGCGCGCGCCGGCTTTCTGCGCATCCGCAAGCACGCGCGCGATGTGGTCGCGTTGCGCCGCGTTGATGATCGGCCCGAGCGCGACATCGCCGGTCGCCGGATTGCCGACCGTGAGGCCCGACGCCTTCGCCACCAGCTTTTGCACGAAACGATCGTAAATCTTGCGCTGCACGAGCACGCGGCCCGTCGCCATGCAAATCTGGCCCTGGTGCAGATACGCGCCCCAGGCCGTATTGGCAACGGCGAGGTCGAGGTCGGCGTCGTCGAGCACGATCAGCGAATTCTTGCCGCCCAGTTCCAGCGAGACCTTCTTGAGATGACGGCCCGCCGCTTCGCCCACCTTGCGGCCCGCGCCGGTCGATCCCGTGAACTGGATCATGGCGATATGCGGATCGCTCGTGAGCGCCGCGCCCGCCGCGCCGTCACCGGGCAGCACGTGCAGCACGCCCGCGGGCAGGCCAGCCAGCTCGAACAGACGCGCGATGGAGAAGCCGCCGCAGATCGCGGTGCGCGGGTCCGGCTTGAGCACGACGGCGTTGCCGAGCGCGAGCGCCGGGGCCACGGCGCGGATCGCCAGATACAGCGGGAAGTTGAACGGCGAAATCACGCCGACCACACCGAGCGGGCGGCGGCGCGCGATCGACAGACGGCCCGGCACGGAGGGCAGGACCTCGCCCGCCGAGCGCGACGGCAGCGCGCTGGCCTCGTGCAGCGCCTTGATGGCCGCGTGCGTTTCGAAGCCGGCCTTGCCGCGCGTCGAGCCGCTTTCGCGCACGATCCAGCCGGCGATCTCGTCGGCGGCATCTTCGGCCAGACGAGCGGCGCGGCGCAGCACGGCGGCGCGCTCGTCATAGGGCAGCGCGGCCCAGGCCTGCTGCGCCTCGAAGGCCGACTTCGACGAGGCCGCGACGAAGGCCGCGTCGGCCATGCCGATTTGCGCGAGGCGCTCCCCCGTGGCGGGTTCATGCACGTCAGCGACCGAAGTGCCGTTGCGCCATTCGCCGGTGAAAACGCGGGCGTGCCAGACGTCGTTGTCGAGGATGCGTGCGGAAGTGGTAACGCTCATGCTGACTCCTGTTGATCTCGTGCGAAAGCCGGGGAAGTGGCTGCATCGACGGCGCGTCCGGCGGCCAACAAGCCGAGGGATCACGTCGGTGCGTCACCATAAGGAATGAGGGCCAGCGTCACAATCGGGAATTGTTCCTGCCCCGGAGTGGCCCATCGGCGCGTGGGAGCGCGCGTAAAAGCGTCCAGTTGCTGAACACCCCGACTTCCTGGCTAGCGCGGGCACAGCGCGTGCGCTAGCAAAGCTGTCGCGACACACCGTCGCTTTCACGTGGAGACGCACCATGAACAAGGATCAAGTCAAGGGCACGGTCGAGAAGGTGAAGGGCAAGGTCAACGAAGCCGTGGGCCGCGCCACCGACAATCCGCAACGCGAACTCAAGGGCGACATTCAGCAGGCCGCCGGCGAAGCGCGCAAGAACTATGGCGACATGAAGGAAGCCGTCAAGGATTCAACCAAGCGTCACCACTAAGCGGGGCTCCGGCCTTTGCAGTGCGCGGGACGCCGTTTCCCGGCGCTCCGCGCGTCACGCATTTGCGGCAGTTTTCACACGGCGCCGATCGCTCTGACCGGCGCCGTTTCACGTTGACAGGCCCGCTCAGGCCGCGCCTTCCAGAATCCTCGCCTGGCGGCGCATACCCGCGAAAACTGCCTCGGCCACGTCGAGCGGAAAATCGTCGGGAAGCTGCGCGCCAACCGTATCGATGACGCCATCCGTAAGCTGCGCCACCGACGTCATCATCTCCTCGACCTGTTCGATAGAAAATCCCACGCGCTGCCCCTGCGCGATCCAGTGACGCGGAAAAATCTGCGCGATGCGGTAATGCGCGTTGCGCCCACGCACCGCCATCGCCAGGCTCGCACGTTGCGCCGCGAGCTGATTGCGTCCGCGCCCGATGATCGGATGCGCGGAAAGCACGTCGTAGAGCGGGGTGGCCACGTATCGGCTGCCCGGCAGATGCGCGATGCTGAAGTTCTTGGCGTGGCCGTCCGTGGCCGCGAGCAGCCAGAAAACGATCTGCGCGAGAAAAAAATGCCGCCGGTCGTCAGCCGCGCGCGATGAACCGCCGAGCACGGCCATGACGCCGCCGATGCCGGGGCCGCCATCGGCCTCGTATTTGTAGATGCCAGGCGTGCCGGTCGCCTGGCACAGATCCTCCTGCGGCAGACGCACGATCCAGCGGTTATTCCGTGCCATGCGCCGGTCGAAGCGCTCCACCACGAGCGCCTTCATGTCCTCGAAATGGGCGATTTCGCAGGGTGCGATCGGCAAGCCGAAAGCCGCGACGATCTTCGCGCAGAGCCATTCGTTTTCGACCGAGGTGCGCATATCGGCGCGCATATTGCCCACGAGGCCGAGCGGCAGCTTGAGGATATGTGTAGTGGGCGTGCTGCCTGCGGGCAGCAGCCAGCGCCCGCCACGCCGCAGCAGTGCGGTCTTTTCCTGCGCACCGGCAATCGACAGGCGCAGGTCATCCACCGGCTCGTGCTCGCCGAAGAGGGGCGTGGAGGTCGTGTCGCGCAGCAGCCGCGCAATGGCGGCTTCGTCGAGCGGTTTGCCCTCGATGGATTCGAGGCCGACCGGCGTTTCACCTGCCGGCAATAATTGCAACGCGCCCACGCAATCGCGTCCGAGCACCGCGAGCAGTTCGAATGGCGAAATGCCTGCCGTGCGATACCGGGCAGCAATACGCCGACGGATGCGTTCGCTGTCGGGCAGGAGATTATCGAAGTAATCGGTCACGACCCGCCCGCGCAAGGGCTGATTGCCGGGCGTGAAGGGCAGCGAAAGCGAGAGTGGACGGCCTTGCTCGTCGTCGAGCCAGCTTTGCAGATAGACGAGCCGCTCGACGCCGCGCACGATCTCCCAGGAGCCGACGGGCAGGCCGTTCATCCACAGGTCGAGGCGGTTCGTCAGGCGGGAGCGCGCCATTTACCAGTCCTCGCGCCTTGACGGGCTGGCTGCGGCTTTTCGAGGTGCGGCCTTGCTCGGCGTGGCCTTGCGCGGCGCGGCCTGTTTCGGCGCTTTTTTCGCGGGGGCTCGCTGACTGGCAGTTGTGACCGCGCTGCGTTTCTTCGCGACCGCTTTGTCGGCGGTTTTTTTGGCCGCGGTTTTCTTGACCGCCGCCTTCTTCGCCACGGGCTTCTTTGTGGTTGTGACTGACGCGACTGGTACGGACGTGCGCTTGCGCTTCGACGGGCTCACTGCGCCTGCGCGTTTTGCTTCGGGCTCGGCCTGCGCCACCCCGGTAGCGAGACGCATATCGACCGCGAGCAGCCGCAATACACGAAAAAGCCGGTCGACGCTTGCGGCAGCGGGGTTGGCTTCGAAGGCGGCGTAGCTTTGCTGGGAGATGCCGAGCCGCTGCGCGAGCTTTTCCTGGGTGAGACCGGCTTTTCTGCGGAAACCCAGCAACATGGGACGCAACTGGCTGACGGTCTTGAGCGGGTAGTCCACGCGAAGCTCCGGCAGAGGGGATAGGGCAAAGAGAACGCTCACAGTCTATAGACTGTAAATGCAGAATACAACCTTAAGGCTGTAAATGCAAAATACAGTCTATAGCCTGTAACGCCGCATCGTGCGATGCGCAAACGGGCGAGGGTGCCGGCGAGAACGTCAGCGCTCAGGCGGCTGGCACGAAGAAGTAACGCGTGAGATGGAAGAAAATCGGCGCGGCGAAGCAGATGGAATCGACACGGTCGAGCATGCCGCCATGACCGGCGATCATCACACCCCAGTCTTTGGCGCCCATCGAGCGCTTGACGGCCGAGAGCACCAGGCCGCCGATAAAACCGCCAATCACCGTCACCGCCGACATGAGCGCGGCCTGCCACAGATTGAACGGCGTGAGGCCGTGCAGGAGCGTGCCGAGACCAATGGCGAGCGCGCCGCCGCCGATCAGACCTTCCCATGTTTTCGAAGGACTCACGAGTGGCGAAAGCTTGTGCTTGCCCCAGAGCTTGCCGCAGACATACTGGAACACGTCGCTCGACTGCACGACCAGCAGGAAGAACAGCAGCAGCGGTCCGTTATTGCCGAAGTAATGCGGCAGAGGCAGCAAGAGCAGGGCGGGCGCGTAGCTCAGCGAATAGACGCAAACCATCAGCGCCCACTGGATCTTGGCGTTGCGCTCGAGGAATTCCGCCGTGTCCTGCGCGAAAGCCTCCGCCGCCGACAGCACGAAGAACATGTACACCGGCATGAAGATCGCGAACAGGCCATACCAGTGCAGCGCCACCAGCAGAAACTGCCCGGGCAGCGCGACGTAATACGCGAGGACGAGCGACCAATAATCGGCGGGCTTGGTTGGCGTGAGCGTGATGAACTCGCGCAGCGCAAAGAACGAGCAGATGAAGAACAGGAACAGCGTCGCGTACGGCCCGAGCCAGAGCGCGGCCGTGACCACGGCGATCATGACCCACCACGCGGAGATGCGCTGGTTCATGTTGGCGATCGTCGTGTTGGCCGCGCCGAACTTCATGCGCAGCACCGTGCCCACTACAGTAAACAAGCAAAGCAGGCCGACCACGCCCACGATCGTGATCCAGAAGACGTGCGGCATGCTTATCCCCGTACCGAGTTTTGAAGTTTGATCACGGCGTCGCGCGCCGTGGTGAGGAAGACTTCCTTGCTGAGTTCCGCTGCACCAGGCACGGCATCGCCAAACGACACGCTACAGTTGATCGGCACCGGCAGCAGTTTGCCCTTCGGCATGGCGCGCATGAGATCGGACAGATGAACGGGCACGAGTTGCACGTCGGGAAACTCGCGCGAGAGCCAGTAAAGCCCGCTCTTGAATGGGCCGATTTCGCCGGTCTGGCTGCGCGTGCCCTCAGGGAAGATGATGATCGACCAACCAGCGGCGAGCGCATCGCGCACGAGCTGAAGCGGGTCTTCGCCATCGGCCCCCTTACGCGTCACATACACCACGCCCAGTACGCGGTTTGCGATGAAGCGGCGCATGGGCGACGCGTCCCAGTAATCACGCGCGGCGGCAGGGCGCACGCTGGTGCGCAAATCTGCCGGCAACGCCGCGAGGATCGCCAGCGTATCGACATGGCTGGAATGGTTGGCGAAATAGATCGTCTGTCGCGCGGACGGCGGCGTACTCGCGTAGCGCCCACGCGCGCCCACCACGAGACGCACGACGCCGAGCAGCCAGCGCTGCATCACGTTACGCATGAGTCTTTTCCTCCGTGATTCGATGAAGATCCTGCACCAGCGCACGCGTACGCGTCACGCAGGTGAGCGCGCTGCCGGCCACGATGATCGCCAGCGCCACAGCGAGACAGACAGGATGACGATGCAACGCGACTTCGACGATCGTCGCCACGCAGGCGAGCGTGAGCAAAGCCATGCGATGCTGCTTGGCCATCGGCCCGATGAAACGCTGCGGCACGCCCACCGAGCCGCCGAATACGCGCACATAGGCCGTGAGCGCCGCGAATAGCGCGGCGGCCCAGCCCAGCGACGGCAGGCCCACACCATAACCGGCCGCGACCAGCAGAACGCTATCCGCGATGCGATCCGGGAATTCGTTGTAGATCGGCCCGACGATCGACTTCTTGCCGCCTTCGACGGCGACCAGTCCATCGATCACATTGCATAGCAGCCGCAACTGGATGCATACGATCGCCACGATCATGTCGATCACGCTATCGATCCTGATGAGCGCCATCGCGCCGATCGCGGCGAATACGGCGCTTGCGCAGGAAATCTGGTTGGGCGTCACGCGCGTGCCGGCCAGGAATTTCGCTAGCGCGACGATGGCCGTGTTGGAGCGCGATTTGATTGGGCGTCGGTTTTCGTCCATGAGGTTCAGTGAAGTCGATTCGGGTCGATCGGTTGAAGGCTCGGCGCGTTATACAGGGCTATGCGAACCTGCGGCGTTTTATGTGACGGACTGTTGAGCGTCGCCAGGCGCGACATCTGTATTTAGCCACAGTTTTAATTTAAAATCTGCGATAAATTGCATTATGTAAAATTAATTTGGCATCCTGACCAATGACCCGAAAGCCTCGTCAAACCAACGATTCCACACGTTACACGCGCTAGTCCCCTTGGTCCCATCAAGCCATATCTCCTGTGCATTCCGGATCAGTTCGCGCCGTCGGCCGCCACCTTGCCAGCCGACGCATCGGTTCCAATGGCAACACGCTCGCCACGCACTTCGAAACTTCGCTCTGGATCGTCTCCCTGCGGTGCCTTGATCGATATCTGGGCAATCAGACCCTGGCCCGGCAAATAGTAGCCGAACATGTCGGTCACTCTTGCCAGATAGCACTGGCCGCGCACCCAGACGCTCGTATCGTCCAGCGTCTCGATAGTCGAGTCCCCCGGCCCATAGCCATAGTAGTCTTCACGGTCGTCGCCACTCACGCCAGTGGGAATCGGGCACAGCGGCTTGCGGCTATCGTTGGGCTCGCCGCGTTGCGGTGCCGTGGAAACGTCGGACCAGGTCGCTGACGTAAGCGGTTTGACCGCGGCGTTCAGCGCGGCATAGGTCGAGTCGTCGAGCATTTCGACCCTGTCTGGCGACTCGCGCTTCTGCCTGCGCGGCACCTGCAACCGATATCGATAGCGCACGATCAATTTCGGCGCCTTGTCGACGACCGTCAGTGGCCGAACGAGATAGACATTGTCGGCGCCAAATTCACTGTCGATATAGGCCGCATACACCCGGCCGCGCAAACGCACCCATTGCGAAGACTGATTCGCGCCCTTGCCTTCGAACGAGAGAAGCAACGCATCCGATACGTCGTCCTCCCGGCTATTCATGCCTTCGCCGCTACGCGCGCCCAGCACGCTCACGAAGCGGCCATCACGCTGCACCCACGCCGTCGAATAGGAGTAGACGCCAGAACCATTATCGAGCGCGGTGACAATCAGGACTCGGCGCGACTCGCCTTCGACTGGCAGCAACCGGTAGTCCACCTCGATCACCGCGTCGTCGCTGAAGGGCCCGGACGCCTTGAGCGCCCGCCATTCGTCTTCGGTGACGCCATGAGGACGTCGATGAGGCAGCGCTGTGGCGTCGCCGTTGTCATCCGTCGAATCGCCACCATGAAAGGACGTGACGCCGTCTTTCAGGCTGAATTGATCGAGCGCCTTGTCAAGCGGGAACTCCGTGTCCGATCGCCGGATCGCATCGACGGCCTGCTTCAGATCATCCAGCGCGGCCCGGTCGATCTCGTCAGGCTCGTACGCCAGTACGCCGTGCAATTGCTTACGCAGTTCCTTGATGCGTTCGTCGTAGCGTTGCTCGATACATCCACTATCCGCGTTGCATTGATCGCGCTTTGTCAGCCAGTGCAATTGCGACGTGCGTAACGCTGCGGCCCGAGCGGGCACGACACGCATCAGCCGCCCAAACACCGTCGCCAATTGGCCATCGAGTCGCTGCAACGAGGGTTGAGCGCAAATGGCGGTTTCCGTCGCGTTCGCTGCGCGACTGCAATCCATGACTGCGCCAACAGCGGCCGACGGCAGACCGCCAATGATGGCGGCGCCTGTACAGAAACCCATCGCCACGCGCGATACCCGAACGAATACACGCCGGTCCAGCGCCATGCCCCAAGTTACCTCACAGCGCTCGATCGCCATCGTTTTACGACGCCTCCAGAGATTGACATGACAAACGTGCCCACACATTGTCGAGTGCGTCACAGACCTCATGCACGGAATGACCCGCCATACAGCCCGCATAGCCGTCTCGCCACGCCAGGCAGGTAGATTCGTTGCGGCTGCAACGTCGTGCCCATGACACGCGGCGCCCGAAGATCGTGTTCTGGTCACGGCATGGCATGTCGACCATCAGGGCTGCGAACGGTACATCCTGCCAGTAACGGCCCGCGCCATGAATTCCGGGGTTGCCAGGGCCAAACAGCGCCACCGTCGGCGCGCCGACGAGACGCGCAAGATGGGCAATGCCGGTGTCCGGACACACAACCGCACGCGCCCCGCCCAGCACGTGCCAGAGATCGGCAAGGCCAAGCCGGCCAGCCAGATTCAGGTGAGCGGGATCAGGGCCGATTTCGGCGACAAGCGCAACCTCTCCCGCTCCCCCGCTCCACACGACCTGATAGCCCCGGGCTTGCGCCCACTGCGCAAGCTCGCGCCAGTGCTGCGCGGGCCACCGCTTGACCGAACTGCTCGCGCCGGGATGCAGCACGATGTACTCGCGTTCGCTCAACTGCGTGGGCAGTAACGCGCTCGCCGGCGGCGCAGGCCAATCCTCGATGCGATAAGGCTCGGGCGAGGCACCGTCGACGAGTTCCGCCGCGATCTCGCCCCATGCCGCAGGCGTGTCCGGATACGAAACGAGTTCATCGACCGGCCAGTTTTTCCATGCAGGCCGGCCGCCCTGATGGGCCACGATCCAACGGCACCCTGCTGCACGCGCCAGCCAGCTATAGCGATTGTCGCCAGCAACGATACCAAGATCGTACGGCCCGGAATCCAGCACATGCCTGACCGACTCACTGTCGCGCGGATCGAACGCCAGTGCGGTGACGCCGAAGGGCTTTTTCGCATAGAGCGGCGCCAGTGCTTTCGGGCATGCCAGCACCAATGACGCATGCGGATAGCGCTTGCGCAGCCTGGCGATCAGCGCGGTGAGCAGCAGGCCGTCGCCAAGCAACATGTGATGGACCAGCAGAATGCGTGTCGGCTCTGCGGGTTTGCGCCGCAGCGGTTTGAGAATGAGCTTCGGTATTGCCCGCGAGAAAATACGAATCCTGCCTTTTATTCTGCTCATGGCCCGGATTGTGCCAGTTCGCATAGGCAGCGTGCGACGCCCTGGCCTTACCTTAGCTTCTCTCGCCCAGCCAGAATCGCAACAATAAAGACCTTTTTCGCGCTATCCAGTCTCACACCGTACGCCGTCGAGACATCAATGCTCGTTGCTGGCTTTCGCCGCCTGCGGGCATGCCGGGTCCTTGCCCCAATGGCCGTCGCAAACACGCCAGCGGCACAATTGATCTTCGAAGAATCCGCGCTCGCTGCACGCCTTGACCTGCTGGGCGATCGACGCATTGCTTTCAGGCGCCTTGGTTGAACTCTTCGATCCGTGAGTGCCGGCCTGCTTTGCGTCGGCGGGCTTGGTACGCGCCATGAGCACGGCGAGCAGATCGGCGTCGGAGTCGTCCTTCTTGCCGCTGGCATGCGCATTCTTCGTCTGCGCTACGGCCGTCCTGCTTTCGGTCTTATGCGCGTTCGCGCTCGGGTGCTTCGCTTCAGGACTCTCGTGCTTATGCTTCGCCGCGCTCTTGTCCTGTGCTTGCTCAGGATGCGCTTGCGGCACCGTGTTCGCAGTCGCACCGCTGGCCGACTCCGCGCCGAGCGCAAGCGAGAGACGGTCGTTATCGACGGGCGCCGGCGCGGCCTTTACGTTCGCCGTATCGTCATCGGCGACGATGGTGGCCGCGTGCGATGCGGAGGCTTCGTCAGGTGCGCTTTTCTGTGCGCTCGCAACGACCGCGTGCGACGAAGGCAACGCAGGCGTCGCCGAAGCCGCCGCAACAACCACAGCACTCGCCGCCGTCGATGCCGCGCTCGATGCACTGGACGGCGTGCGCGACGTCCAGTGCCACGCGCCGAATGCGCCCGCGCCAATCACAAGCAGTGCTACAAGCCCCGCAGCCTTCGACGACCGCTGCGTCTTGCCTGCGGGCGTGGCGGGCGGCACCACGCGCCCTTCGAGGTTCGCGAGAATGCGCGAGCCATTGGGCGTGCCGCTGGCAGGTGCGCCGGCCGGTTTGCCAGGGCCATCGGCAAGCAGGCTGGGAGGAGCTTTGGGTCGGGAATTGTCCGGCACACTCATTACATTAGCGTCTCATTCGGATCGTGCATATTGAATCGGGCCTGTTTCGCCGTAATAATACGTGTCGGCCCAAGTTCGGGCAGGCCTGATTCTAAAATCAAGCATTACAAAAAACAATTGCCTCCAGTTCACGGGGTCGGTTTTGGTTGCCATTGCACTCGTCGTCTATTTCGTCATTACCGTACCGATAGCCGCAATTCTGCTGCTACCGGGCGTTCGAGCGTCTTTTTTCGATGCCGTATTCAACCTGCATAATGTGATCACGCGGCGTATTTCTGCGAGTACCACGCATGCGCGCAAGCATATTTCTAAATCGGCAAAATATTCCCAATCGACAATGGTCGATATGCAAAATTTGCTGATTAAGCGGCGCTTGCTGATTTTCTCGACGACAGGTATTCTTGCGACGCCGCCGCTGATCGCTATTGCGCTACGCGGCCACCAGTTATTCCAATACGATGACACGCCGCGTGTGCCCGATGAAAAAATCGCGGCACTGCTCAATGGCGAGCAGCTCGTTCCGCCGCCGCCATTGCCGCCCGAGGTGTTCGCCACGCGGGAGGTCGAACAGATTCGTCCCGCACTCGTAGACGCGAGCCGCGACTGGAATCTGCTCGATGCGGACTTCCGTACGCGTCTGTTGCTCGTTTATAAAATCATGCGCGAGCAATACGGTTACGAAATGGCTTTGCTGGAAGGTTACCGAAGCCCCGACCGGCAGGACCGGCTGGCAAAACTGGGGGGTAGCGTGACCAATGCCGCGGCGTTCCAGAGCTATCACCAATACGGCCTCGCAGCGGATAACGCATTCCTGCGTGACGGCAAGCTCGTCATTTCAGAAAAAGATCCGTGGGCCATGCGCGGCTATCAGTTATATGGGCAGGTTGCCGAACAGGTCGGCCTCACATGGGGCGGTCGCTGGAAAATGATGGACCTCGGGCACGTCGAATATCACAAGCCCGGTTTTGTGCTGGGACGCAGGCCGGCAGACGCGAAATGACATGCGTATGGATGCAGAAGTATGCGGAAACGAATTGCCACGCATATCTGGATGCCAATCGGGCCGAAGCAAAATGCAAAGCGGACAATAAAGGGGAGGTTTATGGGGCGTTCTTTCAATGCCTTTCAATGCTTCAGGCAACGCGCCGCGCGAAGCGCGCCTTTCCTTTTCCGCTCTCACACATCTTTCACATCCTTCGCCGATCCTGTACACGACACGATCGGCAGCACGCGCCCTGCCCGCCGCCACGGCCACGCATGAATCACCAGAACAGCACTCAAAGCATCAGGATCTGACCGGCATATGCAACGCTTTCTCAACGTGTTGACTCACAAGCGCACGCTTTCCATCATCGGCGTGCTCGCGCTGGCAGCCGTGCTCTATATCGCGGCCGACACGCTCCAGATCGGGCTCGTCTGGGTCGCGGTCGTGCTCGGCGTGCTCTTCGCGCTCTGGCTGATCGTCTGGATCGTGCGCCGCATCCGCGTGCGCCGCGCCAACAGCAAGCTCGGCGAGATGCTCGAGCAGCAGGCCCAGGTCGAATCCCCGGCCGCCGTCGCCGCGCGCGGCACGCAGGCCGAACTCGATGCGCTGCGCACCCGCCTGACCGACGCGGTCAAGACCATCAAGACGTCGAAGATCGGCCAGCTTTCCGGCGGCTCGGCGCTTTACGAGCTGCCCTGGTACATCGTCATCGGCAATCCGGCTGCGGGCAAGAGCAGCGCCGTGATCAATTCGGGCCTGCAATTCCCGTTCGCAGACAAGAAAGACGCCATCGTGCATGGCATCGGCGGCACGCGTAACTGCGACTGGTTCTTCACGACCGAAGGCATCCTGCTCGACACCGCGGGCCGTTATTCGATCCACGAGGAAGATCGTGGCGAATGGCTTGGCTTTCTCGGCCTGCTCAAACGCTATCGTCCGAAGGCGCCGATCAACGGCATCATCGTGACGGCGAGCATTGCCGAACTCACCGGCAATCGCCCCGAATTCGCGATCAATCTCGCGAAGAATCTGCGCCAGCGCGTGCAGGAACTCACCGAAAAGCTCGAAGTCTTCGCGCCGGTCTACGTGATGTTCACGAAGGTCGACCTCATTACGGGCTTTACCGAATTCTTCAGCGCCAACGACCGCCATGAATACGATCGCGTCTGGGGCGCCACCCTGCCCTACGAGCCGGACGAAAAGCGCGACGTCGTTGCACAGTTCGACGAGCGTTTCGAAGAGCTTTACGAAGGCCTCAAGGAAATCAGCATCGCGCAGATGTCGATCAGCCGCGGCAATGCGCTCACGCCGGGCCAGCTGAGCTTTCCGCTCGAATTCTCGACCATCAAACCGGCGCTGCGCGCATTCCTCGCCACGCTGTTCGAGAACAACCCGTTCCAGTACAAGCCGATTTTCCGCGGCTTCTATTTCACGAGCGCGCTGCAGGAAGGCGAAACCAATAGCGCGGCCGCACAGCGCATCGCCAACCGTTTCGCCCTTTCGGCCGATGGCCTGCCCAAACCGCAAGCGGCGTTCTCCAAGAACGGCTTCTTCCTGAAAGACCTGTTTTCCAAGGTCATTTTTGCCGACAAGCAGACCGTCAGGCAGTTCGCGAGTCCGGCCAAGACGCGTCTGCGCTACGCCACGTTCTTCGGCGTGGTGGCGGCGCTTGCGCTCGCGCTGGGCGGCTGGACATGGTCGGCCGTCAATAACCAGCAATTGGTCGCGAACGTGCAGGCCGACCTCGACAACGTCGAAAAGCTCCAGCAAAACCGCAACGATCTGCAGTCGCGCCTGCAGGCGATGGATATTCTCGAAGACCGCATCGACCAGCTCGAACAGTTCCGCCGCGACAAGCCGCTCGCGGTGTCGCTGGGTCTGTATCAGGGCGACCGCATCGAGCAGCATCTGCTCGAAGAGTATTACAACGGCGTGCGGCAGATCATGCTCTCGCCGGTCTCGCAGAATCTCGCCTCGTTCCTCAAGGACGTCGATGCGCACCCTGACCAGCTAGCGCCGATGACGCACACGCCCGACTCGGGCGCCGTGCCGGTCTCCGCACATGCTGCGATGGCGAACACGAGCCAGGGCGGCCTGTATAGCGACGCCTCGCCGTCGAGCGTGGAAGACGCGTACAACGCGCTCAAGACTTACCTGATGCTGTCCGACAAGCGTCACGTCGAGACCGCTCACCTCACCGACCAGATCGCCCGCTTCTGGCGCGGCTGGCTGGAACAGAATCGCGGCAACATGCCTCGCGACGAGATGATCCGCAGCGCCGAGCGCATGATCACGTTCTATCTCGCACGCGTGAACGACGACGACTGGCCGATGATCGACGCGAATCTCTCGCTCGTCGACCAGACTCGCGAAAACCTGCGTCACGTGGTGCGCGGCATGCCGGCACGTCAGCGCGTCTATGAAGAGATCAAGGCGCGCGCCTCCACGCGATTCGCGCCGATGACGGTTGCGCGTATCGTCGGCGACGGCAATACGGCACTGGTGGCGGGCAGCTATGCGATTCCCGGCACCTTCACGCGCGAAGCGTGGTTCCAGTACGTGCAGCCCGCGATCCGCGACGCCGCCACCAAGGAACTCCAGGCGAAGGACTGGGTGCTCAACACCTCGGCTTCCGACGACCTCACGCTCGAAGGCAGCCCCGAGCAGATCCAGAAGACCCTCGTGGGCATGTACAAGGCCGAATATGCGCAGCACTGGCAGAAGTTCATGCAGGGCATTGCCGTGCAGGACTTCGGCAGCTTCGGTCAGGCCGTCGATGCGATGAACCGCCTGGGCGACCCGCAGGATTCGCCGATCCGCAAGATCCTCGAAACCGCGTACGACCAGACGTCGTGGGATAACCCGTCGCTCGTCAACACCACGCTCAAGCAGGCGCAAAGCGGCATCAAGGGCTGGTTCAAGAACCTGTTCTCGCGCGCCACGAGCGGCACCAGCGGCGTCGTGGAAGCGAACATCGACATCAACGGCAACCCGATCGAAGTTCCGATGGGTCCGGTTGGCCAGGCGTTCGCGGGCCTGGGCCGCATCGTCGTCACGCACGACAACGGCTCGATGCTCAAGGGCTATATGGATTCGCTCTCGAAGGTGCGCACGCGCTTCAACACCATCAAGAACCAGGGCGATCCGGGACCGGGCGCACGCCAGTTGATGCAGCAGACGCTCGACGGCAACGGCTCCGAACTGGCCGATTCGCTGAAGTTCGTCGACGAGCAGATGCTCACGGGCCTGACCGACGATCAACGCAAGGCGCTGCGTCCCCTGCTCGTGCGTCCGCTGATGCAGGCCTATGCGGTGGTGATCCAGCCGGCCAGCGTCGAAGTGAACAAGGTGTGGAATGCGCAGGTGTACCAACCGTTCCAGGCCTCGCTTGCCAGCAAGTACCCGTTCGCGGGCACCGCGAAGGTCGAAGCCGGTTCGGGTGAAATCGCCCAGATGTTCGGGCCCGATGGCGCGATCTCGAAGTTCGTGAGCACCACGCTCGGGCCGCTCGCCGTGCGTCGCGGCGATACGCTCACCGCGCGCACGTGGGGCGACATGGGCCTCGCGCTCACGCCGGACTTCACCGGCGGCTTCGCGCGCTGGGTCGCCCCGCTCGCGGGCGGCGCGGCGGGTGCGAGCGGCGGTTCCAGCGAACCGCAGACCGTGTTCCAGATCCTGCCGCAACCTTCGACCGGCACGACCGAATACACGATCGCGATCGACGGCCAGCAACTGCGTTATCGCAACACGCCGCCGCAGTGGACCAACTTCGTGTGGCCGAACCCGCAGGGCTCGCCGGGCGCGACGCTCTCGGCGACCACCTTCGATGGCCGCACGCTTCAGCTCGTCAACGAGCCGGGCCGCTACGGTCTGGAGAAGCTGATCAACTCGGCGCAACGCAGCCGTCGCCCGGATGGCACCTTCGACCTCACGTGGACGCAAGGCAGCGTGACCGTGTCGGTGAGCATGCGCATCATCAGCACCTCGCAGCCCACGGCATCGAGCGGCGACGCGCCGCAACAGCAAGGTCTGCGCGGCGTGCAGTTGCCGTCGTCGATCGCGGGCGTCGGGGCCTCGGGCAACCCGCAAGATCCGCAAGGCGCCAGCGCGGCCGCTGGCGCGCAGGCCGCCACGAGTGCGCCGTCGACGACGGCGCCGGCAACCGTTGCTGGCACAACCAACCCGGTGGGAGTAGCGCAATGACGCAAACCGTTCAGGCGCAGATCGCCTACTTCGGCAAGATTCCGTCGCGCGGCGATTTCGTGAAGAGCCCGCACAATCCGCAGTTGCTGCAAACACTGGACCGCTGGATCGCCGAAGCGATGGACATGCTCACCGACGATCCGCGCTGGAAGATCGTCTATGAAGAAGCGCAGCCGATGCACTTTGCGTTTCTCGGCTCGCACAGCAAACTGGCGATCGCCGGCCATATGGTCGCGAGCCACGACCAGTCGTCCCGGCGCTTTCCGTTTCTCGCGGCCACTGCGCTGGAAGTCGAGCAGCCGCTCGCGTTTCTCGCCCGCAGCCCGCTAGCCTTTGCGCGGCTGTGGTCGCGCGCCTCTTCGCAAATGCAGCCGCTACTCGGCACGAGCGAGCCCGCAGGCGCGCTTCAGGCGCTAGGCGAAACGCATGTACCGGTGGACGTGGGCGGCACGGGTAATCCGCACGACGGCACCTTTGCCGACTTCGTCGAGCATCAGACACTCTCCGGCCTCGAACAGATGCTGCTGGGCAGCGGTCATCCGGTACGCCTCAAAGGTGCGATGCTCGCGCTCGGCTCGCTGCTGCGCCCGGTGATGCAAAGCGGCGCCGCGCATCTCGAACGCGGCCTCACACTGCCGCTGCCGACCGATCCGTTCTATCGAAGCCTCGTGGGCGCGTTCTGGCTCGAATTGATCGCCCCCTTCGTTTCGAAGGCCGATTTCGAACTGGCCATTTTCATGGGCACCATCGCGCAGCGCGAGCGGCTCATCATCGGCTTCAATGGCGCGTCCGCGAAGACCCTGCATAGCGTGGTCGATCCGCAAACCTACTCAGCTCATAACATCGACATCGACGATCCCGAATGGATCGACGATCACGCACAAAGCGATCATGGCATCAGCAAACTCGTCAGCTACCTCGATCAACCGCAACTCTCGCTGCGTGTCGCCATCGACACGTTCCGCGAAGCGTTCATTGGGGAGCCGGTCAATGGCCGCCGTGGCTAAACGCAGCGGCCTCGCTGTCGCTGCGGCGCTGACGTTCGGCGCACTCGGTTCGTTCGCCTTGCCTGCATGGGCCGACGATGCGAGCCCGGCCCGCGTCACGCCCGTCGATACGAGCGGCGTGACGGTGCGCACGACCATCCTGCCCGCATCGGGCGCGTCGACTGTGCAGGCTAACGCCGCGCCGTCCGCTTCTGCTGTGCGCAGTACCGCCACCACGACGCCCGCCCCCATCGACGCAACTCCGGGCCAGGTCGTGGCGGGCGGCAAGGTGCCCGACGAGGCAACGCACGCTGCGGTGTTGCAACGCCTGCGCGATACCTATGGTGCGGGGAATGTGGTCGATCAGATCGAAGTGGGCGACGTGGCGACGCCGCCAAACTGGTCGTCGAACGTGCAGAAGCTGATCGGCGCGCCGCTCAAGCAGATCCACAAAGGACAACTTAAGATCGACGGCACGCAGATCGACGTGCGTGGCGAAGTGGGTAACGAAGCGCAGCGCCAGCAGATCGCCAGCGACATGGCGAATGCGCTCAATCCTACCTATACGATCCGCAACGGCCTGCGCGTGAGCGCGTCCGAACAGGGGCTGCTCGACCAGACGCTCGCGAACCGCACGATCGAATTTGAAACGGGCAGCGCCACGCTCGCGCCCGAAGGCCGCGCGATTCTCGACCAGATGGCCGCCGTGCTCGCAAAGATGAATACGCGCACGGTGGAGATCATCGGCCACACCGACAACTCGGGAAATCGCACGTCGAACATCGCGTTGAGTCAGGCGCGTGCGGATGCGGTGAAGGGCTATCTCGTGACCAAGGGGATTTCGCCGCAACAACTCACGACCAACGGCGTCGGCCCGGATCAGCCCGTGGCCTCGAACGATTCGGTCGATGGACGCGCACGCAACCGGCGTATTGAGTTCCGCGCGGGACTCTAAATCCGGCCTGCATCGAAAAAAGCCCTGCAAATGCAGGGCTTTTTTATACGCTCAATATTCCGATTTGACGCCCAGCATCTCACGGATATGCGAGAGCGTGCCGTCGTCCTTCACGACCGTCGCCAGCCATTCGTGCAACGGCATCCCAGCCCATTCCGCAGCCTTGTCGGCGAGATACGCCACGGGGCTATGCGGCTCGGTGGCGCGGAAATAATCGGCCACGGCGCGCAGCTGCGCAACGGCGTCCGCGCGGCTCTGGATGCCGCCATGCGCGCGGCTGGAAACGCGGGTCGGAGTCTGCACAAATTCCTCGTGAGGAGGCAAAGGCGTCTTGAAGCTCGGCTCGGCGCGATCGGCATTGACCGCCTCACCGTTCTGCGACTGGGCCGACTCCGGCTGCTTGAGCACCGCATTCGGATCGACGCCCACATCACGAGCGAAACGCTCAGCAAGCCGATACACCGTGTCGAAGGCATCGCGCGTCTGGCGAAAGCTCGGCGCCAAATCGCCCGCCTTACGCTCCAATTCCTGATCGAGCGCGGCCAGCGCCGTTTCGAAGGTCTTGAACTGCGCGAGCAATGCCTCGTAAAACGCGGGCGCGGTCGCACGACGGCACGCGTCGATCTGCTCGACCGAGGGCTTGCCGCGCGCAATATCGGCGGCATTGTCGGGGTCGCGCTTGACGGCCTGCGCGACGTGTTGCGCCACGTCCCAATCGAGCGTGCTGAACGCGGTGCCCGATTGCGTCAGCGGCACGGCGCGCAGCAATTCCGCCGAGCGGCCCGCGAGCCAGGCGACATTGCCGAGCCGCGATTCGACATCGTCGCCTTCAGGCAGCGGATGGACCTGATCCCAGAAGCGCTCGACCAGTCCGGTCAGCACGGCATAACCTTGCGTGAGGCCCGGCACGCCCTCCTGGATCGCGAGAGCTTCGGTCAGCCACACGGCCACGCGCAGATCCTTGGTCTGCGTCGCGAGCAGCGCGGAGCAGCGCTCGACCACGAAGGGCCAGTCGGCTTCCTTGATTTCCGTGACCCATTCGCCCTGATCGAGCGAAGGATCGTCGAAGCGGCGCGCGTAGGCGATCGCATCGAAATCGGAGGAAAACAGCATATCCTCGCCGCACGGCGAGCTTTCGTTGATAGGCGCAAGCAGCGCGGTGTAATCGGTCGACATGGTCATTTCACGGTGTATTCGAACTCGCCGGCCTCGTTCGCAAGCACGCTCACGCTAGCCAGCGCGCTGCCTTCCGCCATGCGTTCGAGCACCTGCTGCGCCAGTTCGGGCAGCAGCGTGCCGTTCAGGATGTGGTCGACATTGCGCGCGCCCGAATCCACTTCGGTGCAACGAGCGAGCACGGCATCGATAAGCGAGTCGTCCCACTCGAACACCGCGCCGTGATTCGCTTCGATGCGCCGACGAATGCGTTCGAGCTTGAGTTCGATGATCTCGGCGAGCACGTCGTCCGAGATCGGGTAATACGGCACGACCTTCATGCGCCCGAGGAATGCGGGCTTGAAGGTCTTGTACAGTTGCGGGCGCAACAGTTCGGCGAGCGCGTCGGCATCCGGCAATTCCTCCGCCGGTTTGTTCAGGCACGCCTGCATCACCGCCGACGAACCCACGTTCGAGGTCAGGATAATCAGCGTGTTGCGGAAGTCGATCGCTCGCCCTTCGGCGTCGTCCATCGTGCCCTTGTCGAAGATCTGGAAGAACATCTCCAGCACGTCCGGGTGGGCCTTTTCGACTTCGTCGAGCAACACGACCGAATAAGGATTGCGACGCACCGCTTCCGTCAGCACGCCGCCTTCGCCGTAGCCCACATAGCCCGGCGGCGAGCCTTTGAGACCCGAGACGCTATGCGCCTCCTGGTACTCGCTCATGTTGATGGTCACGAGCTTGCGTTCGCCGCCGTAGAGAATATCGGCGAGCGCCAGTGCCGTTTCGGTCTTGCCGACCCCGGAAGGACCCACGAACATAAACACGCCGCGTGGCTTGTTCGGATCTTCGAGACTGGCGTTGGCGGTACGCACGCGCTGCGCAATCGCGTCGAGCGCATGGTCCTGGCCGATCACGCGCTCGCCAAGCAGCGGGCTCAGATTGAGGACCGTCTTGATCTCATCCTTCACCATGCGGCCCAGCGGAATGCCGGTCCACGACGCCACCACTTCGGCCACCACGTGCGCGTCCACCTGGAGCGGCACCATCGGGCCGTCACCCTGCAACGCATGGAGTTGCGCGACCAACGCGGGCATGGCGTCGCGCGCGGCGTCCGCGTCGCGCGCGAGATCGGCCGACGCGCCCTCTTCCCGCGCCGCGTCAATACGATTGCGCAATGCCGCGATCTGCGCGACCAGTTCGCGCTCCTGAACATAGCGTGCTTCGTCTTCGGCCACATCGGCAGCGGCTTCATTGCGTTGAGCACGCAGATCGGCGAGACGCTCATCGTGCGCCGCGCCGTTGGCTGCTTCGCGCTCGAGCGAGGCGATCTCCGCGTCGATGCGTTCGATATGGCGCTTGCCGTCGTCGATCGCACCGGGCGTCGAGCTATGCGCGAGCGCCACCTTGGCGCACGCCGTATCGAGCACGCTCACGGCCTTGTCCGGCAATTGACGTGCGCTGATGTAGCGATGCGAAAGACGCACGGCTTCGGTGATTGATTCGTCGAGAATGCGCACGTTGAAATGACGTTCCATCAGGGCCGTCATGCCGCGCAGCATGGCCGCCGCGAGCGCCTCACCGGGCTCCTCGATCTTCACCACCTGGAAACGACGCGCAAGCGCCGCGTCCTTCTCGAAGTACTTTTTGTACTCGCTCCACGTAGTCGCCGCGATCGTACGCAGTTCGCCGCGCGCGAGCGCGGGCTTGAGCAGATTGGCCGCGTCGTTCTGGCCAGCCTGACCGCCTGCGCCGATGATCGTATGCGCTTCGTCGATGAACAGCACAATAGGCCGCGGGCTCTTCTTGACCTCGTCGATCACGCTCTTCAGGCGGTTCTCGAACTCGCCTTTCACGCTGGCACCTGCCTGCAACAAGCCCATATCGAGCACGCGCAGCGCCACGTTGCGCAGCGGCTCGGGCACGTCGCCCTCGGCGATGCGCAGCGCGAGCCCTTCGACCACGGCCGTTTTACCGACGCCCGGTTCGCCCGTGAGAATGGGATTGTTCTGGCGACGGCGCATCAAAATGTCGATCGTCTGGCGAATCTCACCTTCGCGTCCGATCACGGGGTCCACGCGGCCTTCGCGCGCACGCTGCGTGAGGTCGGTCGTGTAGGTATCGAGCGCGGGCGTCTTCGAGGGGCCGGCAACGGCCTGCGGCTGCGTTTCCTCTACGGTGCCGGCTTCGGCATCACGCGGCGCCGCCTCGACGGACCCTTCGGTCAATTCGTCGAAGCTATGCTTGAGTTCGGCCACCGGCACTTCGGCCAGACGCGCCGACATGCGCTGCGCGAACTGCGCGAGATCGGGCGCGCTCAGCAGCGCGAGCAGCAAATGCCCAGAGCGGATGCGACCGATCTGCGTATCGAGCGAGGCGATCAACCAGGCCTGTTCGAACAGCGCGATCAGATGCGGCGAAAACACCGGCGTGCGCGTATTGCCGGTCTTGAGGTTCTGCAATTCGCGTTCGAGATCGGCGCGCACGGCATGCGGATCGATGCGCGAGGCGCGCAGCGCACATACCAGATCGCTCGCCGGTTCTTCGATCAGCGCGAGAAACAGATGTTCGAGATCGACTTCGTAATGCCCACGCGACAGGCACGAGCTGGCCGCCCGTTCGGCCGCGAGGCGGCAGGTCGTGTTGAGCTTGGTGATCAGGGTCTTGAGAGGCGTGCTCATGTCGTGATGGCGTTCCGGGCGAAGTTCGGTTCAGTCGTCAATGGGTGACATGCAATTCGTAATGCGCGTCGGCGCGGTCGCGGTCGGCTTCGTGAGTGCAGAGGAAAGCGTCCCAACCGAGTCGCGAGCCACCGCCAAGCTGGCTCGCGCCGACTTCCGCGCGGCGCAGCACGAGCCGCACCTCGTATTCGAGCGTCACGCGCCCGAGCAAGGTCAGCATGCGTTCGAGTGCGACGGCGCGTTCGCCGCCCGGCAGGAATGCTTCGTAGTCCTGCTTCGAAAGCGGCCCGATCACCAGACGCGCTCGCATATCGCGCTGCCATACGCGCTGCCCTGCGAGCGCCGTGGCGCCAAGCGCCACGTTGCGCTGGCCGAGCATAGAAAGTTGATCGGGGGGCACGTCGTACCATTTGCCGATGAATTGCTCGACGCGCACGGGCACGTTGAAATATTCGGACAAGGTCTGCCGTAGATACGCCGCAGAAACCGGCCGGTGGCGCGCGGCCACGGCATGTCCCGCGATCGCTTCGTCGAGCAATGCGCCGGGCCCCTCGTGCAAGCCATCGCGCGATTCATGATTCGCAACGCCCGCGAGCGACAGCAGCAAAGGCAGATAACGCTCGTCGCGATCCAGCTCGTAGTGAAACGGCAGGCGGTACTTCTTCCATGCGCTGTAAAAAAGCGCCGTCGCGCGATTGGAAAAGACATCGAAGAACTCGCGCGCAGCGCGGTCGCGCTTGATCTGCTCGCGCGCGATCAACTGCTCCGTGTAGTGCAGCGGCAGCGCGCCCTGCCCGCCCAGCAAGCCGAAGAACGCGGGCGTGATCGACACCTGACCCAGACGCCCTTCGTCGATCGCCGTATCGCGTGCGTCCTTTTCCGCGAGCGGCTTGCCCGCATCGTCATAGGAAACGGCCTGCTCGATTTCGCTCGGCGGAAAGCCAAGCGACAGCGTATTGCGAAACGACACGCGCTGCGCGAGCACGTCGCGCTGCCGGTCCTGCGTCTTGTCGACGAACCAGCGTTCGAGCAGGCGCACCGCCTGGAAAAACTCGAAGCGGTGCGGCTCGTCGAGCAGACGCTCGATTACACCAGGATCGATTCGCCGCTGCGGGGCTTGCATCGCAGGATCTCCTCGCCGGTGAGTTCGGAAATCACCACCAGTTGAATGAAGCTGTTGATATGGACGTAGAGACCGAAGAACACGTCGAGCACGCGCACGAAAGTGCCCAGGCTCGTGCCGACGAAGTGCTCTTCATCGACGGTCACGCGAATCTCCACGCCACGCACAAAGGTGGCGAACGGTTTGCCGGGCAGCCATTGCACGGCGGAGCGCTGCTCCACGTTGACGATGCCGTCGATATGCCGCGACGACACCGCCGAGCGACGCATGTCGTAGAGCGCGAGCATTTCCTTGAGCGTGCCCGCGCCGCCTGCCGTGAGCGAGACGTGGTTGAGCGAGAGGTGCGAAATCAGGCGCCAGTGCGCGGCCTGGCGGCGCTCGAAGCGCACGCACGGTGTTGGGCGCGCGAGTAGCGAAATGTGACTCGTGAGCGAACCGCCTTCCATGAACAGATCGCCGCCTTCGAGACCGACGGCAAGGCCCGCGGGCAGATCGCGGTTCGTACAGGTGAGTTCCAGGCTCAACGTGTCGGTTTGCTCGGCTGCGGGATCGAAGTTGATATCGACGATCGAAATTTCGGTCTCGTAGCCGGGGCTATTTTGTGCGACCCATTCGTCGCGGCGCGCGAACCAGTAATGTCCTGCGCGCGCTGCTTCGCCGTGGCGCAGCGAGTAGAACGGCCGGAATTCCACGACCGATTCCTCGTTTGCACGTTGCTGCACGAGATGCACCGAATCGATCGAATAAACCTCGTAGGCGAACGCACGGCGCGCCTCGGCCACCACGGGATAGGCCACCGCCTGATGATTGAGGCGGATCGGCTCGCCGTGCTGCTTGAAGAGATTCACGACCGGCGTGCAAAAGAGCCGTAGATGATGGGCTGCGAGCGTATCGAGCAGACGCGCTTCGTGCGAGTCGCCGCGCACTTCCTTGAGCACGATATGCAGCGTGAGGCGGTGGCAGCGGCCCGCAGCGGCACTCATGGCCGCCAGATCGAAATCGACGAAATCGAATTTGGCCGGGAACGCGAAGTATTCCGTGAGCAGGCGATAAGCGGGATGCGATCTCGCGGGGAAATCGATCAGCGCTTCGTTTTCGCCGAAGCCCGCCTGGGCAAACGGCAATTCGCGCAGCGCCTGCCAGCGCCCGCTGCGCTCTGGCTCCACCCACGCGCCAATCGCGTTGACGAACAGACAATCGCCAAGCGCCGCAATAAACGACTGCTCGCCATGCAGATAGGTGCGCAATTGCGGCAGCTTCAGCGCGGCGAGATCGAGTTGCGGCGAAGTCGATTCGAACGTAATCGATATCACGCCAGTGGCGTCGCCCGGCAGCACGATCGAACTCGGCGCCATTGCCACGGGCATATAGCGCGCGTCGGCCACACGAATGGGCGCGAGCGTGACGTCGTAAGCGGTGCGAAAACGACACTGCACGCCGCGCAAGGGACGCGACTTCAATTCCGTGCCGCGTGCGATTGCAGCCGGCGCGGTCAGATGGGCGAGCGCCGCCGACGTACCGAGCTGCGCAATCGAACACGAGGGAAAGGGCCGCAGATAATGTGGATAGAGGACTTCGAGCAGCGCCTCGGTGAATTCGGGGTAATCGTCGTCGAGCCGCTTGTTGATGCGCGCGCCGAGCAGCGCGAACGATTCGATCATGCGCTCGACGTGCGGATCTTCGCAATGCTCGCCCGTCATCGCGAGCCGGGCTGCGATCTTCGGGTAGCGCTCGGCGAATTCACGCGAATAGCGTCGCAGGAACGACAATTCGCGCTCGTAATACGGCAACAACTCTTCCATCGCGATTCCCCGCCCCCCAGAAACACCCTTGCGCCGCGCCTCGTTCACACCGCGTCGTCACGCGGCCACGGGCACAGCCATGCTTATGTCTTTGCGCGTGCGCGCGAAACCGAATACTGCAGCGTCGAAGGCTGTAGCAATGCGTCGAAGTTTACCGGCTCTTCGGCCGGGTGAACCACCAATAAAGCCTGAATAGCGAAATTCAATACGCTGGTCGAGCGCGAATTCAATTCGAGCGTGACATTGACCCGTTGCAGGCGCGGCTCGTGCCGCTCGATGGCCTGCCGGATCGATTGACAGATAAACGACCGGTCGTAATGGCTCGCGAGACTCAGCCCCGCGAAATCGCTCAGCCCATACGTGAGCAGCGATTTACGGCATTCCGGCAATTGCGCGAGCATCTCTTCCGAAAACGCGATGCGCGTATTCAAAATCGACTCCAGGTCGCGCGCGACGGTCGCTTTCAGTTCATCCAGCGACAATTGCCGCATCGCGGCAGGTGCCGGCGAATGCGGTTCGTCGTCGAACAACTTGTCGAAGAAACTAGGTTCGAATCGCTTCATCGAATGCTATGACGCCATAACGGCGTCATTCAGGACAACAGCCCGAACGCGGCGCTTGCGGCGCCGCGTTCGGGCATTCACGACCTTAGACCGCGTAGGTCTTGTCGTTCTTCGTCAGGCTCCATGCACCCTGGGCGTTACCGCCCTGGTTGCCGCCGATCTTCTGCTGCGTGTACTTCCACTGCACGGCAGCGTACTTGAGCGAGAACTCTTCGCTCGGCAGGCCTTCGCCCACCACGGACGGCGTGATGCTCGAAATGATCACGTACTTGAGCTTGACTTCCAGGTACTTGATGCGGTTGCCTTCACCGTCCGAGCGCATGAAGTCGATGGTGACTTCGTCGAACGTCGTACCGCCCGAAGCGTGCTGATACAGCAGCGGGCTGACCACGTCGATATCTTTGGTGAAGCGCATGTCGGCGTGCTCGCAACGCTCGGACGTGTGACCGCCCGCCGTCGAAGCCGTAGCCGAACGCGGCTGGAGAATCGAGTGATTCCACGAATCGATTTCGATCCAGTTCGCGTGATCCTTGTCCTGCGATTCGCCCTTGATCGCAGGATTGCCGAATTTTAGGTAGATGTCCTTCATAACCTATCGCTCCCCATAAAGGTGGTGTGTACGGCGGTGACAGGCGCGATGACTGCCCGCCGGATGGACCGCAACTCAAACGCCAGGCCCGAATGCCGTCGGGGCCCGCGCCGGATGCGTCAGACGGCGTGTGTCACGACGGTTGACGCACGCCGCCTGTCTGTGCAGCTTCAAGGCGCTGCGAAGTGACGCGAAACATCACGCCACTACGTCACAAAACGCCTCGCTGCAACGATGACGGCTTTATTAAGAATTGGCCGGTTTCGGCAGATCCGCCACGAGACGCAGCGAGATCGACAGCTCGTCGAGCTGGAAATGCGGGCGCAGGAACGCCACTGAGCGATACGCGCCCGGACGGCCCGGAATCTCCGCCACCTGAATCGACGCCTCACGCAGCGGAAACTGCGCTTTCTGTTCCTGGGTCGCGTTGTCGTCCAGCAGCACGTACTGCGAGATCCAGCGATTCAGGAACACTTCGACGTTCTGCGCCGACGCAAAGCTGCCGATCTTGTCGCGCATCATCGCCTTCAGGTAATGCGCCACGCGCGAAACCGAGAAGATGTACTGCAACTGCGCGGAAAGCACGGCGTTCGCATTGGCGCTATCGGTGCTGTATTTCTTGGCCTTCTGCACCGACTGTGCGGCGAAGAACGCCGCGTAGTCGGAGTTCTTGCAATGCACGAGCGGAATGAAACCGAGGTCGCTCAGTTCCTTTTCGCGGCGGTCGGTGATGGCGATTTCAGTCGGGCACTTGAGCGCGATTTCGCCGTCGTCGGTTTTGAAAGTGTGCGTGGGCAGGTCTTCCACGAGACCGCCGCCTTCCACGCCGCGAATCGCCGCGCACCAGCCGAAGTCGTCGAACGCTGCCGTGAGGCGCGCCGCGAAGGCCCAGGCCGCGTTGCACCAGAGATACTTGCTGTGGTCGGTGCCGTCCACTTCCTCGACGAAGTTAAAGCCTTCCGCCGTCTGGCCGTCTTTCGGATGGAACGGCAGGCGGCCGAGAAAACGCGGCAGAGTGAGACCGACGTAACGCGAATCTTCGGAGTCGCGGAACGATTTCCACTTTGCGTATTCGACCGTGTCGAACACCTTGCCCAGATCGCGCGGCTTGCCCAGATCGGCGAACGATTCGAGGCCCATCAATTCGGGCGAAGCCGAGGTGATGAACGGCGCGTGCGCAGCCGCCGCGACATGCGACATCTGCTCGATGAAATACATGTCTTCGGGCTGACGCGTGATTTCGTAGTCGCCAATCAGCGTGCCGAACGGCGCGCCGCCGAACGTGCCGAATTCTTCTTCATAGACTTTCTTGAAGAGCGCGCTCTGGTCGAATTCGACCGCGTTCTTGAAGTCGCGCACGACGTCGCGCTTGGGCGCATGCAGCGCCTTGATCTTGATGGTCTGGCCGGTATTGCTTTCCTTGCACAGATAATCGAGCCCGCGCCACGTGCCTTCCAGACGCTGGAATTCCGGCGCATGCATCACGGCGCTCAACTGATCCGAAATCAGACGATCGAGCTCGGCCACGCGTGCGTCGATGGTCGCGGAAAGATTGTTCGACACGATCACCGTGCCGTCGAGCACCTGATGCACGAGTTCGCCGATCAGGTCCTTGGCGCGCGCATGTTCCGAATCGGATTTCGCGACCTTGCTCTTTTCGACGATATCGTCGAGCAGCGAGGACGCGACTTCGGTTTGCGTGTCGTCGAACGCCGCGCCTTGCGCGGCCGCAGTTTGCTGGTTCATGTCGTGCCCCGCCTCAATCGCCCTTGGATTCGTCATCAGCCGGCTGCGCAGCGGACGCATCCGTACGCGTGCCGCCCGCAAGCGCCTGCAATTGCTGCGTATTGGAGAGCACTTCGCTCAGCAGGTCTTCGAGCTTGTCGTTGCCCGCGAGCTTGTTACGCAGGTCCGCGAGCTTGGAGCGGGCTTCGAGCAGACGGCGCAGCGGCTCCACCTGGGCCACGACTTCGTCGGGGCTGAAGTCGGCCATCGACTTGAAACGCAGATCGACGGCGAACTTGCCGCCTTCCGGGCTCAGGCGGTTTTCCACCTGAAACGCGGCGCGCGGCTCGATGCCTTTCATGACGTCGTCGAAGTTATCGCGATCGATATTGACGAACTTGCGGTCACGCAGCTTGGGCTGCTCGACTTCCGATTGACCGGCCAGATCGCCCATCACCCCGACGACGAACGGCAGTTCTTTCACTTCGATCGCGTCGCCGCGCTCGACCTCGTAGGTCAATTGCACGCGCGGCGGCCGCACTTTCTGCAAGCGCTTCTGGATGCTTTCTTTTTTTGCCATCGTCAGCTCCCTGCTTCCCTGATGACCTATTTATAGGCTGTTACTGCGTAGCGGTGTGGACCAGCTTTGCTGCTTGATTGCTGCCTAGTTGCGCAGCGCGCCGAACGGATCCGCGCCGTTGCCGGCTGCCTTGGCGGGCGCCGTCGTGGCTGCGGGCGCCGTTGCAGCAGGCGTGGCCGCTGCTGTATCCGCGGCTTCCTGAGCCTTCGGTGCGGCTTTCGCCACGCGCTTCACGTAGCGCTTCTTCTTGATTTGTGCCTTCTGCTCGGGCGGGAACAGCGAATCTTCGCCGAGCGTATCGCGCAGTTGCTTCGCGAGCGCCTGGGCATCCGACTTCGCATCGCCCTGCAACGACGCATCCTGGCGCAACTCGCCGAGCGACTCCGTGGCCACGCGCAGACCCGCCACCGCGAGCACGCTCTTCGCGCCACGATCGGTCTGGTCGCGCTGGAGCGCTTCCTGCGCCGCCACGATCGCCTGACCATAATGTTGCTGCTGGAACTGAATCTGCGCGATGCGCGACCACGGTTCCTCACGCGTCGGATCGGCGGACGCGAGCTTTTGATACGCCTCGATCGCCTGATCCTGATTACCCGCCTTCGACAGCGCATCTGCATCAGCGAGCGCCTTATTGAATGCGTCAGGCGATGCGGAGAGAGTGTTTGCCGGAGTGGTGCAACCTGCCATTACGCCGCAAGCGATCACAGCCCCCGTGAGCATCGAAAAGACCCGCTTTTTCATCGTTCTTTCACCGCCGTTTGATTTTTAATTCAAGGAGAGAAGCCAGAGTTTTACTTATCCCCCAGCGCGCGGGTATAGTACAGGCCAATTTTCGATAATTCAACTGGGTTTGAAAAGGCAAAGTAAGAAAAAAGGCGACTAAGTGGAAGCGTTGAAGCGCTTGAGTACGGCGCGCGCTGCCAATGACGCAATTATTGCCGGAACACCTGATTGAAGCAGCATAAAGAGAAGTAAAGTTTCCCGCATTTTATTAAAAGATCGATCACGAGGATAATGATTGTGTAATGCGCATCGCATTACTCGTGACCTCGCGTATTTAACGAAGCTGGAGAGTTCGGGCTTGATGCCCGCGATAAAAATGACTGCGCGCATTATTCAAATCGCATCGACCACGGCCATCATTTGCGCCGCTGCCGCCCTGCTGGGCGGGTGTGCGGCGGCGGTGCCCGCAATCGGCAGCGCGGCGTCGGCCGCCCTGCAATTCGCGGGTATCGGCAAGCCCGATGTCCCGGACGCGCAAAAGCCGCCGCGCGACCTCGGCATCACGCTGTACGCGGCGCGCAATCTCAATGCGGCGACCGACAACAAGCCGCTCGCGTTAGTGGTTCGCCTCTATTCGCTCAAGGACCCCACGTCATTCCAGCAGGCGCCCTTCGACACCTTCACGGATCCCGCGAAAGAAAAAACCACGCTGGGTGCGGACCTGTTGAGCGTGCGCGAAATTACCCTGATCCCGGGGCAACGCTATAACGCCACGGAAAAAGTCTCGCGTGAAGCGCAGGCATTCGGTATCGTCGCGTTGTTTAGAGACCCCGCAATGCAGCGCTGGAAGTTCGCTTTCGACCCGGCGAAATCGGAGAAATCCGGCATAATGGTTGGGCTCCACAATTGCGCCATGACGGTGACGAGCGGCACGGTAATTCCGGCCGATGCGGGACAATCGGCGCAACCGCTCAATCTGCTTTCGTCGGTCTCCTGCGGCTAAATTATTGAATCCATGGACGCATTCTTCGATCATTAAATCGGGGCAGAAACGCGGGCAATAGACGCGCGGCAATAGATACTGATAGATACAGATTCAGGGCAGCACCGGCAGTAAAACCGGACCACTTCAACCTACAATCCTGTCCGCCCAGATGTATGGCGAGACCGGATCGACGCATAACGCTGAATCAACATGAGCTATTCCTCGAAAGTGCTTTGGGGGGAAGGCCTGTTCCTCAGGCCTCAGCACTTCCAGCGGCAGGACGCCTATCACGAAGCCCGGCTCTTCGAATCGATCCAGGCGATCCAGCCGTATAACTGGGGCGTGCGTTCGATCCGTATCGATCACGATTCGCTCGGCAGCAATATCCTGCGTCTGAGCGAGCTGTCGCTGGTCTTTCCCGACGGCACGCTTTACTCCGCGCCGCAGGCCGACGACCTGCCGCCGCCGGTCGCGCTCGACGCGCTGCCCGAAGGTATCAGCGAATTCACGTTCTATCTCGCGCTGCATCAGGTGCGAGAGAACGGCTCGAACTACGCGAGCGACCGCAACGAGGGTTTCGTCGCGCGCTATGTGAGCGAGCAGGCGAACGTGGCCGATCACTATACGGACGCAGCGCTTGCCGACGTCACGTTCCTCAAGAACAACGTGAAACTCGTCGCGCATACCGAGCCGCGCGATCAACTGCTGTCCGTGCCGGTCATGCGAGTTCGTCGCACGGCGTCCTCGGGATTCGAGGCCGACGAAAGCTTCGTGCCGCCGAGCCTCGCGATCGAAGCCTCGCCGCTGTTGCATCAGCGTCTGCGCCGGCTGATCGATGCATTGCAGGCCAAGGTCAACGCGCTCTATGGTTTCCATCGCGAGCCGACCAAGAACATCATCGAATTCCGCTCGGGCGACATTGCCTCGTTCTGGCTGCTGCATACGGCCAGCGGCGCGTTCGCGACGCTCGCGCATCTTTACCAGCATTCGGCGTTGCATCCCGAGCGGCTTTATCAGGAACTGCTGCGTCTTGCGGGCCAGTTGCTCACGTTCTCGAAGAACCATACGCTCGCCGATCTGCCCGCCTATCGTCACGACGATCCGGGCCCGGGCTTCGCGCGGCTCGACGCCATTCTGCGCGACCTGCTGGAGACGGTGATCTCTACGCAGTACTTCGCCATTGCGCTCGAAGAAGTGCGGGCATCGTTCCATATCGGCCGGCTCGACTCCGGCAAGATCGACGACAAAACCACCTTCTATCTGGCCGTGTCCGCCGACATGCAGGCCGTCGACCTGGTCGAGGCCGTGCCCGCCCGCTTCAAGGTGGGCGCCCCCGACGACGTGGACAAACTCGTGCTCTCGGCCATGCCGGGCGTGCGCCTCGTCTACACGCCGCAAGTGCCGCCGGCCATTCCGGTGCGACCGGGCGCGTGCTACTTCGCACTGGAAACGCGCAGCGCACTGTATGAACGCATGATCCAGGCGCAATCGGCGATGGTGTACACGCCCTCGGGCATCAACGATCTGAAACTCGAACTGATTGCGGTGACGTCATGAGCAACGCGCCTTCCCTCTTCGGCGACGCCCCGCCGCCGTCCCTTGCGCAACCGATGCCCGCGAGCGATCCCGCCTATCAGGTGCGCTCGCTGCTCGATCTGCTCTACGACGGCTTCTTCATGCTGTTCCTGTTGAAGAACGGCCGCGAACCCGGCGAAGCCGCCGAATTCAGCGCGCGCGTACAGCAGTTCCTGGGCGATTTCGAGCGCGGCGCGAAAAAGCTCAACGCCTCCGCTGAAGACGTTTATGCGGCGAAGTTCGCGTTTTGCGCGGCCGTGGACGAATCGGTGCTGGCCTCGCAGTTCAAGATCCGATCGGACTGGGAACGCCGGCCGTTGCAGCTTGCGCTGTTCGGCGAGCAACTGGCGGGCGAGAAGTTCTTCCAGTACCTGGAAGAGTGCCGCGCGCGCGGCCCGGCGCGGCTGCAATCGCTCGAAGTCTTTCATATGTGCCTGCTGCTGGGTTTCCAGGGCAAGTACATGCTGGAAGGACCGGAGAAACTCGCCTATCTCACGGCACGCATCGGCGACGAAATCGCGCATATGAAGGGCAAGCGCGCACCGTTCGCCCCGAACTGGCCGCTGCCCGATCAGGTCGTGCATCGTCTGAAACGCGAAGTGCCGCTCTGGAGCATCGGCGCGGTGTTCGCGCTCGTGGGCATTCTCGCGTGGACGGGCTTGAACACCTGGCTGCGTGACAGCACGGTGCGCACGCTCGCGCCTTATACGAATATCGTGAAGCTCGGCCCGCAATCGGCCAATCTCACGATTTCGCTGCCGTAATTCCAGCGTTAGTTTGCTGAACTGATTGATGGTGCGTGAGCGCGCTTCAAGCGCACTCGCGTCACCCGGTCACGCCGTCACCACGCGATCGCGTCCCGTCATTTTCGCGCGATACAGATTGGCATCCGCCAGCTTGAGCCAGGCGGCGTGATCCATCATCGACTCGTCGCATTGCGCGACGCCGATGCTCACCGTGCACGGGCATTGCCCGCCTTCTTCCCGGGTCTTTTCCCGCACCGTCGCCGCGAAACGCTCGGCGACCGTGCGCGCCTCGGCCAGCGTCGCGCCCGGCAGCACGACGCCGAATTCCTCGCCGCCATAGCGGCCAATGCTGTCGCTCACGCGGAAATGATCGCGCAATAGCGCCGCGAACGCGCACAGCACCGCATCGCCCGCCTGATGGCCACGCGTGTCGTTGACGTCCTTGAAGTGATCGAGATCGACGAGCAAAAGCGACGACGCGTAACGCGTCGCGCGGCAACGCTCGAATTCGTCGACGAGCAGGTTTTCCCAGTGACGCCGGTTGAGCAGACCGGTGAGGCCGTCGGTGCGGCTCAGGCCTTCCAGCGTGCGTGTCTGCTCGGCGAGCTTCTTCGAAATGCGATAGGTGCTCCAGCCCAGCGCAATCGGATAGACGATCAGGAACGGCAGGCACGCGACGATCGTGGGCATGCGCGTTTGCGGCTCGACCACGAAACCGAGCACGAGCAATCCGCCCGCCAGCCCCAGCAGATGCGCGGCCACGCCGCGCAGGAACAGCTTCAGGCCGCCCGCCGCGATGTTGTCCATGCTGAGCATCACGAGGAGCAGCACGCTCGGCAGCAGGTTGAAGCGCATCGCGACTACCCACAGGCCGCCCAGCGCCGAATCGACCATCAGGTTGAAACGCTCGCCGCGATACGGCACGACGCAGGCGTGCGCGGCCCGGCGCGCCACGTGCGGCCAGATGAAGCCGTGAAAGATCAGCAGCGACCACAGCACGGCGCCGCGCCCTTGCTGGGCGAACACCGAGGCCACGCAGAAGAACCCCAACGCGAGCCCGACCATGCGCAGGCGCCAGATGCGTTCGACGAAACGCCTTCCTTTGCCTGCCATTGGATGTGTGCTCGGTTTCATACCCAGATCGAATTCTGCTGCCGTTGTCCTGCCGCTGTTGTCCTGCTCATCCTGCCGCGCCCGCAGCGCCGCACGAAGTCGGGAAAGCGGCCATTGTGCCATTGCCCACGCGATGCGTAGCGGCCTTTTCGATGCAGTCGAACGCCTGGTCGATTTTTCGATCGATGCCTCTGCAACCGCTCGGGCCCAACGTTTTATGTCGAAGCGTGCGGCCTATGACAGCACGATGAAATACCGGCCGCCAGCGGGTATCGCACTCCCTTCTTACCAACCGTTACAGAAGCGACGTGATCGTTGCACCTGTACACGCGCTGCCTTCCTAGAATTCGTCAGACCGTTGCGCGGCGAACCGCCGAACGGTCGTACCGCCGCATCGGAAGTCGATACCCGGTTCATACCAAACGCGTGCAACGTCACGCAGACAAGGAGCTCTTATGACTCGCCTCTCGCTTGCCTCGCTCGCCAGTGTCTCCGCAGCCGGCCTGCTCGCACTCTCGCTGAACGCCCATGCCCAGACCGCTGCGCCGGCGCCGTCCGCCGCTGCGCCGGAACTGCACGCCGCCGACAAGAGCTTCATCGCCGACGGCACGCAAACCGTCGCCACCCAGCGCGACGCCGCCCGCATCGCCGATTCGCGCTCGACCGACCGCGAAGTGAAGGCCTTCGCGGAACAACTCGTCGCCGACTATTCGAAGCTGTCCGATTCGATGCGCGCCGCCAGCCCGCGCGGCGTGGACGTGCCGCGCAACGACCCCGACACCGCTGTGATCGACGGCATCAAGAACCTGCGCGGCGCGGATTTCGACAAGGCTTATATCGAGCAGGTCGCGCTGGGCGGCCAGCAAAAGACGCTCTCGGCGTTCCAGGCTGAAATCGCCTCGGGCCGCGACGCGGGCCTCAAGAAGGCTGCGAGCGAAGGGCTGCCCGTGATCCAGGCCGATATCGCCAAGGCGAAGGAACTGGCCCAGCGCAAGCATCTGGCAGGCTAACGCTGTGGAGCGGCACGCCTTCGGGCGTGCCGCTCAGTCCTCCGAATGTTCCTGTGCGGCCGTCACGAGCCGCTCCATGCGGCGATCCGGCACGAGCCACAGCAGCGCGACGGCGACGAAGAACAGCGCGCCGATATGCGGCCAGTCCAGCGCCGCCAGCACGATCCCCAGCAGATAACCCACCACCGATGCCTTGCCCTTCACGTCGCGCCCCAGCGCGCGCGCCAGCGGGCTTTCCAGGCCGTGAAAACGCACCAGCGTTGCCTGTAGCAGGACGTACGCGATGGCGCAGAGCAGCAGGTTGAAGCCGTACAGCATGGTGGGCCAGCGCCCGAAGTGGTTCTCGCCCATCCAGCCCGTGGTGAACGGCAGCAGCGAGAGCCAGAACAACAGATGCAGATTCGCCCACAACACCGAGCCGTTTACGCTGCGCGCGGCGTGCAGCATGTGATGATGGTTGTTCCAGTAGATGCCCACGTAAAGGAAACTGAGCACGTAGCTCAGATAAGTCGGCCATAACGGCGCGAGCGCCGAGAGGTCGTCGCCGTGCGGCACCTTGAGTTCCAGCACCATGATGGTGATGATGATGGCGAGCACGCCATCGCTGAACGCTTCGAGTCGGTTCTTGTTCATCGGCTTTGCTGTTCGCGGGATTCGCGGAATTCACAGGACGAGAAAGGCAGCCGAAAGTATGGCCGAAAGCGCGCGCGGACGCCACGCCGGGCGAGGCCGCCGGACGCCCCGAGCCCTCACCAGGAGGAATCATATGGAGATCGAGCCGGGCGCCCCAACCTCGCGCCACGCCGTCCACCTGCGCGATGTGCGGGTCTGGGACCTGCCCACGCGGCTGTTCCACTGGTTCGCCGTGTGCCTCGTCGTGCTGGCGTGGCTTTCGCAGCGCATGAACTGGATGCAGTTGCACGTGCGGGCGGGCGAGACCCTGCTCGCGCTCGTGCTGTTCCGCCTGTTGTGGGGGTGTTTCGGCAGCGAAACGGCGCGCTTCTCGCGTTTCATGGCGACGCCCGCTTCGGCATGGCGGCATCTGCGCCACCTCACGCGCCGCGAGCCGGACGTGCAGGTCGGCCATAACGCGGCGGGCGGCTGGATGGTGCTGCTGCTCCTCACGCTGCTGTTCGTCGAAACGCTCAGCGGCCTCTACGTCTACAACGACATCGCCGATGAAGGCCCGCTCTCCGAAATCGTCCCCGCCGCCGTGGCCAATGCCATTTCGGCCATCCACGCATACGGCTGGGACGTGCTGGCCATGGCCGTCGTGCTGCATATCTGCGCGATCGCCGTCTATGCGCTCGTGAAAGGGCACAACCTCGTCGGGCCGATGGTGACGGGCACCAAGCCTCTGCCCGACACGCTGCGTGCGCCACGGCGCGCCTCGCTCTGGCTTGCGGCGCTACTGCTAGGCTGCGCCGCACTGGTGACAGCGCTGCTCGCCGTGTACCTCTAACGCTAGCCCGCGGGCACGGTCAGGATCGGCGCCTTCTGATCCTGGTTGGCCTGCGAAAGCGCGATCAGGTTTTGCAGCACCGTGAGCGCGTATTTCGAATCGAAGTCGTCGTTGTCGATCCAGTAAGTCGCGCCGTGATAATCGATGGTGGCGTACGCATCGGGCGGCGCCTTCTTCCCCACGTGCACGACGATGGTGGGCCGCGTCTCGCCGCCCACGAGATGCACCGTGGGCATGGTCGCACCGCGCGAGACATCGTCATCGGGCACGGCGATCTGCGCGCCCAGATTGCTCAGGATGCCCATTACCGAGCGCGTCACCATGTTGATCGTGTGGCCGTTTCCGCCCGACGCCGGGCCATAGACCACCTGATACTCGCGCACCACGGGCGACAGATGCAGCAGGCGGCGCACTTCGGCGAGATCGGCCGCGGATTCGGGCGGCGCACCGTCCGCGCCCAGGCTCATCGTCACGTGGGCCTGCTTGTCGTGTTCGTCCTGCTTGTAGCTGACGGTGAGTTGCCCCGCCAGTTGCAGGCGGCGCAGCGCGCGCAGCAGTTCGAAGAACACCGGGCTGCCGTCGCTGGTCGGCCCGCCCAGCGGCGCGGCGTTCTGCAGGCCGCCGACCGACTGCACCGAAAGCCGCAGCAACAGGTCGATGGGCACGCCGCTATCGGCGAGCGGCAGCACCAGTTCGGTCGGCAAGGGGTGGATATAGCCGGTGGCGAGCGCGTCGCCCGTGGTCGGCACGAAGGTGAAGGTCGGGTGATTCGAGTACGAGGCGCCTACGCTCGCCTGGCCGTAGCTGGTGCCCGCGTTGCGCGAGCCGCCCTCGGCGAGCGCGGCGGCGTTGGCCTCGAAGGTGTACGACGCAATGATCTGGCTCACGGCCACGAACGAAGGCGAATCGCCATAGCGCAGGCCCACGATGGTCGAGAGCATTTCGCGTTTCTTGGCGTCGCCGAGCGCGCGTTCGTAATCGACCTGATCGGTGCGCAACATATGCGGGCCGAACCAGGCACAGCCGGACATCATGAGAAGCGGACACAGGGCGGCGACGACGAGACGCCGCCGCGGCAGCAGGCGAAATGAAATCTGCGAATTCATGGGAGGCATATCGGGAGAGTGCGCACAGCCGTCGGCTGTAGCAAACCCTATGCCCCGCGTTCCATCACGGCGTGCCATCGTGGCACGTTGCACGACGCATGACGTAAAATCGGCACTCCCCTTCACCCGACTCCACCGCAGATGGCTACCTACCTCGAATTGCTCGCCAAAAAACGCGCACTCGACGCGCGCATCGAAGCGGCGCGCGCCGAGGCCGCTCAAGAGGCGCTCGCAGCCGCCCGCGCCGCCATCGCCGAATTCGGCTTCACGCCGGATGACCTGTTCGGCAAGCCGCGCCAGGCGAAAGGCGCCGCGAAAGGGACGCGACGCAAGCGCACGGACGCCGCGGACAGCCCGAACGCAGCGACCAGCAACTTCGACCTGTTCGGCGACGCCGCCGGGCATTGACACCCCGCACGCATCCTCACCGATCAGCACGTCGCGAACGCGCACGTCGCAAACGCAACAGGCCCGCGAGCCGTCAAAGCTCGCGGACCTGTTGCCTTGTCAAACTCTCGCCCTTACTGCGCGCCCAGCTTCTTGATCAGCACGTCGAGCTGCGCGAGTTCTTCCTCGTTCAGATCGGTCAGCGGCGCGCGCACCGGGCCCGCGTCGTGGCCCACCAGCTTCGCGCCCGCCTTCACGATGCTCACCGCGTAACCGGCGCGGCGGTTGCGGATCTTCAGATACGGCAGGAAGAAGTCGTCGATCAGCTTGCCGACCGTTGCGTGATCATCGGCCGCGATCGCACGGTAGAAGTCCATCGCCGTCTTCGGAATGAAGTTGAACACTGCCGACGAGTACACCGGCACGCCCAGCGCCTTATACGCGGCCGCATAGACTTCCGCCGTGGGTAGGCCGCCCAGGTACGAGAAACGGTCGCCCAGACGGCGGCGGATCGTCACCATTGCCTCGATCTCGCCCACGCCGTCCTTGAAGCCGATCAGGTTCGGGCAGCGGTCCGCGAGCTGTTCGAGCATGTCGGCATTCAGCTTCGAATTGGCGCGGTTGTAGATGATCACGCCCATCTTCGGCACGGCCTTGCAGACTTCTTCGGCGTGCGCGGCGATGCCTTCCTGCGACGCTTCCGTGAGGTAATGCGGCATCAGCAGGATGCCCTGCGCGCCGTTACGCTCCGCTTCCTGTGCGTACTCGATGGCCACGCGCGTCGGGCCGCCCGCGCCCGCGAGAATCGGCACCTTGCCCTTGCAGGTCTCCGTCGCGGTCTTGATGACCTGCGAGTACTCGCTCTTCGTCAGCGAGAAGAACTCGCCCGTGCCGCCCGCCGCGAACAGCGCGCTCGCGCCATACGGGGCCAGCCATTCGAGACGCTCGGCATAGGTGTCGGCGCGGAAGTTGCCTTGCGCGTCGAAGTCGGTGACGGGGAACGAGAGCAGGCCTTCGGAGATGATGTGCTTGAGTTCTTGCGGGGTCGTCATGGCGGTGATCCTTTGAATCTGTCGATGAATCGGTAAATTGAGCTTGATCGGGGCGCGGAGTTCAGCGCACGAGGCACGGACGCTTGTTGTCGAATTTCCAGTCGGGAATCAGGTACTGCATGGCGACGGCGTCGTCGCGCGCGCCGAGTCCGTGCTGCTGGTAAAGCGCATGCGCCTTCTCCAGCTCGTCGAAGTCGATCTCGATGCCAAGGCCCGGCTTCTGCGGCACCTGCACCTTGCCGCCGACGATCTGCAGCGGCTCGCGCGTGAGGCGCTGGCCGTCCTGCCAGATCCAGTGCGTGTCGATCGCGGTGATCTTGCCGGGCGCGGCGGCAGCCACATGCGTGAACATCGCCAGCGAAATATCGAAGTGATTGTTCGAGTGCGAGCCCCACGTGAGGCCCCAGTCGTTGCACATCTGCGCGACGCGCACCGAGCCCTGCATGGTCCAGAAGTGCGGGTCCGCCAGCGGAATATCGACCGATTGCAACTGGATCGCGTGGCCCATCTGACGCCAGTCGGTGGCGATCATGTTGGTGGCCGTGGGCAGGCCGGTCGCACGGCGGAACTCGGCCATCACTTCGCGGCCCGAGTAACCGTTTTCCGCGCCGCACGGATCTTCCGCGTAGGCCAGCACGTCGTGCTTGTCGCGGCACAGGCGGATCGCTTCCGCCAGCGACCATGCGCCGTTCGGATCGAGCGTCACGCGCGCTTCGGGAAAGCGCTCGGCCAGCGCCGTGACCGCTTCCATTTCCGCGTCGCCCGCCAGCACGCCGCCCTTGAGCTTGAAATCGTTGAAGCCATAGCGCACCTTCGCGGCTTCGGCCAGACGCACGACGGCTTCGGGCGTCATCGCCGCTTCGGTGCGCAGTCGATCCCAGTCGTCGCGGCCATCGGCGCCGCTCGCGTACGGCAGATCGGTCTTGTTGCGATCGCCGATAAAGAACAGGTAACCCAGCATTTCCACTTCGCTGCGCTGCTGCCCTTCACCGAGCAGCGCGGCGACGGGCACGCCCAGATGCTGGCCGAGCAGATCGAGCAGCGCCGCTTCGAGCGCGGTGACGGCGTGGATCGTCGTGCGCAGGTCGAAGGTCTGCAGGCCGCGGCCGCCCGAGTCGCGGTCCGCGAACTGCTTGCGCACCGTGTTGAGCACGGCCTGGAGATTGCCGATCGACTGACCGACCACGAACGCGCGCGCATCGTCGAGCGTCTTGCGGATCGCCTCGCCGCCCGGCACTTCGCCGATACCCGTTTTGCCCGCGCTGTCGCGCAGCAGCACGACGTTGCGCGTGAAGAACGGGCCGTGCGCGCCGGAGAGATTCATCAGCATGCTGTCGCGGCCCGCGACGGGCACGACGCGCAGTTCGGTCACGACGGGCGTGGCGCTCGCCTTGGCATGCGGCTGGACGGTTTGTGTGGTCATGAAAGCGTTACCTGTTAAAAAGCGGCGCGTGAGTAAGACCGGCGCCAGTCAATCAATCAAAACTCTTCAAGCCTGGCTTGGAGCGACAATTTCGACCCAGTTCGCGCCGTGCCCGCCCGCGCAGCGCGCGGCGAGCGTGAGCGCCCCGCTCTGCGCATCGACGCGATAGAGCGACACGTGCGGCGACTTTTCTCCGCACGCCACGGCAAAGCGGCCCGACGGGTCGAGGCGAAAACCGCGCGGCTGCGTTTCGGTATCGACCGAGCCTACGTAGTCGAGCGAACCATCGGGCTGCACGGCGTAGGTCAGCAACCGGCTCGTGGTGCGCTCCGATGCGTAGACGAAACGGCCATCGGGCGAAACGTGCAGGTCGGCGGCCCAGACGAGCTTCGCGAGTTCGGCGGGATCGGGCTGCACCGGGTCGGCGGAACCGGGCCGCGCGAAGCCGTCGTTCAGATGCGCGAGATCGGCGGCGCGCGGCGAGACATGGCGCAAGGCGAGTTCGCCGGTTTGCGGATCGCGTGCGAACGCCGCGACGGTCGCGCGGAATTCGCTCAGCACGTAGAGCGTGTTTTCATCGGGCGACAAACGCAGATGGCGCGGCCCGAAACCCTGGCCGAGATCCACCACGCCGATCTCGCGCAAACGCCCGGCTTCTTCCAGCGCGAAGCAAAACACACGATTGCTGCCGAGCGACGTCGCGTAGGCAAAACGGCCATCGCCGGAAACGATCACGGCATGCGCGTTCTGGATGCCTTCGACGGTTTGCAGCGGCGCGCCCACGCCATTTTCGATGTCCTTCACGCGATACAGACACACGCGATGCTCGCCATACGACGCGCCGAGCAGAAAGCGGCCGAGCGGATCGGCGCCCAGGTAGGCGAAGCTCGAATCGAGCGGCGCACGGCCGAGCGTAGTCAGTGCGCCGGTCTGCGCGTCGATCGCGTAGCAGTACAGATGCAGGTCGGTGCCGCGCGTGACCGCGTAAAGATGGCGATGGTCGGGGGCGAGCGCCATCGGCATGACGGTCGGCGCAATGGTCGTGCGGGCGTGCGGGGTCAGCGTGCCGGCGGCGGCGTCCAGATGCAGCACGTCGATCTCGCCATCATTGGCGTTCGAAACGTAGACAAAGTAACGATCTTGCATGAGTGGTTCCCTCTCGGTTCGTGGGCGAAAAGCGTCAGTGTGCGCCACGATGGACGGATTCGGCGTCATCGTTGAACAGGCGCCGCGACGGCTTGTTGCGCGCGAGGAACGCAAAGGCGGCGGCGATCAGCGACGTCACGCCCAGGCCATACAGACCGCCCGTGATCGAGCCGGTGTGCTGCTGAAGGTAACCAAATGTGGCCGGCGCGAAGAACCCACCCAGATTGCCGAGCGAATTGATGAGCGCGATCACGCCGGCCGCCACGCGGGCATCGAGATAGCCCTGCGGCAGCGGCCAGAACAACGAAGACGCCGCCTTGAAACCGATCGCCGAAAAGCAGATCGCCACGAACGAGAACACCGGGTTCGCCGAAGTGGAGGCGAACAGCCCGCAGGCCGCGATCACCAGCGTGAACGCGAGCCATCCCTGCTGGAAACGGTATTTCGCGGAAAGCAACGCGAAGCAGTACATCGCGACGATGGCGATCATCCACGGAATTGCGTTGTAGAGGCCCACCTGGAAATCCGTGAGGCCGCCCATCTTGCGGATGATGGTGGGCAGCCAGAAGGTGGCCGCGTAGATCGTCAACTGGATCGCGAAGTAGAGGAAGCAGAACAGCACGATCTGCGGGTCGCGCAACAGGCGCGTGACCGGCACATGCGCGCCGGTGGCGGCTTCGCGTTCGGCCTGCTCGCGTGCCAGATAGGTTTCGAGCGCACTTTTCTCTTCGCCGCTGAGCCAGTGCGCGTCGCGAATATGCGACTTCAGCAGCAGCCAGCTTGCCGCGCACAGCGCAATGGAAAACGCGCCTTCGATCAGGAACATCCACTGCCAGCCCGCGAGACCGAGGCCGCGAATCGAGAGCAACGCGCCCGTGACCGGACCCGAGAGCACCGAGGCGAACGCCGATCCCGCCAGGAAGATCGCCACGGCCTTGCCGCGCTCCTTCTGCGGCAGCCACTGCGCGAAGTAATAGACGACGCCCGGAAAGAAGCCCGCTTCCGCGATACCCAGCAGGAAACGCAGCACATAGAACGAGGTGTCGTTCTGCACAAACGCCATCGCGCCCGCAACGAGGCCCCACGTGCCCATGATGCGAGTGAGCCAGGCGCGCGCGCCGAACTTTTGCATCAGCATGTTCGAGGGCACTTCGAAGAGCGCGTAGCCGACGAAGAACAACCCGCTGCCCAGACCGTACGCCGCCGCCGAAAGACCGAGATCGGCTTCCATGTGGGCGTTGGCGAAACCGACGTTCACACGGTCGATATAGTTCGCGATGAACATGATCAGGAACAGCGGCAGGACGTGCCGCTTGACCTTCGAGCTGGCGGAATCCAGCAGCTCGTCGAAGCGGGAAGCAGAAGCGGACATCGGGGTTGTCTCCTGTCGGTGTCGGGCACCGTGGTACGTTGTCTGATGACATTGTAGCCAAGTCATCGGACAACTCCAATGGGGTGTTTACCCTTGATTCACCGACCGATCATAGGAAACAAGGGCGTTGCAGCCACTACGCGCCCCTGTCGGATGATGCATTATAAATTATAGGACATCGTACAACTGGCGTTGTTTTAAGCCGCTGGCAGTTCGATACGCCGGAACGTGCCCGCGAGCAGCCCATACGCCAGCATCGCCACCACGCCGTGCGCGCCGACAAACCACAGCGCCCGGTCGAACGAGCCCGTCGTCGCCACCACGAAGCCGATCACGATAGGCGTGACAATGCCCGCCACGTTGCCGATGCCGTTGAACACCCCGCCGCTCAAGCCCGTCATCTCGCGCGGCGCGACGTCCGCGAGCACGGCCCAGCCGATGGCGCCCAGCCCTTTGCCGAAGAACGCGAGCGAAACCAGCACGACCACCGCCGTATCGCTGGCGGCGAACGGCGCGCCAATCAGGGCCGTCGCCAGCACCATGCCGATCATGAACGGCGTCTTGCGCGCCGCCGACATCGGCACGCCACGCCGGATCAGCCAGTCCGAGATCGCCCCGCCCAACACGCCGCCCGAGAACCCGCAGATCGCAGGCAGCGCCGCCACGAAGCCCACGGTCATGATGTTCATGCCGCGCTCCTTCACGAGGTAGATCGGGAACCAGGTGATGAAGAAATACGTGAGCGCCGTGATGCAGTACTGGCCGATATAGAGCGCCCACAGCATGCGATTGGTGAACAACACGCCGATCTCTTTGCGCGTGAAGCGGCGGCGGTTTTGGCCGCCGCGTGCGAGATTGCTATCCAGTTGGACGAGCGCGCCGCGTTCGGCGATATAGTCGAGTTCTGCGCGGCTCATGCGCGGGTGCGATGCCGGCTCGCGCATCGTCGCGAACCAGACGCACGCGGCCACGAGGCCAAGCGCGCCCATGAAAAAGAACACCTGATGCCAGCCATAGATGTGCGTGAGCCACGCCATGAGCGGCGTGAAGATCACCACGGCGAGGTACTGCGCGGAATTGAAAAGCGCGCTCGCGGTGCCGCGCTCGCCGGTCGGAAACCACGCCGCCACCACGCGCGCGTTGCCCGGAAACGCGGGCGATTCCACCAGCCCGAGCATGAAGCGCATGACGAAGAGCGCCGAGGTGGCCGCCGCCACAGAGCCGAAGATCGACACCGCGCCCTGCCCTAGCGTAAAGCACGACCACAGCACGATGCTCGCGCCATAGACGCGGCGCGCGCCGAAGCGGTCGAGCAGCCAACCGCCCGGAATCTGGCCGATCGCATAGGCCCAGCCAAACGCGGAAAACACCACGCCGAGCGCGGCAGGCGTGAGACCCAGGTCGCGGGCGACGAAGGTGCCGGCGATCGAGAGCGTCGCGCGATCGGCGTAATTGAGGACGGTGATGCAGAAAATCAGGCCGAGGATGGCATAGCGGAAGTGGCCGACGCGGGCCTGCTCCACCGCCGGTTTCGCGGCGGCTATATCAAAGGCTTTCATGTGTCTCCTCCCTGTTCCGGGATGGGTTTTCGTTGCACGCTCATGCGTGCAATTGCGCCTAGCGCGTGTGGACTCAGGTCACGCTGGTGTCGGGGCGCCGCCCCGCGAAACTCGCCTCGAGACTCTCCAGCACGATCTTCGCCATCGCCTCGCGCGTCTGCACCGTGGCGCTCGCGCGATGCGGCTGCAGCACGACATTGGGCAGCGCGAACAGAGCCTCGGGCACGTTGGGCTCGTCTACGAACACATCGAGACCCGCGCCCGCGATGCGCTTTTCCACCAGCGCGCGCACCAGATCCGCCTCGTTGACGAGCTTGCCGCGCGCCACGTTGACGAGCCAGCCGTCGCGACCCAGCGCATCGAGAATGTGGGCATCGACGATACCTTCGGCGTCATCGGCGGACGCGGCCAGCACCAGCGCATCGCTTTCGCTCGCGAGCGTGTGCAGGTCGCCCACGTAGCGCCACGGCACGTCCGGCATCGCGCGCAGATCCGTATAGCCAATCGCGCAGTTGAACGCGGCGGCGCGCGCGGCGATGGCACGGCCCACGCGGCCAAGCCCGACGATGCCCACCTTCATGTCGCTGAACTTGCGCGCGAGCGGCAGCGGCGCCTTCGCGCGCCATTGGCCGTCGCGCACGTAGCGGTCGCCCACGCACAGGCCGCGGCAGGCCGCCAGCAGGAGCCCGAGCGCAAGATCGGCGACATCGTCGGTGAGCACGCCCGGCGTGGTGGACACGTGAATGTTGCGCGAGCGCGCGTAGTCGAGATCGACCGCATCGGTGCCGATGCCGTTGATCGCGACGATGCGCAGCTTCGGCAAGCGGTCCATCGACTCGTTGCCGATGCCCGAGGCGCCACCCGTCACCACACCGTCGATGCGCGCACCGATCTCGCGCAGCCAGCCCTGGGCGTCGGCGTGCTCGTAGAGACGGTGCACCGTGTAACGGGCGCGCAGCGCTTCGTCGAGCGCGGCAATCACGGGATTGATGAGAAGGACTTCGAAAGACATGCGCGGTTTCCTCGGGACGATCTTGACGATGAAGCGGCGCGGCTCGCCGTGGCGGCGCACCGCATCGAGTAGTGAAATCGCAGTCGAGTATAGGCAGGCGATCGATCGCGGTCTAAGCTATATTCAGCATCGATCGATACACAAATTGAAATGAATGTCGACCTCAATCACCTGCGCTGCTTCGTGGCTGTCGCCGAAGAACTGCACTTCGGACGCGCTGCCGCGCGTCTGTTCATGACCCAGCCGCCGCTCAGCCGGCAGATCCATCTGCTCGAAGAAGCGCTCGGCCTCGTGCTGTTCGAGCGCAACAGCCGCAGCGTGAAAATGACCGAAGCCGGCCGCGTCTATTACGACGACGCCCTGCGCATCCTGCGTCTGGCCGACCAGGCCGCCGATTCGGCACGGCGCGTAGCACGCGGCGATGCGGGTCAGGTGACGATCGGCTTCACGGCCGTCTCGGGCTATCAGATGGTGCCCGCGCTGCTCGCCGCCGCACGCGAGGCGTTGCCGGGCATTACCGTGGTGCTGCGCGAGATGGTCTCGCTCGCCCAGACGCGCGCTCTGGAAACGCGGGCGATCGACCTGGGCATCATGCGCGCGCAGTTCGCGAGCCGCGGCCTCGCCTTCCAGTTGCTCACGCGCGAACCGCTGATGGCCGCCCTGCCCGCCGCCCACCGGCTCGCGAAGCGCCGCACGATCGCCGCGCGCGATCTGGAGGACGAGGCCTTTGTGATGTATTCCCCCGATGGCGGCAAATACTTTCACGACCGCATCGCGGGCCTGTTCAATGCGGCGGGCGTGCGCGTGCGGCACGTGCAGTTCATCGACCAGACGCACAGCATCGTGGCGCTCGTGCGCGCGGGGTTGGGCGTGGCGATCGTGCCCGCCTCGGCGCAGGAACTGGGTTTTCGCGACGTGGTGTTCCGCCCGCTCTGGAGCGCCGACGCCCACGCCGACCTCGATCTCGCCTGGAACGAGGAACAGAACACGCCCGCCGTCGAGCGCTTTCGGGATTTCGCGCTGGATTATTTCGCGAAGCGGGCGAAAAGTCGGTGATGTACGACGTCCTATAAAATGGACGACCACGTCACGCCACTTCAATGAAACGTGCGGATCCTATAGGCTAATCAGGCACACACACGGAACGGTTGTTTCCCGCGCATGATATGTTGTACGATGACGTATATCACGCAACCCCAGCAGGAGACGACATGCAGATCACCGGCGACATGCTCATTGGAGGCCGCGCCGTGCGTGGCTCGGACAAGCCGCTACTGGCCTTCAACCCCGCCACCGGCGAGGACATCCCCGCGCCGGTCTTCGGCAGCGGCACCGTCGAGAACGTCGCGCAAGCCTGCGAACTGGCCGCTGCGGCTTTCGACACGTATCGCAGCGCCCCGCTCGCCACGCGCGCCGCCTTCCTCGACCGCATCGCGGACGGCATCGCCGCGCTCGGCGACGCGCTCACCGAACGCGCGCACGCGGAAACCGGCCTGCCGAAGGCGCGCCTGGAAGGCGAGCGCGGCCGCACCGTCGGCCAATTGCGCCTGTTCGCGCAGGAAGTCCGCCAAGGTCTGTGGCTCACGGCAACGCTCGATTCCGCCCTGCCCGAGCGCAAGCCGCTGCCGCGTTCCGATCTGCGCCTGCAAAAGATCGCCGTCGGCCCGGTCGCGGTTTTCGGCGCGAGCAATTTCCCGCTGGCGTTCTCGGTCTCGGGCGGCGACACGGCGGCGGCGCTCGCCGCGGGCTGCCCCGTGGTCGTGAAGGCGCACGGCGCGCATCTCGGCACCTCGGAGATGGTGGGCCGCGTGATCCAGCAGGCCGTCAAGGACATGGGCCTGCCCGAAGGCGTGTTCTCGCTGATCGTTGGCGCGGGACGCACTGTGGGCGAGGCCCTCGTCGCGCATCCGGCCATCAAGGCCGTGGGGTTCACCGGCTCGCGCGCGGGCGGCACGGCGCTCATGCAGATCGCCGCGCAGCGCCGCGAGCCGATTCCCGTCTATGCGGAGATGAGCAGCATCAACCCGGTGTTTCTGCTGCCGCAGGCACTCGCCGCGCGCGGCGCGGCCATCGCGCAGGGTTTCGTCGATTCGCTGGTGCTCGGTGCGGGCCAGTTCTGCACGAATCCGGGCCTCGCGATCGCCGTCGACAGTCCGGCGCTTACGCAGTTCGTTGAAACCGCTTCGGCGGCGTTGGGCGGCAAGCCCGCGCAGACCATGCTCACGGCGGGCATCCACACGGCCTATGAGCAAGGCACGCAGCGACTCGCGCAGACGCCTGGCGTGAACGCGCTCGCCAAGGGCCAACCGGAAAGTGGCCCGAACCAGGCGTGCGCCGCGCTCTTCGTGACCGACGCGCAGACCTTCCTCGCGCAAGCCGCGCTCGAAGACGAAGTGTTCGGCCCCGCCTCGACCCTCGTACGCTGCAAGGACGAAGCGGAACTGCTCGCGGTAGCGGAACACTTCGCAGGCCAGTTGACGGCGACGATCCAGATGGACCGCGACGACATTGCAGCCGCGAAGCGCCTCGTGCCGATCCTCGAACGCAAGGCGGGACGTCTGCTCGTCAACGGCTTTCCGACCGGCGTGGAAGTCACGCACGCCATGGTCCACGGCGGCCCGTTCCCGGCGACTTCCGATAGCCGCGCGACCTCGGTGGGCACGAGCGCGATCGAGCGATTCCTGCGCCCGGTCTGCTACCAGGATTTCCCGGCGGACCTGCTGCCCGAGGCGCTTGCCGATCACAATCCACTTGCGCTGTGGCGTCGCAAGGATGGCGAACTGGTGCGCGGATAAACTCTGCGCGTAAACGCAAACAGCGGCTGCGAGTGAATCTCGCAGCCGCTGTTTTTTATACCTTCGTGTACCGCAGCGGCACGCTCAGGCCGTTTCTCCCGCGGCCGTCGCCGCACGGCGCAGCCGCTCGCGGCTGCTCGACAGATGCATGCGCATCGCCGCGCGTGCGCTTTCGGGATCGTGACGCGCGATGGCTTCGAAGATGCTTTCGTGTTCGCGATTCACCAACTCGGCATAGGCGCGCGGATCGCTGTGCGCGATCCCGGCCGAGTCGATGCGATGGCGTGGAATCAGCGCCGCGCCCATCTGCGTGAGGATATCGACGAAATAGCGGTTGCCCGTGGCGCGCGCCACCGACACATGAAATTGCAGATCCGCGCCCGCACTGTCGCCGCCCGCGCGCGTCGCCGCCGAGATCGCATCGAGCGCCGTGCGGATATTCGCGAGATCGCGCTCGCTCGCGCGCTGCGCGGCGAGCCCTGCGCATTCGGTTTCAAGGCTGATACGCAATTCGAGCACGGACAGCAGATCGTTGAGCGTGCTCGCGGGCACGACGTCGAGATCGAGCGGCTCGCGGCGCGGCTCCAGCACGAAGCTGCCGATGCCGTGACGCGTCTCGATCACCGACATGGCCTGCAAGCGCGAAATGGCCTCGCGCACGACGGTGCGGCTCACGCCCAGCAGCGTCATGAGACTGCTTTCGGTCGGCAACTTGTCGCCGGGTTTGATGGCGCGCGACGCAATCTGCTCGTTGACGTAGCTGACGACGTGTTCGGCGAGATTGCGATTACGGGGCGTGCGGGTGGGTATGGGCGCGGCGAGCGAATCGGCCATCGTCCCCTCCTTGGTATGCGGATTTCGCTCCATTATACGTCGTCGGACAACCGCACGAGCGGTCGGGTCTTGCTCAAACCCCTGCGGGCATTAGCCGCAGGGCGCGGGACAAACAAAGACATCCGACAACCCGACTGGCTCCCTGCCTTCGACGATACGCGCCGCCCGGATGACATCAACGTGACAGGAGGTTCCTGACGCTGAAATTTAATATGGAATCCATATTAATTGCCAGCGACCAGTCGAGCCCGAAAGCTTCGCTCGCGTTAGCAAACATCGCTTTTCAAGGGTTAAACGTAAAGAAACCGCCGCATTGCGCTGCACACCTTCACCACGGCGGATTCTATTTTTCCTCATAATCCGTCGCAGAGGATGCGCGCCGGACTGCCTTGCCCCACACCGGACGACGCCTCAACTGATACCGAATCGCATCGCGTTTGTGTTTGCCGCTTGAGTGTTCCAGCACCGCCACAATCCGCACCGAGGGAATCATTGAGAAATCGCTTCGTCCGCGTTGTCCTCTGCGTCCTTGCGCTCGCGCTGCCTGGCGCGTTGCCCCTGGCGGCGCCGCCCGCCGAGCGCGCGCCCGACACGATGCAAGCCCGCGTGATGGGCTGCGCCGCGTGCCACGGCGCGCATGGCGAAGGCACCGACAACGACTACTTTCCGCGCCTTTCCGGCAAGCCCGCAGGCTATCTCTACAACCAGCTGATCGCGTTTCGTGACGGCGGCCGCAGCTATCCGCCGATGAACTACCTGCTCGCGTACCTGCCCGACGCCTACCTCAAGCAGATCGCCGATTTCTTCGCGCAACAGCACCCGCCCTATCCGCCGCCCGCTACGCCCAAGGTCGACGCCGCCCTGCTCGCGCTCGGCAAGTCGCTCGTGACGAACGGCGCGCCCAACCGCAACGTGCCTGCCTGCGCGGCCTGCCACGGCGCCTCGCTCACCGGCATGCAACCCGCGATTCCCGGCTTGCTGGGCCTGCACGCGGAGTACATCAGCGCGCAACTGGGCGCGTTCCGCTACGGCACGCGCCGCGCCGCGAGCCCTGACTGCATGCACGACATCGCCTCGCACCTGGCCGAGCGCGACATCACGGCCATCGCGGCGTGGCTCGCCGCGCAACCCGCGCCTGCCGATCCGACGCCCGCCGCGCCCTCGCCTTTGCCGCTCGCCTGCGGCAGCGTCCCCAACTAGCCGAGGCCTCGACGTGCGCAGACTTCGATCCCTCATCCGCCTGATGCCTGGCATTGCGCTGCTGGCCGTGGTGCTCGGCGCACAGGCGCAATCCGGCGCGCCCTCCGCCAACGCGGCCGACGCCGCCAGCGCAGCCGCCGCGACGGCCACGGCGAATGCCAAGCCCACGGACGCCCACGCCCTGCAGGTCGCGCGCGGCGAATACCTCGCGCGCGCGGGCGACTGCATCGCCTGCCACACCGTGCCGTCGCAAAAGATGTTCGGCGGCGGCCGGCCGATGGAGACGCCATTCGGCACGCTCTATACGCCGAATATCTCCTCCGACAAGGCGTTCGGCATCGGCGCGTGGAGCGCCGACGAGTTCTACCGCATGCTGCACGAAGGCAAATCGCGCGACGGCACGCTGCTCTATCCCGCGATGCCGTTCGCCTCGTACACCAAGGTCACGCGCGCCGATTCCGACGCGATCTACGCCTACCTGATCTCCACGCCGCCCGTGCATCAGCCCAATCGCGCCCACACGCTGCGCTTTCCGTATAACCAGCGCTCGCTGCTGCTCGGCTGGCGCGCGCTGTTCTTCCGCTCGGGCGAATTCAAGCCCGATCCGAAGCAATCGGTCGAATGGAATCGCGGCGCGTATCTGGTCGAAGGGCTCGGCCATTGCACGATGTGCCATACGGAGATCAACGCGCTGGGAGGCAACTCCGCCTCCAAGGAATTCCAGGGCGGACTGATTCCGCTGCAGAACTGGTACGCGCCTTCGCTCACCTCGAACAAGGAGGCGGGTCTCGGCGACTGGAGCATCGACGATATCGTCGACCTGCTGCACGCAGGCGTGTCGAATCGCGGCGCCGTGTACGGGCCGATGGCCGAAGTCGTCTACGACAGCTTCCAGTACCTGAGCGAAGACGACGTGCGCGCCGTGGCCGTCTATCTGAAGTCGCTGCCGGGCCATTCGGGCGAAGTGGATACGTCGCCCAAGAGCCAGTTCGTGACCGAGGAAGCCAACCGCCTCGCGCCGCTCGGCAAGAAGATCTACGAAGCGCAGTGCGCCGTGTGCCACGCCACCGAAGGCCAGGGGAAGCTGCCGCATTTCCCGCCGCTCGCGAACAACCAGTCGATCCAGATGAATTCGGCGGTGAACCCCATCCGCATGGTGCTCAACGGCGGTTACGCGCCGGGCACGAGAAAGAATCCGATGCCCTATGGCATGCCGCCCTTCGCGCAATCGCTCTCCGACGAGGAAGTGGCCGCCGTGGTCACCTATATCCGCACCGCGTGGGGCAATCACGGCGCGCCGGTGTCCGTGAAGGAAGTCAATGCGCTGCGCTCGGCGCCGCTTTTCTGAAACGAGGCCGCGATGATCGAAACCCCCGTTCCCGAACAACCCGGCGAGCGTCCCCAGCACGAGCAGGTCGACGAGATCGTGCGCCAGGGCCCGAGCGGCGCGCTCGCGCTCGCGAGCATTTCCACTGGCATCGTGATCGCGCTCTGGTTCGCCTTTTACTTCCTGGTATTCCTGCCTCGCGGCGTGATCCAGTAACCCCTAGCCTGCGCGAACCGCCCTCATGTCATCGCATTCAACCGATCCCCATGCCAGCGCAGAAGTCGCCGCACGCGTGGAGCGCCGCTGGGCCACGCTCATGGTCGCGCTCGTTCTCGTGCTGGTGGCGATGGTGGTCTTCACCGGCCTGCACTGGGCCATGATGCCGCCTTCGCGCGTCGAGACCATCAACCCGGAAACGCTGCACGTCTCGGGCGAATTCGTCGAAACCAACCTGGGCAGCGCGCTCGAGCCGGACGGCTCCGTCACGGTGCGCGTGCTCGCGCAGCAGTACTCGTTCACGCCGCAATGCATCGTGGTGCCCGCGGGCGTGCCCATCACCTTTCGCGCCACCAGCGCCGATGTCGTGCACGGCTTTCTCGTCACCGACACCAACCTCAATTCGATGGTCGAGCCGGGCTATGTCTCCACGTTCCGCACGACCTTCGCGCAGCCCGGCGATCACCTGATGCCTTGCCACGAGTATTGCGGCACCGGCCATCAGGGCATGTGGGCGCATGTAAAAGTGGTCGATCGCGCCAGCTTCATGCAGATGGCGGCCCTGCCGGAGAACCATTCGGGGAGACTGAGCTGTGTTAAATAACAAGCGACTCGTGCTCGCCCACTTCTGGCTCGCGTTCGTGCTGTTCGGCGTGGCGCTCCTGCTCGGCGCGTGGCAGATGCTCGTGCGCAGCCCGCTGCATCCGTGGCTTAAGGACCCCGAACTATATTACCGGTCGGTCACCGAGCACGGCACCGTCATGGGCTATGCGTTCCCCACGCTCGTCGCCATGGGCTTTGGTTACGCGGTGAGCGAGCTGGCGCTCAAGCGGCCGCTCGTGGGCGTGCGCTTCGCGTGGCTCGGCTTCATCCTGCTCGCGCTCGGCTCGGTCACGGCATCGGTGCCGGTCGCGCTCGGCCGCGCCTCGGTGCTCTACACCTTCTATCCGCCGATGATCGGCAACGTGTTCTATTACATCGGCGTGGTGCTCGTGGTGGTCGGCTCGTGGGTCTGGGTCGCGCTGATGAGCGTGAATCTCGCGGCATGGAAGCGCGACAATCGCGGCAAGCCCGTGCCGCTGGCGATGTTCGCGACCACGGCGGGCGCGTATCTATGGGGCTGGACGGCCGTGGGCGCGGCCATCGAAGTGCTGTTCCAGATCCTGCCCGTGGCGCTGGGCTGGCGCAACACCATCGACGCGGGCCTCGCGCGCGTGTTCTTTTCGTGGACGCTGCACGCCATCGTCTACTTCTGGCTGATGCCCGCCTATATCGCCTATTACACGATCATTCCGCGTGCGATCGGCGGGCGTCTCTATAGCGATTCGATGGCGCGCATCTCGTTCATCCTGTTCCTCGTGGTGGCGATGCCGATCGGCCTGCACCATCTGTTCACCGATCCGCAGGTGGGCGCGGGCTTCAAGTTCCTGCAATCGGTGTTCACGGCGCTCGTGGCAGTGCCTACGTTGCTCACGGTCTTCACGATCTGCGCGTCGGTCGAAATCGCAGGACGACTGCGCGGCGGGCAAGGCGTATTCGGCTGGATCGCGAAGCTGCCGTGGCACAACCCGCAGATGCTCGCGCTGGCGTTTTCGTTCGTGATGCTCGGCTTCGGCGGCGCGGGCGGCCTCATCAACATGAGCTACCAGCTCGACCAGCCGATCCACAACACGCAATGGGTCACGGGCCACTTTCACCTGATCTACGGCGGCGCGATCGTCATCATGTATTTCGCCATTGCCTACGATCTGTGGCCGCAACTCACGGGCCGCGCGCTCACCAACTGGCGGCTCATGCGCTGGCAGTTGTGGCTGTGGTTCATCGGCATGATCGTGACGACGTTTCCGTGGCACATGGTCGGCCTGCTCGGCATGCCGCGCCGCATGGCCTATTTCGATTACAGCGATCCCGCGCTGGCGGCGCAGGCGAGCCTTGTGACGATCTCGGCCATCGGCGGTCTGATACTCGTGATTTCCGTCGTGCTGTTCTTCGTGGTGCTGCTGCAAGGTCATCGCAGCGCCATCCAGCCCGCCGAGGAATACCGCTTCAGCACCCCCGTGCACGAATCGCCGACGCTGCCCGTCGCGCTCAACAGCTTCGCGCTGTGGATCGTGCTGATGGTCGCGCTCACGGTCGCCAATTACGGCTACCCGATCGCCCAGTTGCTCGCAACCCCGGATACGGCCGTGCCCGCCATCCCGATCGGAGCGCCGCGATGAGCGACGAACGCCTGTTCTCGTTACGCAACGTCTGGTTTCGCGCGAGCGTCGGCGCGACGATAGGCGTGCTCGTGGTCTCCGCGTTGATCGGCTTCGTCTGGCTGCCTTCGGCGCAGAGCGATCCGCAATTCCAGGGCCTGTGGAATGCGATCTGCAGCGCCGCGGGCGTGCCGCGCCAGTGGTATCAGGCGAGCGCGACGGTCTCGCCCGGCTACAAGGTCAGCACGGTCGAACTCGCGCCGCACATGCTCGACGACGCCACCAGCCTCTCGATCGGACGCGGCGCCACGCTCTCGCTGCGCTGTACGATGTGCCACGGCCCGCGCGGCATGAGCGACGCGAATTCGCCGAATCTCGCGGGACAATTTGCGAGCGTGGTCTACAAGGAATTGCTCGATTTTCAGAGCGGCGCGCGCCAGAGCGCCGTGATGTCGCCGATGGCGCAGAATCTTTCCGATCAGGACATGCGCGATCTCGCGGCCTATTACGCCTCGCTCGAACCGGTCGCGCATTTGCATGGCGATGCGCCCGCGATCGTCGCGCACGGCGCGCCGCTGCGCAATATTCCGGCTTGCGCCGCGTGCCACGGCGGCGTGGACAGCAAGGTGGGCAGCCCGTGGCTCGACGGCTTGCCGGTGGCTTATACGAAGGCGCAGCTCGCGGCTTTCGCGAACGGCACGCGCCACAACGATATTTCCGAGCAGATGCGCAACATCGCGCGCAACATGACACCCGACGAGATCGACGCGGCCGCGCTCTGGTACTCGGGCGGCGTCAAACAATAAATCGGTCGATTAATCTTGACTCGCGGGGTCGTCGCCAGCACGGCATGCCGCTTGCGCGCCCTGCACTTCCCCCAACCCCATCGCGGAGAGACATCATGCAAAAGACGGCAAGCGCCAAATGGCATGGCGGCATCAAGGACGGCCAGGGCAGCATCTCGACCCAGACCGGCGTGCTGCGGGACGCGCCCTATGGCTTCGCCTCGCGCTTCGAAGGCGGCCCCGGCACCAATCCCGAAGAACTGATCGGCGCCGCCCATGCGGGCTGCTTCACGATGGCGTTTTCGCTCTTTCTCACCGAAGCGGGTTTCAAGGCCGAGAGCATCGAAACGAAATCCACGGTCACGCTCGAAAAAGTGGGCGAAGGCTTTTCGATTACGGCCTGCCAGCTCGACATGACCGCGAAGATTCCGGGCATCGATCAGGCGACCTTCGAAAAGCTCGCGACGGGCGCGAAGGAAAACTGCCCGGTGTCGAAGCTGTTCGCCAATAACGCGAAGATCACGCTGAACGCGACGTTGGCAGGTTAATCGCTCACGGGTAGCAAGTTAGACGTGCAGGACCGGCCCGCCCAGGCGCGCCGGTCCCTTCAATGCGCAGGCTGCAACTGCCCCCAGCTCACGAGAATCGCCTGAATGCTGCGGGCGTAAGCATCGCGCTCGCCGGGCGACTCCGAGTGATACGCGCCGATCGCGCGCCACGTATTGCCGTAACGCACCATCTTCTGCTTGAGTAGCCACGCGGCCACGAAGATATTCACGCAGGGATCGGTCAACGCGCGATGCGGAATGCCCTGGCGCGCCAGTTCCGAGAAATGAATCGAATTGATCTGCGCCTGGCCGACGTCGATCGAACCGTTGGTATTGCGGTTCACCGCCGAAGCGTCGCCTTTCGACTCGCGCCACGCAACCGCACGCAGCACGAGCGGGTTGACGCCCTGATACGCGCCCGCTTTTTCGAAGCAGTCGTTATCGGTCGTGGCGGCTTGCGCCGACGCAACGCCGAAGGCCGCAGCCGCAAGGGCCAGCACGCCGAGGGCACGCCTACATGCGCGCCGCGACGCTCGGGACAGGTTTTCAGGCATGGGTCCGCTCTCCTGATCTAGCGTCAGTGCGCCAATGCAACATCGAGTTGATGCTCGATGTCCTTGAGATAGGTGCGCGACGCATCGGACACCACGAGCCGCGCCGTCGGGCCGACGGGCCGTACGTCATGCTGGCGCAGCTTCTTCTTGCTGCGCGACGACGCGCGCGCCACGGGCGCATCGTCGTCATCGCTGCCCGGGGGCGGCAGCATCGCGAGCGTAGGCAGCGGGGGATAAACCTTGTCGGTAGCGGGCGAAGCCGTGAAGCCCGTCGAGGTCTGCAGACTCGTGCCCGCAGCCTCCGACTGACCCGCCCAGGCCGCCGTGGAGACCAGACACGCGGCAGCCGCAAAAGCAATCATGCGCATCTCGTCAGCCTCCCGATTGCAGCGGCTCGATCGACACGCTGTACGTCTGGTTCGCGCCGGCCGTGAGGTTTTCCAGCACCGGCTTGTTGCTCGAGTGCACCGGCACGCCCTTCCAGATCGATTCGTTGATGTAGCGAAGATCCTGGCCGAGCGCGGTCACGCGAATGACGGTCGGACGCTTCTGCGCAGCCGCCAGCGCGCCTGCCTTGGCGAGCACGGCGCTCAGTTGCGGATCGTGGGCTCCCAGAGCATCGGCAGGAATGTCGAAGCGCAGGATCGCGCCCGAGACGCCCGGCTTGTCGGCCTGTGCCGAATCGGCCGGATGCATTTGCGCGCAACCTGTCACGGCAAGTACGGCGAGTAAAAAGGCAACGCGCTTCACGTCTCAGTCTCCAGAGTTGCAGGGCTACATGCGCGTTTTCGGCCATTTTTACGCCAACTTGATAGTTGACCTGCAAACGTTTGCCAAAAAAGGAAAAACTTGCTCGTAGCGGCGGGCCTGGGGAACGTTGGTGCGTGGGCGGTAGCAGTCGGTGCAGAGAACTGCTTCGTCAATCGGCTGGGTGTGACAGTCGCGCGGGCGCGACGTGCGGGGCGTGGGGGAGTCGAAAGCCTTGTGCCTGGCGGTTTGACGTTTGGGTGAATGCGCGCGTCAGCGGCGAGGGGTGAAGAACTGCGTTCTGCCCCGGCTGCGCAGAATCAGCAGCGCGAGCGGCGGGGCTGCAGTCGCGCCTGCCAGCGTTGCCGCTGCGTGCGAATCCGTTGCGCCGAGCCACAACAGCAACTGCGAAATCACGAGGCCGCATACGGCGCACAGAGCGATATCGAATAAGCCCGCTTTAATATTCGGCAGCCATTTATCGAGCATGATTATTCAAGTCAATTTAAACGTGATCGATTTTCTATTGAGCCGGTTTATTTGTCTAATGAAAAGACGGCGCGCGCAAGCTAGTGCATTGCACGCGTGCCCTGGCTTGCGCAGTCGCGCTCAGCTAGCGCTGATTTCGTTCGTTAGCGGCTGCCCGGTCTCGAATTCCGTGATGCTGCGCAAGGTCGTTTCGCAGATCGTCGATACGGCCTCACGCGTCAGGAACGCCTGATGCCCCGTCACGATCACGTTCGGAAACGTCATGAGACGCTGTAGCACATCGTCGTCGACGATCGTGCCGGAAAGATCGCGGAAGAAAACATCCGCCTCCTGCTCGTAGACGTCGATCGCCAGTCCGCCCAATTGCCCGCTCCTGAGCGCGCCGATCACCGCTTCCGTGTCGATCAGTCCACCGCGGCTCGTGTTGATGAGCAACGCGCCCCGCTTCGCGCGGGCCAGCATGTCGGCATTGATGATGTGATAGGTCTGCGGCGTCAACGGACAATGCAACGAGACGATGTCGGCGTTCGCGCCAATTTCGCTCACGCCCGCATAGCGGCCGCCCAAGGCCTCGAATTCCGGCGAAGGAAACGCGTCGTAGCCAATCACATTGCAGCCGAATCCCACCATGATGCGTGCGAACACGCGACCGATCTTGCCCGTGCCGATCACAGCGACCGTCTTGCCGCACAGATCGAAACCCATCAAGCCGTCCAGCGTGAAGTTGAAATCCCGCGTGCGGTTGTAGGCCCGATGCACCTTGCGGTCGATCGCCATCAACAACGCCACCGCGTGCTCGGCGACCGAGTTGGGCGAGTAGTCGACCACGCGCACGACCTTGATGCCCAGATCTTTGGCGGCCTTCAGATCGACGTTGTTAAAGCCCGTGCAGCGCAACGCGACAAGCTGCGTGCCGCCGCGCGCCAGCGCTTCGAGGACGCCGGCGTCGGCCTTGTCGTTCACAAAGATGCAGACCCCGCGATAGCCTGCGGCCAGCCCCACGGTGTCCGCATCGAGCGGATCATCCAGATACCTGAGCCGATGACCCTGATCCGCATTCGCCGCATCGAGAAACTGGCGATCGTAGGGCTTCGCGCTAAATACGGCTATGTCCATCAACTGTCTCCGGAACAAAAGTTCGCGCCTGGGCGCGCAAGATTCACGGCTCGCTATCCGTGGCTCAAGACGATCGCGATCTCCACAAATAAAATTTTCAGAATCGTCATCGAGGGAAAAATCATCGCGTAACCGACATCCGGGCGATCCGTCGGCGCAACGCGATTGGCAAACGCGAGAATCGCCGGATTCCCCGTTGCTCCGCTGATGACCCCAACCGCCATGTCGAACGGTAACCGGAAAATCCACAGGCAGCACGCCGCCGTGATGATCACCAGTGCGAGCAGGATCGCCGCCCCATAGAGCAGAAAGGACATCCCCGTCGCACCGACTGTCGCGAAGAATTTTGGCCCGGACGCAATCCCCACCTGGGCGAGAAAGATCGTGAGCCCGAAATTGCGCAGCACCAGATTCGCGCTGAGCGGCATCGTCCAGACGAACGGCCCGAAGCGCCGCACCCGGCCGAGGCACAGCGCCACCAGCAGCAGCGCGGCGAGGCCGAGCGTCATCCGGCCGATGCCCGGAATCGGCAATGGAATCACGCCGGCAATCAAACCGAGCGCCGCACCGACACCGATCGATATGTAGCTCAGCTCGGCGGTGCCCTTGATCGAATCGCCGAAGAACGCACGCATGGTCTTCAGGTTGGCGCGATTGATCAGCAAGCCGACGCGGTCGCCATATTCGAGAATCAGGTCCGGGCCGGGCATCAGGTCGGCGTCGCCCCGGCGAACATGCGCGATCGAGCAGACCACACCGTCGGGAAAGCGCAAGTCGCGCAGCGCGTGCCCGACCACCAGCCGGCTCGACGCGAACACGCGCGTATAGTCGAGATCCTCGCGATGGCTCATCATGCGCCCCGGCTGAAGCTCGCCACACAGCGACGTTGCTTCGAGCAACAACGCCGGATTCACGGCGGTTGCGAGCAGCACGTCGTCCGGTTGCAGAACGAGATCGTGGGCGGCTTGCTGGTTGTGATGGGCGCGGCGCACGGCGGCAATGGCAACCCCGTCAGGCAATTGCTCGATGAGATCGGACAATGTCAGGCCAACGAATGCGGGATTCCTGAGCGCAATTTCCGCGCTCTCGATCATCTTGGGCGGAGGCGGCGCGATATTCGGCTTGAGCAGTGTGCTGAGCGCGTACAGAAAGAGAATCGGACCAGCCACGCCGAACGGATACGAAACGCTATAGCCGACCGTGGCCCCGTCGCTTTTCAATGCGGCCATGGCGGCTTGCAGGCTCGCGGTGCTGGTGCCGGACCCGGCGAACATGCCGAGCGCCTGATCGAGCCCCACCCCGAATAGCGGCACCAAGGCGATGGAGACAAAGCCCGCGCCGAGCACGCCTAATGCGGCCGCGGCATTGGCCTTGAGCCCATCGGTGCTGCTCAAGCCCTTGAAAAACTGCTCGCCGTATTGAATGCCGATTCCGTAAAGAAACAGCAGCAGCCCGAGCGTGCCGAGCAGTGCAGGCGGAGCGGATCTGGGCGCCCACCCGCCGAGCGCGAGACCGACGAACAGCACGGCGCCGGACCCGAGCGACACGCCCTTGATACTGATTTCGCCCATCACATAGCCTAGCGCCACCGTCACAAAGAGCGTCAGTAGCGGCTGGGTTTCAAGCAATATCCTGAATGCGTTCATGCCAGTCATCCCGGTTGACTCGCCTGCATCGGTTGAACTGCTTTCGGCCCGTCGGGTTGGGCTGGGAGGTTTCCCCGCTCGCGATATCGGGCAGCTTGCGTTCTCGTCTATACCAGAAGCGCTGCGAATTCGTCGCGGAAGTGGATGGGCGGGCGCAGAGACTCGCTCGAGGCGTGCTCGCGCCGCATTGGCGGAAGGGATTTGAATGATCACGCCACGACCCGCGCCGCCGGGGGCGCAGGTCGTGGCTTAAAACAAGCTCAGTTCGATGGCAGCGGATCGTCGTTGAGCGTCTTGACGAACGCGACGATATCGCGGATCTCGTCGGCGGTCATCGCGGGCTTGTCGCCGAACTTGCGATCGAACGGCGCATCCGTCACGTCCACGTTCTTCTGGTACTGCACCGGGATGTCGTCGTATTTCTCGATCTTGCCGTCGGGGCCGTGCGGATAGAACTTGCCCGGATCGGTATTGCGCTCGTTGTAGAACGCCATCACCTGATCGAGGTTGTGATAGATGCCGTTGTGGAAGAACACCGTGCGCGTGGCCGTATTGCGCAGCGTGGGCGTGAGGAACATGCCGCAATACTGAGTCTGGTCCTTGAAGTCCGCACGGAACGGCCCGCATACGCCCAGATCGAAGAACTTCGCGTCCTGATTCTGCGCGAGCTTGCGGTTACGCGGCACGCCCAGCGCTTCGTACTGGTAGTCGGTGAACATCGGCGGCAGACCATCCTTGCCCGGCTTCGAGAGGTGGCAGCCCGCGCAGTTGGCCTTGTCCGGATCGTTGAAGAGACGCAGGCCATGCAGTTCGGCCTGGCTCAGATGTGCCTTACCTTCGAGCCAGCGGTCGTACTTGCTGTTGTACGGGTGGAACGACTGATCTTCCACCTGATAACGCGAGATCGCAAACATCGCTTCGGACACGGCGAGCTTGGGATCGTCGAAGATTCGGTCTCCGAACAGTGCATTGAACTGCTTCGCGTAAGGCGCGCTCTTGAGCTTCGACGCCACCGAATCGATGCTCGTATTCGCCATTTCCACCGGATTGAGCAGCGGCCCGTAGGCCTGCTGCTGCAAGGTGTCGGCGCGGCCGTCCCAGAACAGGCCGCCCTGCGGCACCATCTCCACCGAGGTCGAAGCGCCGCCCGCCGTCTTCTGCGACTTCACGACATTGGCCGATGCGCTGGCCTGCTGGGCGACCGTGGGCGCATCGTCGTTCTCGCCCGCATCGGGGCCGATGCTGAAGTTCGGCTGGCGATACAGGTACATCAGCGAAGGCGGCGGACGATAGCCCTGCTGCGTCATCGCAAGACCGCCCTTCTGCACGTCGAGTCCGTTAGGCGGGCCATAGGCACGCTGCGGGCTATGGCACGACGCGCACGACTGCTGACCCGACGCCGAGAGCGTCGGGTCGAAAAAGAGCTGCTTGCCGAGCTGCGCCATCGCCGACAGCGGTGCGGCGGGCGGGCGCTGCAACACGACAGGATGCGGATTCGCGCCGGTCAGGTTCTCGACGATCTCGCCCACCGGTTCGGGCACGCTGGCGGGAAACGCCGCGGCATAGGCGCAGAAGCCGAGCGCGGCAACCGCCACGGCGGCGGCGGCGCGCAGCACGAGGCGCGCGGGCTTCGCCGCGGCGCGCGGCTTGGGAGAAGACGGAGTGGGCGATGCGGAAAGCTCGGACATGAAGCGTTCTTCCTGGCGGGACAAAAATGCCGAAAGCCGTGGGCGCCCGGCGTTGGCCGGTGGCGCTCGACACGGCGTCGGGCTCTACCTGCACCGGTTCGCGTTGCGGGAACCGGTCTGAAAAACGGCGAAAACCCGGCGCGAGGACCGGGTTCGCGCACGCTCGGGATCAGCTTCGATCAGAGCGTGCGCAAACGGGTCTCGCGCCGGGCGGCAATCACATCGCCGGTGCGGAGCTCAACTGGGTGCCGAGCGTGCCGTCGAGGTACAGCGGCGTCGTGTTGGCCGTGCCCGTGAGGTTGAGCAGGCCGCGCATGTCGCCGGCCGAAGCGTCGAACGAACCGCCGCCCAGACGCGCGCCGCCGAGCCAGTTGTCTTCGATGAAGCGAACCACCGAAGCCTGGTCGATGAAGGTGTGGTCGACGTAGTTCGTCTTCGCCCACGGCGAGATCACGACGAACGGGATACGCGTGCCCGGACCGCAACGGCCGTTGACCGGCGCGCCCGTCACACCCGTCGGCTGCGTGCCCGAACCGCACACGCTGCTGCCGTTGAGCTGGTCGGCTGCCGCCATCGACGAGCGAACCGGCGCCATGTACTGGTGGTCGTACCAGCCGTCCGAATCGTCATAGGTCACGACAACGGCGGTGTTCTTCCAGTCCGGCTGTTGCATCAGGAAGTTCACGACCTTGGTGACGAATGCCTGCTCGTCGAGCGGGTCCGAGTAGCCAGCGTGCGCGTCCTGGGCGGCCGGCGCCTTCAGGAAGTTCACCGACGGGAAATTGCCGGCCTTCACAGCGGCAAAGAAGTCGTCCGTGTCGTACTGGTGGTTTGCCGGCTCAGCCGTCTTGCCGTCGCTTTCGAGGCTCGAACCGATCGCAGCCGTCGAGCTCGGACGCGTGTGTTGCGGGTTCGACGTCGACTTGAAGTACTGGAACCAGTTGTGGTGCGGGATGTAGTCGGCCGTGGCGGCGTTGACAGCGGTCGCGATCGTGCTGCGCTTGCAACCCGTCGTGCCGTTCGAGTTCACGGTCTGCAGGTTGAAGCCGCCCATGAAGCCGCCCCAGCTGATCTTCTGCGCGTTCAGCAGGTCGCCGATGTTGAGCGCGTTGATCATGCCCGAATCGGTCGTGCTCGAACACGTGTCGTAGCCCGGATCGACGTCGTTGATCATCGTGAGGCCGCCTGCGCCGTCCTGGATGTAGTAGGACGAGGTCGTGGCCGTGGCCGGCTGCTTCGACGTGTTCACGAGTTCGAGACCGTTGGTCTGGCCCGACACCACTTCGAGCGCGCCCGGCGTCGACGGACCGTAGGTCGAGGTCCACGCGTTGTCGCTCATCGCGAACTTCTGCGCGTAGTTCCACAGCGCCGTGACGGTGTTGCCGTCGTAGTAGCCCATCACCTGGCCCTTCGTGCCGAAGGCGCCTGCGCCGCCGCTCGTGCCGCTACCCGTGTACTTCGGGAACAGGTCGAGCGCGCCGTTGTCGCCGGCTTGCTGCTCGGCAGTGTAGGCGTGGTTCTGGTCGGCGGTGGCGGCCTGCGAACGGTCGAGACGGAAGGGGTTAGCCGCGCCCGTGCCGTTGTTCGTGTTCGTGAAGTTCGGGTTCGACGTGAGCAGCGAGCCCGAGAGACCGTTGACGCTCGGCGTGCCCGTTGCGGCCGCGAAAGCCGGCTCGCCCGTGGGGTTCGTCGAGCTCGGATAGGTCGCGAAGTAGTGGTCGAACGAGACGTTCTCGCCGTAGATCACCACAAGGTGCTTGATCGGCGTAGCGGTCGTGAGAGCGTCTTGCGCGGACACTGCTGCGGTGGCCGACGCGCCATTGTTCGAATTGCTGCTGCCGCACGCGAACAGTGCGGCGGCGAGGCCAGCGCACGGCACGGCGAGTAATGCTCGGCGATACATGTTATTGGGCTCCATCGATTCTTCGAGTTGGTTTTAGAGTCCTGGGGACGCGTCAAAAAAGACGTGTGGCGTTGCCTTTTGCTTTGAGCGCGATTCAGGTGATGCGCCAGACATCAGGGCGAGCGAATTACACCATCCGAACATGACTACACAGCGACCATTACATTTCCTTAACCTTTCGATATATTTCAATACCGAAAGAATGAGGAAGAAAAAGCAACAGATGGGAAGGGTCGTTTTGCAGTCTTTTGGGTGCGAGCTATAACTGGAAATGCAGCGTGGACATTCTCTGCGCGCCCGCTTTTCCCTTCTTCTTGCGCCGCGCCACACTGCGCCGCCTCCCGAATCGGCGGAGGCGGGTCCACTGTGTGAGGCAGTTAGCTAACACGTTCGGCAGCCAGGCGTTCGCGCCGGCATTCCGGCCTTCCTCTCGAGTGCGCACGACACGCCAGCGTGCCGTGCGCGCGTCGGGGCGTCCTGTTTCGTGGCCCCGGCGTTCAAGAAGGAGTGTGGAGATGAAGATCCGATTGGCGTTTATCACCGCCTTCGTGACGTTGGCGACCGCCACCGCGCCTGGCACGGCGCGGGCGACAGACGATCCGATGTCGCAGGAACACGGCCATCAGTCGATGACCAACGATGCCAATGCATCGGCCCAGGCGAACACCGACATGTCGTATGGCGGCATGCCCGATACGCGTAGCGCCTCGGGGCATCGCATCGGCAAGCCCTGCTGGCCTCGTTCGGACTGCGATATTTATTTCGGGCAATGACGGATGATGCGTGAGGGCACGCGCGCTATCTGACGGTGCCGTGCCGCTCGCGCGCGTCCTTGAACGCTGCGAGGGCTCGCAGCGTGTTATTGAGCGCCTTGCGCAGGCTGGGCGGTGGGTTCCTGCGCGCGACGCATAGGGCGTGTCGCGCGCTTGAATAGCGGAAACTACTGCACGGTGTTCTGCAGCATCCCGGCCACACGTTGCAGCGGCACGAGCAGATCGGGCGTGATGGCGTAGAGCGGCCCAAGCGTCTGCGCCACGTCGCGATAGTCGACATGCGTGCGGCCCGCGTCGTCTTCCCACACCACCAGACGCAGCGGCAACTCGAGCGCCGAGTGCGGATTGGCCGCCATGATGGGCGTGCCGGCTTTCGGATTGCCGAACAGGATCAGCCGCGTGCGCCGCAGGTCGAGGCCCGAGAGCGCCGCGGCCTCGCGCTGGTCCACGTCGGCGAACACGATGGCGCCAATGCCTTCCAGCGCGGTTTTGATACGCGCGATGGTCGTGTCGAAGTCGTGGGCGCTCTTGAGCGTCACGACGGATGAGGGGTGTTGCCCGTGCTCGGTCGCCATGCCAGTGCTCCTTCGTGAACAGTCAGACGAGACTGCATGAGTTCGCACTGTAGTCCATAAAATCGACACTCAGAAGACGAATCCGGTCGACACCGCCTGGCGCCCTCGCCCACCCTTCAAACCGCGCCTTGCAAACAGCTTTCCTGACGCCAGCCGTAAAGCCACTGCAAGCCGTCATAAAACTGCTCCTGGGTCCTCCCGACCCACAGCGAATTGCGCACGAGCCGCTCGACGCCCTTCGCGTGATAGATGCGGCCCATCTCCCGCGCCGAATACAGCACGCGCGCCGCGCGCGGAATGCGCGCCTTTTCGTAGATCGCGAACGCCTTTTCGAAGTCGCCGTCGGCAGCCTCGTACGCCGCGCCTAGCGCAACCGCGTCTTCCAGCGCCTGGCAAGCGCCCTGGGCGATGTATTGCGTCATCGGATGCGCGGCGTCGCCGAGCAGCGTCGCGCGGCCGAAGCTCCAGCGCTCCACCGGATCGCGGTCGGCCGTCGCCCAGCGCCGCCACGACGTCGGGCGGTCCAGCATCTGGCGCGGCTTCGCATGCACGCCCTCGAAATACGACAGCACCTCCTCCTTGCTGCCGTCGCGCACGCCCCACTCTTCCTGCTCGCGGCTATGGAACGTCACCACGAGGTTGTACTGGCGTCCGCCGCGCAGCGGATAGTGCACGAGGTGGCAATGCGGACCGGCCCACACCACGGGCGCATTGATGCGCAGGTCCTCGGGCATATTGTCGGTTTCCACCACCGCGCGATAGACCACGTGGCCCGTCACGCGCGCGGCGTCGCCGATCAGCTTCGCGCGGATCGACGATTTCACGCCATCGCAGCCGATCACGGCGTCGGCGCGGTAGCGCTCGCCGTGCTGGTCGGTGAGCGTCACGCCGCGCTCGTCCTGTTCGAGCGTCTGCACCTGCGTGCTGGTGCGGAACTGGATCAGCGGGTTGTCCTGCACCGCTTCGAGCACCGACAGGTGAATGTCCGCGCGATGAATCACCGCGTACGGATTGCCAAAGCGCTCGCGAAAGCGCGCGCCTGTTTCGATGCGCGCGACTTCGCTCGCATCGGTCGCGTCCATCAGATTGAGCCAGTCGGTATACACCGCGCGAGCGCGCGCCGCTTCACCCGCGCCCAGCGCGTCGAGCGCATTGAACGCATTCGGGCCAAGCTGGATGCCCGCGCCGATTTCGCCGATCTTCTCGGCTTGTTCCAGCAGCAGCACGCGCACGTTGCGTTGTGCGAGTGCAAGCGCTGCGGCAAGGCCGCCAATACCGCCGCCCACCACGATCACGCGCGGCCCGGTTTGATTCGTTGTACTCATGTTGAATGTCTCCTCTGACCGGATCACGCGATATAGTCGGGTTGCCTTTGCGGCTGCGCCTGGATAAAGGCCGGATGCGTTTGCGCATGCTCGTACACGGCCAGCGCACGCGGATACGCACTAAGATCGCAGCCCATGCGCTGAGCGTTGCCGATCTGCGGAATCAGGCAGCAATCCGCCAGCGTGGGCTGTGCGCCAAAGCACCACGGCCCCTCGCTGCCTGCGCGCGCGAGCAGCCGCTCGACACCCGCCATGCCTTCGGCGATCCAATGGCGATACCAGTCGTCCTTCTGCGCGGGCGTGACCTTCAGCACGTCCTGCAAATAGCGCAGCACGCGCAGGTTGTTGACGGGGTGCATATCGCACGCGATCAGATACGCGAGTTCCAACACGCGCGCACGTTGCTGCGGGTCCGTCGGAATCAGGCGCGGCTCGGGATAGCGGGCATCGAGCCAGTCGATGATCGCCAGCGACTGGCCGAGCGGGCCGCCCGCGCCCAGCGCGTCAGTAGCGAGCGCGGGCACGGCCGCCGACGCGTTCACTTCGTTCACGTACTGCGTCTCGCGGTGCGCGAGCGTGCGGATATTCACCGGCAGCGTGGCGTAATCGAGTCCCTTGAGCGCGAGCGCAATACGCACGCGCCAGGACGTCGAGCTATTGAAGAAACTGTAAAGCTCCACAATCAATGCTCCTGTCGCCTCAGATCACGCGCACGCTCAATTCGCCAAGGCGTTCCACGCCCACTTTCATCGTCTCACCCTGCTTCACCGGACCCACGCCTTCGGGCGTGCCCGTGTAGATCACATCGCCCGGTTCGAGGCGGAAGAACTTCGAGAGATACGCCACCGTTTCCGCGACCGACCAGATCAGATGCGAAACGTCGCTCTTCTGCTTCGTTGCGCCATCAACGGTCAGCCAGAGACCGGCCTGCTCGAAATGACCCGTTTCGCTCGCGCGATGAATTGGGCCGAGCGGCGCGGAGCGGTCGAAGGCCTTGCCGATTTCCCACGGACGACCCATTTCGCGCATTTTCATCTGCAGATCGCGGCGCGTCATGTCGAGGCCGACGGCATAGCCCCACACGTAGTCGAGTGCATCTTCCACGGCAATATCCGATCCGCTCTTGCCGATCACCGCGACGAGTTCGGCTTCGTAGTGGTAGTTCGCCGTCTGCGCCGGATAAGCCAGTTCGAGCGTTTCACCATACGCGACCGGCACGATCGAGTCGCCGGGCTTGCAGAAGAAGAACGGCGGCTCGCGGTCGGGATCGAAGCCCATTTCGCGGGCATGCGCCGCGTAGTTGCGGCCGACGCAATAGACGCGGCGCACAGCAAACTGATCGTCAGAACCGACGACGGGAATGGCAACAGGTGCCTCGGGAGTGAAGACGAAAGCCATAGTTCTGAATACTCGTTTTGAAGGGATGAAGGTCGCCAATCAAGCGCCAATCAGCTACGCGATTCGCGCAGCAGGTTCAGCGCGGCCATCACGGGGCGATCCGAATAGCTGAACAGGACGCTGTCCGCATCGGCGTCGAGACGCACCGGCGCCCACGATGGCGCGACAAAAACATCGTGCGGGGCGAATTCGAACGCCTTGTCGCCGATATGCGCCGTGCCCTGGCCTTCGACCACGCAATAGACCGTGGCGTCGGTGCTGCGGTAGGTGCGACCGCGAAAACCGCCCGGCAGAAATTGCATGAAGGTGGCGATGGTCGGCATCGGCCAGCCGCCCGTGGCCGGGTTCACGTAGCGCAGCTTCACGCCGTCCCACGCGTCGAGATCGCCGTGGCGATAAAGCGTGTCGAGCGCTTCGCGGCTGCGTTCGTAGGGATAACTGAAGATAGGCGAAGTCGGGTCGCTGACCGTGTGGCGCACCGGCAGCATGTTGCTGCCGTAACGCGCGAAGCTGTCGCCTTCGGGGCGCGTGACCGGCTGGGTGTCTTCGGGAAAGTTCTCGGCGAAACTCGCATCGAGATGCGCAACCAGCGGAATGTCGAGTCCATCGAGCCAGATCACCGGCTCGCCGCCCTCGTCGATCGAGGGATTGCCGTGGTCGTGCCACGTCCACGACGGCGTGATGATGAAGTCGCCCGGATGCATGGTGGTGCGCTCGCCATTCACCGCCGTCCATGCGCCCTTGCCTTCCACGATGAAGCGCAGCGCCGACTGCGTATGCCGATGGCTCGGTGCAATCTCGCCGGGCAGGATCAGTTGCAGGCCCGCATAGAGATTCGGCGTGACCGACGACTTGCCGGGCAAGCCCGGATTCTCCATCACGAGCACGCGGCGCACTGCCTCCGCGGCGCTGATGACGGAGCCTGCCTGCATGACCAGTTCGCGGATCTGCGCGTACCTCCAGTGCGCGGGCTGCGCCTGCGGTTGCGGCGACGCCGCCACCAGCTTGTGCAGCGACTCCCACAGCGGCGTGAGTTGCTGGCGCGCGATGCGCTCGTAGTAGGCGGCGCGGGATTCGTTCTGAACCGTAGCGGACATCGATGTCTCCATTTTTTGGCGGCGCGCTTGCGATTTTCTTTGGCGCGTCCGGATTCGATCGGCAACGGATGAATTTATAGGCTGGCGAGGCATACCCTGTAAAATGACAAATTCATCTCATCCATATAGTTCTGGATATACCTAGGGGCGCGCGACATGACGGACTGGACGCATCGGCTACGGCTGCGACACCTCGAATTGCTGCTGAAAGTGGGCGAAACGGGCAACCTGAGCCAGTCGGCGGCGGCGCTCAACACCACGCAGCCCGCCCTGTCGAAATGGCTCAAGGAACTGGAGGAGGACATCGGCCTGCCGCTATTCGAGCGGCACGCGCGCGGGCTGCGACCCACGTCTTACGGCGAGGCGCTGATCGCCCACGCGCGCCGTATCGCCGGGCATCTGGACTGCGCGCGCGACGATCTGGCCGCGCAGCGCGATGGCGGCAGCGGGCTGGTGGCGATCGGGACGTCAGGAGTGTCGGCGGCGGATACCGTGCCGATGGCGGTCGCGCGGCTCGTGAAGGAACTGCCGCGCGCGCAGGTGCGCCTCGTCGAGGGCACCATGAATCTGATGATGCCGCAGCTCGTGCGCGGCGAGCTCGACATCGTGGTCGGGCGCACTTCCAGCGAAGCCACCGATGCGCTGCTGGAGGGCGAAGTGCTCTACCGCGAGCGCATCAATTTCGTGTCGGGACTGGAGCATCCGCTCGCCGCGCGCCGCTCGATCGGCTGGGACGAGGCCTTCGCTTATCCGTGGATCGTCTGGCCCGAGGGCACGCCGGTGCGCAAGGCGCTGGAAGCCGCGCTGGCGGCGGCGGGACGCGGCATGCCGCGCCATTGTGTCGAATCGAATTCGTCGATTCTCAATGTGACGCTGCTGAACCAGACCGAATTGCTGGGCGTGGCCTCGCATCGCGCGGCCATGCGTTTCGAGCGGCTGAACGCCTTGCGCGTGCTGCCGATGAGTCTGACGGGTTTTGGATCGGTGTCGATGTACTGGCGCGCGGACAGCGTAAGCCGCGTGGCCGTGGCGCTCGCGCTGGAGCATTTGCGTGCGTGCGCACGCATTGGCGCCGAAGATCTCGACGACGATGGAGAGGAAGCGCAGGAAGACATCGGGCGCGATCGCGAGAAAGCGCGCCCGAAGCGGACAGGCAAAAAGCCGACGAGCGCGGCGAAAAGCTGACGCGCCTGCCCGCGCACACTCACAGCATCGGCGTGAGCTTCTGGACCTGCTGCGCGAAGTGCGCCTTGTCGTCGCCGTCCAATGCGGTGCGCACGGGCAGATCGACGGTCAGCGGATCTTCGGGGACGTTGTTCACGTGCACTTCGTAGTGCAGATGCGGCCCGGTCGCCCAGCCGGTCTTGCCGACATAGCCGATCACCTGTCCCTGGTGCACCTGCATGCCCGCGTGGAGCGACTTCGCGAAGCGCGAAAGATGCGCGAACTTGGTCGAATACTCGCCGAAATTCTTGATCTCGATGACGCGACCATAGCCGAGCTGCCAGCCCGCGAACGTCACCGTGCCTTCAGCCGTCGCCTCCACGGGCGTGCCGATGGGCGCGGCAAGATCGACGCCTTCGTGCGCCGCCCAGCGATGCGTGACGGGGTCGAGACGGTTCGGCGAGAAGTCGGACGACACGCGCGTGAAGTTCACGGGATAGCGCAGGAAGGTCGGTGCGGCCGGGCTGCCATCGGCGGAGTAGTAGAACGCCTTGCCGTCCAGCTTGCGGAAGAAGAACAGGTCGTGCGACTCCTTGCCCGTGGAGATGCGCATCGCGACCGGCGTGGCGGCCGCGTCCGACGATGCGGCCGGGGCGGCGGCATTGGCCGTCTGGGTCGGTGTGCCGGCGGCGCTCGCGCCGTTGCGGAACACGAAACGCACTTCGCTGCCCGGCTTCAGGTCGCGGCGAAAATCGAGCCGCCCGTCCAGCGCGTGGGCCAGTTTTGCGGTGGTCGCGGCGGTGATGCCAAGCTGATCGGCAGCTTCGGAGAAGCTATGCGTGACCTGAACGGTCTCCACGCGGTAAGCCGGAACGGCGGCGTGGGCGGCCGGAGCGGCTGAAACCGGCACTGCGGGGGCGGCGGGCGCGGCGGCATGGCGCGCGAGGTGCTCGGGGAAGTCGTCGGACGCATGCAACGAGACATCGACACTCTGGCTCGGCATCTGGTGCGAGAGCCATGCGGTACAGGCCGTGCTGAGAGCGGCCACGATGAACGCTTTGCCCGCGACTCCCGGAGATGTCGTCGTTACGAGCTTGGGCATCTACTGGATACGGATTGCTTGGCGGAAAGCCGCGCGATGCGCCGCTTTCGGGGAGACATCAGCGCCGTTGCGGGGCTGATGAGCGAAGGTTGCGAGACTATCGGACTTTTCTTAAGCGAAACTTAAAAAATGTCAAAAATGTTGAATCCCTGTTTTTAGCAGTCCGATCGACGCCATTGTCTGGTGAATCGCGAATTTTGTTGCAACCCCGGCGAACTTCGCTATGCCAGACGAATCAAAAGCCCCCGCTGCATCGGATCGCCGTCACTCGCCGATCCAGGAGCCCCGCAGGTCGCTGTCGTGCAGCAGTTGCAGCAGCGTTTGCGCAGGCCGACTCAACCGCTTCGCCGCGAGCGCGATGAACTCCACATCGGGCAGCACGGGCAGGCTTGCCACGTTGCTTGGCGGCGCCAGACCGCGCGCCGCCAGATACTGCGGGCGCACCGTGATGCCCAGCCCGCCGCGCGCGGCCGCCACGCAGCCCGAATGGCTGCTGCTCGTGCACACCACCTGCCAGCGGAAATCGGTCTGGGCGAGCGCGTCGAGCACCACGGCCCGCGTCACGCTCGGCTCGGCCACGAGGATCAGCGGCAGCGGCTGCGTGAGGTCCACGGTCGTGCCCGCGCGCGCGAGCCATTCGAGCCGGCCCGTGAAAAGCGCCGCGCCGCGCTTGTCGCCGAGACGCCGCTTGCCCACCATCAACTCGATCGCCCCTTCGTCCAGCAGTTCGTAAAGCTGGCCGGTCATGCCGATGGTGATTTCCAGTTCCACATCGGGATGCGCGTTGCGAAACGCTGTCAGGACAGTCGGCAGCGGCCCGAGCGCGATGTCGTCCGAGCAGCCGAGCCGCACGCGGCCGCGCAGGCGCGGCGCGCGGAACTGCGACTCGGCGCGGTTGATCGCCTGCAGGATCGCGCCCGCGTGTGCGAGCATCGCTTCGCCATCGGGCGTGATCGCCAGCGAATGGGTGTCGCGCACGAACAGGCGGCGGCCGATGTCGTCTTCGAGCCGACGGACGTGTTCGCTGACGCTCGACTGCGTGAGGCCGAGCTGGCGCGCCGCCTCGGTGAAACTGTGGCAGGCCGCGACCGTCGCGAAGGATTTGAGCCAGATGGGATTGAGCATCGCCGCATTGTGACATCGTTATCGCCGATGCCGATAACAGTCAACGCCCTTAGTGGGGTTCCCGATTGCGGACGATGACAATATCATGACCGCATTGCAGATCATTGCGCGCGTGTTGGGGTTGCCGCCTGGCTAGGCCCCGTTTCACACGCCGCGCCCAAGAAGTCCCCCATGACCAAGGATTCAAGCCAGACGGCCCTGCTGTGGATCGTCGCCGCAGGCTTTTTCATGCAGGCGCTCGACACCACGATCGTCAACACCGCCCTGCCCTCCATGGCGCAAAGCCTCGGCGTGAAACCGCTCGTGATGCAGCCGGTGATCGTCGCCTACACGCTCACCATGGCGATGCTCACGCCTGCCTCCGGTTGGCTCGCTGACCGCTTCGGCACGCGCCGCGTCTATTTCGTCGCGATACTCATTTTCGTGCTCGGCTCGCTGTGCTGCGCGAGCGCGCATACGCTCGGCCAGCTTGTGATCGCGCGGGTGCTGCAAGGCATCGGCGGCTCGATGCTGATGCCGATCGGCCGCCTGGCCGTGCTGCGCGCGGTCAGCGGCGAGCAATACGTGTCCGCGCTCGCGCTGATTTCAGTTGCGGGTCAGGTGGGCCCGATCGTCGGCCCGACGCTCGGCGGCTGGTTCGTGGAGGCCATCACCTGGCACTGGATCTTCCTGATCAACGTGCCGATCGGCCTTGCAGGCATGGTCGCGGTCCAGCGCTATCTGCCGCGCGCGTCGGCCAGCGTCGCGCCGCCCTTCGACCTCGCCGGCTGCGCGCTGGTGTCGCTCTGCATGATCGCGTTCTCGCTCGCCTTCGACGCGCCGGTGCAGACGCATCGCGCCGCGTGGTCGGCGGGACTCTTTGCGCTCGGTCTCGCCGCCGCGCTTGCCTATGTGCCTTATGCGCGCCGCCGTCGCGAGCCGCTTTTCAAGCTCAAGCTCTTTGGCGAACCCAATTTCAGCGTTGGCCTGATCGGCAACCTGGTGTGCCGGATCGGCTCCAGCGCCGTACCGTTTCTCGTGCCGCTGCTCATGCAGCTCGAACTCGGCTACACGCCGCTGCATTCCGGGCTCATGATGCTGCCCGCCGCGCTCGCGGGGACGGTGGCCAAGCGCTGGATCGCACCGCTCATCCGCCGCTACGGCTATGACACCTTCCTGCTCGTCAACACGCTGATCGTGGGCGGCTCGATCGTCGCCTTCGCGCTGATCTCGCGCGGCACGCCCGTTATCGTCGAAATCGTTGTGCTGGCTATTTTCGGCGCGGCCAATTCGATGCAGTTCGCGGCCATGAATAGCGTCACGCTCAAGGGGCTCTCGCATGAGGACGCGGGCAGCGGCAATAGCCTGTTCTCGATGGTGCAGATGCTGGCGATGGGTCTCGGCGTAACGATCGGCGGCGCGCTGGTGAGCCTCGTCGCGGCGCATTGGGGGTCGGTCGAACTCGGTTTTCGCGTGAGTTTTGCGGGGGTCGGGGTCATCACGCTCGTCTCTGCCCTGATCTTCCGCCGGATAGAAACGCCTACGCCTGCGGGCTCCTCAGCCTCCGCCGTGGGTGCGACCGCGGTTGGCCGTTAGTTGCATTCAGCAGGTGTTGAGCGAAGGCTACGCGGAGCAGCCTTCGGCCAGATCATCAATAAACGTCGCGTCGATACCGGCCATCGACGAGCAGCGTGTCGACGCGCGTTTGCCCGAGCGCATCGACCAGTGCCCGATGCACGCCGGGCGCCATGCCGTTGCGGCTACCGCAAACGTAGATGGAAGCGCCCGCGTCGATCCATTCGCGCAACGGCTCCGCATTCGCGGCCAACGCATCCTGCACATAGCGACGCTCGCTGCCGTCGCGCGACCAGACAGGGTCCAGTCGTTCGATCAGGCCGCGCTCATGCCAGTCGCTGAGTTCGTCGCGATAAAACGCGTCGTGCGCAGCATTTCGTTCTCCGAAGATCAGCCAGATACGGCCGTGCCCTGCCCGCACGCGGCGCTTCAGGTGCGCGCGCAGTCCGGCGAGGCCGGTTCCGTTGCCGATCAGGATCAGCGGGCGGTCGTCGGCAGGCGGATGAAACGTGCGGTTGGTCCGCACCCGCAGCCGGATCTCGCTGCCGCGTGCCGCGTGCTCGGTCAGCCAGCCCGAGGCCACACCGAGTCGGAAGCCTTGCGCGGCTGAATCGTCGGCGTGCCGGGCCTGCCGTACGAGCAGTTCGAGTTGGCCATCGCCTGGCAAGGAGGCGATCGAATAGCTGCGATGTGCGAGCGGCGGGAGCGTGTCCGCCCATTCCTGCGGCGAACGGAGCGCCGCGAGGTCGTCAAGCTCGCCCAACGCCAGCTGGCGCGTGGCGAGTACGTTGGCCAGGGTCATCGGCGCGCCGTCACACTGCACGGCAGCGACACCGTCGAGCGCGCGTGCGTCGAGCCAGCGCTGCACCGTGTCGGACGCGTGTCGAGGAAGAATTTCGGCGATGTCGCCGGGCAGCCATTCGAGCGCCGCGCTATCGGATGGCTGAAGCGCCAGATGGTAGACGGGTTCGCCCGCGCTGCCGGGATTGAGCAGCGTTCGCGTGTCGAGCGTCCATACGCTGTCGCGCACGGCCGGCCACGGTGTGGCCGTCACGCCATCGCACAGGGCCGCAAGCTGGGTCTGCCAGCGTTCGAGCGCGGCCATTTCGCCATTGTCCACGTCGATCGTTTCGAATAGCGGTTGCGCTGCGTGCTGCGCGAGCCACGCCGTTAGTCGATAACCGAACGCGCAATAGTTCGCGTACTGCCGGTCGCCTAGCGCGAGCACCCCATAGCGCAGCGCGCCGAGATCGACGCCAGTCTGCGCGCTCATCAGGTTGCGCACGAACGCCGTGGCCGCATCAGGCGCGTCGCCTTCACCGGTTGTGCTCACAACGAAAAGCGCACGGGTATAAGCGGCAAGATCGTGCGCCTCTAGCGCGCCAAGGGCAACGAGTTGCACGCGCGCCCCGCTCGCTTCGAGCCGGGTCCGGGTCTGCGTGGCGATCAGTTCCGCGCTGCCGGTCTGGCTCGCGTAGGCGATGAGAATCGTGTCGGCGGGTGCCGTATCGGCGAGCGGCGCATTCGTCTCCCGACGCCTGTGCGCCACGACGATCCCAACGCAAGCACAAACATAAGCGAACAGAACGGCCGCCGCGCTTGCGAGGCGCAACGGCGTCCACCAGGCGACGACCGCGCCAGCGCATGCGAGCGCCCACGCCATCGGCACGATGCCCATGAATCGCGCGCGCTTCATTCGAGCATCGCCGCGTAAGCCGGGCTCGTCAGTTCGCGAAAGCCGTCGGGCGTGCGCACGAGAAAGCGTGCCGCCAGGCGCTTGCGCTGCGCGAGCAGCATGCCCGCGTCGGGACCGAGCACCGTCAACGCCGTGGACCATGCGTCCGCGAGCATGCAACTCGGGTGCAGTACCGTCACACTGGCGAGCGCATGGCTCGCCGGATAGCCGGTGCGCGGGTCGATCGTATGCGCGCGGCGCACGTCCGTCTTGTCGACGTAATAGCGCCGGTAGTCGCCCGAGGTCGCCACCGAAAGCCCATGCAGCGCGATCAGATCGACACCGGGAGGCAACGCAAACGCGCCTTCCTGCGGCGGCGTTTCGAGTTCGACCCACCACGGCATGCCATCGGGCTTGACGCCCTCGCCGCGCAACTCGCCGCCGATCTCCACGAGTACATGGTCGATGTCGCTCGCAACGAGCGCATCGCGCACGGCATCGACCGCATAGCCCTTGGCGATGGCGCACAGATCGAGCGCGCTGCCGCCCGCCTGATACAGGCGCAAACCGGCGCGGTCCGCCTCGATACGCTGCCAGCCGCAACGCGCACGCACGGCCGACACTTCGTCGAACGAAGGTGAATCGGCACGGCGCGGCGCCAGCCCGAACCCCCACAGGTCGACGAGCGGCCCCGCGCTCGGGTCGTAAGCGCCGCCGCTCTCGCGCGCGACGGCCAGTGCCGCTTCCACGACGTCGAAACAGGCACGCGGCACCGTCACCCACGTGTTCGCCTCGGCGCGGTTGAAGCGGCTCACATCGGAGTCGTCGCGCCAGTTGCTCATCTGTTCGATGACCTCGTCGAGCACGGCGCGGATCGTGGCATCGAGGCGCGACTCGGTTTGCCCGGCGTCCTCGCCCGGCGGCAGGACGCAGCGCACCGACCAGGTCGTGCCCATCGTTTCGCCGTCGAACATTGCAACGTGTCCGTCGCCCGGCGGCGTGGCGGCAAGGCGATCGATGTGAGCAGGCACGAGCACGCGCGCAGCCATGCCGCGCGGCGCCTCGCTGGAGTCGGTGTGGTGCATGGCAGCGGCCCGGTGCTTGATGCAGTTATTGCGGCAGCACTTCGAGCGTGGCCGCGTAAGCGGCGCGGCGCATCTTCGCCTGCTTCAGTTGCGTATGGTTGTCGCGCACCTGGGCGCCCAGCCAGTACATGCCCGCATCTGCGAACTTGACGTTGAACTTGCCGTCCTGATCCGTGGTGAGGGTCGTTTCCTTGATGTCGTCGCGATAGCGCGTGCCGCCCGGCACCACGGCCACCTTCACATTGGCGGCGGGCTTGCCGTCGAGCATCAGCTGGAAGTTGCCCGTCGAGCCCGAGACGAGATCGACCGGCGAGCTGATCGGCACGAGTTCGAGCCCGTGACCCGTCGGCTTGAGCGCGGTCGTGCTGGGCTTGCCGTGCGCGACGAAGGTTTCCACGCGCATGTCGTTCTCCATGACTTCGAGATCCTGAGCATTGGCAGGCACTTCCTTCGCGAACGCTTCGACGCTGCCGCGCCAGCGCTTCTTCTCGCCGTCGAGCTTGTACTGCGCGCCGATCATCTGGTTATCGACGGTGATGCGCCACGTGCCGTCCTGCGTAAGCTGCAGGTCGAACACGCTGCGAAAGCGCCCCGTGACCGCGTTTTCGGCCTTGCCCGTCGAGCCGTCCGGTGCGGTGATGACGAGGCCGTCCAGACGCAGCGGCGCATGCCCGGCGATGAACAGGTCGTCGGAGACGGCGGCGTCGACGCTCACCCAGGTGTCGTTACCCGACAGCACCGTGGCGGACGGCAGCAGCCACAGACGGTCGGCGTGCGCGGCGAGCGGCATCAAGGCGGCGAAAGCGAGTGCCGATGCCTTCGCGGAGAATCTGGCGGAAGAAAGCTTCATGATCGAATCGGGTCGAAGTAGAGATCGGGAACGGCGATGGGGTGTGAGCGCGACGCCGCATCGTGCGCGGCGCCTGCTCGAAGCGGAACGCGGACGACGCTCAGGGCTTGACGCTGACGCCGATGCTGCCGAGTTCGTGATCGCCCTTGGCCTGCGTGTTCGCAGCCGCGGCGGGCGGCCAGTGGAACGGCACGCGCACGAGTTCGCGGCCACCGGATTCGCGCGCGGCTTCGACGACGAGCTGATAGTCGCCAGCCGGCAACTTGCCGAGCGGCGCGGCGGCGTCGGAGAACGTCAGGCTCTGCTGGCCCGGCGCGTGCGTCGCGCCCGATACGCCATCGACGGGGAACTGCATGTCGTGGCCGGCCTTGCGCCACCACTGGCGCAGATCCTTGAGCCACTTGGTGCCTTCGCCGTTGCGCTTGTGCTGGTCGTACCAGACCGACAGCGTGCTAACAGGCGTCTGGTCGGCGTGCTCGATCCAGATCGCCAGATACGGACGGTTGTATTCGGCGACATCGAGACGCGGAATCTCGACGTTGACGGTCATTTCGGCTGCAACGGCGTGGCCCGCGAACGGGGCCGCCGCCATCCCGGTCAGGGTGACGGCAATCAGTCGGCGCATGGCAAACAGTTCCTGGAGTCAGTGGTGGATTAGTGGATGAACAGGATGGCGAGCAGCAGCGGCACGACGAACCCCAGGCCGACCAGCGGCCAGGTCGCCACGCGGCCGCGCGCGTGCAGATGCAACAAGAAGAGACCGGTCACGCTGAAGATCGCGCAGGCTGCGGCGAAGACATCGAGGAACACGCCCCACGCCGCGCCCGCGTTGCGGCCTTTGTGGAGATCGTTCAGATACGCGATCCAGCCGCGCGTCGTGAGTTCGTATTGGGTCTCGCCCGTGCCCAGATCGACGCTGACCCAGGCATCGCCGCCCGGGCGCGGCAACGCAATATAAACGTCGTCGCTCGACCATTCGGCCGTGCGGCCCGAGGTTTCCAGCGAAAGCGTTTGATCCAGCCAGGCCGAAAGCGCGGGAGGCACCGGACCCTTGTCGTGATGCGGCGTATGCGCGAGCGTCGCGAGCAGCGCGGCGGGCGCACGCTCGCTGTGGCGCTCGACCTGCGGATGCGATTCGATCTGCCCGGCGTGATTGAGCGTGAAACCAGTGAGCGCGAACAACAGCATGCCGACGAGGCACACCGCCGAACTGATCCAGTGCCAGCGGCGCAGATGCCGCATCCAGAAGCCGCGACGGCTTTCCGCGGCGTTGAAGGTTCCCGCTGCCATTCAGGGATGCGCCCGCGCACATTCCAGAGTCATTACGCCTGCCCTACACATAGCTGTCTCCTCGCCAGAACATGAAATGATAATTGTTTTCATTTATGACGGGGGAATGGCAATGTTTACACAATATTTCAATGTCCTTTCATATGGTGAGGTCTTGAGGCTGCCGGTTCGCCAACGCCCATTGCCTACAATTCATCCATCGAACCGGTCAGACGATGACCCGGCCCATCCCTTTCCGCCCAGGCGGCCCTATGCACCTCACTCCTGAACTGTATTGCCTCGTGATCGTCACTTCGGCAACAGGAATCATGTGGATTCCTTACATTCTGGCGCGGATCGTGACGAACGGTCCCCTGCGCGCGATGGGCAATCCTGCATCGTTTTCGGCAGACAATCCGTCCTGGGCGCAAAGGTCGAAGCTGGCGCACGCCAACGCCGTCGAAAACCTCGCGGTGTTCGCGCCACTGGTCATCGTCGCTGCGATGTTGGGGATCTCGACGCCGGCCACCATCGTCGCGGCGAAGGTCTATCTGATCGCGCGGATCATTCACTACTTCGTCTATACCGCAGGCATCCCTGGCATCCGGACGCTGGCCTTTATCGCGGGCTTCGCCGCGACGGCGGTGTTCGCCACGGCCATTTTCAGTCACGTTGCCTGATCGGCTCTCTCCAGGAGGCCCGTTTCGTCACGATTCTTGCGCATGACGTAACAAATTTTCCAATCAGACTGTATTGGCTCCTGGCGCGTCAATAGTTAGGATCGCGCGGTCGTCGCTGCAACGTCCGATCGGCTTGCGCCGCGGCGTCCTGGCAGCAAGGGTCGTTTTGCGCATGACAGCGCTTTTGCATGGCAACAGGGTGGGCAGTTACGCACCGTCCCGCCCCAACACGGCTGGCGTATGATCGATTGGGCTGAACAGTCCGCGTCAGCCTGATTTCCCGGAGCCGTTTTAACGTGACAGAAGCGCTATCCGCGACGAAGCCACCTTTCCTTCTAGCGACGAAAGTCGTCCCGCGCCGCTTGCCCGCCGGCCTGATCGAGCGTCCACGCCTCGCCACGGCGAGCGCGCAGATGCAGACGCGACGGCTGACGCTCATCACGGCTCCGGCCGGATTCGGCAAGACCTCTCTGGCCCTCACCTGGCTCTACGCACTCCGAAGCAATGGCGCATCGGTCGCGTGGCTTTCCCTCGACGCCGCCGACGACGAACCGGCTCGCTACTTTCACTACCTGGCCCGCGCAGTGCAACGCGTATACAGCCACCTGGGCACCTCGACGATCGGTCTGACCTCGGAAGCCTCGTTCGTGCCGGCACATTCGCTTGCCTCCACGCTGGTCAACGAGCTGGCCGAAATCGAAGACGAGTTCTATCTCTTCATCGACGATTACCATCTGCTCAACGACGCCGCGATTCACGAGGCCATGTCGCTCCTGATTGCCAACGCGCCTTCGAACGTGCACGTGGTGATCTGCACGCGCACCGCCCCGCCTCTGCCGCTGGCGAGGCTGCGCGCCAGCAACGAGCTGGGCGAGATCGGCGCTTCGGCCCTGCGCTTCAACTTCGAGGAGACCCGCCGCTTCGTCGAGCACGAATGCCCCGGCCTGGCCTTCAAGGACATGAAATCGCTGCACTCGACCACCGAGGGTTGGGCCGCGGCATTGCGCATTTCCGCGTCGGCGCTCACCCGCGAGAACCGTCCGCAGGGCTGGCAACCCGGCGCGTCGACAGGCGCCGCGCGGCCTGTGTTCGACTACCTCGACGACCTGCTGGAGCGTTTGCCCGCCGGCATGCACGCCTTCATGCTGCGCACGGCGATTCTCGAACGCCTGAGCGCGCCTCTGTGCGAATCCGTGACCGGCGTGGAGTCGAGCCAGGCGATGCTGAACGCCATCGTCGCACGCCAGTTACTGCTGGAGCCGATGGATCTTGAAGGCCGCTGGTTTCGCTATCACCCGTTGATGGCCGAATACCTGAAGCGGCATCTGGAAAGCCAGCATCGCGACGAGGTCACGGATCTGCATCAACGAGCGTGGCACTGGTACGCCAGCCAGTCGCAGTGGACCGACGCGGTCAGGCACGCCATCGCGGCGGGCGCCGCCGACCAGGCCATCGGCCTGATGGAGCGTTGCGCGAAAGCGCTGTTGAAAAGCGGCGATCTGCTGACGCTGGTGGGTTGGCAGCGCCAGTTCCCTGCCGATCTGATGCGCGCGCAAACGACCGTACGGCTCGCGGCCGCCTGGGGCATGGCGCTCGCGATGCGTTTCAGCGAAGCCACCACGATGGTCGATGCGATCGAGCGCGATGGACAGACGCGCCCCGGCGATGCTCACGCAATACATTGGGATTGCCTCGCGATCCGCTCGGCGCTCGCAGCCTTGCAGGACGATCCGCAGCGGGCGCTGACGCTGGCCCGTCAGTACCTGAGCCGCCCGTCCACCGATGCATGGACCACCAACGCCGTCTCCAACGTCGCCCGCTTCGCGTACTGGAAAACCGGCGCGCTCGATGCGCTCTACGCGACGCCCTGGATTCCCGACGCCATCGAGGAAGATCAGCGCAGCGTGTTTTCCTCGGTATATCGACTGTGTCTGCTCGGTCATGCGGAATTGCAGCAACTGCATGTCGGGATTGCCGAGCGGCGCTTCACCGAAGCGATGCAACTCGCCGAACGCCATGCCGGCGCGCACTCGATATCGGCCGCATTGTGCGCGCCGATGATCGCGCAAATACGCTACGAACAGGGCCGCCTCGATGAAGCCGAAGCGTTGCTCGCCGAACTCATGCCGGTTATCGACAGTGCTGTCCTGCTGGACAGCGTGCTGATTGCCTACCGTATCCTCGTGCGGATTGCCGTGTCGCGGCGCGATTATGCGGCAGCCCATGCGCAGATAGACCAGGCGCAACGACTCGGCCAGGCGCGCGGCTGGACCCGGCTGCTCGCCGCGGCCCTCGTCGAACGCACGCGCCTGTATCTTGCCGAGGACCGGCTCGCCGAAGCGGCGGCATGCGTGGCGGACCTTGGGCCGCTGGCCTCGCCGGACGAGCTATCCAGCCACGCCGTCTCGCCCGAGATCGAAAATTACCGCGACATGGCGATGGCTTGCCTTGCGCTCAAACGCCATCAGGTCTCCGAAGCAATTGAACCGCTGCACGCTGCCCTCCTGCGCTGCGAGCAGCGACAGGGCATCTATCTGGGGCTACGCCTGCGCACGCTGCTTGCGATCGCGCGTCTTGGCGCAGGCGAAGATGAACGGGCCATCGAGGCATTCCTCGACGTGGCAACGATCGCCTCACCCGCTGGGCTCTATCAATCGATGCTCGATCACGGACGCGAAATTGGGCCGCTGCTGCGGCTGGCGCGCGAGCGCGTGCGCAACCGCTCGGTTGCCCGCGATGTGTCCGTGTGGCTCGAACGTCTTCTGGACGGTTACCGTCTGATGTACGAGCCGCAAAACCCGCCAGTCCAGGAAACGGAGCGCGAGCCGTTGAGCACCCGCGAGCGCAACATCGTCACGCTGGTCGCACAGGGGCAATCCAACAAGGAGATCGCTCGCACGCTAGGCATTACGCCCGAAACGGTCAAGTCGCATCTGAAGAACATCTTCGCCAAGCTCGGCGTGGAGAAGCGTGCGCAAGCGGTCTCGCGGGCGCAGGCGCTCGGACTCGTCAAGCATGAGTAAGCCTCTCAACGCGCGACGCCAAGCACGCACAAATGAATGAGCACCCCCGCGATACCGCCTACGAACGTGCCGTTGATCCGGATGAATTGCAGATCACGGCCTATTTCGGCCTCTATTTTTGCGCCGACCTCGCGTGCATCCCAGCCCTTCACGACATCGGCGATCAAACCGGAGAGACGGTGCCGATAGCGCAGCACCAGCCCCTCGGCGATATCGAGCCACCAGCCGTTCAACTTAACCTGTAGCGAGGGCTCGCTCGCGACGCCTTTGCCCAACGAGACCAACGCGTCTTCGATCAGCGCATGCACGACCGACGTTTCGCTCGCCGCATCCGCCACGAGGCGCGCGCGGGCGCGATCGAGCAATACGCCGTAGTACGCGCCGTCCCTGAAATGACGGATGCAGTCGCGCAGCAACAAGCGACCGAAGCGGCGAGGCCCCGCGTCGTCTTGCAGCTTGAACGATAGCGTCGCGATGGCATCGTCGAACTGACGGCGAAGCTCGTGATCGGGGCTGGCCGCGACTTCGCGGATCAGCGCGACGATCCCCTCCACGAATTTGTTGACGATATAGGCGTCGAGCGGTGCGGGCGTGAAGCGCGACGCCTCGCTGAACTTCGCCTTGATCAGATCGACGTTGGCCGTCAGCCAGCGCTCGACTACGGTCAGCCCGCGATCGAGCAACGGCCGATGACGACCGCCTTCGGTCATCACCTGCATCGCCTGCCCCGCCATACGTGACACATCAACCCTCGCAAGTTGCGGCAACACGAAGCGCTCGAAGCACGACGCCACATCCGATTCGTCGATGCGCTCAAGCAGGCGTGGAAGCGAATCGACGATGCCCGATGCAATCTCCGCGCTGTTTTCCCGGTGCGCCAACCACGCCGATAATGCCCGCGCCGCGTTGTGCTCGCTCAACCGTCCGACGATCAGGTCCGGCGTCAGGAAGTGCTTTTCGATGAAGTCGCCCAGACTCTCGGCGATGCGCGCCTGGTTTCTGGGAATGATAGCCGTATGGGGAATCGCGAGTCCGAGCGGATGCCGGAACAGCGCAACCACGGCATACCAGTCTGCGATTGCGCCCACCGCGCCCGCCTCGGAAAATGCGCGCGGCCAGGCGAGCCAGGAAAATTCGGGCTGCCAGGCAACGCACGCAAGCAGCAAAGCGACCATCGCCGCGAGCAGACATGTCGCGGTGATCCGCATGCGCCTTAGCCGATCCCGATTGTCGTCGCGGCCGGCCGGTCTGTGTTCGAACGCGGCGCGCTCATCCGATACCGCGCTCAATGGTTCGCCTCGGCGAGAAAGCGCTGGATGACCGGCGCGACTTCTTTCGCGCGCGTGATAAGGAACAGGTGGCCGTCGTCCACGACATGAAGCGTGGCGCCGCGAATACGAGCGGCGAGAATCTTTGCGTTGGTGAGCGGCACGATGGGGTCGTCGTTGCCGTGCATGACGAGCGTTTTTTGGCGCAGCGCGCCAAGCCAGGGCAAGCTCGTCCAGCCCGACGCGGCCAGCAGCTGATAAAGATAACCGCGCCCACGCGGCGCCTGGATGTGACGGCTGTGTGCCTCCAGCAGCGCCGCATCGTGCCGGTAAGCGCCGCCGTAAATTTCTCCCCCAACCTGCTTCAGATACGCCGGGTCGGTATAGCGACGCGGGCCGATCAGCTTCGAGAGCACGGACAGCCGCGCAGGGATCATGATGACCCCGGGTGACGTTGCCGCCAGAATCAGCTTGCGGCAGCGCCTTGGGTAGAGGTGCGCGAACTGCTGCGCGAGCGCACCGCCCCAGGACACGCCTAGTACGTCCACCGGGCCCGCGTACCCCAGCCGCGTGAGCAACTTGTCGGCCAGCACGGCGAGCGTCGAAAAGCGGTACGGCATGAGCGGCGCAGGCGAGCCGCCGACGCCCGGCACGTCGAATACGATGACCGTGACGCCCGCGAGCGCCTCGACGAACGGCTCGACCAGTTCCAGATTCGCGCCGATGCCATTGAAAAGCAGCAGCGGCGGCCCGGCGTCGTGCCCCGACCGGACGCCGACACGCAACAGTTGCCCGTCCAGATCGAGGGTCTGGATACGCATGGCTTCGACAGCCTCCGGGCTCATTTGTGTTTCGGTCATCCGGTCGTCCTCCTGATTGAACGCTTCGCGAACGTTATTTCTTAGGCTGCATTAGCGACTTCAGCTCTTCCACATGCTCGGCAAAGCGCTTCGTCACGACCGCCACGCTGTCCGTCTGGGCGCGATACGCAGCGTCCGCGAGTTCCTGCATATCGACGAGGGCCTTCTGAAGCGCGTCTTTCACGCCCTCTCCCGCGCTCGCGACATCGACGCCGCCCGTGGCCGTGAGACGCCCGATCAACGCTTGCAGCTCGGTCATTTTCGAGCGGAACATATCCGCCTGCTTTTGACCGACTTGCTGCACGCCCGCAAGCGCGGTCATATTGGCCTCGGTCAGCGCCTCGATGTCCTTACGACGAGCGTCCAGGAACGCAGCCACATCGACGCCCGGCAGTTTGAATTGCGTGAGGAACTTCGTATATTCGGCGAAAATGCCGGTGGGATTGCTCGTTGCCATACTTCAGACTCCTGATAAAAATGAAGTGCCAAAAAAATTAAATCAATGCCGTTCAGGCTTCCAGAACGTAGGTGCCGGGCGCATCGGCAATCGCAGGATGCTGCGCGCTACCGGGCACGGCTGGCGCCACGCGCTTTTCTCCCGAACGCGCGACCAGCCAGTCACGCCAGTTGTTCCACCACGAGTCCTTCTCCGTTTTCGCGTTCTCGATCCAGCTATCGGCATTAGCGGGCAGCGCGGCGTTCAGGAAGTACTTCGCCTTCGGGTTGCCCGGCGGATTGATCAAGCTCTGAATGTGACCACTCGAACTCAGCACGAAACGGGTCTCGCCGCCAAAGCGCCGCGCCGTGTTATAGACGCCCTTCCACGGCGTGATGTGATCCGTGACGCCCGCCACCACGTACTTGTCGCACACGACTTGCGAAAGGTCGATCGGCGTGCCGAGCACGGTCAGCGCACCGGGCTTGCTGAACAGATTCTCCGTGAAGATATCGAGCAACTCGCCGTGAAACTTCGCGGGCAGCCGCGTCGTATCGTTGTTCCAGTAAAGCACGTCGAAAGCGGGCGGCGCGTTGCCCAGCAAGTAGTTGTTGACCCAATAATTCCACACGAGATCGTTGGGCCGCATCCACGCGAACACCCGCCCCATCTCCTCGCCCGCCAGCACGCCACGCGCAATGCTGTGCTGCTTGGCTGCCGCGACGGCTTCCGGCGTGGCAAAGAGGCCAAGCTGCGAATCGGCGCTGTTGTCGAGTACGGCCACCATCAGCGTCGTCGCGTTGACGGTCTTTTCACCACGACTGGCCAGATGCCCCAGTAACGCGGAGATCGTCATCGCGCCGGAACAGGCGCCGTGCAGGTTGATGTCGTCGCATCCGGTGATTTCGCGCACGGCGGCGATCGCTTCGATCAGCGCGCTGACGTAGGTATCGAGATCCCAGTGGCTTTGCGAAGCCACGGGATTGCGCCAACTGACCACGAATACCTGGAGTTCGTTCTTCAGCAGGTAGTCGACAATGCTCTTGCCTTCGGAAAGATCGAAGATATAGAACTTGTTGATCTGCGGCGGCACGATCAATTGCGGGCGGCTATAGACCGATGGTGTGAGCGGCGCGTACTGGATCAGTTCGATCAGCTCATTGCGAAACACCACAGACCCTTTCGAGGTGCCGAGGTTCTTGCTCACTTCGAACGCCGTTTTGTTGACCTGCGCGGGCATGCCCTGATTCTTCAGCAGGTCGGTCACAGCATTGCTGAAGCCTTCCATCAGGCTCGTTCCGCCTGAATCCACAACCTTCTTGAGCGCGGCCGGATTGCCTAGCAAAGTGTTGGTCGGCGAGGCGGCGTCGGTGATGAGCGACATCACGAACTTCGCGCGCTCCTTGCTGTTCGCATCCAGCCCCGAGCGTTCGACGAAGCCGGAAAGCGAATCGCGCCATGCGAGATAACCTTGCAGCGTCATCCGATAGAGCGGGTTGTCCTGCCACGCCGTATCGGTAAAGCGCTTGTCGCCCTGGGGCGGCGCGACGCTCGCCTTGCCCGTGACGATCCCCAGCATCTCGCGCGCCAACGCCACTTCCTGCTCCATCACCAGCGCGGGCTGGCGCATGACCTGGGCGCCGATCTGCTGCATCGTGGCGAGGATGTCGCAAGGACGCAGGCCGACGAACGGATTGGGCCCCGGCAAGGCCTGTTCGACCGCGGCGCTCAGTGCCGCACGAGCGGACACGGGACGGCCTTTTTGCCGGGAGATTTCGCTGCTGACTGCCATTTTCCACTCTCCAGTAGGTCTTTTGCTGCTTCTCAAGACGGGCTTCCCGCGATCAGCATCGCGAGCGACTCGGCAATCAAGGCGGGCCGCTCTTCACCCTCGATCTCCAGCGTGTTCGTCGCCTTGATGAGAATGCGGCCGCCGCCCTTGTGCTCCACTGAAGTGAGCGCCACGCGGTTGCGTACGCGTGCACCTGCGCGCACCGGCGTCATGAAGCGGGTCTTGTCGAGGCCGTAGTTCAGTCCCGCCGAGGCATCTTCCGGCACGATGCCGATTTCCATCGCAAGGCTCGCCAGCAACGACAAGGTCAGATAGCCGTGCGCGATGGTCCCGCCGAACGGGCCTTCGCGTTCGGCACGCTCCACGTCGACGTGAATCCATTGCCGGTCGCCGGTGCACGCAGCGAACGCATCGATGCGCGCCTGATCGACCACCACCCAGGCCGACACACCCAGTTCGCGGCCGACGAAATCGCCCAGGGTGTCGATGCGGTAATTCGCAATACTCATGATGTTGCTCCTCGCATTGACTCGACGGATCAGGCGATCTGCTCGCGCAGCCCCTTCTTGTTGATCTTGCCGACGCTGGTTTTAGCGAGCGCATCGACAAACTTGACGATCTGCGGCACCGCGTACTTCGAGATCTGCCCGGACGCGCTATACGAGAGAACGTGTTGCCGGATGTCGTCGCCGGACACCGCCGCGCCTTCCTTGAGCACGACCAGGGCGACGGGCCGCTCGCCCCACTTCTCGTCCTTGACGCCGATGACGGCCACTTCCGCCACGCCCTCGTATTGCGAAATCAGGTCTTCGATCTCGATCGACGACACCCACTCGCCGCCCGACTTGATGACGTCCTTGAGGCGATCGGTGATCTGGACGTTGCCAGTCGCGTCGATATGCGCAATGTCCTGCGTATGCAGATAGCCGCCAGCCCAAAGGCGCGAACTGGCTTCTGGATTGTTCAGATAGCCTTGCGTGAGCCACGGTGCGCGCGCAACGATCTCGCCCGTCGCGCGGCCGTCGTGTTCGAGATCGTTCATGTCCTCGTCGACCACGCGCAACTCCACGAGCGGCACCGGCACACCGGTCTTGCAGCGCAGGCGGACTTGCTCATCGACATCCAGCGCTTCGGCGCCCGGCGGCAGTTGGGCAAGGCTCAGGACCGGACAGGTCTCGGACATGCCGTAGCCGGTGAAGACGTCGATGCCGCGCGCCAGCGCCGCCTGGGCCAGCCCGAACGGAAGCGCGCTGCCGCCGATGATCACTTTCCAGCGGCTGAAGTCCGTTGACGTGGCCTCCGGGCACGAGAGCAGCATGTGCAGGATCGTGCCGACGCAATGCGAGAAGGTCACGCCCTCGCTCTCGATCAGCTTCGCGAGACGCTCCGGCACATAACGGCCCGGATAGACCTGCTTCACGCCCAGCACGGTGGCGATATAAGGCATGCCCCAGGCGTGCACATGGAACATGGGCGTGATCGGCATATACACATCGCCGCGATGGAAACGCTGCCCGGCCACCGGGCTCGCGAGCGCACCCAGCAGTGTGATGGTATGGAGAACCAACTGTCGATGCGAAAAGTAAACACCCTTCGGCAGGCCCGTCGTGCCGGTAGTGTAGAACGTCGTGGCGCGCGTGTTTTCGTCGAAGTCGGGGAAATCGTAGTGGGTGCTGTGAGCCGCGAGCATGGCCTCGTACTCCGTAGAGAACGTAATGCCATGCGAAGGCGCGACGCTGCCCGGCTCGTCGATCCAGACAAAGGTGCGAACCGTTTCAAGCTGATCCTTGATCGACTCGACGACCGGAATGAAATCCGTATGAACAAACAGCACGTCCGCGCCAGCGTGGTTGATCGTATAGGCGATCTCCGCAGGCGAGAGCCGTACATTGACGGTCTGCAAAACGGCGCCCATCATCGGCACGGCGAAATAGCACTCCAGATAGCGGTGACTATCCCAGTCCATCACCGCGACCGTCTTGCCGTGTTCGACGCCCAGCTCGCTCAGGCCGTTGGCCAGACGCGCAATGCGCTCGCGCATCGTCGCGTAGGTCATCCGCACATCGCCGCGGTAGACGATCTCCTGGTCCAGTGCCTGCGAGAAAGGCGTGTGCAGCAACTGCTTGATCAGCAAGGGGTAGCTATATGCGCTAGCGCTTGCGCCGCCCGTTTTCACGTCGTCCGACATCGATATCTCCTTGAATCCTCTAAATGGGCCACGAACGCCGGTTTTTTGTTTTCGCTTGATCTGTCGTGGCGTCCCGTTGAGACCATCATCCCGGCATTGAATAAGGACCAACATCCCCTGAATGGGGGATCGTCGAGGGAGCCTGAAAGGAGAGAAGATTGGCCAGCGTTGACGAGCGCACAAGCTGGTCCGGCACGATTTGAGGTTCTCGTCACAGCAATACGGAACGACCAGCCAGAGAACGCGCGTGAGTATCGCGTGAACACCGTTACGCCCCTGATCGTTTCCCATGGCTCACATCACCGATACGTCCGAAGCAATGCGGACGAACCAATGGTTCAGCGCCCTGCCCGCCGAGGAGCGAGCGGCGCTCATCCACCGCAGCGAATCGTTCACGCTGCACCCAGGCGAATATCTGTTCCACCGCGGTGATGCGCCAACCGGCTTCTACGGCATCCTCAGCGGCCGGCTCAAGGCGTTCACGCTGCGCGAAGATGGCAAGGAGGCGATTCTTGCCGTCATCGAAGCGGGTAACTGGTTCGGACAAACTTCCCTGACGAGCCGCCAGCCACGCCCGCGCGACGTCGTCGCGCTCGACCGCGCCACGCTGTTCGTGGTGAGGGCACCGGCCTTCGAGGCATTGATGCAAAGCACGGCATTCGTGCGCGCCATCGCCGAACTCCAGTCGATCCATATGAACTGGCTCTATCGCATGATCGAGGACGCCACACTGCATTCGACGCGCGCCCGCATCGCGCGCCGCCTGCTGCTGGTGGCGTCGGGCGACGTCACGCTCTCGCCGCAGTGCCGGCGGGACGTGAGCCTCTCGCAGGACACGCTGGCGATGATGCTGGGCATCACACGCCAGACGCTGTCACTCGAACTCAAGGACATGGCCGAAAAGGGCGCGATCGCGCTGCGCTACGGTCGCATCGAAATCCGTTCGAAGGACCTGCTCGCATCGTTTCAGGATGATTGACGGCCGCGCCCTTGCGTCCTAGAAGATGTGCCGCAAGCCCGCGGTCACGCCAAGCTGGGTGGTCGAGTAAGCCGAACTCACCGCGTTAATGCCCTGGAACTGCGCGCCGACCATACCGCCCCGGTACATCGAGTAATCGACTTCCACATAGGTGTCGGTGCGTTTGGACCAGTTGTAATCGGCGAGCAGCTGGAACTGCGTCGCGTTGCCGTCCGCGGATGGGGTTTTGCCGGTCTGGATGGTGCGCCAGACGTTGGCGGAAAGATGCGTGGCGAAGCCGATCTGCTGCGACACGCCGCCAAAGAACATCTCCCGCGCGCTGAAGGTGTTGAACTTCAGCGCGCTCAGGGCGGGCGCGGAAAACGGGCCGTTCGGGAAGTTCCCGACAAAGCCGGCATCCTGCCGGTTGACGGCCCAGCCGGCGTTCACCGTCGTCGATTCGAAGGTGTACGAGCCGCCAGCCGTCCACGATTTGAAGTGCGCCGAAGCGTTCACGGCGTCGCGCGAATCGAGGTAGGCCACCGCGAGGTTCAGCGGCGCAGCGGGCAGATACAGGAGCGAGGCGCCAATCTGGCTGCCCGCACCGAAGTGGCCCGCCTGGCCGCCAAATGCATACGAAACCTCGCCCGTCAGGTATTGCCAGCGCGCCGCGTACTTGACCATGTTGCTCGTCCAGACGCCCTGGGCCATCATGACTTCGGGACGAAACTGATAGAACGTGGGCAGCCAGCGGTTCGACACGAAAGCGCCAAGCACAGCGTCGGCGAACGGATTGATCTGGCGGCCCATCGTCAGCTTGCCGAAGGTGTTCGACTGAAGGCCGACAAAGGCGGTATTGAAGAAGGGATAAGCCGGATCGGTTTGCCCGGAATTCGGGAAGAACCGGTCCTCCACCTGGAACAGCGCCTTCGTGCCGCCCCCAAGGTCCTCCACGCCCCTGATGCCGAAGGTGCTCTCGTTGGCGCCGCTGAGCATCTGGACCTGTGAATCGCCCGCCGGGTTCGCGTGCGTCGTATAGCGAATGCCGGCGTCGACGAGTCCGTAGAGCGTCACCGACGACTGGGCATTGGCCGTAACGGCGTACATCGTTGCGGATGAAATCACGCCGGCCAGCACGGCCGATTCGACCGGATATCGCCTCGCATTGCGGTTACGCCTGTCTCGAACGGCGCTGCCGAACCATCTCCTTGCCTTCCTCATGTGACTGCTCCAACCTTATGTTTATATTGGACTGCGAATTATCTTGAGCCGGAACCGTGCGTGTACACCTGGGCCCGGCGTGAGAAACGCGGCGTTGCCGCACGCTGCCCCCACGACTACACGTTGCCCGAGGTCTGGCGTTCAAACCGTCAGAAAAATTACATTTCGCGCGGGGCGAGGAAGCGCCCTAAGAAAACGGCCGCCAGACGACGTGTTTCGTGTGATGATTTTCAACCTCTGTCTGACAATCTCCCTGACCGTCCCCCAATCCGTACCGGTTTTCGACCGCCAAACCGTACCGGTACTGTACCGAAATCAATCGCTACACTGACTCCTCGGTGATCGTCAGGATCGCCATTCTTTCCCTGGAGTCTTCGCCCGATGTTGCCCGAAATGCTCAGCGCCCTGCCCGCCGGCATGCTGTTCGTGGTCGTCACGACCATCACCCCCGGCCCTAACAACACGATGCTGCTCGCTTCGGGCGTCAACTTCGGTTTCAAGCGCACGGTTCCGCACATTCTCGGCATCAGCGCGGGCGTCGTGGTGCTCATGCTGTCGGTGGGATTTGGGCTTGGCCAGGCATTCCGCCACGTGCCGGGGCTCTACACGGCGCTCGAAGCGGCCAGCGTGGCCTATCTGCTCTGGCTCGCGTGGAAGATCGGCACCTCGGGCGACATCAAGGTCAAGAGCGGCGAGCGCCGCCCCATGCGTTTCCACGAGGCCATCGCGTTCCAGTGGATCAACCCGAAGGCATGGATGATGGTGCTCACGGCGGCCACGACGATCCGCCTTTCAGCGGACTTCGGCGTGAATACGGTGGTGATGTCCGCGCTGTTCTATGTGATCGGCCTGCCGTGCATCTGCGTGTGGGCCGCGTTCGGCACGGGCATGCGGCGCTTTCTCGCCGATCCGCGCCGCCTGCGCGCCTTCAACATCGCGATGGCGCTGTCGCTCGTCGCGTCGATGTATCCGTTGCTCGCGCATCTGTTGCAGCGCTGAATCAACCCATCAGGATTGCCAATCAAGCGCCTTTGCCAACGCGCTCGATGAAGCGCCAGAGCGCGTCGTCGAGCGAATACGGCGCATTGAAGCGAAACCACGCGCTGGCCGCGTCGTCGGGCCGGAAATAGGAGCCGGGCGCAAGCCAAATGCCATCGCGTAGCGCCGCCGTGGCGATCGCGCCGGCGCGTTCCGCCGCCACGGGCAAGCGCACCAGCATGAACAGGCCCGCACGCGGCCGGCAGAACGGTTCGAGCCCGAGCGCGTCGATACGGTCCTCCAGCGCGGCGTGCGCCACCTTCAACTGTTCGTTCACGATCTCGACGTGGCGCGTATAGCGCCCTTCCACCAGCACCTTGTCGACGATGCGCTCGATCGTTTCCGACGAGGTCAAGCCCACCGCCATCTTCGCGCGCGCGAGCTCGCGCAGCACGTCGCGTTCGGCCACCACGTAGCCGCAGCGCAACGACGGCGTCACCGTCTTCGAAAAGCCGCTCACGTAGAGCACGCGGCGCAATCCTTCCATCGCCGCCAGCAGCGGCGCGCCGGGCGGCGCGAGCTCGCGGCTCACATCGTCTTCCACGACCCACATACGCTCGCGCTCCGCAATCTGTAGCAAGCGGAACGCGTTCGCCATCGTGTAAGTCGCGCCAGTGGGATTTTGCAGCGTCGTATTCACGAAGATCGCCTTCGGGCGATGCGCGGCGACCTGCTGTTCGAGCGCGTCGATGTCGAGGCCCGCGGGCGTGCGCGGCACGCCGTGAACGGTCACTCCGGCGAGCTTGAGGATCTGCAGCAGGTTGCAGTAGCCGGGGTCTTCCACCAGCACGGCGTCGCCGGGACGCAGCAGCGTGCGCACGATCAGGTCGAGCCCCTGAGTCGCGCCCTGGGTGAGCAGCACGTTGGTGACGTCGACAGGCAGGCCCTGGCGATCCAGTTGCGCCGCAATGCGCTCACGCAGCGGCGCGAAGCCGTAGGGATGGCCGTAGTCGCCCAGGCGCACTGCGGGCACCCGGCTCGTCGCGCGCAGCGCGTGGTGCAGGCCGGTTTCGTTGATCCACTCGGTCGGCATCCAGCCGCAGCCGGCCTTGATCGGCACGGAATGGTCCGCGTACACGTCCGAAAGCAGCCAGTTGGCCGTGAGCGCGGGCGGCTGCCAGCCCGTTTCGGCCGCCGCGCGCGGAGCGATCTGGCGCGGCGCCACGCGGTAGCCCGAGCCGCGGCGCGCCACCACGAGGCCCATCGACACCAGACGGTTGTAGGCGTCCGTCACCGTGTAGGTCGAGAGCGAATGCGATTGCGCCAGTTGACGCACTGAGGGCAGGAGCGCCCCCGCACGCAGCGAGTTCGCCTCGATGGCCTGCGCGAACGCGCGGACCAGTTGCTCGACGAGCGTCGCGGCCGCGCCGCGACCGCGTTCCAGTTCGAATTCGATCATAGAGAGGTGAAGTCCAGGCACCGACGCGCCGACCAATACAGTTGCGGCAGATTGTCCAGCACGGTTATCAGCGCAGTATAGAGACTGTATATGCCGCCGTTCAAGCCCGGACGCTACATTCTCTCCAACCACTTTGGAGGAGAAACACATGACTTCGCGCCCCGTCATCGACGATCTCTCGTCGTTCTGGATGCCGTTCACCGCCAACCGTCAGTTCAAGGCTGCACCGCGCCTGCTCGAATCGGCCAAGGGCATGTATTACCGCACGACCGACGGCCGCGAGGTGATGGACGGCAGCGCGGGTCTGTGGTGCGTGAATGCCGGCCACGGTCGCGAGGAAATCGTCGCGGCGATCGCCCAGCAGGCAGGCAAGCTCGATTTCGCGCCCACCTTCCAGATGGGTCACCCGCTCGCCTTCGAAGCGGCCAGCAAGATCGCTGAGATCATGCCCGAAGGGCTCGATCGCGTGTTCTTCACGAATTCTGGTTCGGAGTCGGTCGATACGGCGCTGAAGATCGCCCTCGCCTACCACCGTTCGCGCGGCGAAGGCCAGCGCACCAAGCTGATCGGCCGCGAGCGCGGCTATCACGGCGTGGGCTTCGGCGGCATTTCGGTGGGCGGCATCGGCGCGAACCGCAAGACGTTCTCGGGCCAGTTGCTGCCCGCCGTCGATCATCTGCCGCACACGCACAACCTCGAACACAACGCGTTCACGAAGGGCCAGCCCGCCTGGGGCGGTCATCTCGCCGAAGACCTCGAACGCATCGTCGCGCTGCACGACGCATCGACGATCGCGGCCGTGATCGTCGAGCCGGTGGCGGGTTCGACCGGCGTGCTGATCCCGCCGCAAGGCTATCTGCAACGCCTGCGCGAGATCTGCACGAAGCACGGCATCGTGCTGATTTTCGACGAAGTCATTACGGGCTTCGGCCGTCTGGGCAAGGCCACGGCGAGCGAATACTTTGGCGTCACGCCCGACATCATCACGATGGCCAAGGCGATCAACAATGCAGCCGTGCCGATGGGCGGCGTGGCCGTGAGCCGCACGATCCACGATACGGTGGTCAACAGTGGCGCGCCGGGCGCGATCGAACTGTTCCACGGCTACACGTACTCGGCGCACCCGCTGGCCGCCGCCGCCGCGATCGCGACGCAGGATCTGTATCGCCGCGAAGGCCTGTTCGAGCGCGCGCATAGCCTCGCGCCGAAGTTCGAAGCCGCCGCGCATGCGCTGCGCGACGCGCCGCACGTGAAGGACGTGCGCAACCTCGGCCTCGTCGCGGGCATCGAACTCGACTCGCGCGACGGCGCACCGGGCGCGCGCGCCTACGAGGTATTCGTGAAGTGCTTCGAGGCAGGCGTGCTGATCCGCTTCACGGGCGACATTCTGGCGTTCTCGCCGCCGCTCATCATCACCGAAGACGAAATCGAGCGTCTGTTCGGCACGGTGCGCGAGGTGCTGACGAAGGTTCAGTAACGTAGTTGCAGCAAAACGTTTGTGCGACGGCCCGCTTGTTTCGAGTGGGCCGTTTTGCTTTCCGCGCACGGCGCACGCCATCGGCGTATCGTTCGCTCATGAACCCGTCGATGCTGGAGGAATGGCGATGAAGACACCGATCCGCGTGGGCGCGCATATCGAAGGCGTGCACTGGGTGGCGGAGTATACGGCGGCGACACACGAGATCCGCGTGTTCCGCGAAGGCCACGAGTTCGAGACGATCGCAGCACCGCCCGCGATACTGGGCGAGGAGGAGGAAGCGGGTTCGGCCAGCGAGGCGGCCAACCGCGCCGAAGATGCCGCGGTGCTAGCCGTGCTGCGCCGCTATGTGGCGGAGCGCGACGCCGAGGAATGACGCTGGAATGAGTGAGGCGCCTGAGACAGGCGCCTCACAATCACTCAAGCATCAGGCCGGCTTGTCGCCCGCCGGTGCGTCTTCCTCGCGGAAGATGCGGTCGGCCAGGTGGAATGCCGAATTCGCGGCAGGCACGCCACAGTAGATCGCGGTCTGCAGCAGCACTTCCTTGATTTCGTCGCGCGTCACGCCGTTGTTCTTCGCGGCACGCAGATGGAGCGCCAGTTCCTCGTTACGGTTCAGCGCAACCATCATCGCGATCGTGAGCAGGCTGCGCGTATGACGCGGCAAACCCTCGCGCGTCCAGATCTCGCCCCACGCATAGCGCGAAATGAGCTTCTGGAACTCTTCGGTCAAATCGGTGCGGTTAGCGATCGAGCGATCGACGTGTGCGTCGCCCAGCACCGCGCGGCGGACCTTCAGTCCGGCTTCGTAGCGATCGTCTTCGTTCATTTCGACTCCAGCAGGAAGCTCAGTACCGCTTTGTTGAACTCGTCGGTCAGTTCGACGTTCGAGATGTGCGAGGCGTTCAGTTCGACGTAGCGCGCGCCCGGCACCGACTCGGCCAGCTCGCGGCCCTGCGCGGGCGTAGCGGCCAGATCGTGCGTGCCCGAAATGACGAGCGTGGGCGCCTTGATCGACGAGGCTTCGACGCGCAGGTCGGCCGCGTTCAATGCTTCGCAGTTCGAAGCATAGCCGTCCTTGTCGGTGTGCACGAACACGTCGCGCGCCTGGTCGATCACGAGCGGATTCTTTTCCATGAATTCAGCCGTGTACCAGCGCGGCAGCACCGCATCCGCCAGCGACAGCATGCCTTCGTTGCGGGCCTTCGCCGCGCGCGGCTCCCACACCTGCGGCGAGCCGATCTTCGCGGCGGTATTGCAGAGCACGAGGCGGTCGATACGGCTCGCGAAACGCGCGCCGAGACCCACGCCCGTGAGGCCGCCCATCGAGACGCCGCAGAAGTGCGCGCGCTCGATGCCGAGGTGATCGAGCAGGCCGATCACATCGCCGGTCAGTTGCTCGATCGTGTACGGGCCTTGCGGCGCGGCCGAGTGGCCGTGGCCGCGCGTGTCGTAACGCAGCACGCGGAAGTGCTTCGTGAATTCGGCGAGCTGGGGCGTCCACATCGACACGTCGCTGCCAAGCGAGTTCGACAGAACCAGCCACGGCGCGGTGGTGTTCTGCGCACCATCGATGCGGTAGAACAGCTGCGTGTCATTGACGGCTGCATAAGGCATGCGGTTACTCCTGATGAGTCTGCGATGAAGAAGGGGGCGTGCGCTGTGCGTAGGACGCGAGCACCGCGTCGACAAAGGCGTGCGCCTCGCCCACGTAGTTGGCGGGATCGAGCAGCGCCTTCAGGCGCGCTTCGTCCAGGTGTTGCGTGACGGCGGGCTCGGCCGCCAGCACGTCATACAGCGTGCGGCCCGACTGCACCGCCGATTTCGATGCGCGCTCAACGAGATGATGCGCGTCGAGCCGGCCGATGCGGTCGCCCAGCGCCAGCATCACGGCCTCGCCAAGGATCAGACCGTGCGTGACGTCGAGATTGGCCGCAAGACGTTCGGTGCGCACTTCGAGGCCGCCCGCGATCTGCTCGATCTGCGCGAGCGCACCGCCGGCAAGGCGCGCGAGTTCGGGCAGCGCTTCCCATTCGGCCTGCCAGCCGCCGAGTGCGCGTTCATGCTCCTGCACCATGCCCGCGAACACCGTGGCGACGAGGCCCGGCGCGCGCGTAGCCGCGGTCAGCACCGCGGCGCAACCTACCGGATTGCGCTTGTGCGGCATCGTCGAGGAACCGCCCTTGCCTGCCGCAGCGGGTTCGCCCAGTTCGCCGATCTCGGTCTGCATTTGCAGCGAAATATCGCGTGCGATCTTGCCGAGCGTGCCGATCAGCATGCCAAAGAACGAAGCGGCTTCGGCAATGCGGTCGCGCTGCGTGTGCCACGGCAGCGCGGGCTGCGCGAGGCCGAGGTCTTTCGCGAGTTCGGCGCTGACCTTTGCGGCGGCGTCCCGCAGGCTCGCGAGCGTGCCCGCCGCGCCGCCGAATTGCAGCACCAGCGTGCGTTCGCGCAGCGCAGCGAGTCGCTCGCGATGACGCAGCATGGCATCGAGCCACTGCGCGAACTTCAGACCCAACGTGATCGGCAGCGCCTGCTGGAGCCACGTACGGCCGACCGCCGGCGTCGCACGATGCGTGCGCGCGAGCTCGGCGAGCTTCGTGCAGGTTGCGTCGATGGCGGGTTCGATCAGCGCGAGCGCGTCGCGCAGTTGCAGCACCGTGGCGGTGTCGATGATGTCCTGGCTCGTCGCGCCCCAATGCACGTATTTCGCGGCTTCGGGGTCGGCGTCCTTCACGCGCGCCGTCAACTGCTTGACGAGCGGGATCGCCAGATTGCCGCCGAGCGCGGCGTCGCGCGCGAGTGCTTCGGCGTCGAGCTTGTCGGCCTTGCAGGTCGCCACGATGGCGGCGACAGCGCTCTGCGGAATCACGCCGTGTACCGCCGAAGCGCGCGCAAGCGCCGCTTCCACGTCGAGCATGCGCTGCAGCGTGGCCTCGGGCGACCAGACGGCGTTCATCGGCTCGGTGCCGCAAATCAGGCTCGTGAGGCGTTCAATCATGGATCGATATGAAAAAAGTCTGGATGCGCGTGAGAAGAATGCGCGCAAATGCAGATGGCGCGACGTCCGGCGACTGTTGCCGCCGGACGCCGCGCCACGCTGATGGACATACGAAACGCGCGTTGCAGCAGTTTAAGCCGCGCGGCGGTTCTGCGTCGCGTCGATCAGCGGCACGCCTGCAAGCTTTTGCAGCGCGTCGAAGTCGATGTCCGAATAGATCTCGCGCACGGCGAGGCCTTCCGGCGTCACGTCGAAGGCGGCCAGGTCGGTGTAGATGCGACCCACGCAGCCCACGCCCGTCACCGGGTACGAACACTCGCTGACGAGCTTGCTTTCGCCCTGCTTCGTGAGCAGTTCCATCATCACGAACACCTGCTTCGCGCCGAGCGCGAGATCCATTGCGCCGCCCACTGCGGGGATCGCGTCGGGCGCGCCGGTGTGCCAGTTGGCGAGGTCGCCCTTCACCGACACCTGGAACGCGCCGAGCACGCAATAGTCGAGGTGGCCGCCGCGCATCATCGCGAACGAGTCCGCGTGATGGAAGAACGCGCCGCCCGTCAGCAGGGTGACGTGCTGTTTGCCTGCATTGATGAGCTCGTCGTCTTCTGCGCCGGGCGCCGGTGCCGGGCCCATGCCGAGCAGACCGTTCTCGCTGTGCAGGAAGATTTCCTTGCTCGGATCGAGGTGGTTGGCCACCAGCGTCGGCACGCCAATGCCGAGATTCACATAAGCGCCCTCAGGAATGTCCTGAGCCACGCGTTGAGCCATTTCGTCGCGATTCAACCGTTTCATTGCTTAACTCCGTAGCTTCAGGCGGCCTGACCGGCTTGCAGCGCTTGATGCGCCGCCTGCGGCACTTCAACGACGCGTTGCACGAAAATGCCCGGCGTCACGATGTTTTCCGGGTCCAGAGCGCCGAGTTCGACGACTTCCGACACCTGCGCGATGGCGACCTTGGCCGCGCTCGCCATGATCGGGCCGAAGTTGCGCGCCGTCTTGCGATAGACCAGGTTGCCCCAGCGGTCGCCCTTGTAGGCCTTGATCAGTGCGAAGTCCGCGTGCAGCGGCGCTTCCAGCACGTAGTGGCGGCCGTCGATCAGGCGCGTTTCCTTGCCTTCGGCGAGCTTGGTGGCGTAGCCCGTGGGCGTGAAGAAACCGCCGATGCCGGCACCCGCCGCGCGGATACGCTCGGCCAGGTTGCCCTGCGGCACGAGTTCGAGCTCGACTTCGCCTGCGCGATACAGGCCGTCGAACACATACGAGTCGGTCTGACGCGGGAACGAGCAGATGATCTTGCGTACCCGTTTGGCCTTGAGCAACGCGGCGAGACCCGTGTCACCGTTACCGGCGTTGTTGTTCACGATCGTCAGCTCTTTCGAGCCTTGCGCGATCAGCGCGTCGATCAGTTCCGCCGGCATGCCGGCCGTGCCGAAGCCGCCGATCATCACCGTGGCGCCGTCCTGAATGCCGGCGACGGCGGCTTGAAGCGAATCAAAAATCTTGTTGATCATGCCTGTTCCTGAAAGCGATGCGCATCGCGGAAAGTCCACGCCACTCGATCGCAAAAAGTTCTATATACGAACACTGATTCGTTTAGCGAACGTCCAGCGCATTATCGGAGTGTGAATGCGCGCTTGTCAAGGCGGGGACATCCCGAGGCCGGGGTTCCATGCGGGCGGGTTCATCTGAGGAAATCGCGCGTTTTGAGCCCCCTCGAATTGGCGAATTGCCCATGATGCGCCGCTCCGCGGCCAACTGCACGCGCGTGTGCGCGCATTCCCCAATATCCGGAATTTCGATTCATGCACTAAGGTTTATCGCGTTTCGACATAGTCCCGCCAGCCGCCATCCCATGCACGACCTCGACCTGAACCTGATCCCCTATCTCGTCGCGATGGAGGAGACGCGCAATGTCAGTCGCGCGGCCGAGCGCCTCGGCGTGAGCCAGCCGCGCGTGAGCACGGCGCTGGGCAAGCTGCGCGACTACTTCGGCGATCCGCTGTTCGTGCGCACCTCGCGCGGCATGGAACCGACGCCGCGCGCGCTCGGCCTCATCCCGGCCGCCCGCGACGCGCTCGTGCGCATCGAGAAAGGCATGCTCGAAGCGCAGGACTTCGATCCGGCCACCAGCACGCATACGTTCTCGATCGCGCTATCGGACGTCGGCGAGATCGTGTTTCTGCCGCGCCTCTTGCAGATCTTCGCGAAGCGCGCGCCCCATGCCAATCTGCGCTCGGTGTCGCTGCCGCCAAGCCAGGTGGAACGCGGGCTGGAGTCGGGCGACGTCGATCTGGCCGTGGGCTATTTCCCCGATCTGGGCGGCAACAACTTCTTTCAGCAGCGACTCTTCACGCATCGCTTCATCTGCCTGATGCGCAGCGGCCATCCGCTCGCCGGCAAGACAATGACGATGGAACAGTTTCTCGGTCTAGGCCATGCCGTCGTGCGGGCCGAAGGCCGCAGCCAGGAAGTGCTAGAACAGTATCTGGAGAAGAACCGTCTGCGCCGGCGCGCGGTGCTGGAGACGCCGCACTTCATGAGCCTGCCCTTCATCCTCACGCACACCGACCTGATCGCGACCGTGCCGCATGCGATCGGCTTCGCCTATGTCTCCGAGCAAGCGTCGATCACCCTGGTCGAGCCGCCGCTGCCCTTGCCGCGCTTCGATCTCAAGCAGTACTGGCATCGCAAGTATCACAATGCCCCGCGCGGCGAATGGCTGCGCGGCATCGTGGCCGAACTGTTCAACGATGCGATGGACGAGTGGCCCAAGTGACGCAATGTGACCAGTTGCGCGGGCATGCGGGAATCATGGAACAATGCGCCTTCGTGATGCGCGTCGCAGCGACGCGCACCACCTGACAGGAGCCGACGCATGAGCGACGAAAAAAACGCAGAAAAGACGAAGAAACGGAAGTCGAAGGCCAGCACTACCCCGACGCCAGCGAGCGTCACGCGCCCCTCGCGCGCAGAAGCGGAAGACGCCGTGCGCGTGCTGCTGCGTTGGGCCGGTGATGATCCCACGCGCGAAGGTCTGCTCGATACCCCGGGGCGCGTCGTAAGGGCCTACGAGGAATTCTTCGCGGGCTACGAGCACGACCCGCGTGAGATCCTGTCGCGCACGTTCTCGGAGGTCGACGGCTACGACGAGATGATCGTGCTCAAGGACATCCGCTTCGAGAGCTACTGCGAGCACCATATGGTGCCGATCATCGGCCGCGCGCATGTGGCCTATCTGCCCGAACATCGCGTGGTGGGGATTTCGAAGCTCGCGCGTCTGGTCGATGCGTTCGCGAAGCGTCTGCAGATTCAGGAGAAGATGACCGCCCAGATCGCGGATACGCTCAACGAGGTGCTGCAGCCCAAAGGCGTCGGCGTGATCCTCGAAGCGGCGCACCAGTGCATGTCCACACGCGGCGTGCACAAGGCGGGCGTGACGATGGTGACCTCGCGTATGCTCGGCACCTTCCGCAGCGATCCGTCGACGCGCCGCGAGTTCCTCGCCATCGTCGGCAATCCCGGCGTCATGAGCGTACCCAATACGTAATTGCCTGAAAGTTTTCTCGTTTTCCGATCGGAAAACGCATGATGCGCGCGTGACGCTCATTCAATGGCGTCACGCACGACCCTTCAAATCAAGGGGTTTTCTTCAGGGCGCATCGTTGCCGCGCTCAATCTCGCGGATCTTGCCCTGGCGCACACTGCTGCCCGGCGGCACGCTATGCGTGAGCCACACATTCCCGCCGATCACCGAACCACGTCCGATCGTCACCCGGCCCAGGATGGTTGCGCCCGCATAGATCACCACGTCGTCCTCCACGATCGGATGGCGCGCATTGCCCTTCACAAGCGTGCCGTCGAGATCGGCCGCGAAACTCTTGGCGCCCAGCGTCACCGCCTGATAGACCCGCACGCGCTCGCCGATGATCGCCGTTTCGCCGATCACCACGCCGGTGCCGTGGTCGATAAAGAAGCTCGACCCGATCTGCGCACCCGGGTGGATGTCGATGCCGGTCGCCGAATGCGCGATCTCGTTGATGAAGCGCGCGAGCAAGGGCACGCCCAGGCGATGCAGGGCATGTGCGAGCCGGTGATGCGTCATGGCCCAGACGCCCGGATAGCAGAGCAGGATTTCCGTAATGTGCTGCGCGGCGGGGTCGCCCGTAAAGGCGGCCTGGATGTCGCTCACGAGCAGCGCACGGATTTCCGGCAACTGATGGCCGAATTCACGCGCGACTTCGAACGCGCGCGTGCGCAGGATCTCGTCGCCAACGCTGGCGTTTTCGGGCAGAAAGCGCAGCGCGCGGCGAATCTGCTCGGCGAGCAGGCGCAACGTACTTTCGAGCGTATGGCCGACGTAGTAATCGACGCTTTCGTCAGTGAGATCGGGCGCGCCGTAGTGGGTGGGAAACAGCGCGGCGCGCAGGCCGGCCACGATATTGACCACGGCTTCGCGCGATGGCAATTCGCGAATGCCAAGCGGATGGCGCGTGCGGTGGCGTTCTTCGCGCGACGCGCGCAGATCGGCGACGATCTGTTCGAGGCCCCAGTCGGGGAAAGCGGCATTTGACATGGTGAAGCAGCGGCGGCTGTGGCGCGCACCGCAAAGGAGTGTATCGACCCCAGAGGTTACCGCTTTTTTTGAGAGTTCGCCGGCCTGCCCTTGGCCAGGCGGCAGGACGCTCAGAGCGTCACACTGCTCGCATCGATCCAGCGCACGGCCCAGTCGCGGGCATGCGCGATGGCATCGGCTTCGTCGGAAAAACGCAAATCGGCAGGAAAGAAACGGTTGGCCACGAGCTCTCCATCGCTCGAGCGGGAGATCACCACATAGGGTTGATAACTGCCATCGCCGGCCCGAGCCGGCGCGCAATTGAGCAAATAGCCGCGATGCGTGAATGCAGCGTCGAAGTGCATGTGTCTCGTCCGCCCCTGACTGCCTTGTGCGTTTTTCGTAGGCGCGTACAGGATCGTGCGGCAAAGCCACAGCGCGGCCGTTCGTGCGGCCGTCTATCTAAAGCGCGCCAACTCGTTGAAAGAGGATCATACTCCGAGGAAATACGGCGATCCAACGAAAAAAATCCCCGGCGGCTGGAAGCGTTTCCCTGGCGGCCGGGCTTGCATTTCCGCCGGATTCCGGGTTCCAGAGCAGGTGTTTCGGAACGTCTCTTGCGCAGCATCGGATAGCAGGTTCGAGCAGACACTTCATTGCCTTTTCCTGGAGGGCATACCATGAATCCTTCCGACCCCAGCGATCGCCTGGCCAACGCGTCGGGCCAGGGCGCACAACCGCGCAGCGCCGAATCGCACAACGACCGCACACACGACAGCACCGTCGACACCGACGGCAAGAATCGCGAAGCCGCGCGATTGGCCGGCGACGGGCTGATCGGCCCGGACGAGGTCACCACGAGCAACGCGACGCTCGATAACAGCGTGCCCGAGAGCGCCGACGGTCTGGCCGGCTTCGACAGCCGCGGGCAGGCGCATCGCATGCCATTCGCGGCTCAGGCCGACTTCGAAGCCGTGGATCTGGGCATGGCCGCCCCGGAAATGCCCTACGACGTCGAGGGGCAATACGCCGACACGCGCGGGCCGACTCAGCGTCGCAGCCCCGGCCGCCTGCATTTCGCCCTCAATCATTTGCGGCCGACGCGCCTCTTCGAATTGCATCGAAAGAATTGACGCGTTGCCGCATCACAGATGTCTGATTTCCCGCCTGGTGAACGCACCTCACCAGGTGGGTGTGTTGTATTCCGCCAAAACTGGCGGATCGCGCCGAAGAAAAATATGCGATCAGCATAAGAAAATTACCCGATGCACAAAAATGCACCCGTCGATTTAAGGCGGCGCTCGATTAAGCCATTCTGAGCCGTTTTGATTATTGCCAATTACGATTTAGCGATTTACGAAATCAGCAATGAAAGCGGAATTGCATTTCCGCCGCCTGGCGCCCCCTGCACGCCCTCCCCTATGAAAACAGCACTTTTGTTCAGCAATGACCGAATTCGCGCCAGGGACTTTCCCCGAAGCACGGGGAAATCCCTGGCGCAAAGCCCACGCCGCCAGGGGATAAAGACGATCATTGCGGAATTTAGTGATAAATTGTTACATCATAAGAAGCGAGGCTAGCGAGGGCAGCAGCTCGCCCATGCGACGCCTGCGGTCTGGCCCACCGCCGATGGAGAGTCTTGACGTGCCTCTACATTTCATTGAGCAGATGTCATCCGTGCTCGACGCGCCTGAGGATTCAGCGTGGTTCGATGCGGTGTCTCAGCTCGCCAGTTCGTGGGGATTCGGCCAGGTCATGCTGGCGATCCTGCCGCGCCCGGGCATGCGACTCGAGGATGCGTTCATCCGCACGAACTATTCGAGCGCGTGGCGGCAAAGCTATACCGATCACGGCATGGCGTATTTCGATCCGACCGTGACGCACTGCGCAACGCGCTCGTCGCCGCTCATCTGGTCGCCGGAACTGTTTGCCACCGAACAGCAGCAAACGATGTATGAAGAAGCACGCTCACATGGTCTGCGCGCGGGTGTGACCCTGCCGATCCATGGCCCGCGCCAGGAGGCGGGCATGCTGTGCTTCGTGAATGATGCGAGCCCGACGGACTCGTTCTGGCAGGACGTGAACCGTGCGCTGCCGAATCTGGTGCTGCTACGGGATCTGGTGCTCGATACCAGCCAGCGGCATCTGGGCGACCATGCTCAATCGCTGATTCCCAAACTCACGCCTCGTGAGAAGGAATGCCTCAAGTGGACTGCCCTCGGCAAGTCCACCTGGGAGATTTCGCACATCCTCAACTGCTCAGAAGCAGTGGTGAACTTCCACATGAAGAACATTCGCGGGAAGTTCGGTGTGAACTCACGGCGCGCGGCAGCCGTGATTGCCACCCAGATGGGTCTTATTGACCCGGGCTGAACATCGCCATCGACGACGGCAGGTCCGGGCGACGCAGCACGCGCTCCGCACGACCCAGATCGCCGTCCGAAATCGTCTTGTTGAAGTACAGACCCAGCAGGATCGACACCGGCGGCGGAATTTCCGCGCCCGATTCAAACCGGCTGCCACGCGACTGCGTCACGCCGAAGCGCGCCCAGAAGCGGCGCTGGCTTTCCTTCTTCTTTTTCCGATACGCGATGATCAGGACCCGGTCGATTACCGACGACAGGTCCCCTGCATTGTGAAGGGAGTTCGTGCCCGCCTGCCATTGATTGTCCAGAAGTTCCATTTTGTATCTCGCTCTCAGATATGCCGGTTGATTGACTGCCGCCCCGCCATTCTCCCGAACTGCCCCTCCCTGCGCACCTACCTATCTGGATAGGTGTTTTTTTATATTCATAACGCATAGCTTTCGATCCATACCGCTGCCCCTCCAAACGAAAAAGGGAGAGTTGTCATGCAAGCTGCGATTCGGATCGGACTGCGTCAGGAATTCGACAACGAGGACATCAACGAGATGTATCGGCTGCGTGCGCGGGTTTTCCGCGATCGCATGGGCTGGGACATTCCCACCATCGCCGGCATGGAAATCGACGGGTACGACGCGCTCGGACCCCATTACATGCTGATCCAGGACGGCGGCGGCAAGGTCCGTGGCTGCTGGCGTCTGATGCCCACCGAGGGCCCCAACATGCTGCGCGACACCTTCCCGCAGCTCCTGCACGGCCAGGATGCGCCCACCGGCCGCAACATCTGGGAACTCAGCCGTTTCGCCATCGAATCCAGCAACGAACAGGCTTTCGGCTTCGCCGACGTGACGATGCGCGCGATCCATTCGCTCGTCTGGTTCGCCGACCGCATGGGCATTTCGCGCTATGTGACCGTCACGACCACGCCGATCGAGCGCATGCTGCGCCGCACTGGCATTGAAATCGGCCGCCTTGGCGCACCCGTGCGGATCGGCGTGGAAAACGCGGTCGCGCTGGAGATCTCCGTCAGCGAACAGACGCGCAACGCGCTCTTCGGCCAGATGGCCAATGCCGCTTGAAGCCACGAGAGAACCAAGAGGCGCCGAGAGGCCGGAATCGACCCTGTTTCCTGTGCCGTGGTCCGTGGCACCCGTCAGGCAAGCTTACGCTTTTGTCTGACGAATTGTGCCGAAGGTGGGTGAAACCACCGCAGCGGGCGGACCACTCACACGCGCTTCAGGCGAGATAGCCCCCCATCGGCCAAAAGAAAAGCCGTCAAACGGATTGGGCCGGCTTGTTTTCCGGCGCGGACGTGGCGGCACGGCTGAAGCGGATATGCGAGATACGGCGCACGCAAAGCGCCGCCACCAGCGCCGCGAAACCCGTCAACCCGATGCCTAGATGAATGGCATCGACCAGCACATGCCGCACCGCCTCGATGAGCGCCGCGCCATCGAGGCCCGCGGTTTTCATATGGAGCGTCAGCGCATCGCGCAGTGCCGGATCGATCAGCACGCGCGGGTCCGACAGCTGTGGCTGCCAGCGCGCCGCGCCCGGCGCCCCGAGCACGGCGAGCGCATCGCCGATGCCCGCCGCATAGCGATGGTTGACGATCGTCGCCACGACGCTCGTGCCGAGCATGCCGCCCACCATGCGCGTCGATTGCAGCAGCGCCGTCGTGATGCCGAAGCGCTCGCGCCCCGCGATCTCCTGCCCGAACACGTTGAGATTGTTGAGAATGAAGCCGAGCCCGATGCCGGTTGCGGCCATCGCCAACTCGAGCCACAGATGCGGCGTCGTACCCGTGGCGAACACCAGGCCCACCGAAGCCGCCACCAGCAGGCCAAAGCCCACACTCAAAATGGCGGTCGGCTTTTTCAGGTGAATCACGATACGCGTGTTGACGAGGCTGCCTAGCGCAATGCAGGCCGCGATCGGCGTGGCCAGCAGACCGGCCTGCTGCGGCGACAGGCCGAAGCCACCCTGCAAGAGCAGCGGCGCGAAAAAGATCAGCGAGAACATCACGAAGCCCGAGAGCACCGACAAGGTAAACAGCGTGACGAGCTGCGGATCGCGAAAGAGGTCGAGCGGGATGATCGGATGGGTGGCGCGCCGCTCGCAGACCAGCAAGGCGATCGCGCCGATCGCCACAAGCGCGATCAGCACGAGATTGCCGGGCGTGAGGCCGTCCTTCGGCACCGCTTCGATCACCGTCTGAAAACCGCCGAGTACGAGCGCGACCAGCACCGCGCCGGTCCAGTCGATACGGATCTCACCCGTGCGCGCGGGTCGATACGCGGGCAAATGCGCCCAGATGAAGTAGAGCGCCAGCACGCCCACCGGCAAATTCACCATGAAGGTCGAGCGCCAGCCGAAATGCTCGGAGAGCCAGCCGCCGAGCGACGGCCCCGCCGCCGTGCCGATGCCGTAAGCCGCCGCCATCACCACCTGCCATCGCACGCGGGCGCGGGGATCGGGAAAGAGATCGGGAATCGAGGCGAACGCGGTGCCCACCATCATCCCGCCGCCCACGCCCTGGAGCGCGCGCGCCGCCGCCAGAAAACGCATGTCGGTTGCGAGCCCGCACAGTACCGAAGCCAGCGTGAAAACGATCACCGCGGCCAGCACGAAACGCTTGCGCCCAAAGTAATCGCCCAGCCGGCCGAACACCGGCACGGTCACGACCGACGCCAGCAGATAGGCGCTTGCGATCCACGCGTAATACTGAAAGCCATGCAGTTCGGCGACGATCGACGGCAACGCGGTACTCACGACAGTCTGGTCGAGCGCGACCAGCATATTGACGAGGCCAATGCCAAGCATGGCCAGCAACGCGTCGCGAAACGGCAAGGGGGAATGGGTAGAAGTCACGGATTGGAATGCTGCGGCGCGGGAGTGCGGAAGAGACGCAACGATAACGGCCCGACGACGCCTGCGCAACCGGACTAAAAGCGTACACAGCCCCCACGCGCCCCATTTCCCTACAACCTTTCAGCTTATTCCAACAGATTCTCTCGGCGACCTTCCGACGCACACATCTTGATCTCCTTCATCCGACTTCCATATTTCATACATCGACACTGCATCTTTTCAGTCAATCCTTTAAAGTCAGAGGAGATAGATAGCGGCCGCGCACCGCTGCCTGCGAAACGCACTCGATGCTCCGGCGCGCGCATCCCCGTTCCACTCAAGCGGAGGTTCCATGTACAAACGCATCCTGGTCGCGGTCGACGGCAGTGACACGTCGCGCCGCGCATTCGAAGCCGCGCTCGACCTTGCCAAAGCAATGGGCTCGACCCTGCAACCGTTCTACGTGATCGAAAACACGCCGATGTATTTCGATGCACCAGGTTACGATCCGTCGATCCTGCGCAACCAGATGATTGCCCAGGGCAACGAGCTCGCCGAAGACATGAACCGCGCGATGAGCGCGCGCGGCGTGCAAGGCGCGATGGTAACGGGCGAAGCGTCTTCGCTCGACGATGTGCCCACGCTCGTGCTCAACGCCGCGAAGGCGCAAGGCGCCGACCTGATCGTGATGGGCACGCACGGACGGCGCGGTTTCCAGCGCCTGATTCTCGGCAGCGTGGCCGAACGCTGCGTGCGCCAGTCGGCGCTACCTGTGCTGCTGATTCCGACGGCCGCCGGTGCGACGGAAACGGACGCCAAATAAATAGATAAGCCTGCGAATCCTGTCTTTCTTTAGCCCCTTGCGCCTGATCAGATACCGCGAAAGCGGCTTCTGACAAGGCGCAAGCGCCGGCATCTCAAAAGCGCGGCGTTTTGTCGCCATTTTGAGATTTAAACGCGGTCAAGAATGCTCCGAAACCCGATCACAGGAGCAAGCGAATGCTGACCCCGCCCCGCGTCACTCACGCCACCGTGCGCCGTGCCAACCGCACGCCCCCCGCCAACCCGCGCACCACAGCGCGATGCTCGAGCTGTGCGATGCGTCATCTCTGCATGCCCCAGGGTCTGACGCAGGACGACCTGCCCAAGCTGGAAGCGCTGATCTGCAACGCGCGCAGCGTGCGTCGCGGCGACGCCCTGTATCGCGCCGGCGACGCGTTCGATACGCTCTACGCCGTGCGCTCGGGTTCGCTCAAGACCGTCATGGCCCATCGCGACGGCCGCGAACAGGTCACGGGCCTGCGTCTCGCCGGCGACCCGCTCGGCATCGACGGCATCAGTACAGAGGCTCACAGCTGGAGCGCCGTGGCGCTCGAGGACAGCTCCGTGTGCATCATCCCTTACTCGGCGCTCAAGCATTTGTGCCGCGAAACCGGCGCCATGCAGGACCGCCTGAATCGGCTCATGAGCGAACAGTTGATCCGCGAATCGTCGCAGATGATGGTGCTCGGCTCCCTCTCCGCCGATGAACGGGTCGCCGCTTTTCTGCTCGACGTCTCCGAGCGCAACGGCCAGCGCGGCTACTCCTATGCGGAATTCAACCTGCGCATGACGCGCGAGGACATGGGCAGCTACCTCGGCATGACGCTCGAAACGGTCAGCCGCACCCTGTCGAGATTTCAAAAGCGCGGCCTGATCGACGCGCAAGGCAAGCTGATCCGCATTATCGATATCGAAGGCCTGCGCCACCTCTGAAACGCACGCCAGCCGCCTCCACCAACGCGCCGCCCCGTATCACGCTACGGGCGGCGCGTTCGCATTGGCAGCCAAAGGCGCGTTGGCACAACTCCTGCGCAGCGGTTAAAGTCTGAAACACGCCGCTCAAGTCAGGAGACTCGCCGCAATGCAGCTCCCGCTCACGCCCCCGCCGACACTCGCCGCCCGGCTCGCCGCAGCGCGCGCCGCGAGCGACGCCCTCTTCGACATCGTCAAGCCCGAATTCCTGTACGAGCGCCCGATCCGCGAGCGCCACCGTATCGTGTTCTATATAGGCCATCTCGAAGCGTTCGATCGTAATCTGCTGGATCAACGGCTGTTCGACGTGCCGTCGGCCGACGCGCGCCTCGACCAGTTGTTCGCCTTCGGCATCGATCCCGTCGATGGCGCCTTTCCCACCGACACGCCCGCCGACTGGCCGCGCCTCGCCGAAGTCCGTGCCTACGCGCACGACGCCCGCGCACGCATCGACGCGTGCCTCGCCGCACTGGATTTGCCACATGACGCGCCGCAGCACGACACGCCAGCACAGCTACTTAACGTGGCGATCGAGCATCGGCTGATGCACGTCGAAACGCTGGCCTACATGCTCCACCAGTTGCCCTTCGCGCAGAAACAGTCGGCTGGCGCACGCGCATTCGCGGATCATCTTTACTCTGCGACGCCCGCGATGGTGAACGTGCCGGCCGGCCGCACGGAACTCGGCATGACTCACGAACGTGGGCTGTTTGGCTGGGACAACGAATTCGGCGAGCAGCAGGTGGACGTGCCGGCCTTCGAGATCGATCGGCATATGGTGTCGAACGGCGCTTACCTCGATTTCGTCGCCGACGGTGGTTATCGGCGCAAAGAATGGTGGGATGACGCCAACTGGGCATGGAAGGAAGCAGAAGGTATCGAGCATCCCGTCTTCTGGGTACGTGACGCGCGGCAAGGCTGGCGTCTGCGGACGATGTTCGAAGACATTCCGTTGCCGCTTGCCTGGCCGGTCTATGTGAGTCACGCCGAAGCGAGCGCATTCGCGCGTTGGCGCGGCGCAAGACTGCCGAGCGAGGCCGAGTGGCAGCGCGCGGCCCACGGCGCACTGCCGGGCGCGACCGACAACTTCGATTTCCGCAACTGGAATCCTGTGGCCGTGGACGCTACGCCCGATAGTGCGAGTACGTGGGGCGTGGAAGGGCTGTATGGCAACGGCTGGGAGTGGACTTCGACGATATTTGGACCGCTGCCGGGATTCGAGCCGTTTCCGTTTTACGAAGGCTACTCGGCGAACTTCTTCGACGGGCAGCATTACGCGATGAAGGGCGGTTCCTCACGCACGGCAGCGTGCATGTTGCGGCCCACGTTTCGTAACTGGTTTCAGCCGAGATATCAGTACGTATATGCGGGGTTTCGGTGTGTGGGTGGTAAATAAGGCATAAGTTGATGTCGTTGGAACGCTTATGCTTTCCTCCCACCTGCCTGTTGGTAGCTGGAGCGTGACAGACATAGACTGGAGCCGGGCGCAAGGTGCATGTACACATCGTGATTGAAGCACGAACGTATGCGCAACACCGCAGCAGATCGTCATACCTGACTGCATGAGCCCCGTCTCCGGTCGTACCGGTCAGCCTCTTCCCCCTTGATTCTGCGACGATAAAAGTCAGTCTCATCCATCTAAATAATTAGTACACCGTTATTGTTTTCGTGTGGAAACAGTGATTCTCCACAACGACTCAACCCGCGGTGTCGGGATACGGATGACTTCGTCGTATATCGATGCATTACCCGTCACACAATATCGATACCGACTTAATTCCCAAGGATGTCAGATTAATATGACAGATAATCACCCTAAAAAAACCCAGCCCTGAATCAGACCTACGCGGATTCCCGCATCTAACTTCTCCTTACCCTACCCGGACCTATCAATCTTGAGAGGTTCATTTCTAAACAATGTCTCCTATATTCCGCTTGGCGTGACGGCGCTACCCATATCTTCTGTCACGCAACATCCCACCAAGAAACGGGATCCCGTAGTCTTCCTCTGTTTATTCGCACTACGAAGTATCACTTCAAGCCATGTCAGGACCGAGGTGTTCCATCTTACATTTCACGCATTGGGGGTTTTCATGGCAACGCTCTATGTGAGCGTGCTGGTCAACGTGGCCAAGGCGATTGCTGAAAACAATCTTGGAAAATACGTTTTCATGGTCGACTCGACCGGCTACAGCGGTGATGGATCGGAGGGTTCCAACGAGTTGCGAACGCGTTGCGAAAACGGTGACACCATCGTCTGGTCGGCACTTTCAATCAACCCGGGCGAGCAGATCTCCATCCTTGGGTTTGGCGGTCAGGCCATTCCCAACATGGTTAACCCGCAACGATATCCGCAATACGATGGAACGGTTTGGGGTGGGCGCGTCAATAGCACGGGCAACAACGTGCAATACACCCTTACCATGCTTCTCGAAAATAACGTCCACCTTACTTTCGATCCGTTTATTACGGCAACCAATCCTACGCTTAATCGATAAATAGTCGACCTACTCCACCAGCCGGCTACCGTGCTGACGAGCGCCGCTTGATCATCCGACGATGCGGCAAGGGAGAAATGACGGCCAGTTATTTTTTGTAATCGAGAGAGTCGTTGGGCCGCCAGTTGTGCCGCATTTGTTGGTGCCGGGGCAGACAATCGTCTGCCCCCCGATCAAATCGAAACCTCTTGTCGCTCCTGGCGAGCGCTAACCGTTGCATGATTCATACTCCAGGCCGCGCGCCTTACTCGCCCCGCCGGATCGCCGACCGCAACTGCATGCCGAACGCGCAGTTCAATCGTTCGTCGGCGCGGCGGTCGAGTTCGTCGCGCATCAGCTTCATGCTGGCCGTGGGCATCTCGCGCACCGCTTCGACGCTGTCGAGCATCAAGCGTCTCACGTCGCGGTCGAATGCACTGCCCAACGCCGCCGCGCGCATCGGACGCGCATCGCCGGCGTGTCTCTCGCACGGCGAAGCATCCACGCCGCTCAGCAACAGATCCGCCGCGGCGATCAAGCGGATGTCGCCATGAACCTTGTGCGATGTCCCTGCGTAAATCAATCGTTGTCCATATCGTTTGGCTAGCTGCCTGAAACGGGCGTCGCGCAAGCTCCAGACGCTGCCGTGCAACGCGAAATGCACGCACGGAATCTGGGCGAGCCGTTCCATGTCCGCGAGCGCCGATGGGTCGTCATCGTCCAGCAATCGATCCAGGTTCAACGCAACGAGGATCGCCTCCGGTTCGAGGCCGATGGCCTCGCGTACGCGCTGGCGCTGCCCGCGCGAGAAGTGCCCATGCCACGGATCGGGCAAGCCCTTCGCGACGCGCGTACCGGGCGGCCGCTCATGCAGCGTTTCATCGAAGGCGAGCAGCGTCGCGTCCTCGCCGAACGGCTGCGCGCGGAGTCGCTCCGTGTTGTAGAGAAACACAAACGGGCGAGCCGAGCCCAGACGATCCCGATACGCCGGCAACCGGCTCGCCAACGCGCCGAGATAGTCGTCCGCGCCCAGAAACACGAGATCGGCCTGCGCCGATCGTGCGACGACGTCCGCGACGGCGTCGATCATGTCGTCGACGGCCTGGCGATCGCACACGCCTGCGCGCTTCTCATCTTGCCCGGCAAGGGGGGCAACGAAATGGACATCGGTCCACGTCGGCTCGATGTGCCGCGCGAGTTCGCGGCAGGCGTAATCCGCGCGAGTCGCGACAAAAACCGGCCGACGCGACGCCCCACGAATGGCCGAAATCGAACGCGCCATGACATCCAGTCGAAAACCGCGCGCAACGGGCTCGACAAAAACAATCGGCGATGTATCCACCATGAGGGCACCTCACATTCGTGTCGCGGCCCGCTCGATCAGGCCAGGCCGATCCGCGCTTGCCGTATCGTTCACCACGCGGCTCACCGGAAAACGGTCGAACGCATCGGCGGTCAGCGCATTGGCCTGTACGAGCCGCAGCGCGCGTGCTACCGATGTCCCGGCATCGAGCCATGCGCGCGCATCAGGCGCCGCCAGCACAGCCGGCTGGCGCGCGTGCGGATCCACCATACCCGCGTGGCCGTCGGCCGCCACCAGCACGAAACGCTGGACGTCATGCACATCGTCGGCGCCATGCCCTGCGCCCACGGGCGTGCCCACGATGAGCGCCGCCATGAACAGCGGCGCTCGATCCGCGCGGCGGATGTACCAGGGTTGACGCCCATCTACAGCGGGGCACCATTCGAACCAACCGTCGGCAGGCACGACCACGCGGCCATGCGCCCACACCGCGCTCCAGGCGGGCGAGTCCGCGCCGCCCGCCGAGGTGTCCACGATCGTACGCATGTGCCGCCCCGTCTGCCGATGCGCGCGTGGCACCCCGTGACAGGGCTGCCCCCAGTACACGCGATGCACCGTGCCCGACGGGCCAATCACCGGCTGGCGCGTGCCGGGCAGGACGTTCCAGCTCGGCCTGAACTCGGGCGCGACACCGCCGCTGGAGCGCGACATCAGCGGAGCAACATAGTCGAACGCGGCGCCCCCCCGCGCGTAACGCACACACATACGACCTCCCCGTCCACGCGGCCCGTGCGGGTGCAGCGCAGGATCAAACGATATGATTCGTAATGCAGATTATTTGTAGAATCAATTCCCGCTCGTCGAAATCGAGTGCGTCCTGTTCGAAGTCAGCGAGGTACTCAAGCGACGATGAAAGGTTGTGCAAGCCCTGTGCAGACTGCGAAACGATCGGCCAGTACCGCATCAGGCAGCCGAGCGCCACGACGCAGCGCCGGGCGCACCACCGTTCGAAGAGCACACCGCACAACTGCTCGACTTCTGCGGCGAGTTGCATATGCTGTATCTGCTGCACTTGCCGCGTCATGCATTCGTCCATGAACGGCTCCTGAAGAGGCACTGCGATCAACCTGCCGCCACGCTCCCCTACTTGCCGCTTACGCGCGCCAGCGCTTCGGTGGTCGCGCTGATCTGTTCTGGCGTATGCGTCGAACAGATGAAAAATCGCAATCGCGCGAGCCGTTCCTCGACTGCGGGATAGAAAATCGGCTGGACGTTGATGCCTTCTTCGAAGAGCGCGTTGCACCAGCGCACCGCCTTCACCGTACTGCCCGTGATGACCGGCACAACGGAATAGCCCGCGCTGCGGCCGGTATTCAGGCCGAGACGGCTCGCCTCTTCGAGGAATTGACGGCCTCGCTCGTGCAGGCGCGCGACGCGCTGCGGCTCGGCGAGCATGCATTCGATTGATGTGAGCGCTGCGGCCGCAAGCGCGGGCGCGAGCCCCACGCTGTAGAGAAAGCCGGGCGCAAGATGGCGCACGATATCGATCAACGCCTGGTCGCCCGCAATGAATCCGCCGCAGCCCGCGAGCGTCTTGCTGAGCGTGCCCATCCAGATATCCACCTCGCGCGCATCGATACCGCAATGCTCGTGAATGCCGCGTCCCGTCGCGCCCAGCACGCCGAGCGAATGGGCTTCGTCGACCATCAGGAATGCAGAATGACGGCGCTTGATCTCCACGAATCGGGCGAGATCCGGCAAATCGCCGTCCATGCTGTAGAGACCTTCGATGGCGATCAGCACGCGCTGATATTGATGCCGCACACGCGTGAGCAATTCATCGAGCGCCTGCCAGTCGTTATGCGCGAACACGAGCCGCTTCGCCCCGCTCAATTGCGCGCCCTGCACGAGACTATTGTGCGCAAGCTGGTCGTGAACGATCAGATCCGACGCACCGAACAGCGAGCCCACCACCGTGACATTGGTCGCATGGCCGCTCACCAGCGCGACGCAATCGTCCACGCCATACAGCTTCGCCAGCGCCTGTTCCAGCTCGCGATGCACTGGCCGCTCTCCCGCCACCATCCGGCTCGCGGAAGCGGACGTGCCGTAGCGGTCGATCGCGGCCTTCGCCGCCGCCGACACCGCGGGATCGCCCGAAAACCCCAGGTAGTTGTAGTTGGCGAAGTTCGTATAGGTCTTGCCGCCAATCTGCGTGGTGGCGCTCGCGCAGCCTTCGTGCACCTTGAAGAACGGCGATTCTAGCTGCAAGCGCTCGCGCATCTGCCGCATGATCGCCACCTGCTGATAACCCGGCATCGTGTCGAAGCGGCACAGCATCTGGTCGACATTGCGCAGGCGCTCGGGCGTCGACGACGAACTCTTCGCCGGTGCGTCGAGCATGCCGGGCGCGACGCCGCTCACGCCATCGGCCACGCGGTCGAGCTGGCGCTTGAGCGCCTTGGCGGCAAGCTGCTGCCGGATCTGTTGCCCCATTCCCATGTCGATCTCCTCGGATTTTGTCCGCGCCGGACGCCGTCCGTGCGCGCCTGGCGTACGTGCTGGTATCGCTGCTACGTTGTTTTCCCGACTACGTCAGGCCGGGCTAGCCTGCCCCGACGCGGCGCGTTTGTCCGCTGCACCCGCGGCTTGCGCCACCGCTTGCAGCGCCTCGGCGCTCACCTCGACGGCATGCGCCTGCTCCAGCGCGGCCGCCTGCTGCGCCAGCGACGCCTCCACACCGGTAGGCGCGCTGCCCGAACCACCGCCCGCCTGCATCAACTCGACGATGCGCTGCGCCAGCGAGTTCACCGTCGCGCCTTGCGCCAGCATCATCACGGAGAGCTTCACCTGCAAACGCTCCTCCACCGCCATGCGCAACTCCATGCCCATCAGCGAATCGAAGCCCATCTCCAGCACCGGGCGCTCCAGTTCGATCTTCGTCATGGCGAGATTGAGGATGCGGCCGATCTCGGCGCGCAAGGCCTCGGCCACGCGCTCGCGCGCCGCCTCTGGCGCGAGCGCCAAGACCTCGTCGCGCAGACTGGCGCCCGCGATGCCCTGCGCGTCGCCGGCCTCGCGGCTGCGCATTTCCACGTAGCGCGGCGCGCGCGCTGCCGGGATCACGCGCGCGAGTTCGCTCCAGTCGACGCGCAATAACGCCTCACCCGCCAGCCCTTGCGCGAGCACGCGTTCGAGCGCATTCATCGCCTCGTGCGAGGTAATCGCGCGCCCGCCGATGCGAGCCTCGAGCGCGTCACGTGTCTTCTGGTTGCGCGCGAGGAAGCCGACATCGTCAATGGGTCCCCACGACATGAAAGTCGCAGGCTGGCCCGATGCGCGGCGTAGCAGCACCAGCGATTCGAGGAAGGTGTTCGCGGCGACATAGTTCGATTGCCCCGGGTTGCCAAGAAAGGTCGTTGCCGACGAATACACGACGAAGAAATCGAGCGATTTCCCGCGTGTGGCCTGGTGGAGATTCCATGCGCCCGCAACCTTCGGCGCCATGACGCGGCGCATGCTGTCGTCGTCGAGGTTCGCCACGAGCCCGTCGGCGATCGTGAGCGCCGAATGCACGACACCCTTGAGCGGCGCGTGCGTGCTGTCGCAGCGCGCGACGAGCGCCTCGACCGCCGCCGCATCGCCCACATCGCACGCGGCCAGCATGAGCGTCACGCCGTGCTCGTTGCGCCAGCGCTGCACTTCGCGCTCGCCTTCGGGCGTGAGCTTCGCGCTGCGGCTCGCCAGCACGAGATGGCGCGCACCTTGCCGCACGAGCCATCCCGCAGTGGCGAACCCCAGCCCGCTCGTGCCGCCTACGACGAGATACGTCGCCTGCGCCGAGGCCTGCCATAACGGGGTACTGGCCGCCTGCGGCGCGGGGGCGCCCTGGCGCAGATCGATCAGGATCTTGCCGATCTGGCGGGCCTGCTGCATGTAGCTGAACGCATCGCCCGCCCGCGCCGCCGCGAACGCGCGATACGGCAGCGGCGACAGCGCGCCCGCCTCGAACAGCTGCATCAGCGTGCCGAAGATCCTGATCGTCAATTCCGGCGACACGCTCATCAACTGATCGGCGTCGATACCGAAGTAGCTGATGTTGTTGCGCAGTGGCCGCAGGCCGATGTGGGTGTTGTTGTAGAAGTCGCGCTTGCCCAGTTCGAGGAAGCGGCCAAACGGCCTCAGCACGTCGATGCTGCGCACCATCGCCTCGCCCGCGAGCGAGTTGAGCACGATGTCCACGCCCGCGCCGCCGGTGCGCTGCATGACCTCTTCGGCGAACGCAAGCGTTCGCGAATCGAGCACGTGATCGGCACCCAGCAGACGCACGAACTCGCGTTTCTCGTTGCTGCCCGCCGTGGCGAACACCTCCGCGCCAAGGTGCTTGGCGAGTTGCACCGCGGCGATGCCGACGCCACCCGCCGCGCCATGCACGAGCACGCGCTCGCCCGCGCGCAGGCGCGCCAGTTCGCAGAGCGCGTAATAGACCGTGAAAAAGACGGTCGGGATCGTGGCGGCCTCTTCGAACGTCATGCCCGCGGGCTTGCGCACGATGGCCGCCGCATAGGTGCGCGCGCGCGACGCGAAGGTGGCGGGCGCAAAGCCGAGCACGGCGTCGCCCGGCGCATAGCCATCGACCGCCGCCCCCACGCGGACGATACGGCCCGCGCACTCCATGCCGATGGTCGGCCCCGCAAAGCCGTTCTCGACAGCCTCGTCGGATAACAGACCCATCGAGTACATCACATCGCGGAAGTTCAGGCCCGCCGCGACGGGCTCGATTTCCACTTCGTCGTCGCGCAGCGGCACAGGCGGCTGCGCGAACCATTCGAGATTGCGCAGCGACCCCTGCGCGCCGAGCCCGAGCACCGCGCCGCAAGCGGACTGCGCGCGCCCGGCGCGCAATTCGTCGAGCGCGACCGGCAGCATGCGCGAGACGAAGCGCCCACGCGCGCCCAGCATCACCTCGTCCTCGCCGCTGTCGCGCGCCAGCAGTTCCCGCACGAGCGCGGCGGCAGCGCCCTCGACGCCTGGCTCGATATCGACGAGGCGCACGCCCAGTTCCGTATGCTCGTTCATCAGCACGCGCGCCAGGCCCCACAGCGTCGCCTGATCCGGGCGGATCGACTGCGCGCGGGTGGCAACGCCAGCAACCGGCGCAGCGCCACTCGTGACCACCCAGAGTCCGCCGTGAACCTCCTGGGCAGTCGTCGCGAGCCAACGCGCGAGCCGCGCCAGCGCGATCACCGTGCCTTCCTGCTGCGCCATCACCATCGCACCATCGGCGTCGGGCGGCAGTGACACATCGTTCGCGCCGACAAACACGACGTTACGCCGCGCACCGTTCTGGGTGAGCATGGCCGCTTGCGCCTCGAACACCGACAACGCACACGCCCTCGCCTGCTGGTCGGCGTCATAGAACGCCTGCACGATCGCTTCGGCAAAAGACTCACGCTGCGCGCCATCGAACAGCACGAGCCAGTTCGTCGCGCGGGTGTCGCTCGACGGTGCGGTGTCGAGTGTCGGCGCGACGTCGGCCGCACGGCGCGCGGCCAGCACGACCGGCACGCCTTCGCGACGTTCGCCTTCGGTCTCGCAAGCCAGGTGTTCGAAGCCGGCTGCGCGCACGAGCGCCTCGATCTGCGGTTCGCCGAGCAGGTCGGCGCGCTCGCCGGTCCAGGCGGCCACGTCGAGTCCGAATACGATGTCCTCGAAGCGACCCGGCAGACTGTTCGCGACGATGAGCGTCGCGTCCGGCGTCATCCACTCGCGCACGGCGCGTAGCAGTTGCTCGGGCTGTGCGCCCGCGCGCAACCGGTTGCGCACGATCACGATGTCGTAGTGGTCGGGCCGGCCCGGCTCCGTCACCAGCACCGGTTCGCCGCTCGCTCCGCCAGCTTCTACCCGCACGCTGCGCACGAGCGGCGTGGCGCTCAGGTCGATCGCGCCGATTTCGTCGGCACTGCCTGCCAGCGCGTAATCGCAGCGCGCCGCCAGATCGACGCCAATCGGCGCGACCAGCGCCGTGCCCGGATGAACAAGTTCGAGCACGCGCAGCTTGCGCGGCTCGCGCCAGCTTTCCAGCGCGGCTTCGAGCGCGCCGTGCACCCGTGCACTCGCATGCAGCCAGCCCGGCGACGATTCGTGCAGATGCCCGACGAGATCGCTACTCGATGGCGCCAGCACCGTCCCTGCTGCCACCTCGCCCTTGAGAACCGCGGGGAGCGCCGCGCCGCAGAGCGCAATCAGCGTCAATTCGGCTGCGTGCGCGGGCGATAGCGCAAGCAGCGTGCGCCAAAGCTCCTCGGTAGGCGGCAGGGTTTCGGTGCCACGCTCGATGCGACCGTTCGCGACCGCGAGCACGCCATCTTCGACCAGCATCGCGACAAGACGTCTGAACAATGGTTCGTTGTACGTATCAGGCAGTGCGGCAGCCCCCACCGCGCCCAGTGCCTCGACCGCACGCAGCGCGTAGCAGGCCGACAGCACGTCGAAGAGCGGCAGCACCTGGTCCAGTCGCAGTTCGCGCTGCTGGACGTCGTTACGTGCCGCCGCAGTGGCCGCGCCGGCGTCGAGCAACGCGGCGGGCTGTGCCAGCGCGGCCGCGCTCGCCTGCGCCGCATAAGGCTGCGCCTCGGCCACGAAACGCAGGCGCATCAGTCCGGTGCCACGCGGCTGCGAGAAGTTCACGCGCCGGAAGCGGCAGCCGTCCATCTTCGCGATGATCCTGCCATTGGCGTCGAACCATGTGAACGAGGCCACCAGCGAATGCGGATTGCGCCGCACGATGCGCGCCAGCGCGCGCACCACGTGGTTTGCGTCGCCATCGTCGTAGTAGTCGACACGCGCCAGTTGCACGGGAACATAGGCGGGCTGCGCCTCATCGTCGGCGGCATGGTCGCGTGCGAGGATCGCGAAGAGCGCATGAAAGCCGCTGTCCATCGCCGCCGGATGCAGCACGTAGTCGCCCAGCGTCTCCGCCAGCGCCGCCGGGACGGCGAGTTCGGCGAGCGCGGCGTCGGCATCGCCATCCACGCGCAGCGCGCTCACCCAACGGAACGTCGCGCCGTAAGTCAGGCCGATCTGCGCTGCGCTCGCATACAGCGTCGCAGCGTCTTGCGCGGGTTGCCGCTCGAAGGCCTCCAGCATGGCGAGCGACGCCCCGCTCGCGCCCGGTCCACCCGCGAGCAGTCGACCCGTGACATTGAGCGTCCACGGTTCCTCGCTCATGCGCGGGCGGGTTTCGATCTTGAAGCTCGCCGTCTGCGGATCGATCATGAAGCGAAAAAGACGCGCACGTTGCTCTTCGAACACAACCGGCGTATGGATTTCCAGATTCGCCAGCGCGCACGCCTGCACGCCGAAGTGAATCCGCGCCGCGGCCAGCGCCATCTCCGCATAGCCCGCGCCGGGGAACGTGACCGCGCCATCGACGACGTGATCGGCCAGCATCGGCAGCTTGAGCGGATCGATCTGGTTCTCCCAGGCCGCTGCGTGCTCGCGCAGGCGATAGCCGAGCAAGGGATGCACACGCCGCCGATGAATCAGGCCATAGCCTTCGGCCGTCGCGGGCGTCATGTGCGGTTCGCGTTGCCACGGATAGGTCGGCAGGCAGCAAGCCTGCGCCGCATCGCTCGACGGATAGGCCTTGTCGAGATCGAGCGCCGCACCGTTGGCGATCGCGCCATGCAGCGCGGCGCGCAGATCCGCCGCGCCGTCCTGATTGCGCGCGAGCGTCGGCAAGGCGCGTCCCGCGCGTTTGGCCTGGGTAATGGTCTGCGTGAGATAGGTGCGCAGGATCGGATGCGGGCCGACTTCGAGAAAGAGCGTCACGCCCGCGTCGAGCAACGCCTGGGTGGCGGCCTCGAAGCGCACCGGTTCGCGAATATTGCGCCACCAGTAGGTCGCGCCGAGCGCCTCGCCGTCCAGCATCCCGCCCGTCACCGCCGAGGCGAACAGGCAGTGCGTCGCGCGCGGCGCGAGATCGGCCAGGCCCTGAACGACGGGCGCTTCGATCGGATCCATGCGGTCGCTATGGAAGGCGTAATCGAGATCGAGGATCTGGAAGAACTGGCCGTTCTGCAACGCGTGTTCCTGCACCCGTTGCAACGCCTGCGGCGCGCCCGAAAGCGTCACCGACTGCGGGCTGTTGATGCCCGCGATTTCCAGTTGATCCGCCAAGCCCAAGGTATCGAGCAGTTGGCGGGCCGACGTTTCGCTCAGCCCGGCCGCCGCCATCTTGCCCGTGCCGCGCGTGCGCGCCTGCGCGCCGCTGCGCACCTTGATGACCCGGATCGCCTGCTCGAGCGTGAGCGCACCCGCCGCCCACGCGGCCGCCGCCTCGCCCACGCTGTGGCCCACGCACGCATCGAAGCGCACGCCACGCGCCTGGAGCACACGCACCACCCCCACCTGGACCGCGAACAGCAGCGGCTGCGCGCACTCGGTCAGCGCGAGCCGCTCGGCGCTCACGCCTTCACGCAACTCCGCCACAACTGAAGAACTGCCATCGTTCTGCCAGAGCACATCGAGTTCGGCGAGCGCCGTGCGAAAACCCGCATCCTCTTCGAGCAGGCGTCGCCCCATCTGAGCCCACTGTGCGCCGTTGCCCGAGAACACCAGCGCGAGTTTGCCCGCACCCGCCGGCGCGGTGCCGGTCACGAGCGGCGCGGCGTCGTCGCCTTCGGCCAGCCGGTCGAGCCAGGCCGCGCCCTCGCCCGCCGTGGTCGGCCCCAGCACCGCGCGATGGGACATCCATTCGCGCTTACGGGCCGCGCCGGTCGCCAGCGCGTTCCAGTGATCGCCACGCCCGAGCCGCGCGCTGTAGGCACGCGCGAGTGCACGCAGCGCCTGCGGCGAGCGCGCGCTCAGCACGAGCGGCAGCGGATGGGCGTGCTCGAACGGCACGACCGCCGCGTGAGGCTGCGACGGAGCGACAGGCTCAGGCTCGGTCTCGCGCAGCACGACGTGCGCGTTGGTGCCGCCGAAGCCAAACGAATTCACACCAAAAACCAGCGGCCCGGCGTGCGTATCCATCGGCGTAAAGCGATCCACCACGCGCAGCCCGCCACCCGCGAAGTCGATGCCGGGATTCGGCTGCCGGAAATGAATCGACGCGGGCAGCGCGCGATGCTTCAGGCCCAGCACGGTCTTGAAGAGACCGGCCATGCCCGAGGCGGGCTCCAGATGGCCGAGATTCGACTTCGCCGAGCCGATCAACAACGGCTTGTCCGCCGCGCGCCCGCTGCCCAGCACATCGGCCAGCGCACGCGCCTCCACGGGGTCGCCCACGGCCGTGCCCGTGCCATGCGCCTCGACGTAATGCACCTCGCGCGGGTCGATGCGCGCGCGGGCATACACATCCTTGAGCAGCGCCGCCTGAGTGGCCGATGCAGGCACGTTGATGCCGCCCTGCGAGTGCCCATCCGAATTCACGCCCGACGACACGATCACGGCATGCACCGTGTCGCCATCGGCGCGCGCGCGTTCGAGTGTTTTCAGCAGAATCAGCGCGCCGCCCTCCGAGCGCACATAGCCGTCGCCCGACGCGTCGAACGCACGGCAACGGCCGCCCGGCGAGAGCATCGAAGCCTTCGAAAAGCCAATGAACGGGAACGGATGCAGCAGCAGGTTCACGCCGCCCGCGAGCGCGGAGTCGGCCTCGCCCGCGCGCAGCGCGAGACAGGCCTGATGCACGGCGACGAGCGACGACGAGCACGCGGTATCGATCGACATGCTCGGGCCGCGCAGATCGAACAGATAGGAGATGCGGTTCGACACGATGCTCGACGTATTCCCGGTGGCCGAATAGGCGTCGATGATGCTCAGGTCGTCCAGATTGCGGTTGCCGTAATCCTGGCTCGACACGCCCACGAACACCGCGCACTGGCTGCCCGCAAAGCGCGTGGGCGGGTGCCCTGCGTCCTCGAAGGTCTCCCAGGCGAGTTCGAGCAGCAGGCGCTGCTGCGGGTCCATTTGCGCGGCCTCACGCGGCGAGACGCCGAAAAAACCCGCGTCGAACGACATGACATCGTCGAGCACGCCCGCCGCGAACGTATAACTTTTCCCCGGTTCGCGTTTCGCGGGATGCTGATGAAAATCCGTGCCGAAGCGTTCAGCCGGAATGTGCGTGACGGCGTCCGTCTCCCCGATCAATAGCTCCCATAGATCATGCAGACTGCTCACGCCCCCTGGAAACCGGCAAGCCATCCCCACAATTGCAATTGGCGTATCCATACGCGTGTCCCCTGTTGCGATTGACTGGTTCGACTGTCTGGTCGATTACCGCTAGCTGGTGTACTGCTCGATGCGTGCTGTTTTAGGTCTTGCTATGCCTTGGTGTGACTGACGCCGCTCGTGCGCTCAACGCATGAAAAGATTCAAATCGAACACATAGTCCGGCAAGGCCGAAATCCGCGGGTTGCTCAGATTCAGATACGTGATATCGCTATTCATGAGCGTGCTGTGGAACGTGATGCGCGAAATAAACGGACGCACCTCGCCATCGACGCGAATCTGATTGCCGTAATCCATCGTCGAGGACTTGAACTTCTTGCCGGAGACCGTGTAGTACTCGGCCATGACGCCCAGCAGGCGCTTTTTCGACACCCAGTACTTGATGCGGTCGTAGGTCGTCTTGTCGCTCTTCGCCTTGAGGTCGAAGACGTAGCAATCCTCGCCATCCACGGTTTCATCGGCAAGCTGGTTCGCGTCGTAGTCCTCAGCGTAGTTGGTCGAGGCGATGTCGCCATACGCTGCGTCGCCCAGCAACTTCTGACGCTGCGAGATCGGCACCGGCTTCGACAGGCCCGGTTTGTAGAACCACATGCTCGAACTGAGCATCAGCAGCTTTTGTCCGCGATACTTCGGCGGCGCAAGCGAGAGGCCCGAGACGTCGAAGCCGCGCGCCTTGATCTCGTACGACATATCGTCGAGCACTTCGTTGTTTTCCGTGGACTGGACGGTCACCTGCCAGGACACGCCCGCAACGTTGCCGCGCGCCTCGTCGGCGGCCTTGAGGATTTCGTGCGGCGTGAGCGACGCTTGCGCCGCGGCCGCGATCGCCAGACTGGCAAGCAGCCCAGCGACACTGACAATGTGCTTTATCGCCCGCTTCATGGTCCTTCTCCTCATCAAAAGAACAGCCTGATTCCACGGCATTCACGCATAGCCGAGCGCATTCACGATCACCATGCGCGCGGCCTTGCGTGCCGGCATCAGCGAAGCAAACAGCGACAGCAATAGCAGCGCGAGGATGCTGTAGACCCAGTAGTGCGGCACAAAGTAGATCTGCAATGGCACCTCGCGGCTGATCTGCGGCGGCACCCAGGTCGGCTGGAACCACGCGACCGCCCACAGCACGCCCAGATTGAGCACCGCGCCGAGCAACGCACCGAACACGCCGAGCATCAGGCTCTCCAGCGCGAACAGGCCGACAATGCCGCGCCTGCGCACGCCCAGCGCGCGCAGCGTGCCGATCTCGCGCGTTCGCTCCATGATCGCCATCGTCACCGTGTTGACGATGCTCATGACGACGATCGTGAAGACGATCAGGAAGGTGATAAGAAAGATCACGTCGAACATCTTTTTCACCTTCGTATAGAACGGCGATAGCTCGTTCCACGTCTTTACATCGACGGCCAGTCCCGCTGCGGTGAACTCGCGCTCCAGCTCGTCGCGCAGGGCGACGGTATGCGTGTCGTTGCGCAGCAGGATGGTGAGACGGTCCACGTCGCTCGTGTCGTAAAGACTCTGCGCGAACTTGAGCGGCACGGCAGCGAAGGAGTTTTCCAGCGCTTCATCGGGCGCGTCGATGAGCTGCACGATCTGCGCGTCCAGTGCGTTGATCTGGCCGGATATCGTCGGCGACATCACTACCGCGCCTGTACCCAGCTTCAGATTCAACTGCTGCGAGAGCCCGTGCGTAATGCCAATGCCGTAGTCGAGCCGATCGGACAAGGGCTTGCCGTCATAGAGCTTCGCGCGCCCCATTACCCCCACCGCGTGACTGGCGATGGCCTGGATATCGCCCGGCACGCGCCCTGGCGCAAAGAAGATCGTGGAGACCTTGCCATTGCTCAGCAGTCCCGATATTTGCAGTTGCGGCGTCACGACGAGCACCTCGGGATGGCGCGCCAGGATCGCGCGCATTGCCTTCACGTCGCCTTCCGAAAGCAGGTATTTCGTCGGCTCCAGCTTGCCGTGCAACAGGAAGCCCTGCTTGAACACCGTGAGATGGCCGTTGGCCTCGGCGTAGATATAGCTGTCCTTGAGGCTCTGGAAGATGTACTGCGTGAAGCCGCCGAGCGTGTTGACAGCGAGAAAACCCATGCCGATCGCAAGTATCGTGAAGAGCGATCGGCGCCCGTTGCGCCATAGATTCCTGAGCGCGAGCTTGAACCAGGTCATCATCAGTATCTCCCCATCGCGTAGTTGACCGTCGGCGTGTGCTTGCGGTCTTCGATCAGCGAGCCGTCGCGCATCATGATGCGGCGATCGACTCGTTCGAGCAGGCGCTCGTCGTGCGTGGAAAACACGAACGTCGTGCCCTCGCGCTCGCTGATGCTGCGCATCAGGTCGATGATCCGGCGCGCGTTGTCCGAGTCGAGATTGGCGGTCGGCTCATCCGCGACGACCAGCCGCGGATTGGCGATCAACGCACGCGCGATCGCCACGCGCTGCTGCTGGCCGCCCGAGAGCTTCGACGGGCGATGCGAGGCGAAGCTCGAGAGCCCCACATCGGCGAGCCGACGCTCGGCCGCATCGACACACGCGCGCGAAGCACGCCGGCCAACCTGCAACGGCAACATCACGTTTTCCAGCGCGGACAGCACCGGCAGCAGATTGAAGCCCTGAAACACGAAGCCAATCTTGCGGTTGCGCGCGCGACTGCGGGCATCGTCGCTGAGCGTGGCGGCGTCCCGGCCTTCGAAGAGCACCGTGCCCGAGGTAGGCGTATCGAGCAGGCCGATGAGGTTGCACAGCGTGGACTTGCCCGAACCCGACGGCCCCCAGGCGGCGACGAACTCGCCCGCCTGGATCGACACGTCGACGTTCTTGAGCGCCATGATCTGCGACTCGCCAAGCTGGTAACACTTGACGACCTGGCGCATCTCCACGAGCGGCTCGTTTGCCTGAGTCAAGTTGACTACGGTCATGTGAGGCTCCTCGATCAATATGTCGATGGGCGGCTGTTTTCAGGACCCGGATTTTTCACGTCCGCATTCACGACACACGGCGACGATCATCGCGCCGTCCTGCAAGGTGCTCACCTGCGCTTCGCGCCCGCTGCCCCGATGGCGCATGTGCAGATGCCCTCCCGATTCGAGCGCCGTCGCTTCGAACTGATGCGGTGCGCCCTCCACGCCGGTGCCGAGCCACTTGCCCAGCGCTTCCTTCGCACACCACAGCCGCGTGACCCAGGCATCGCGCTGCGCTGGCGTCAGCGCGTCGGTTCTCACGAGGTCGTCAAGCAAGGCGCGTTCAGCGTCGCCCGCGATCGCGCGCAGGAAAGGCTCGTCGCGGCTTTCGATGCGCTCGATATCGACGCCCACCGGCGCGCGCTGCACGATCGCCACGGCTTCGTCGCCGCTGTGCGCAATCGTGAGCGAGGGCGCGTTCGGCTCGGGCCAGCCCGTCACGACCGGCTTGCCGCGCGCGTCGTTGGCGACGCCAAACGCCGCGGGATGCAGCGCCGCCTCAAGGCCGTGTTCGCGTGCGTGCCACGCGCGCAACGCGTCCTTCGCCGCGATGCGGCCGAGCAACCAGGCGCGCTGCCGCCCCGCCTGTTGTCCAGGCTGCGCGTGGCTTGCGAACACACGCATTTCGTCTGCGTTCAGGTAGTGGCGCGCGAGCAGCTCCAGATCGAAGCCCACGAGGCAGGCTTTCGTCACGCGCCGCCCCGTTGCGTCCGCATCGACTGCCCCGGGCGGCAGGACAAGCTCGTCGCTCAGCAGATGCTTCTCGGGTTGGCGGCGAAACGCCACCAGCTTGCGGTCCCACTGGAAACGCCACGAACGCCAGTCCTTCACGCGCAGCCACACGCCGCCCTGGCCGTCCTCGATCTCGACATCGGCGGCAAGCGTCTTGCCCGCGCCGCTCGTAATCTCGATGCGCATCGGCACGCGCGTACCCGGCGCGGGCGTGGCGCGATACAACTCCAGCTTGCCGAGGCCGATCGGAAACACGATGCCACCCTGCTGCAAGGTCCAGACCGCCATCGCCTGCCCGACCGCATCGAGCAGCGCTGGGTCGATCAGCAGTTGCGGCTGCTCAGTCGAGCGCAACAGGTTGGCCGGCGAATTGACACGCAGATCGGCCTGCACGCCGCGTTCGCCCACCAGCATCTCGCCGGTCAGACACTGGAAGCGCGGTCCGTGAAAGAGCTGGCGCTCCTCGTAGACATGTCCGGCGGACAAAGAACGCGGAGCATTCAGCACACCGAATCCCAGATTCAGATCGAGCTGATAGTGCGAGCTGAACAGCACGGTCGCGCTGATCGACGGCCGGATCTCACCGTGCACATAGATCTCAGCGTCGATGCGGCGGATCTCGCGCGCCACATCCAGACTGCGCACGCGTGCCTCGATCCGCAGCGCGAGCGAATCGGTATCGGCCAGTGCGATCCAGCGCGCGGCACTGACCTGTTCGAAGCCGATCAGTCCGTAGCCCGGCGCCAGACACGCCGCGGCCTCGGCCATGATCTCCAGGCTCACCGTCATCGGCACGACCGGAAAGCACGCCGAGAGCGGCTTCACGCCGTCTGCCTGAACGAAGTGGTGATCGGCCAGAAACAGGTCCTCGTCGAGCGAAAGCCGCCGCTCGATGCTCACCGCCACGCCCGGTTCGTGACGCACCACGTCGCCGACGAACGGCAATACGCGTTCGGCAACGGCTTCCTGTGTGCCAGCGGTCCCTTCGTGAGTCGCGAGCCCCTCTTCGGCCGCGAGTCCAGCCGCGGCGCGCACTTCATGGAGCCGCGCAACGATGGGCATGCCGTGGTCGTGGTGATTGAGCATCACACTTTCTCCATCACGAGGCCGGTCACGGTCATGCCGGGCCCGAAGCCCAGCGAGACCACGCGCGTGCCTGGTGCGATCGACTTCTCTTCGACGATGCGTTTGAGAATGTAGGGAATCGTCGCCGACGTCATGTTGCCGTGGTCGCGGAACACGTCCTTGCTGATGCCGACATAGTCGTCGCGCAATCCCAGTTCGTCCTGCACGTGCTCGACGATGCGCGGGCCGCCCGGATGGATCGCGAAGACGATGCTGTGTTTCTCGCGCTCGAAGTCGATGCCCACGCTCTGCAACAGCGAGGTCACGAAACGGCGCACATGCTGCTTGATGACGATGGGCACGCGTATCGTGAGCGTCATCTGGAACTGATGCGGCGCCGGAATCTCGGTCATTTCGTCGGCGGAGTCGGGCAGCAGATGCTCGTCGAAGGCGAGCACGCGCAGACCGCGCAGACCGTGCGTTCGCACGTATTCGTCCGAGCACACTGAATACTTGATAAAGCCGTCGCCGAAGAGCGTCATCGCGACGATGTTCTGCGCGCTGCCGTCCTCCAGGTTGTGGTGCGCCGAGAGCAATTCCGTATGCACGACATCGACGCGCTGCTTGGGCGCCGTCACGCCGAAATGCGAAGACGACAGAAAGCCGTGCGCCATGCGGATCGCCGGAAACGCGCCGTAGCAGCCCATGTGATAGCTGTGCGTGACGGTCGTGTCGAACCATTCCTTGTGCGCCACCATGCGCTCAACGGGACTCGGCGAGAGATAGCCGGTGCTGGTCACGTGGATCATGTCGTCGGGCGCATCCGGGTCGCCGTCGTACATCTCGGCGAGACAGTCGCCCACGACCTTCGCATAGCTCTCGTGGCGTTCGCGAATATTCGCGCCCTTCGGGTCCTTCAGATCCTGCGAATGCAGACGCAGATGCCGATGTTCCGGCGCCGGATCGGCCAGCACGAGTTCGCCGTCGACGAAGCGGATATCACGCAAACGCGGAAAGAACACCAGTTGACGGCGGCGAATCTGATCGGGCGTCACCGCGTAACGCGAGAATTTATCCCTGAAATCGCGCACGGTTTGCCGGATGCCGTCGCGCGACTGGATATCGTGTGTGCGGCAAAAGCCCATTGCAAGAGCGTATGAACTCACCTCAAGCGTGATGCGCTGCGCCACCGGCTTGGCGACCTGGGCAGGCCAGAAGTTGGCGAGGACGGGCTTGGCGAATGTATTCATTTGACTGTGCTCCCCTGGTTAGCCTTGCGTGCGTCCGGGCCGAGCCTTAGCGCGGCGATCTGCTGGATACTCGACGAGATCACGAGTTCGGGCGTCCCGCTCGCCCCCCGCTCCAGTTCGGTCATGAAGTGCCGTCGTCCAAGTTCGACGGGTATGGGGCGTATCGAACGCAGTGCGTACAGGCGGCGCAATTCGTTGCTCACCATCCCCGCGTCCCACGGTCCCCAGTTGATCGAGAGCGCATGCACATGCGGCCATGTGTGGCACATTCGGTCGGCGAGTTTGTTGAGCACTTCGTTCGCCGCGCTGTAATCGGACTGGCCCACGTTGCCAAAGCGCCCCGTGACCGACGAAAAAAACACGATGAACTTCAGTTGCTCGGGCCGCAGCCGCCGTTCGAGCACGAGCGCCGGCGTGACCTTGGTGTCGAATACGGCCTCGAAGGCATCGAGCGGCTTGTCGGCGATCAGCTTGTCGCTGATCACGCCCGCCCCATGCAACACGCCGTCGATGCGGCCGTATCGTTCGTAGACGTTATCGATCAGTTGTTCGAACGATTTTTCGTCGCGCACGTCCAGACTGTGATATTCGATACTCGCTCCGGCCGCGCGCATCGCCGCGAGATTCGCGCGTATCTCGCGATCGCGCAGAATGCGCGTGTAAATGCGGTCGATCTCCGCTGGCGTGACCTTGTCCGTCTGCGCGCGCCGCTCGCGAATCAGGATCTGCTTGAGCGCGGCTTGGTCCTCGACACCGGCGGTCGATTCGTCCTCGTCGCCGGGCAAGGGGCTGCGGCCCACCAGGATGAGCTTCGGACGATAGCGCTCAGCCAGCGCCCGGGTCACGTCCGCCGTGATGCCGCACGCGCCGCCCGTGACCAGCACCACCGCATCGGGATCGAGCGTGAGCCGCGACAAATCCTGGCGCACGACGCCGTTGTGGCGCAGATCGAGCCGCCAGCGCCCCTCGGCGGTATAGCCCACCTCGACGCCGGGCTGCCCGCTACACAGTTCGCCAATCACCCGCGCCGCCTGGGTGGCCGGTGCGAGCGCGGGATCGACGTCCACGCACTTGACCTTCACGCCCGGCCACTCGCGCGCCGCCGACTTCGCCACGCCCAGCACGCCCGCGCATTCGACCTCGAACGCGCGCGAGCGGCTCAGGCCGAACTGCCCGTCGAAGGCCGTCACGTTGACGATCCACGCGCCCCCTTGCGCGCCGGCCTTGAGGTCCGGCTCGAAGGCCTTGAGCAGCAGGAACAGCGCACGGGCGTCGTGGCGATGGGCGTGCGGCGCGTGAGCATCGGCGCCCATCACGTTGATCAGCGCGACGGGTGGCGCAGCAGACGCAGCAGCGACGAGCTCGCGCAGTTGCCGCACTGGCTCGAGTGACGAGAGGTCCACTTCGTACTGCTGATCGTCGACGGCACGCGTGTGCGTGCCGGGCACGATGCGGCGCACCTCGGCGCCCTGCCCCGCGAGCGCGGTGGCAAAGGCGTCGGCGAGCGGACCGGCCCCGACCAGCAGCACGCCCGCGTGCGCGAACAGATGGCCGGGCTCGGCCGCCTCGTCGAGCCCGGCGGCGACCGCCTCCAGCGCATAGCACTGCACGGGGTCGACGTGCGCGACATCATCATCGGACTCCACCGCTTCATTGGACGAAGTCGGTGGAGCCGAGGCTTTTTTTGGCGCATGCCCTCCAGCGGCGACATTCGCCTCGCTCTTTGCGACCCCGGTCATGTCCGCGTACCACGCCACGATTTCGTTGAGCGTCTTCAGGCCCGAAAGCGCCTCGATCACGGCCTCCTCGTCGCGCTCGCCGAGCAGGTTGAACTTCGTCGTCAGGTTGCTGAAAATTTCGACGCGCTTGATCGAGTCGATGCCCAGATCGGCTTCCATATGGGCGTCGGGATCGAGCATCTCGACGGGATAGCCGGTGCGCTCCGAAACCGCTTGCAGCAGGTGCTCCTTGAAAGCTTCGGGCGACGCGTGGGTGGCTGCGTCGGCCGTGCTGGGTGCGCTCGCCAGTGCATGCGGAGCCTCGATCGGCGCGCTGGATGCGGGTGCGACGCGCTGCGGCGCGGGCGCAGGCACAGTGGCCGGCACGACTGCGGGCGCGGTTGCAGCCACCGTGGCGGCCGTGATCTGGCGCGGCAGGACCGGCGTGGGCGGCACAGCGTCGAGCGTCGTCGCGAACGCCACGGGCTGGGGTTGGTGTTGCGCTTGTGGCTGCGCCTGTAGCGGTGCTTGCGGCTGTGTTTGCGCGGGCAGCACGGCCTGCTGGGGCGCAGCGAGAGGCGCAGCGGATGCGGCCAGCGGCACCGCGCCCAGGATCGCATAGGGGGACGGTTGTTGCAGCGGATCGGCAATAGCCGAGCGTTGGCGCGGCATGGCGACGAGCTGCGCCTGGAACTCCAGGAAGTGCCGCAAGCTGCGTTGCTGCTCGAACTGCAACTCCAGCAGCCGGCTCACGCCGAACTGGATCTGGGCAAATTCGGTCTCCGAGCAGCGCTCGACGGGCGGCGCACCACGCGCAATCGCCCCGGGCCCTTCGCCGGGTAGGTTCTCCATTTTCATCGTGGTTCTCCTGTCGCTGAGGATGGAAGGCGTAAGCGGTAGCGCCGGCGCAAAGGCAGGCACTGCTGCGGCGATGGCCGGCGCCGGATCGGCAACGGCAGGCGCGCGGGGCGCAGCGGCTGGAACAGCCGCGACGGGTGCGGGATTGGGTACGGCTACAGCGGCAGGCCGCACGTCGGGAGACGGTGCAGGCGATACGGAAGGCGCAGGCGCGACAGCCACGGCCGGCGCCGCCTGCCGCCGCGCGGCCGCGCGCGGTTGCGGCGCGTGCCACGGCTTCGCACGCGCGGCGTTCACGCGCCACACGAGCGGACCGGGCGCGTCGCGCGTCGCGGCATCGGCGAACACCTCGTCGACGCTCCAGTCCTTCAGCCCGCGATGGGCGAACCACGCATCGAGCCGCACCAGCAGGCCGATGACCTGGGCCTGCGCCAGCAATTGCGCGAGCTGCAAACCGCCGGGGCGGCCGGGTGCATCGAGACCGAGGGTGGCATGCGCCCGGCTGCCGAGAATGCGATCGACCAGACCGCCGAGCACGAGACCCGGCCCGCACTCGATAAACACCCGTGCGCCCGCACGGTAGAGCGCCTCGATTTCTTCCGCGAAGCGCACCGGTTCCGCGATATGGCGCGCCAGCAGCGCACGCACCGCCTCGCCCGATTGCGGATAGGGTTCGCCCGTCGTATTGCTGTACACCGGTACGTGCGGTGCGCTGAATTCGACGTCCGCCAGTTCCGCGGCCAGCGCATCGCGCGGACCCGCCATGATGTCGCAATGGAACGCCGCGCTCACCGGCAGCTTCTTCACGCGCAGTCCCGCTTCGGCAAACACCGGCAACGCGGCGTCGATGGCTTCAACCGTGCCGGACACGATGGTCTGATCCGGTCCATTGAGATTCGCAATACTAACTTTCAAATCGCGACTGGCGATCGTGTCGGCCACATGCTCGCCGTCGGCTTCGAGTGCGGCCATCGCGCCGAGCGGCGCCGCCGCGGACAGCTTGCCGCGCACCTTCGAAAGGCGGATCAGCGCATCGAACGACAGCGCGCCCGCTGCGCACAGCGCGACGTATTCACCATAGCTATGCCCCGCGACAAAATCCGCACGTAGACCGAAACGTGTGAGCACGTCGAACGCCGCCATGCCGGTCATGCCCAGCGCCGGTTGCGCCACGGCCGTGTCGTTCAGCGCCGCCTGTTGCGCATCGCGCTCGGCATCGCTGAATACGGGCACCGGATAGATACGCGACGCAATGCGCGGCGGGGCCGACTCGCCTTCCTGCGGCGCCGCTTCCTCGAAGAAGCGTTGCACGCCCGGTATGGTCGCAACAAGATCGCGCAGCATGTTCACGCGCTGCGAACCCTGCCCCGGGAACAGGAAGCACACTCCGCCCGCGCCTTCCTTGCGCTCGGCGTAAAAGAGCGACGGGGGCGCCATGATCTCGGCGTGGTCCGGTAGCAACTGGAGCACGCGCGCCAGCTTCTGCCGCAGATCCGCGACGGACGTGGCGAGCACCACGAGTCGACAGGCATGCGAGCCATTCACGCGCTTGACGGCCGATTGTTCGCGGCACAGCGACCACGCCAGTTGCGCGAGATTGACCGACTGGGTGCGATCGAGCGCCTGCTGCATCTGGAGGACGGCCTTCTCGATCGCGGCGCGGTTCGGCCCGGCGAAGGCGAAGATTTCCGCGTCACGCGGGTTGAGGTCGAGCGCATCCGAATCGCGAAAGCCGCCCGTGTACTCGGCCAGCACCGTATGAAAATTGGTGCCGCCAAAGCCGAACGCGCTCACGCCGCAGTAACGCGGTTGCGCCTGCGCGCCGCGCAACCAGGGCCGCGTCTGCGTATTCACGTAGAACGGCGACGTTTCGAAGTCGATGCCGCTCGCGGGCTTGTCCACGCCGATGGTGGGCGGCAGCACGCGATGGCGCAGTGCGAGCGCGGCCTTGATGAGCCCCGCCATGCCGGCCGCGACCTTGGTGTGCCCGATCATCGACTTGACGGAACCGACCGCGCACACCTGAGTGCCCATGCCGGCTTCGCCAAACGCAAGATTGAGCGCGGTGATTTCCGACTTGTCGCCCAGTGCCGTGCCGGTGCCATGCGCTTCGATCAGCGTCACGTCGGCGGGATTGACGCCCGCTTCCGCGTAGGCGCGCTTGAGCGCCTGCACCTGGGCGGGCGGATGCGGCGCGGTCAGGCTGCGGTTGCGTCCATCGCTCGAACTGCCGATGCCCTTGATCACGGCGTAAATGCGGTCGCCGTCACGCTCGGCGTCGGCGAGCCGCTTGAGCACGACGGCGCCCACGCCTTCGCTGATGGCGATGCCGTCCGCACTGTCGTCGAACGGACGCGAGCGCCCGCGCGGCGAAAGCGCATAGGTCTGCGCGAAGCACATAAAGCCGAGCGGCCCGTTCGTGCCGTCCACGCCGCCCACCAGCGCCACATCCGCATCGTGGCTGCGCAACTGGCGCATGCCCACGTCGAGCGCGGCGAGCGACGAGGCGCAAGCGGCATCGACCGTGAAATTCGCGCCCCCCAGATCGAGCCGGTTCGCCACGCGCCCGGCGATCACGTTGCCGAGAATGCCGGGGAAGGTATCCTCGGTCCATTTGGGCAGCACGTCTTCGTACATCGAAGCGAGGAGCTGCTCGCGCGCCTCGTCGGACAGGCCCGGCACGTTGCGCAGATAGTGCGGCAGCAGCGCGCGGAAATTGAAGATCGTGCCGAGATCGTTCATGCCGCCGACAGCGAAGATCGTTGCGGTCTTCTCGCGCGCAACGCCGCGACGATCGAACCCGGCGTCCTCCATCGCGAGCCGCGCGACTTCGAGCGAAAGCAGTTGCACCGGCTCGATCGAGGCGACGCTCGCAGGCGCGATGCCGTAACGCTGCGGATCGAAAGCGATATCGTCGAGAAAGCCGCCCCACTTCGAATAGATCTTGTCCGGCGTGCCGCGCTTCGGATCGAACATATCGGCCACCCGCCAGCGCTCGTCGCTCACTTCGCGAATCGCATCCACGCCGCGCAGGATGTTCTGCCAGTATTCGCGTACGTTTTGCGCGCCCGGGAACAGGCACGCCATGCCGACGATCGCGATGTCCTCGCGGCGCGCGCGGGACGGCAACGACGCCGGTCGCGCACGGCGGCGCAGCAGCGCCTCACTGCCGGCCGAAACGTTCTCGTGCAACTCCGCCACGCTGCACGTGGCTGTGCGCAGCCGCGCGACTTCGCCGAGCATATAGATGCCCTCGTTGCGTTGTGTCGCCTCGTCCACGTCGACATAGCCGTCGTCGCCGCGCGCCATCTCCGCGTCGCTGCGGTGCGCGATGCCCTTCGCCGCAATACGCAGCCGCCCGATGTTCATCATCTCCAGCTTCATGAGCGTGTCTTCGTCCGAACTCGCGGACAAGACCAGATCGCGGCGCACCTTCTCGAACTCGTCGCAAAACGGCGTTTGCGCGCAACGCGTATAGACGCCCACACCCGATTGCAGCAACGCGGTTTTCTCGCAGGCAACGGCCTCGCGCTGGAACGTCTCGACAATCGCGCCCTGCGAAACGATCTCGTGCGTGAATAGATAGGCCGTACCCATCAGGACACCTATCTTCATACCGCGCGCGACGAGCGGCGCGGCCACGGCGCTAACCATCGCCGCCGAAAGCGCGTCGTGCACGCCGCCCGCGAACAGCACCTGCACGGCGGTGGGGTCCTTGATATCCGCATTAACCAGCAATTCGATGGCCGATTCCCACAGGATGAAGCTGGTGCGCGGGCCCGTATGGCCGCCGCACTCGCTGCCTTCGAAAACGAAACGCCGCGCGCCGTCCGCGAGAAAGCCCCGCAAAAGGCCAGGCGACGGAACGTGCAGATAGGTCACGGTGCCCGCTTCGTCCAGCTCGCGCGCCTGGCTGGGCCGCCCGCCCGCGATGATCGCAAACGGCGGCTTGAAGTCGCGCACGACTTCCATCTGCGCCTGGCGCAATTCCAGCGGCAGGAAGCCGAGAATGCCGACGCCCCACGGACGCGTGCCGATGCGCTCGACCGTGCCTTCGAGCACCGTGCGCACCTGCTTGCCGCGCAGCACCGCGAGCGCAAGAAATGGCAGGGCGCCGCCTTCGGCCACCGCGGTAGCGAACGCACCGACGTCGCTCACGCGCGTCATCGGGCCTTGCGCAATGGGGTAACGCGTGCCGTGTTGCTGCGCGAGCGCGGCGTTCGGCGCGAGCGGCGTTTGCGCGGCGGCCTGCTCGATCGCGGCCAGGGCGTGCTCGCGCACCGCAGTAATCATGCGCCCCACCGTGCCGTAGCGTTCTGCAAAAGCTGGCGCGAACGCAATGTCCTGACCGAGTGCGATCAATCCGTCGTCGCCGAGCATGCGCGGCGCGAGCCTATCCTGCCAGGCCTCGCCTTTCGCGAGCGCGACGTCGAGTTCGCGCAGATGCGCGCGTCCCGAGCGATTGAAGAAGCGATATTGCGTATCGCCGGTGCCGATCACGACGGTCTCACTGCCGTCGAGCTTCGACCACTGCATGCGTTGTGCAGGCGTCTTGAACGGCCCTTCTTCGGCCAGCCAGAGCGGCTCGCCCAGCACCACGCCCGCTGCCCCGGCCAGCAACGCAGCCGCCGCCGTATGCAGGCCGATGCCGCCCTGGATCCACCAGGGAATGTCGAGCTGACCACTGAGTTCTTGAAGCAGGATGAACGAGGCGTGCGGACCGACGCGGCCGCCCGCTTCGTGGCCCTTCACGATCACGCCGTCGAAGCCCGCGTCCTGCGCCGCCTTTGCACCGCGCAGATCCTGCACCTCCAGAATGACCGTGGCCGCCAGCGCGCGCGCCGTGCCGGCCAGCCGCGCGGCGTCGTCGGCGCCCGATGTCGCCAGCACGAGCAGCGGCACCGGTAGCGCGTCGCCCAGCAACGCGGACAAGGTCGCGAGACTGCCCGACGCGTCGCTGCCCGCATCCCAGCGCACGCCCCACGATGCGGACTCCGAAACACCCTGTTTGAGACACGCCAGCGCGGCTTCCACCTCCGCGTGCGACTTGCCGATACCGAGGTCCAGCACTCCCGAGGCGCCCGCGCGGCAGGCCGCGATGGCCATTGCCGGCGTGAGCCAGCAAGCGGGCGTGAGCGCCATCACCGCGAGCGATTTTTGCCGAGTCGTTTTCATCGAAGCCCCCTATCCACGGAAGTTGACGTGCATGACCGTGATGTGCTCCTGCTCGATGAGCTGGCGCACGCTTTCGAGACTCATCCGTTCGCGCTGCGGCAGGAACACCAGCCGCGCGCCCTGGGTGAGCGGCCATAAGGACTGCCACACAGCTTCGTCGAAGCCGTGCTCGGCGTCCTGGAGCAGCGAGTCGCCCTGACCGATCGGCGCCATCGCCTGCATCGACTCCAGCCGGTCCAGTACGTCGGTATGCTGCTGGAACACGACAGTTGGCGCATCGCCCCCGGCATCGCGGCAGACCGCGCAGACCGGCGACACGCCATCGGCCGCGCAGTCGCTCGGCCAGTTGGCGTGGCATGCGCCGGTCTCGTCGTCGCAGCACACGACATGGGCTGCGATGCCCGCACAGCACGGCAATTCCGCGCGCTGGGTGATCACGGTTTTCGCGCCAGCCGCCCGTAGCGCGGCTGCGAGGCGCGGGCCTTCGCTGAGCGGGTCGAGCATCAGACAAACACCGCCCGCCTTGAGCACGGCGAGAATCGCGCGCACCATCGCGAGCGACACGGGCATGAGCACCGCGCACACTTCGCGCGGGGCCAGCCCCTCTTCCTGGAGAATCGCGGCGAGGCTGTCCGCCTGACTGTCGAGTTCGCCGTACGTCAGTTCGTCCTCGCCGAATTTCACGGCGCGTGCGCCTGGATTGAGCTGGGCGCGCACCTCGAAGCGACGATGGATCGGCTCCGGCACGAGATGGTCGAGCGTAAGCGCATGAACGGGAACCGCTTGCGGATACGGATCGCGCGCAGGTTCGTTATTCGATATGGGATGCTGAATAATTTCTTCCAGCATCGTCCAGTCGAGTGCGGTGTGCGGCACCCGGCACAACAGCGCATCGCCATCCATCACAACGCGGTGCTCCGTGAGCCACTGGCCCACGTCTGGTCTCACATTCATGGCGTTCCCCTTACGTACGGCGGCGCGGCGGTGCGGCGCGACGCGGCGAGGCAGCCCTGCCTCGCACCGGCCGTGCGCCCGCCCCCGCAACTGTCCTCGCAACTGCACTTCAAATGGCGTCGACCTGCCCCACCGGTCCGACATGGCCTTCCAGCTCCGGCGCACTCGTCTTCGCCACACGGCGACGGTACGCGTTCTTGTGCTTGCGCATGTTGTCGGTCAGCTCCGAGATGACCTCGGTCGCCGCATACACGATCTGGTTGAAGCTGAACCCGGCGCTAATCATTTCGCGGTAGAACGACTTCGCGAGAATGCGGGCCATCTGGTTAGGCGATTGCGCCGACTCGGCGACGATCTCGCCGATCGTTCTCTCGGTGCTACGCGTGAGCGCCAGTTGCGCGAAGCGCGACTTGAGAATGTGCTGCATATGGATGACCTGGATCGAGCGCGTGATGACGAGCGCGAGCAGGCCGAATAGCTGAAGGTCGTCCGCATCGAAGCAGCGCGCCGGTTGCCGCTGATGCGCGCGGATCACACCGATCACCTTGCCCTGCATCTCGATCGCGGAGAACATGCGCATGCTTTCGAGCGACGGTGCCGGGAGCGCGCCGGGCATCAATGCTTCGCACGATACGATCGATGCCACCGGTTCTAGCGTTGCGATATCAACGTTCTGCGTCACGCCCGCGCTGCCTCCCTCCAGCACATCGCCGAAGCCCGTGCCGGGTCGCAGCCCCATCTCCTCCACCTGGGATTCGCTCAGCATGACGATCGCGCATGCGGCATTGAGCACGTCCCCCGCCTTCACCGCCAGCTCGCTCAGGCAATCTTCGATACTGCCCGCGTACTCGATCTGGCTAAACGTGTCGCGCATCTTCGAAATGAAAATCTGGCTCTCGTTCATTGATCAGCCATCCTTATTAATTTACGGTCATCCTCGAAACCTGCTTCCCTGTTGCCGGAACCCGGCTCGCCACGCTCCCCGTTGCACCGCAGGGTGGATCTCCCGCCCTTTATGTCCTTTGACGTCCTTAAATGTCCTTTAACGTCTTTTTCTGTCCTTTTTTGCCCGCCGTGGCCGTTTCGTCTGGCCCGCATCTTCATACCGATGCCCCCGGCGTTCCCCCTGTTTGTGCGTGTTTGTTACTGCTTGTAAGTGCCGAACCGGTTAAATGGATGGTATTGGATAAATTTCGTTGTATCCGCCATATTCCCTAAAGTTTCAGACACGATTTCCGCATTGCACACCGAGCATTCCAAACGTCCGTTCGCAAAGGAGATTTAGCTACAACACCCTCATGGATTACCCCGTGAAGTACGAATACATCATGCAATAAGGACCCTTTCAAGGCGTTCAAGGCATCGATGCCAGATTCCGCCAAAAAAACCTTCCATTCCGACGAAATGCAACTCCTCAAAAACGTGGCCAGTATGATGCAACGCAGCGGATAACTAGATTTGCACGCTTGAACGGGAGACCGCGATGAGCTTGAGAGACTGCGATAAAACGGGGAACCACACGCCACGGGATGATGACGCTGCGCCCGCCGCCTACACGACGAGCCGCATTGCGATACTGATTCTCGAAGCGTGTCAGCTGAGCGAAGCGGCATCGGTGGCTGAAACGTGGCAGCTTGTCAACGACGCCCTGTCCTGGTCGGACGAAACCACGCATCGATACGACGTTTGCGTGCTTTCCACGGAAAAAGGCAATGTCGCCTGCGCCTCGTCGATCCGGCTGTTCGCCGAGAACATCGACGCGTACGACCCGCGCATGTTCAAGGCGATCTTCGTCGGCAGCGGCCACACCACCTTCGCCCCGCACGTGATCGACTGGCTGATTCAGGCCGGACCCGACGTCGAACTGATCGCCATTTCGAGTGACGTAGAGGCGCTGCTCATGCAGGTGCGCCCGACGTCGGACGATACGCCAAGCCGCAATGCCGCGAGGAATGCGCGCAGCGTGGCCGCGGTGGAACGCGTGCTGGCGATGGCGGAACGCGACTTCGGCACGCTCGTGCGCATTCGCAGCGAGATGCTGCGCGCGAAGCTGCCATCGACCCGCAGCGGCGGCAGAACCACGGGGATTGGCACGTTCGCCCTGAGCGAGCGCATCGAAGCCTCGCTGCTGTGGATCAAAAGCAATCACGCCGGCTCGGTGTCGATCTCCGAACTCGCGCGGCGCGCCTCCATGAGCGAGCGCAATTTCCTGCGCCGCTTCAAGGCCGAAGTCGGACAGACGCCGCGCGAATATCTCGCGCGCGTGCGGCTGGAAAACGCCCAGCTCCTGCTCGTGCAGACCGACCTGCCAGTCGACAAGATCGCGCGGCGCTGCGGGCTCTTCAATGGCGATCATCTGCGCCGCTACTTTCTCAAGTACCTCTCTGTTTCTCCTCTGGAATACCGCTCGCTGGCGCGCGAGCGCCCCGTGACGGGCGCCGCAATCGAAACGCTCAATACCGGTATTTAAGCCGCTTTTAAAAGTGTGACGGGCCAGCCGGTCCCTATGTGATCTCACGGGGATGTCGGGTGAAAACAAAGCAACCAGACGAAACGGGAATAACAATGAGCAATACTAACCAACCTGAAATGCTTGATCGCTCATCGGCTCCTCGCCATGAAGCATCGGCAGCGCCCCGCGCGCAGCAGGCGGTCGCAAGCGCCGCGCCCGTGGCCAAGGCGCCGTTTCCCGCTCCGGCGCCACTGCCCACGCAGCAGGCTGCCGACGGCATTCGCTTCGACTTCAATCTGGGCTGCCGTGTCACGCTGCCTGCGGGCGACTGGCGCGTGAGGCTGACCGATCTCGACACCGGCAACGTGCTCTACGAGACGGCGATCGGCGCGGGCGTGGTCACCAGCGCGAAAAAGTATTTCGTGCGCTTCGGCATCGAGATCCATGACCGCACGCGTCCTGATCGCCCTGCGCTCGTGAGCCATGCCTACGACGCCGCCAGCCTGCCCGTGCTGATCCAGTTTCCGGTCGGCACGCTGGGCGATATCGTTGGCTGGTTCCCGTATGCGGTGAAGTTTCAGCGGCAGCATCACTGCCGCCTCACTTGCGCGATGTCGGCCAAACTCATTCCGCTCTTCGAAGAAGCCTATCCCGAGATCGAGTTCATCGATCCGGAATCGGTGCAGCCCGAGCGCTACTACGCGACCTACAACATCGGCCTGTTTTTCGACGACAGCGCCGGCGACTGGCAGCCATGCGACTTCCGCCAAACCGGACTGCACCGCACCGCGGGCTTCATCCTGGGCGTCGATCCCGCCGAAACGCCGCCCCTGCTCGCACTCGACGACGAGCGACGCCCGATCGAGGAGCGCTATGTCTGCATCGCGACGCAGAGCACCACGCAGTGCAAGTACTGGAACAACCCGGAGGGCTGGCGCGAGATCGTCGCCTTTCTGAAGGACCAGGGCTATCGCGTGATCTGCATCGATCAAAAGCCCGTGCACGGTCATGGGATCGTCTGGAATCACATTCCGCACGGCGCCGAGGATCAGACCGGCGAGCGTCCGATCACCGAACGCGCGAGATGGCTGCGGCACGCGGACTTCTTCGTCGGGCTATCGAGCGGACTATCCTGGCTCGCCTGGGCGGCGGGCACGCCGATCGTGTTGATCAGCGGCTTCTCGAATGCGAACAATGAATTCTCGACGCCGGGGCGCGTCATCAATTATCACGCGTGCAATAGCTGCTGGAACGACCCGCGCGTGCGCTTCGATCATAGCGATTTCCTCTGGTGTCCGCGCCACGCCGGCACGCCGCGCCAATTCGAATGCACGCGGCTTATCACGGCTACGCAAGTAAAGGCGGCGATCCAGCGTCTGCCCGCATTCGCCAACGCAGCGGCCAAAACGCTGGCCACGCCTGGCGAAAACTAACCCACTGATCCGGCAGCAAGGCCACGACAGCAACATCGCTTCGCGTCAGTTGGCCTCATGTTAATTAATTCGGTATGCGAATCAAATTTTAAACAGCAGGAAAAACAGGTGGAAGAGATGCACCAGAAAGCGCCGCTGGGCCGCGGCAGATCGCGACACAACAACCCGGCGACATCACTCCGTTGAACACGCATCTGTGTGGGGTCACACAGGGAGACCACAATGAAATCGATCACTTATCGCCGCAGATTCTGTGTGCACATGTTTGGGCGGCGCGCCCAGCGGATCTCCCGCCTCACGGCGCTGCTCCTGTCGGGGGTCATGGCCCACAGCTGGTCGACGAACGCTGGCGCGCAGTACGTCGTCAGCGCCGGACAGACCGTCTCTGGCGTCGTCGTGCCGACCGGCTCGAACCCGACCCAACAGGTATTGAGCGGCGGCACGGCCGTCTCGACCGTGGTCAACAGCGGCGGCGCCCAGCAGGTGACGGGGGGCACCGCCGACGGCACGACCGTCAACAACGCCGGTGCGCAGTATGTCGTCGATAGCGGCACGGCCAGCGGCACGACGGTCTATACGGGGCTTCAGTACATCGCCGATGGCGGCAGCGCCACCAACACGGTCGTCAACGGCATCGGCGCGGTGCCGGTCGTGGCACAGATCGCCGAGATCACGCTGGCCGCGGCGCTCGGCTCGGGGACGTTCAGCATCTCGGCAACGCCGTCCGCGCCCGACGGCGTCACGATCGTCGTCAGCTCCGGCGGCACGGTGCAGAGCGCCACGCTCAACGCGGCGCTACAGTTCGTCGATAGCGGCGGCACGGCGACCAGCAACACCATCATCGCGGGCATCCAGCTCGTCAACAGCGGCGGGACGACGCTCGACAACGATGTGATCGGCGGCATGCAGATCGTCAATGGCAGCGGCAGCACCGCCACCAGCAACACGCTCACCGGCAGCGTGCAGGTGGTCGATAACGGCGGCGCCACCAGCAACAACGTGCTCGTCGGCAGCGTGCAGGATGTCGACCTCGGCGGCACGGCCACGAGCAACACGCTCACGGCCAGTTATCAGTTCATCGGCTACGCGAGCACCGCGACCAGCAACACCCTCGAACTCAGCGCGCAAAGCATTGGCCACGGCGGCACGGCCATCGACACGACGCTCGATCACAGTGCCCAGACCATCGGGTCCGGCGGTACGGCCACCAGCACCTCCGTCAATTCCGCCAGTGTCCAGTACGTGCTCGGCGGCAACGCGTTCTACACCGATGTGAACAGCAGCGGCACGCAGGATATCGCGAGCGGCGGCATCGCCACCAGCAACAGCATCAACAGCGGCGGCGCGCAATACGTTGCGAGCGCGGGCAGCGCGGTCGTCACGGTCGTGTCCGGCGGCGGCAATCAGTACGTGGTGGGCGGCGCGGCCACGAGCAATGTCCTCGACGGCGGCACGCAGACGATTGCCAGCGGTGGCGTCGCCACCAGCAATACGATCAATAGTGGCGGCGCACAGTATGTCGCGGCGTCAGGCACGGCGGATCTCACCTGGGTCGAAAGCGGCGGCAATCAATACGTGGTGGGCGGGGCCGCGAACATGAATGCCGTCGATAGCGGCGGTACGCAGACGGTGGCCAGCGGCGGCGTGGCAACCAGCAACAGCATCAACAGTGGCGGCGTGCAGTACGTCGCGAGCGCAGGCAGCGCGTCCACGACGGTAGTCTCCAGCGGCGGCAATCAATATGTGGTGGGTGGCGTAGCGACAGCCAACACCATCGATAACGGCGGTGTGCAGACCGTGGCCAGCGGCGGTCTCGCAAGCGGCAACAGCATCACTAGCGGCGGCGTGCAGTACGTCGCGAGCGCGGGCAACACGCTCGACACCGTCGTCTCCAGTGGCGGCAATCAGTATGTGGTGGGCGGCGTGGCGAGCGGCAACACCATCGAAAATGGCGGCGTGCAGACCATTGCCAGCGGTGTCGCCACCGACAACAGCATCACTAGCGGCGGCGCGCAATACGCCGTGAGTGCAGGCACGGCCGTCTCAACGACGATCAGCAGCGGTGGCAATCAGTACGTGGCAGGCGGCGCGGCAAGCGCCACCTTTGTCGAAGGCGGCACGCAGACCATCGTGAGTGGCGGTGTCGCGACCGGCAACAGCATCGACAACGGCGGCGCGCAATACGTCGCAAGCGCAGGCACGGCCGTTTCCACGACCATCAACAGCGGCGGCAATCAATACGTGGTCGGCGGCGTAGCGAGCGGCAACAGCATCGAAAGCGGCGGCACGCAGACCATTGCCGAAGGCGGGGTCGCCACCAACAACAGCATCGACGATGGCGGCGTGCAGTTCGTCGCAAGCGCGGGCACGGCCGTCTCCACGACCGTCAACAGCGGCGGCAATCAATACGTGGTGGGCGGCCTCGCGACCAGCAGCACGCTGCTTTCGGGCGGCACCCAGTACGTGGCGAGCGGCGGCACGGCCAGCGCCACGCTGGTCGGCAGTGGCGGAACGCAATACGTGCTACTGTCCGGCACGGTCAGTGGCTCCAACCTCTCGGGCGGCGGCACGCAGTTCGTGGGGGCCGGAGGCCTCGCCACCGGAACCAGCGTCAACAGCGGCGGGCTGCAATACATCGCATCCGCAGGCGTGGCGAGTGTCACGGCGGTCAACAACGGCGGCGTGCAGAACGTTACCAGCGGCGGCACGGCCATTGGCACCACGGTCAATTCGGGCGGCGTTCAATACTTGACGAACGGGTCCGTCGTGATCGACACGACGCTCAATGGCGGCACGCAGAGCGTCAACGCGGGCAGCCTCGCCAACCTCACGACCGTCAACGCCGCTGGCCTCCAGGCCGTCAACAGCGGCGCGCTCACGAGCGGCACCGTGATCAACAGCGGCGGCACGCAAGTCGTCATGCCCGACGCCGTGACCAGCAGTTCGGTGGTCAACAGCGGCGGCATGCAGAATGTGCTCGGCACCGTTGTGAGCGCAACGGTCAACGGCGGCGGCACACTCATGCTCGGCCAGGGCGGCACGTCCGGCGCGCTCGCGGGCAACACCCACAACGACGGCACGCTCGTCTTCGACCTCGGTGGCACCTACACCTATAGCGGCTCGTTCACGGGCAGCGGCACGCTCGTCGATGCCAACAGCGGCACCATCGTCCTGAACGGCGCGAGCGCGGCCTACAGCGGCACGACACAGGTGCTGGCCGGCACGCTCGAAGTCGGTGACAGCTCGCACTCGTCGGCTACGCTCGGCGGCGATGTGGTCGTCGGTCAGGCGGGCACGCTGCGCGGGCACGGCACGATCGACGGCAACGTCGTCAACGACGGCACCGTGAGCCCCGGCGGTTCGATCGGCACCACCACAATCGTCGGCAATTACCAGCAGGCCTCCACGGCCACGCTGGCCGTGGAAATCAGCCCGACCTCCGCCTCGCAGCTCGCCGTGATGGGCAACGCCACGCTCGCCGGAACGCTGGCGATCGTCTACGACGCGGGCAGCAGCGCGGCGGCCAGCGTCTATGGGCCGGGCACGGTCAAGCTGCTCACGGCATCGTCCATCAACGGCACGTTCTCGGGCTCGCCGGTCGCGATCGTCGAAAGCGGCGCGAACCTGAACTATGTGACACCCAGCGTCACCTACAAGGCGAATGAAGTCGATCTCGTCCTTTCGCCGATCGACACGAGCATTTATACGGCGATGGGGTCGGCGATCTCGCAGGTCGCCCAGGCCACCAACGCGGCGATCCTCGACCGCGTCAGCCGTCTGTGCCGCAGCACCAACACGCGCGACTGCATCGCGGGCACCGACAACGTGTGGATCAAGGCCATCGGCGACTACGCGCGCACCGACGACAACGGCAGCATCTCGGGCTACTCGGCGCATCAGTATGGCTTTATCGCGGGCTACGACCATCGCATCGGCAGCTACGACATTGGCGGAACGCTGGCCTATAGCCATCTCGACGTGAGCGAAGCGCAAACGCCCGACACCGGCACGGCCGACAGCCTGCGTTGGTCCGCCTACGGCGCGACTTGGACCGGCCCGGTCAACCTGGCCGCCACCGTCGGGCTCGGCTATGACTTCATCGACCAGAAGCGGCCGTTCGATACCACGACCGGCACCGCGTCGGGCAGCCACAACGGTCTGGAAGTCACCGCCGCCGCGCAGGCCAGCATGCCCCTGCCCTCACTGGGCGGCTTCGTGCTGATTCCGCGCGCGGGATTGCGCTTCGCGTACTTCCACGGCCAGTCGTTCAGCGAGTCGGGCGCGGGCAATCAGGACCTGTCGGTCGGCACCGACAACATCCAGAGCGTGCAGCCGTATGCCCAGATGGCGCTGCGTTATGCGTTCGGCAGCGCGTCGATGCCTTCGCACCTGGAAGCGTATGTGGGCTACGCGCGCGAGGTGGGCAGCACGAATCGCGCTGTGTCCGTGAGCGCGCAGGATGGCACGCAGTTCACGGCAGCCGGCGTGCCGCTGCCGCGCAACCTCGTCACCGCGGGCGTCTCGCTGAACATGCGGGTGACGCACTCGTTGTGGGTGTCCGCTGCGTTCGACACGCTACTGCATACCTCGAACACGTCGATCAAGGCCGGCAGCATCAAGCTGGACTACCGGTTCTGAGACGTGAGGCTGAGCTGACTGGAAACCGGATTGGGAGACCGTTATGACCGTACCGTTCTTTATCGCTTCGGGACTCGCGCTCGGTGTGACGCTGGCCGTGCCTGGCGCCGTACTCGCCGACCCTGCGGATTCCGTCGATCCGCCATCCATGCCGGTGACCGCCGATGCGCTCGCGCCGCCTGGCCTCACCGCACCGATCGCCCAGCCTGTCGAAAACGATTTGGCGCTGGACTCCGACGCGCCGCTCAATGCGCCCGCACCCGCACCTGCACCGAAAAGCGATGCATCGCGGAACGCCAGTGCGAAAAAGGATCTCGACGCAGATAGCGCCGATGATTTGGATACCTCACGAATTCCACCGGGTCTTGCCGACGACCACAGTGAGGTTCCGCCCATCGACGGCAAGCCGATTCCGCTCACCCTGTCGCCGTTGCCGGAAGACGCCGTGGCAGCCGATGCCGCGAACGCAGCCGCGCCGCTTGTAGCTGGCGCGGCGGGTGCAAAGGGGGCCGCCGTTGCTGCGGATGCGTCTTCGAAGGCCGTCATGCTCGCTAGCGGCCCTGACGCGCCGTCCGTCGTGGCGGCCGCACCAGCCGCCGGGGCAACGTCCGCCGCAGGCGAAGAAGGCCTTGACGAGCCCGCGCTGGATTCGCCGCTCGCCCAGGAGTTGGTCGCGGGCTTCTATTCGCGCATCAACGTGCTGGGTTACGGCGTGCTCCAGGACCCGGTGAACTCGAATCTGAACCCGAACAACGCGCTCGGCATCCAGCGCTATCAGACGCAACTCGCGCTGCGCCCCGACTTCAGCCTGAACTTCCGCCAACTCGAACTCGGCATCAAGCCGCGCTTCGAGGCGGACTGGGACCGTGTGCAGAACGGCGTCCAGGGCGGCACCGATCTCACAACCGCGACCGCCTACATCAACGAGTGGATTGCCCGCTATCGCGTCACGGACAAGCTGCTCGTGAGTTATGGGCGCGAGAATCTGCAATGGGGCCCCTCGCAACTGCTCTCGCCGTCCAATCCGTTCAACCAGAACAACGGCAAGAACAATCCGGCGATCGAGCAGCCGGGGCTGGACTATGCGCGCGTCGTCGCGATCCCGAACTCGTCGTTTACGGGTTCGTTCATCGCCAACACGGGCGCGGGACGGCTCAATGACAGCAACGAGGCCAGTGGTCCATTCCACAAGGCCTACGCGTCCAAGTTCGACTACACCGGCGAGAAAACCTATTTCTCGCTGGTCGTGTCCAAACGCGATACGACGCCGTGGCGCATGGGGTATTTCGGCGGCTGGAACGTGTCCGATGCGTGGCTGCTCTACAGCGAAGGCAGCGCGGCGCTCTCGACCGCGACGAATCCGGTGCTCCCGCATCCCGACTACGACCTGCTGGCCGGCGCGACCTATACGCTCATGAACGGCGCGATGATCACAGGTGAATACTTTCACCACAATGCGGGCTGCACGACGCATGACATCGCGCAGTGCAGTTCGTCGCTCACGCTCGATCCAACCAATCCCTATCCGCGTCGCGACTATCTGCTGCTGCAATACGTCGACTCGAAGCTCGTGCGCAACGTGAGCCTCACCGTACGCGTGATTCAGGACCTCAACGATCACTCGACGCAGTTGTTGTCGGACGTCGAGTACGAGGTCGGCAAGAACTGGCTGCTCTACTTCGTGCCTTCGGTGACGCTCGGACCGAGCCGCAGCGAATTTGGCAGTCTCGTGCGTTATTCCATCTTCGCGGGCGCTTCGTTCACGTTCTAAAGCTAACGGACGGGCATGATGCGCCCGTCCGTTTCTCTCTTTGCCCGGTTGCACGCATCCCATCAGGTCATCGGTTCGATCCCGGACGAAGGCACGGCAACGGCTACACGCGTGGCGGGCACTACCGTCTGCACAACTGACGGTGTGACGGTCTTCGCGACGGGCGCTGAAACCGCCTGTGAAATCGGCAGTGCCAGCGCCGCGGCCTCCTGTGCCGGGAACGGCAGCGGCGCACCGGACACGCGCCGCGCGTCGGCGCGATAGGCGGTCGCCGTGGTGGCCAGATGTTTGCGCAAGAGCTTCGACAGCCGCCCGCCGCAACCGATCCCACAACGCTCCGCGATCTTGTCGACAGAGAGGTTCGTTTCGACCAGCAGCCGGCAACACATGTCGAGCCGCGCGTACATCAGATACTCGGAAGGCGTGACGCCGATCTCGATCTTGAAGCGCCGCAGGAAATTGCGCTCGCTCATCGCCGCCACGCGCGCCGCTTCGCGCATGACGACCGGACTGCTGGCATTCGCCAGCAGCCAGCGCGCCGACGCCTGGATGCGTTCGCTCACGAAGTGCTCGGCATTCTTGCGCACGATGGCCGTGAACTGCGTTTCGGCCGGGGGCGCGACGGCCACCGCAATCTGGTTGACGATGTCCATGCCCAGGTCCATCTGGATGACATCGAGCGCCATGCGCAGCGGCCCCACGAAGTTGGCGTAGGCACACGCTTCGTTCGAACGCGGCGCCACGTTGCGCGTACCGCCACTGGCCGATGGCGGCCTGTGATGCGCGGACACGCGGCTGGCTGCATCGAGCAGCTGGCGCCCCTCCGCGATCGGCAAGGTCAGGCGGCAGAACGGCACGGCCTGGCGCAACCAGCCGACAAGGCGCTCGTCGCACAGCGCATGCTGCACGCCTGCGCCGCCCATGATGAACAGCGCGTCGAAGCCCTCGCCGTGATGGCAGGCCTCGATGCTCTCAGTCCAGACGACCATCGTCGACGAACTCGCGATCATGCCGCCGCTCGCGGAAAGCAGGCGCACGTTGTAGATCGCGCTGTCGCTACGCGAGGAGCGCGACAGGGCATTGGCCGACTGGAATGCCCGCGCAACAGTAATAGCCTCCTGCTGCGCGAAGCCGTTGAACAACGTGATTGCGATCTGTCTGACCGTGCGGGTGCTGCGTAGCCCCCCGGCTCGATTGGACACCACACCAAATCCATTGGAAAGGCGATCCATCTTGTTTTCCCCTGTTGTGCGGATGTGCTGCTACACGCGCCACGCCGCCCTGCCCGGCAACCGGCGCGATACACAGCCAACCCGAAGTGCAACTTGCGTTTCTTTGCCGCTGCTGCTTGACGGTTTGCATCGTTTGCGAGAAGGACTTAATTCCGCTGCGGCCGTTCGGCATGGGCGATCGCATCTTCGATCAGACGGCAGTCGTCATCGCCCAGCATTTCGCCGTGCGCGCGCACCAGATCGTCGAGCGAGCGAGAAAGCCGCCTCATATAGAGAGGCGACGGGTTGGCAAGCGGCCAGACGGACATCAGGTAGGCGAGTGGAATCACCAGCCTGCCCTCACACCACCGCTCGAACAAGGTGACGCAGCACGCCTCTATCCGCGCCGCCGCGTCAGGCTGCGCACTGCTTTTGCTGATCATGACAGGTCCCCTCATACCTCACACTCCGCTTCAAGGAATGGCGAGCGGCATCGGCGCGCTGTCCGTTCGTGGCGGACACGCTGTCACACAAAACCACTCGACCAGCACTACACGAGGAACTTGAAAAAGCCGTTTCCGAATTCCCCCGCCTCCCTTAGGCGCAAGCTATCTTTATGATCAGTCTGTTTTTGTATGATGATTGTGATATTGTTAAGCTGTACGAATGTTTCTGTTTATTAACGTCGTCGACTGCATTGACGGATATTTTTTTATTCGATATGCATATGCAACATGCAGGGTCATGAGAATGTAAAGCGCAGCGGTAAGGCGATGTAATGCGCCAGATTCGCCGCGTCCGCGAACGCCTTACCAGGGTTGGCAGACGCCGCGGGGTGCACCAATAAACGTCATCACACGCGCAAAACACAAACACTATTTTATGCACTGCTGCGCCGCAGCATAGTGAAAAATAGCGGATCCCGCGTGAGTATTGTCGGAAAAATATGTATTGTTGGCGGAAGGAGACCAGGCCAATCTTACCGGTAGGTTTCATGCCTCTCTCTGGGGCAATTCACGCACAATTCCTGAGCCTGATTAAAATAAAGTCGCTACCTTTTTTCCATTTCAATTGCGTGAATGGACACACTGCTGCACCAGCCAGATCCATGCGCCAGCAACGGCTTCGCCCCGCTGTGGCTCATGCGGCTCCGGCATGCGGATCTTCCCGCATGCAACACTCGTCCTTGCGCTCACACCTGAAAAAATGACCGGTTCGCGCAAACGCCCAGCGCAACCGTTTGCGACGCATTCAGCCCGCGCTTACGCCATCGCTTACGCCATCGTTTCCCGCACGTAGCGTGCGAACTCCCGTGCCGCTGGCTGCACGGTGGGCGGCACGCGCAGGCAGATCGCAAAGGGTGGTAGCGCCGGCAAGCCGGCCGCCTGGGATGACAGTACCTCCAGATCGGCCGGCACCGTCGACACAAGCCAGGTCGTTACCGCCAATCCCGCGCGCACCGTTGCAGCCGTCGCCTCGATGTTGCCGCTCTCGAACACCGTGCGCCACGGAATATCCACGTCGGCAAGCGCGCCAAGCACCACCGGTCGGAACGCGCAGCGTTCGTCCACCATCGACAGCGGCAAGGGCCGCTTCTGCCACGCATCGCTGCCCCGGCCCTTCACCCACACGAGCGGTTCGATGCGCACGACCTCGCCTTGCGCTTCGCTCGCCACATATTCGACCAGCGACACGTCGAGGCGCCCACTGTCCACCGCTTCGCGCAATTCGGGCGACGCTGCGCAGACCAGTGAAATCTCCACTTGCGGATGGGTTTGCGCAAACGCTTTCATGGCGGGCGCAAGCGGCGTCACGAGATCGAACGGCACGCCGACGCGCAAGGTGCCGCGCAGCGACTGGGCGCTCATATCGGCCCAGATTTCGTCGTTCAGGCGCAGCAGCTGGCGCGCCTTGACGAGGAACTGCTCGCCCTGGCGCGACAGTTCCAGCTTGCGCGTCTTGCGCACGAAGAGCAGCGTGTCGAGCAGCTCTTCGAGGCGTTTCACCTGCTGGCTCACGGCGCCTTGCGTCATGTGCAGCAGATTGGCGGCGACCGTCATGCTGCCGTTATCCGCAACGGTCACGAAGGTGCGAATCAGATCGAGGTCGAGATTTCGGTTCATGAACGCATTATGTCGCCTAATGAATCACATCAATATTATTGCCTTTCCTGATGTGTCGACCGTCCGTACAGTGCAAGTCCCTCTTGCACACCTCTCGCCTGATGCACTCGATCCTGCCGCTTCTCGGGTTCGCCGCCATCGCCACCGTGACGCCCGGCGGCGCGACCACACTCGCCACCGCGTCGGGCGTACGCTTCGGCTTTACGCGCTCGGTTCCGCTGATGTCGGGCATCGCGATCGGGCTAGCCACACTCGCCGCCGTCGCTGCGCTCGGCCTCGGCAGTCTGATGCTGGAGATGCCCGCCTTGCAGATGGCCGTCAAGGTTGTCGGCTCCGCGTATTTGCTGTGGCTCGCGTGGCGCATCACGCACAGCGGGCCGCCTGGCGCAGGCAACGGACCCGCGCAGCCGGTCACGCTACTCAACGGTGTGCTGCTGCTCTGGCTCAACCCCAAAAGCTGGGCGATGACGGCGGGCGCGGCCGCCTCCTTCGCGCTGCTCGCGCCCAGTCCCCGCCAACTCGCCGTGCTGTTCGGCGCGGCGTTCGGCATCGCGGCGTGCGTGTCGCTCGTGCTGTGGTGCACGCTCGGCACGTTGCTCGCACGCTTGCTCCGTACTCCCGATCAATGGCGCATCCTCAATCTCGTACTGGGCATATTGCTCGCCGCATCCATCATTCCAACCTGGAGATAGCCATGCCGCTACACCCATTTGCCGAATCGTTCAATCTCGAAACCGCCTTCGACGATATAACGGAATACTGGTCGCCCAAAGTCGTCGCGCAGGTCAACGATCAATACGTGAAGATTGCAAAGGTGCGCGGTCAACTCGTCTGGCACGACCACGCGCACGAGGACGAACTGTTCTTCGTGGTGCGCGGCCATCTGAAGATCGAATACGAAGGCGACCGTATGGTCGATCTGCCTGCGGGGTCGATGCATGTGGTGCCGCGCGGCACGTTGCACAACCCGATCGCCGACGAGGAGTGCTGGCTCATGCTGGTCGAACCCGTGCAGACAAAGCACACGGGCGATGTGGCGTCGCCGCTCACGAGGACGATCGAGGCGCAATTACGCTGACCCCGACGTGAAAATCGCTGCGTGGTAACCTCCGGGCAGCCGGTCCTGGCAATACCGACCGGCCATGCAACAAGGAGCGCATATGAACCCAGGCAAGCCCCCTCGCCCCACGCTGCCCGACAAGCACAATCTCGAAGCCATGTCGGCCTTCCGCTACGACCTGCGCAAATTCCTGCGCGCCTCGGAAGAGATCGCCAACGCCGCCGGCATCACGACGCTCCAGTATCAACTGCTGCTGCACGTATGCGGCTTTCCCGACCGCAAATGGGCGACCGTGGGCGAGCTCGCCGAACGCTTGCAGGCGGCGCCCAACGGCACGGCGGCGCTGGTGTCGCGCTGCGAATCGGCGGGACTCGTGACGCGCAGGTCCGATCCCGCCGATCGCCGTCAGGTGCAGGTCCATCTCACCACCAAAGGGGAATCCTTTCTGCTCGAACTCGCGGCCCAGCATAAGGCGCTCTACGGCGCATTCCGTTGGGTTTTCGACGAAGCGGGCAACTAGCGTCGCGCACCCCGCCTTGCCCGTGCGCGCCGGGCAGTCATGCAATTTATGTCACAATATGCCATAAACCGCATTTTCCCGGCTAACCCATGCGAATCCTGAACCTTGTCGATCGTCGCGCCATCCTGCGCAGCCAGCGGCGCTGGCTGTATTTCGGCCTGTTCTGGCTTGGCGCGGTCGCGACGGGGCTCGTGGCCGTGCTGTACGCGCGGCTCATCGACTTCGGCTACGACCTGTTCCTGCGCATGACCGCGCATAGCGCATGGCTGCCGCTCATCGTCACGCCGGCGGTGGCCGCGCTCGGCGTCTGGATCACACGGCGCTGGTTTCCGGGGTCCGAAGGCAGCGGCATCCCGCAGGTCATCGCGACGCTGCACGACGTGCGCACGCTCGGCCCACGTTTGCTTACGCTGCGCATTCTGGTCGGCAAGATTCTCGTATCGTTTCTGACGATCCTCGGTGGCTTCACCATCGGCCGCGAGGGGCCGACGATCCATGTGGGCGCCGCGCTCATGTTCAGCCTGCGCCGCTTCTATCCCGCGCGGCTTCGCAGCATCTACGGTGCGGGGCTCGAACACAAGCTCGCGCTCGCGGGCGCAGCCGCCGGTCTTTCCGCCGCGTTCAACGCGCCGCTTGCGGGCGTCGTCTTCGCCATCGAGGAACTGACACGCAGTTTCGAGCAGCGCACGAGCGGCGTGCTGATCACCGCGATCATCTTCGCGGGGGTCGTATCGCTCGCGCTGCAAGGCAATTACGTCTATTTCGGCACCATCGCCATCGACGGGCATTTCCCGAATCTGCTCGTGGCGGCGGTCCTGCTCGTTGGCGTGCTCACGGGTATCGCGGGCGGCCTGTTCTGCTGGCTGCTGCTCAATACCGGGCGCTGGATGCCCGCGCGACTGCTCGCCTTGCGCACGGACCGCCCGGTCGCGTTCGGCGCGGCATGCGGCCTCTTTATCGCCATCATTGGCGTGGCCAGCGGCGGACATCTGTTCGGCAGCGGCTATGCGGAAGCGCGCAACATGCTCGAAGGACACTCGCACCTGGGCGTGGGCTATCCGCTCTTCAAGATGGCGTCGATGGTGGGTTCGTATCTGCCGGGCACGCCGGGCGGCCTCTTTGCCCCCTCGCTCGCAATTGGCGCGGGGATCGGCAATGCCCTGCACATGGTGTTCGGACAGATGCAGTTGCCGATGCTGATTGCGCTGGGCATGGTGGGTTATCTCGCCGCCGTGACGCAAAGCCCGATCACGGCTTTTGTCATCGTCATCGAGATGATCAACGGCCACGCGCTGGTGCTCTCGTTGATGGCGACCGCGCTGATCGCCAGCCAGGTCTCGAAGCTGTTCGCCCCGCCGCTCTATGAGGCGCTGGCGCAGCGCTATCTGCGCCGGTGAGGCGCTGATCAGATCCGATTCGCGCGATCATGCATCGCCCTTGATCGCGCGCAAATCCCTCGGGCAAAAGTAAAAAAACATCAGACTTACTCCCGAATTCTTTAATGTCCAATCAGAATAAACTGATTGGATAGTCCCTTATTTTCAGATTTCGCGGCACCGCGCAGGCCATCGCCCCGCTAATGCCCTCGCCTCGCCTGCCCCCACTCGAGCCGTCAAATGCGGATTTGACAAAATTTTCCAACGCGGTGCCCTATGGCAAGGCAATATACGCGCCGTAATACTACGTAACATCGCCGAAACGGAAAATGATGGACGACGACGCACGCCGCAGGAGCACGCATCAACCGGCAATCTTCAGGAAACCGGCACTGGCCATTTGCGCGATCAGCATGCTCTGCCTGTTACCCGGATGCAGTTCGCAAGCCCGGGAGGAAGCGCCCGTCGCGCACGTCCCCGAGCAATTCAGGCTCTGGTGCGCGAAGCCCGAGGGCTATTACCCCAGCGTCCGGCAGTGCCCGGGAGGCTGGGAACACCGCGTGCCTGAGTCGGCCGCCTCGGCAGTGTCGCCGCCCTTGCTGATTATCCCGGTCGAACCACCCTCACAAGAAAAATAACCATGAACCTTTTTTCGCCTACTAAATATTTAGCCATACGAAGTAATTACCTTCTGACTGCGCTGGCGTCGGCGTGCCTCGTTGCCTGCGGCGGGGGTGACCCGTCGTCTTCTGACGCAGGTACTTCGGCCAGTGCAGTCAGCAGCTCTGCGGTTCACGTCCTTTCGTTGTCGTCGCTGTCGAGCACCGAAGCCAGCGCCCAGGTCGTGCCTTCTTTCGAGCTGGTGCCCAACGAATTGCCGGCACCCGCGGATATCGACAGTAGTTCGCCCGCCGCGTCATCGCAGTTGACGCCGGCCGTTCAGGAATTGCGTTTGACGAAGGCCGTAGTGCGCGCGGCGCGACCTGGCCCGGATGCAAGTGGCGCGGTCGCACCGGCAGCCACGGCGACGGCCGTCACGACCTACACGCCGGCCCAGATTCGGGCAGCCTATGGCCTCCCGCCGCTCCCCACCTCGTGGACAGGATTGAGCGCGACCCAACTCGCCCAGATGGGCGCCGGCCAGACGCTCTATATCGTCGATGCGATGAGCGATCCGAACATCGCCGCGGAGCTGGCGGCGTTCAATCAGAAGTTCGGCTTGCCCGCGTGCGCGACGACAGCGATCTCGCCATCGGCCACGCTCCCCTTGCCGAAGGCGCCCAGCGCCAGTTGTCAGTTCTCCGTCGTCAATTCGACGCTGGCTGGAGGCATGACGGCCACGGCCCCCGCCTATGACTCGGCATGGGCAACCGAGATCGCTCTGGACGTCCAGTGGGCTCATGCGACTGCGCCGCTCGCCCGCATCGTCCTCATCCAGGCGCCGGGCAATATGAGCGACGCGCTGCTGGCTGGCGTCAGCCTCGCGAACGCGATGGGGCCAGGCGTAGTCTCGATGAGCTTTGGCGGCGCCGAGGGTTCATGGACCGCACAAACCAATTCGGCCTTTGCCGGTACCGGCATGACCTACGTGGCCGCCGCGGGCGACGATGGCGCGAGTGTCGAATGGCCTGCGGTTTCGCCGAACGTGCTCGCCGTGGGCGGAACATCCCTCACCTATAACGGCGCGGCCCGCACCGAAGCTGCGTGGTCCGGCACGGGCGGCGGCATCAGCCGGTACACGCCGGTGCCGGGCTATCAAACGTCGGCCGTTCCCGGCATGGGCACGTTGACGGCGCGCTCCGTCTCGGACGTGTCCTTCAACGCGAACCCCTATACCGGCCAGTACGTCGCCACCCTCGCGCCCGGCACGTCCACGCCCGCCTGGTACGGCGTCGGCGGAACGAGTCTTTCGACGCCGCAATGGGCCGGCATCGTCGCGATCGCCAATGCGATTCGCGCGCAAAACGGCTTTGGCTTCGTAGGACTCGTGCAGCCGCTTCTCTACGGGAAAATCTCGACGAATGCGAGTCTGTACAAGTCGGCGTTTTCCGATATCACGACCGGCAGCAACGGCACCTGTACGACCTGCTACGCGCATGTGGGATACGACCAGCCCACCGGGCTCGGTACGCCCAATGCCACCAGCCTGCTGACGTCGATTCTGAATCTGAGCACGAAACAGGCGCCGGTCGTGACGCCCGCGAGCATACAGGCCACCGAAGGTGTGGCGCTGGCCTTCTCGGTCGCGGTGAGTGCGCAGGACCCCGTCACATGGTCGCTGTCGGGCGCGCCGCAAGGCATGACGATCGACGCCGCGGGGCAACTCTCGTGGCCGAAACCGGTCGCTGGATCGTATAGCGTGACGGTCAAGGCGACCGACACGATCACCGCGCTGTCTGGCAGCACGGTCTCGACCGTCACTGTGATAGCGTCGTCGATACCGGTCGTGAGTATCGGAACGATCGTTGGCACGACCGGCAAGCCGCTCAGCTATCAGGTGATCGCGCAATCGGCGAATCCGCTGAAGTTCGCCATCAGCGGTGCACCAGCGGGCGTGTCGATCAGCGCCACGGGCTTGATTACGTGGCCGTGGCCGCTCGCGGGCACCTATAGCTTCGCCGTTTCGGTCACCGATACGAAGTCCGGCAAAACCTCGACGACGCAGGCACGCGCGCAGATTTCGGTCGACCCGCTGGCTCCGGTCATCACGGCGTCGCCGATCAACGGTGTGGCGGGCTCGCCCCTTACGGCCAACGTTCGCGTCTCGAACGCTGCGGGAGGGCCGATCACGCTGTATATCACTGGCGCGCCGGCCGGGATGACGTTGGGCGTCGGCGGCCCGGGTACCTTCGTCGTGGCGTGGGCCAGGCCGGTTGCGGGAAGCTATACGCTGACGGTCACCGCGAACAACAGTTCGGGACTGAGCAGCCAGGTCCAGATACCCGTCACGATCAAGGCTAACTGAGTTTCTGTTCAGGCTGAACGGGCAGCGCCGGGAATCGGCGTTGCCCACCACACCAGATACCGATTTGCGGCGCGGGACGTGATTACGTCATCCGCGCCGCGTTGCATTGCATTGCGCCTCAGCGCAGCGCCTTCACATCGGCCGCATTGACATGGGCTGCCTGACCGCCCCAGGTGGCGCGCAGATAATTCGCCAGTTGCGCGAGTTCCTCGTCGCTCAGCGTAAACGAAAACGCCGGCATCGCCTGAAGGTTCTCGACACCCGCGAACTTCTGCGTGTCGATGCCATCGAGCATCGCCACCAGCAGATTGTGCGGATCGGCCTGACGCAGCGTCGAGTTGCCGTTCATCGGCACCGCGACGTGCGGCTTGCCTTCACCCGCCAGTCCGTGGCAACCCGCGCACACGGCCAGATACACCGAACGCCCGGCCGCGAGCGCGGCGCCATCGGCGGAGACGGCCTGCACCGGCTGCGGGGCGGGCGGCGTATCGCCGAGCAGATAGACGCTCAGTGCGCGCACGTCATCCTTCGTGAGGTATTGCGTGCTCAGATGCACGACCGGATACATCTCGCCGAAGGCCGAGCCCTGCGGCGCGATGCCGACGCTAAAGAAGGTCTGCAGATCGGCGGCCGTCCAGCCGCGCCCGGCCAGTCCCGCCGGCGTGATGTCCGGGGCGACGACGCGCCCGAGCGCAGCGCCCGCGAGTGGCTTCGCATCGACGAGCTGACCGGCAAAATTACGCGGCGTGTGGCACTCGGCGCAATGGCCGAGCGCATTCGCGAGATAGCGGCCACGCTGCCAGTCCGCCGATTGCCCAGCCGAGGCATCCGGCAACGCGTCCTTCAGAAACACCATGTCCCAGAACGCCATGCCGAAGCGCAGGTTGTACGGGAACTTGAGGTCGTGCGGATGGCTCGCCACCGCGACCGGCTTCACCGTCATCAGATACGCGTAGATCGCGTCCGAATCGGCCCGCGTGAGCTGCCGGTAGGACGTATAAGGCATCGACGGATACAGATGCTTGCCGCGCGCGTTGCCGTCGTGAAGCGCGGCGTAGAAGTCGCTGGCGCTCCAGTTGCCGATGCCGTGCTCCTTGTCGGGCGTGATGTTCGAGCCGTAGAACGCGCCGTAGGGCGAGGCGATCTTCACACCGCCCGCGAAGGGCGCGCCGTCCTGCGACGTGTGGCAGGCCGCGCAGTCGGCAGCCTTGACCAGATAGCGGCCGTGCGCGACCTGTTCGGGCGTGGGCGTGAAGGCCGCGCCCGACGTGGACGATTCGTCCTGTCCACAGGCCGCGAGCGTGAGCGCGCACGCGGCGAGCAGCCCGCCGAGCGCGAGGCGGTTGATGAGGGCGCGCTTCATGACGCGTCCTTCACGAGTCCGGGCGTCGTCATCACCACGTCCTTTACCGCTTCGTAGTAGCGCACGTAGCCCGTGCAGCGGCAGATGTGGCCATCGAGCGCGCTCAGGATCGTGCTTTCGACATCGGCCTTCGCAACCGGCTCGCGCTTCAGACGCTCGATCAGCACGGTCGCCGCGTTGACAAATCCCGGCGTGCAGTAGCCGCACTGGAAGCTGAAGTGTTCGAGAAACTTCTGCTGGATCGGCGAGAGTTCGACGACTTCGCCTGCGTCGTTGCGCTTAGCGTGGCCTTCGACCGTGCGGATCGTGCGGCCGTTGAAGAAGTGCGCACCGGTGATGCAGGTGCGCATCTCCTCGCTCGTGCCGTCCGGCTTGTCGAGGATCACCACGCAGGCGTGGCACACGCCCTGCCCGCAGCCCAGACGCGAGCCCGTGAGGCCCGCGTACTCGTGCAGGAACTCGATCATCATGAGGCCTTCGGGCACCTGCATCGGGCCGACGGTCTTGCCGTTGATCGAGAGCGAGAGCGCCTTCGGCTTGTACTGCACGAGCGGGCGTTCAACGGGCGCGGCTGTCTGTGGCGTCGTTGGCGTGGACGTTGCGGACGCAACGTTGGCGGAAGCCGCGGCGGCGCCGGCGCTCACCGCGGAAGCAGCGGATTGGGCCTGCGTCATGCGAGCACCTCCTGGATTTTTTGCGGGGTCACCGGCAGATCGGTGAAACGGTGGCCGATGGCGTGCGCGATACCGTTCACGACCGCGCCCACCACGGGAATCATCACCACTTCGGCGATGCCCTTGGGCGGATCGGTCTCGGACAGCGGCGCCAGCACCTCGCCGGACTGCGTCCAGACGGCGACATCCGACGCGCGCGGAAGCTGGTAACGGTTGAAGTTCCAGGTACCGTTGCCGGGGCCGTCTTCGTAGAGCGGCAGGTATTCGTGCAACGCATGGCCGATGCCCATCGCGAGACCGCCCTGCAACTGGCCCGAAACGAGCTGCGGCGAAATCTGGTTGCCGCATTCCATGATCGAGTGATGCGTGAGCAGTTCGACCTTGCCGGTCGCTTCGTGCACAGCGAGTTCGACGAGCGTGCCGACCGCGCTGTAGTAAGTCACGGCCGCGTTGTTGCGGCTCATCGGCGGGATGAACACGCGCTTGCGGTCCAGCACGCGATAACCGTTCGCGGTGAGCGGCAGCGTCGTGGGCGCAGCGTTGTTGTTGGCGTTCGCATCGCCCTTGCCATAGCGCAGCGAAAGCGCGTCGATCGGCATGCGTTCGATCGCCCCACCCATCTCGAACTCGGCTTCGGCCCACTGCCAGCGGTTGAACACGTGCACGGCCGCGCCTGTCGGCAGGCCCATCGCATGCGCCTGTTTCGCAAGCTGTTCGAGCGGCAGCGGTTCGAGTCCGGCGGCGGTCAGCTTGCCGTCGACCCAGCGCGCGTCCTCGATACGCACCACCAGCGGCGCGGCCTGGCCACCGCCGATGCCCTGCCCCCAGATCGACATCGCCGCCGGCCAGAGGCCGAAGCGGAACAGCACGCGCGCAGCTTCGCGCGTGCTATGCGTGAAGTAGAACGCCGAATTCGTGGCGCTCGACGGCGAGGCGATATTGGGCGTCCAGCGCGGGTTCACGCTCGCGCGGTCCTGATCGGCCTGGCTCATCATGTAGGGATCGCCGCTCGTCACGACCGGCAGATCGGGCCAGTCGGTCACGGCCACGCGGATCTCGGCGGCTGGCTTGCCCAGCCACTTCGCCACCGCCACGGCCTGCGAGGTCGACATGCCCGTGCCAATTTCCGCGCCCGTGTGATAGAGCGCGATGTTGCCGTTCTCGTCGAACTCGACTCTGGCCAGCGATGCTTCGGACCCCGTACCAAAGTCTTTCTGCACGCAGGCGAAACCCACGCCGTAACGCTTGCCCGGATTCGCCGCTTCGTACTCGGCCTTGCGCTTCGCGCGCTGCGCCCACAGCGGATGAACCTTCGCGCGTTCGAGCACATCGTCCACGCGAATCGCGCCGCCAGGAATCGCGCCCTGGGTGTTCTTCATGCCCGAGCGCAGCGCGTTCTTGATGCGGAAATCGATGGGATCGACGCCCAGTTGCGCGGCGATTTCGTCGACGGCCATCTCTGTGGCCGCCATGCTTTGCAACGTGCCGTAGCCGCGCGCCGAACCCGCGTCGATGGCGCGCGACGCAATGGCCACGGCCGCGAAGTCGTTCTTCGGGAAGTAATAGATCGATTGCGCCGCCGTTGCGCCGACCATCGCCACCGACGGCGAGAAGTTGCAGCGGCCACCGCCATTGGCCTCGAAATCGCCCTTGAACGATTGCAGCAGGCCCGTCTTGCGATCGACGGCGATGCGGTATTGCATCTTGAACGCGTGGCGCTTGATCGAGGTCTGGAACTGCTCGTAACGATCGTTGGCGAAGCGCACCGGGCGTCCGTCGCCATAGAGCGCGGCCACGAGCCCGTAGAACGGCACGTTGTAGTGGTCCTTCGAACCGTAGCCCACGGTGTAGCACGGATGCAGGAACAGTTGCTTCACCGGGAAGCGGCACTTGGCGACCATGCCGGCGGCGGCATCCGCCACTTCGAGCGGCGATTGCGTCGGCACCACCATGTGCAGCGACTGCGTGGCGGCGTCGTACCAGCCGTTCGCGTTGTCGGGTTCGAGCGCCGCCGTGTCGATCGACTGCGTGTTGTACTCGCGTTCGAACACGAGCCAGTCCGCCGACGGATGATCGAGTTCGTCGGCGATGCGCCCGGCGTGGAACATGCCCTGCTCGTCGAGCTTGCCGTGCTCGTTGCCGTCCGGCCAGACCGGCGCGTGCTTGCGCATCATGCTCGGGAAAATGGGCGCGTCCTTGAGGCTCGAATAGACATCGTCGTCATAGGGCGTCTTGCCGCCCACGCGCACGAAGCGGAACGTACCCCACGGATCGCGTTCGAGCGGGCCCGTCTGCGCGCCATAATGGATCACGTCGTCGCGGAACTTGAGCGTATCTTTCGCGAAGCGAAAACGCGCGAAATCGTGATAGATCAGGATCGCAACCGCGTGGCCCAGATACGCGGGCGTCTTGCCCACGGGCAACAGCATGTCGTCGCCATAGAAGGCGGGAAACGCGAGGCCGTCGCGCGCGAGATCGTCGGCGGTGACGATGCGATCGGGCTTGAGATCGTCGCCGAGCAGGCTCAGATCGAAGCCTGTGTAGAGGCGATCGGCCTGGGTCGTGCGCAGAATGAGCGCATGAGCCTGCTGCTGCGGCCAATGCGGCATGTCGGCCGCGCGGATGTCACGCGCGAAGACTTTCGAGCCCGTGACTTTGGCGATACCGTCGATACGGAATTTGGGTGCGCCCGTGGCGGCATCCCATTTGACCGGTGTGAGGAGTTTTTCTTCGAACAGGGCAGCGAATGCGCGGCTACCGAACGGCGCCACATATACCGCCACGCCCGCCAGCATGCTGGCTTTGAGAAAACCCCGCCGTGACAGGCCGTGGTTTTTCATGAGGGGACCTCCAGGTGCGTGCGCGACTCACGAAGGCGACCGAGTGTCGCGGCTTGCGGAGCGGCCCGCATTCTGGCATCGAGGATCATGCGTTCCCATAGCGATCCTCGCATAGACAACTTATTGGGGCCGTTATAAGCCCGCCTGGCGGGGCTCGCAGGGCGCGGGCGCCTGCGCATGACCCTACAAAACATTGGCCTGCATCAATACATTGCGCCGATTCTGGTTTGGCGCATACCTGGCGCATTCCCGCGGAAGTTCGGTGCCGAGCGACTACCGATCCAACACCCGCTATATTCAGTAGACGTTTCGTCCGGTTCGCCGCGTGACAGTCTTGCGTCGCCGCCCTGTTTCCATCATTGCCATCGTTGCCAGGAGAGTTGACCCGTGCATGCCCAGTCCGCCAACCCCGCTTCAGAAGCCGATCTGGAAGTCCTTCGCCGCCTGACCTCGAGCCGGTACACGTGCCGGGCCTACGAACCCACGCCCGTGCCCAACGACGTGATCGAGCGCATCGTCGAGATCGCAGGCAAGACCGCCTCGTGGTGCAACACGCAGCCCTGGCACCTGCTGGTGGCGTCGGCGCAATCCACGGAGCGCTTTCGCGACGCGTTGATGGAACACGCGGCGCATGCCACTGGAGTCGATTCGGATCTGCCGTTTCCGGAGGAATATCGGGGCCACTTTGCCGAGCGTCGGCGCGACGCGGGTTATCGGCTCTACGAAGCGCTCGGTATCGAGCGCAGCGACAAGGAGCGGCGCAACGCGCAGAGCTTCGAGAATTTCCGCCTGTTCGGCGCCCCGCATGTGGCGATCGTGACGATTCCGGCCGAACTCGGCCCCTATGCGGCCGTCGATTGCGGGGCGTTCATCGGCGCCTTCCTGCTTGCCGCGCACGCGCACGGCATCGCCACGTCGCCGCAAGCCGCGCTCGCGCAGCACGCGAAATTCGTGCGCCGTCATTTCGGCATCGGCGACGAGCGGTACATGGTGTGCGGCATCTCGTTCGGCTACGCGCAGGCCGGGCACCCGGTCAACAACTTCAAGACGAGCCGCGCGCCGGTCGAGCAGATCATGCAGATCGTCTAGGCGAGCGGGAATCGCGGTTTCCCGCGTGGCGCAGGCAGCCTTTCTCCGCGGGAAAGAAGGCTTGATTCATGCGCAATTTTCGCGCTGGAGAAAATCGCCGACACTGGCTATCAGGCGCCCGAAGTCACACGGTCCGACGCCGGACCGTTGCGACGACGCATGCGCCCGACCCGTCGGCCCTGGCAAGCCGCGGCATACCTATACCAGGAGACATGATGAACAGCCAACCTCTGGATCTGGGCGGCCACGCTGCCCACGGCGATGCGTCCGGCCCAACGGGCGCAATGGCCACAACGCCAGATCGCGCCCCGCAGGCCACGACGCTCGGCGCCTTCATGGACGAGATGCCGGTGGGCGCACTGCACCGCTTCGTGGTGTGGGTGATCGGCATCGGGCTGTTCTTCGACATGTACGAGATTTTCCTCGTCAGTTCGATCGGTTCGGCGTTGCAGAACGAATACGGTCTCGATGGTCATAGCACCGATTTCAAGCTGCTACTGGCCTCGGCCTTCATCGGCATGTTCTTCGGCTCGCTCTGTCTGGGCAGTCTCGCGGATCGCATCGGGCGCCGTCGCGCCTTCCTGCTCACGCTGGTCTGGTACAGCGCGTTCTCGCTGCTCGGCGCGTTCTCGGTCAACGCGGGCATGCTGGTGATCTGTCGCTTTCTCACCGGCGTGGGCGTGGGCGCGATCTACCCCGTGGCGGACAGCTACCTCTCGGAAATTCTGCCCAAAGACCGGCGCGGCCGTCTCGCCGCATGGGCTTACACGACCTCGTATATCGCGGTGCCGCTCGTGGGCTTTCTGGCGGTGTGGCTCAATCCGCTGCACTACGACGGGATTGCGGGCTGGCGCGTGATCCTCGCGATCGGCAGCCTGGGCGCTGTTTTCGTGCTCGCCGTGAAGCATCGCCTGCCCGAAAGCCCGCGCTGGCTGCTCGCACAAGGCCGCGAGCAGGACGCTTACGCCACGCTGCGACGTTTCGCGGACAGTGCGGGCGTAGCGATGCCCGCCCGCTTCGAGGCCACCGGCGAACGCAAGCATCCACTGCGCCTGCGCGAACGTATCGCGCTGCTGGGCAAGGCGCCTTACGACAAGCGCTATCTGATGCTGGTGATCTTTCACCTGTTCCAGGGCTTCGGCTATTACGGCTTCGGCACGCTCGCGGGCGTTGTCGTAAAGAGTCGTGGTTTCGATGTGACGGGCAGCACGCTGTTCGTGGCGCTCTCGTTTCTTGGCTATCCGATCGGCTCGCTGCTGTCCGTGCCCTTGCTCGGCTGGATCGAGCGCCGCACGCTGGTCATCGCCTCGCTCATCACGATCGCGCTTTTCGGTCTGGGCTTTGCTTACTCGAACAACGTGACTCTGATCATTTGCTTCGGCATCCTGACGACGTGCGCATCGAACGTGTTCAGCAACGCCTATCACGTCTATCAGGCCGAGATCTTTCCCGCTAGCGTACGTTCGACCGCGATCGGCAGTACCTATTCGCTCTCGCGCATCGTCAGCAGCGCCCTGCCCTTCATCCTGCTGCCCGTGCTCATGCAGCACGGACCGCTGGCGATGTTCGGCGTGATATCGGCGGCGCTTGCCATCGTCGCGATCACATTGCGTGCACTCGGCCCGCTCACCACGCGCCGCAGTCAGGACGAAATCAATCCGGTTTGAAGCGTTCGCGGCACGCTTGCCAGGTGCCGCACACGCATGGCAAAAGGCCGGGCGACGCGTAGTGCGCGTCGCCCGGCCTTGGCGTTTTCAGCTACGCGCCGACATGTAGTCGAACAGGCTCACGATATCGGAGCTCGGTGCACTGCCCGCCTTGATGCCCACCCAGAGCGTGCGCGTGGACCAAGCATCCGAGAGTTTCACTTTGGAAACACCGATCTTGCCGCGCTCGTCGCTCACCGAATCGCGCGGCAAAATGCCGATACCGAGCCCCGCTTCGATCATGCGGCACACGCCATCGAAGTTCGACGCCTGGATGCGCAGCTTGAGCGAGCGCTCCGCCGCGAACGCCGCGTCGGTCATGCGCGCGAGCAGCGAACTGCCATCGCTCAGACCAACATAGTCCTCGTCGAGCGTATCCGCGAAGCGAATGCTCGCCTGCTGCGCGAAACGATGCCCCTGCGGCACCAGCAACACGAGTTCGTCACGCCGATAGAGCCGCCGCTCGATGCCCGGTGCCGGCACGTTGTCCGCGAACACGCCGATGTCGGCCTTGCCCGCGCCCAGCGCTTCAACGATTTCGTGGCTCAGACGCTCTTCCAGACTGACCTTGATACCGGGATTTCCGTTCAGAAACCCTGCGAGATCGACGGGCAGAAACTGCACGATCGCGGACGTATTGGCCCACATGCGCACATGGCCGCGCACACCGGCGGCATAGTCGCCCATCTCGCTCGCCATGCGGTTGACCTGATCGACGACGCGCGATGCATGCTCCAGCAACGCGATGCCTGCGGGCGTCAGTTCCACGCCACGCGCACGCCGGATAAAAAGCGCACAGTCCGTCACGCTCTCCAGCTCCGCGATACGCTTGCTCACGGCGGACAGCGTGAGTTGACCGTGTTCGGCGGCCTTGGTCAGGCTGCCATGCTCGGCAACGAGCAGAAACACGCGCAGCGACTGTAGATCGAAATGAAGCGGATTGACCATGATGCGAGGGAAAGGTTTGCCAGCGAGGCCGAAGCGACAGGCCATTGTGCGGCATCCGGCGCGCACGCGAAAGTAGCGTGACAGGCGCAGGTTTCGGATCGGAAATATTCAGGGGAAGGCGGGAACGGGCGAGGTCTGAGACGGACGCGCACATGGCGCGTCCGTGCATGGGCCGTCGGGCTCATGCTTTCGGCAGCGAGCCGGCGCCCCCCGGCCTGCTACGAAAGATCGAACATTGCGATCGACGTGTGATCGGCAATAGCGAGAAAACTTTTTCTCCGATCGGAAACGCGCCAAGGCTGCGCGTCAGATCCGTTCCGAAATCTCGATGAGATTGAGATCGGGATCGCGCACATACACGGAGCGGATTTTCTGCGTCGCGCCCGTGCGCTCGACCGGCCCTTCGATAATGGGCCAGTCGAGCTTGTTCAGATGCGCGATGACGGCATCGAGCGGCACGGCCGCGATGAAACAAAGATCGAGCGCACCGGGCACCGGCACGTGTGCCTTCGGCTCGAACTCCGCGCCGCGCACATGCAGATTGATCTTCTGGTTGCCGAAACGAAACGCTAGTCGGCCCGCGCCGAATGTCTCCAGTTGCATCTGCAACACTTCGGTGTAGAAGTGCTTCGTCGCCTCCGGGTCTACGCAGGTCAGGACCAGATGGTCGAGATGATCGATCAATGCCATGAATGGACTCCTTATGAGAACGCACGTTGCTCGGGCATGCCCTGCGCGCTGGCCGGCAGCGGATGAAGGTCGGTACGGCGACCGGCCTTGAGGATTTGACTCGGCACATCATGCCCGATCAGCGCGGGAAGGCGCGTGGCCGCATCGAGCACAGCGGCAAGATTCACGCCGGTATCGTAGCCGTCCAGTTCCAGCATGTGAACCAGCTCTTCGGTGCAGACGTTTCCGGTTGCGCCGGGCGCATAGGGACAACCGCCCAGGCCGCCAAGCGACGCATCGAAGCGCACGATACCGGCGTCGAGCGCGGCGAGCGTGTTGGCGAGCGCCATGCCGCGCGTATTGTGGAAATGCAGCGTCAGTTCCAGCGCGCCGAATTGCGACCGCGAGCGCTCGCACAACTCGCGCACCTGATTCGGATACGCCATGCCGGTCGTATCGCAGAGCGTAATGCCGTGCACGCCGCGCTCGGCGAAACGCGCCATCCAGTCGAGCACGCCCGCGATGGGCACATCGCCCTCCATCGGGCAGCCCATCGCCGTGGAAAGCGACACGTTGATCGCGACGCCCGTTCCCTGCACCGCGTCGATCACATCGCCCAGTTGTGCGAACGACTGCTCGCGCGTCATGCGCAGATTCGCGCGATTGTGGCTTTCGCTCACGGACATCACCAGATTCACTTCGTCCACGTTGCACGAGAGTGCGCGTTCCGCACCGCGTACATTCGGCACGAGCACGGTGTAGACGACGCCGGGCACGCGCGCGATGCCGTGCATCACCGCTTCGGCATCGCGCAACGCGGGAATCGCCTTGGGCGAAGTGAACGATGTCACTTCGATTTTCGCGTAGCCGCATGCGCTCAGCGCGTCGATCAGCGCGATCTTGTCGTCGGTGTCGACGAACGCCGCTTCGTTCTGGAAGCCGTCGCGCGTGGCGACTTCGTTCAGGTACAGGCGCTTCGTCAGATTCGCCGGATTCATCATGATCGTCTCCCTGTTCAGATCACGCCGCGCGCGCGCCATGCGGTGCGCGTCGCTTCGTCCACCCCGATCGACGCCAGCACGGCATCCGTGTGCTCACCGAGCGTGGGTGCGCTGTGTTCGATGACGCCGGGCGTCACATTCAGCTTCGGCACGATGCCGGGCACCTGCACGGGCGTGCCGTCGGGCAAGTTGTCCTCGACGATCATCTCGCGGGCGTGGTAGTGCGGATCTGCGGCGATATCCGCCACGTCGTAAATGCGGCCCGCGGGAATGCGGGCGTCGTTGAGCGCGGCCAGCACGTCGTCGAGCGGCCGGTGTGCGCACCACGCGCCAATCGCTTCGTCGATGCGCGCGACCTGCGCGACGCGACCGTCGTTCTGCGCAAGCGCGGGATCGGCGCCCAGATCGGGACGCTCGATCAGCTCCATCAAGCGCCGGAAAATGCTGTCGCCATTTCCCGCGATCAGCGCGTACTTGCCATCGCGGCAGCGATACGCATTACTGGGCGCGATGCCGGGCAGGCTGCTGCCTGCGGGCTGCCGCACCGCGCCGAACACCGAGTATTCGGGCAGCAGGCTCTCCATCATGTTAAAGACTGACTCGTAGAGCGCCACGTCCACGACCTGCCCCTTACCGCCCTGTTGCTCGCGATGACGCAGCGCAAGCAAGACGCCGATCACGCCGTGCAGCGCCGACAGCGAATCGCCGATCGAAATGCCCACGCGCACCGGCGTGCGTTCCGGTTCGCCGCTCAAATGGCGCAGGCCGCCCATCGCTTCCGCCACGACGCCAAAACCGGGCCGGTCGCGGTACGGGCCAGTCTGACCGTAGCCGGACACGCGCAGCATGACGAGGCCCGGATTGATCTCGCTGAGCACGTCCCAACCCAGCCCCCAGCCTTCGAGCGTGCCGGGACGGAAATTCTCGATCAGCACGTCTGTTTCCGATACGAGACGCCGGATCACGTCCTGCCCTTCGGGCGAGCGCAGATCGAGCGTGAGCGACTGCTTGTTGCGCGATTGCGCGGCCCACCAGACCGAGGTGCCTTCGTGCAGCAGGCGCCATTTGCGCAACGGATCGCCCGTGCCGGGCGGCTCGACCTTGATGACGCTCGCGCCAAATTCGGCGAGCATTTTGCCGGCGAACGGGCCCGCGATCAGTTGCCCAAGCTCCAGAACGCGAATACCCGAGAGGGGTCGTGACATGATTGTCTCCAGGCTGGTTTTGACTCTGGACGCCATCATGGGCCGCATCGGGCGCTTTGATAATCGACGGTTGCTCAATCGGGGTTGAGCAAATGGAAAGGCTCTTTGTTTCGCGGGCTCGAGCCGTGATTTTCCGTATCGGAAAGTCATGTGGCGAATTGCGCAAACCATTCGGCAGAGGCGCGTCGCACAATGCCTCGTCGTCCACATCGCTTGCTGAATGGCGGCGAAAAGTTTTCCTGGTTTCCGATCCGCTCGTTACTGCTCGCTACTGCGTGTTATTGCCCCAGCCGCCCATGACCGACTTGTCCGCGCCACCCCGCGTTGTCTTTCTCGACCGCGCGACGCTTTCCCCGCATATCCGCCTGCGCCCCCTGCCGTTCGATCATCAGATGCAAACGTACGAACGCTCCTCGCCCGCCGAGATCGCGCAACGCATTTGCGACGCAGAAATCGTCGTCACCAACAAGGCGCCCATCACGGCCCAGGATCTCGCGCAAGCGCCGCGACTGCGCATGATCGCCGTCGCCGCAACGGGCACGGACAATATCGATCTGCATGCCTGCGCGGCGCGCGGTATCGTCGTGAGCCATATCCGCGGCTATGCGCTCAACACCGTGCCGGAACACACGTTCGCGCTGATCTTCGCGTTACGGCGCAGCCTCGTGGCCTATCGCGAAGCCGTGCGCAAGGGCCGCTGGCTCGCGTCGGGTCAGTTCTGCTTCTTCGATTTTCCGATCCGCGATCTGAAGGGGTCGACGCTGGGCATCGTCGGCGCGGGCGCGCTCGGGCAAGCAACGGCTGCGATCGGACGCGCGTTGGGATTGCGCGTGCTGTTCGCCGCGCACGGCAATCGCGCGAGTGGCGACGACGATTACGTGCCGCTCGACACGCTGCTGGCGCAAAGCGACATCGTTTCGCTGCACTGCCCGCTCACGCCGGACACGCGGCATCTGATCGACGCCACGGCGTTCTCGCGCATGACGCGGCGACCGCTCTTGATCAACACCGCGCGCGGCGGTCTGGTGGACGAAGCCGCGCTGGTCGATGCGTTGAAGTCGGGGCAGATTTCCGGGGCGGGATTCGATGTCGTTTCGGAAGAACCGTTGCCCGCACAACATCCCTTCCAGGCGATACTCGGGCATCCGGGCTTTATTCTCACACCGCACGTAGCATGGGCCAGCGACGAAGCGATGCAGGCGCTCGCCGATCAGCTGATCGACAATATCGCCGCTTTCCATGCAGGGCAGCCGCGTCATGTCGTGAAGCCGGATTGATTGCGTGTATCAACGACAAAGGGCCCTTGCGGGCCCCTTCGTTTGCATCGGACAACCTGACGGCACGATCGCCGTCACGCCACTCAGGCCGCAGTGGGATGCGCAGCGTACCAATCGTCCACAGACTGGCGCGCCTTGTGTTCGACCATGCTGACCACCATCAGCACGTCGATCTTGAGCTTGGGAAACTCCAGCTCGACGACAGGCAGCGCCACATTGCGGACCTCGTCTGCCACGCCGTTGATATCCGCGCGACACAGCCATTGCGTGTCCGTCGCGTCCGCTTTCGTATCGACATTGATTTGAAAGCCTCGGTATTCGATCGCCATATCACTCCCCGCTTCCTGACAAAAACGTAAGCATTCTTTGCTGCATCGCACTGCCATCTGCGAATATAGCACTGCTGCGTATCGCCTTCAGCGGGCGGGGCCAATGAATTCAGGTGTCGAACGCCAGACAAACCGGTTCACGCTATCGTCAGCACAGGCGCGGGCCGACGCATGCGCAGGCCCACCACGACCAGCGACAATCCCGAGACGACAGCGGCAAACGCCACGTAATACGCTGGCGCAAGCGTGTCGCCAGTCCAGTGAATCAACAGTTCAGCGATAGTCGGCGCAAAGCCGCCAAACAAGGTCACGCCAAGACTGTACGCAATGGAGAGCCCGGTGGAGCGCACGCGTACGGGAAAGATCTCGGACATGAGCGCCGGCATCGGCCCGGAGTAGGCAGCCTTGAAAATCCCCGCCGCGCCTTGCAGCAGGAGCAGCCACCCAAGGGTCGGATGGGTCTTGAGCCACGCAAACATCGGGTAGGTTAGCGACGCGAGCAGGATCGACGTAGTGAGCATGATGCGCACGCGGCCGATGCGATCGGAGAGCGCGCCCATGACGGGCGACAGCGCGAACTGCAAGCCGCCATTGAGGACGACCACGCCAAACGAGGTTGCAGCGGCCATATGCAATTGCTTGACCGCATACATCGGCATATAGAGCTGAAGGATGTACACCCCCACCGTCGATTGCGCGACGATGCCCACCGCGAGCAGCAGATTGAGCCATTGACGCGGCGCTTGCTCATCCGCCGGTGCATGCGTTTCCGATCGTGATTTTTCGCGGCGGGTCGCGAGAAATTCAGGTGTCTCGTCCAGATGCGAACGAATGTAATAGCCGACGGGGCCGAGCACGAGTCCGAAGAAAAACGGCACGCGCCAGCCCCACGCAGCGAGTTCAGCGGGCGGCAGCCAGAGCGCCAGCAATCCGCCGAAGGTCGCCGCGAGAATCGCCGCCGCGCCCTGGCTCGCGAACTGCCAGCTCGCGTAATAGCCCCGCTTTGCGCTGCTGTGCTCGACCATGAATGCCGTCGCGCTGCCGAACTCCCCGCCCACCGCGAAACCCTGCACGAGTCGCGCAAGCAGGATCAGGAGCGGCGCGGCGAGGCCAATCGACGCATAAGGCGGCATCACGGCCATCGCCAGCGTGCCCGCCATCATGAGCGCGATGGACAGCGTGAGCGCGGCCTTGCGCCCTTTCCTGTCGCCGTACAGACCTAGCACGATGGCGCCGAGCGGTCGCATCAGAAACGAAATGCCGAACGTGCCGACCGCAAGCAAGGTGGACAACCATTCGTCGTGTACCGGAAAGAACTGCTTCGCGATCAGCGGCGCGAAATAACCATAGACGAGAAAATCGAACCACTCGAGCGCGTTGCCGAGCGAGGAAGAAAACACGATGCGCCGGACCATGCCGCGCGTGAGCGGCAGCGGCGCTTCGGCGATGTCCACTTCGGATGTCTGTGACCCAGTTTCCATGTCGCCTCGCTTCCGTTTACTCTGCTCTACTTAACGATCCAGATAGACCGACGACCAGCCTCGAGTCAGTCGGTCGTCAATCAGGAAACTGCCGCTCAGAACCCCGCGGCCAGGCCGTCGCGCCGCGTATCGCTTGCCGCGACATAGCCCCGCTCGGGATCGTTGCGATCGAGTCTCCAGATGAACTGGCCGGAGCCGAAGTCCATATACGGATCGTCGATACCCTTGATTTCATGGCCTCGCGCCTCCAGGGCGTGGGCCGTCTGCGCATCGAAAGTCGATTCGATGTCGAGCGTGAAATCGCGGTTGACCTTCCAGCGCGGTGCGTCGCACGCGGCCTGCGGTTGCTGGCCGTAGTCGAGCATGCGCACGACGGTTTGCAGATGCCCTTGCGGCTGCATGTCGCCGCCCATCACGCCGAAGCTCATCACCGCTTCGTCGCGGCCATCCACCTGCTGCGTGAGGAAAGCGGGAATGATCGTATGGAACGGGCGCTTGCCGCCCTCGACCACATTGGGCGATGCCGGGTCCATCGAAAAGCCGCAACCACGGTTTTGCAGCGCGATGCCGGTGCCCGGCACGACGACGCCAGAGCCAAAACCCATGTAGTTGGACTGGATGAAGCTCACCATCATGCCGCGCTCGTCCGCTGCGGAGAGATAGATCGTGCCACCTGATCTGGGCATGCCGAAATCGAACTGCGTCGCGCGCTTCGGATCGATCAGCTTCGCGCGTGACTTGAGATAAGCATCGTCGAGCATTTGCTCGGGCGTCACGTCCATCGATTTCGGATCCGAAACATAGCGATAAACGTCGGCGAACGCGAGTTTCATCGCCTCGATCTGGAGGTGCTGCGATTCGATGCCGTCGCAGGGCAGCGAGGCCACGTCGAACTGTTCCAGAATGCCCAGCGCGATCAGTGCCGCGATGCCCTGCCCGTTCGGCGGAATCTCGTGCACGCGATAGCCGCGATACGCCTTCGAAATGGGCTCGACCCACTGCGCGCGATAGTTGCGCAAATCGTCCAGCGTGAGCGCGCCGCCTCCCTCGCGCGCGAAGGCGGCAATGCGTTCCGCGATCTCGCCTTCGTAGTAAGCGCGCGGCCCGAGTTCGGCGAGGCGCCTCAGGGTCGCGGCATGGCCCGGCAGACGGACGTGCTCGCTCACCTCGGGTGCGCGGCCGCGCGGCATGAAGGTCTCGGCAAAACCGGGCTGATCGCGCAACTCGGGCACGGCGGCCTGCCACTTGCGCGCGACGATCGTGGGCACCGCATAGCCGCGCTCGGCGATCTCGATCGCGGGCGCCATCAGGTCCGCGAACGGCAGCGAGCCGAACTTCGAGTGCAGCGCTTCCCAGCCGGCGATGACGCCCGGCACGGTGACCGTGTCCCAGCCGCGTTTTGGCTGCCTCGCGAGACCCTGTTCTTCGCCGTATTTGCGGCGGAAGTAGTCGAGACTCCACGCAGCAGGCGCGTTGCCCGACGCGTTCAGGCCGTGCAGACGATCACCGTCCCAGACCAGCGCGAAGGCATCGCCCCCCAGCCCGCACGAGACCGGTTCGACCACGGTAATGGCCGCCGCGGCGGCGATCGCGGCATCCACGGCATTGCCGCCCTTCCAGAGCATGCGCAGGCCCGCTTGTGCAGCCAGCGGGTGCGAGGTCGAAACAACGTTGCGGGCAAACACCGGCAAACGCGGCGTCGGGTAGGGGTTGTGCCAGTTGAAGCGTGTCATGACGGTATCGGGTGGAGTGGTCGGAGCACGGCGCCATGCCAGGCGGGCGCATCGGTCAGGTCAACATTTTGATTATCTTGAAGGCTCGCACAAAAAAATATTAATATTTTGTTTTCGATACTTAAATTTTTCTTCCATGCTCTCCTTGCGGATGATGCGTACCCTGCAAGCCGTTGCGCGTAGCGGCTCGTTCGCCCTCGCGGCAGAAAAGACCGCGCTCACGCAGGCGGCCGTCAGCCTGCAAATGCGCGGGCTGGAAGAAGCGTTGGGGCGCCAGTTGTTCGACCGCCGCGCGCGCCAGGTGGCCTTCACGCGCGAAGGCCTCGAAATCTGCGCGAAGGTGGAGCGCATCCTCGAACTGATCGACGAACTGCCGGCCAGCGCCGACGACACGTTGCGCGGCTCGGTCATCGTCGGCGCGGTGGTCTCCGTGATCGGGGCGCTCTCGCTTGCCGTGGCGCACCTCAAGACGGGGCACCCGGAACTGGAAGTGCGCCTGACCTCCGCGCGCTCGGCGGAACTCGCGGAAATGGTCGAAACCGGCGAGGTCGACGCTGCCGTCGTCGTGGGCAATGCCGATGGCACACTGCATGAATCGCTCGTGTGGACGCCGCTCTACGAAGAACCATTGATGCTCGTGACGAGTCGCGCCACCAAAGGTAACGACGCACGACGCATCCTTGCCGAGCGAAGCTTCCTGCGTTTCGATCGCCGCGTGCCGACCGGTAGCGTCATCGACGACGCCTTGCGCACGCTCGGCATCAAGCCACAGGAATATCTGGAACTCAACTCGATCGAAACGATTGTCTCGCTCGTGCGCAACGATGTGGGCGTGAGCGTATTGCCGGTTCTCCACAACGGTAATTGGCGAGACGACGCGAACCTGAAACTCATCGCCCTGAGTAATCCGCCGTTCATGCGCACGGTCGGCATGATTCACCGGAAATCAAACCGGCGCACGGTGCTGTTTAATACGCTCGCGCAAATGCTGCGCGAATAAACCCATTCGCGCACGTGCGACATTCTGTCCATATTCACCGCTATTCGCCGACGATAGCCCGCAAATAGAAGCATTAGCCTGGCATTCATGCGCCGGATCGCTTGACCTGACGACTCATGAAAGTAAAATAAAACCTGACGAAACGAGGCGTATCAAGGCATTTACCCAATGCTTCTTCAACGCCTCCCGATCGGCAAACGATTTACCCAATCCCATGCCGATAGTTAGTCATCCGTATTACCACCGGAGAGAATATGATGAAATCGAAAACCCGCATCACCGCTGTGGTTCTCGTCGTGATCGGTGCGATGATCGCCGGATCGGTCATGGCGCAGCAGATCGCGCCGCCCGCCTCCCAACAACCGCCTGCGGCAACCGCTACGCATAGCGACCCAATCGTCCAGAAGCGCATGGAAATTCGCGACGCCAATCGCGAGCAACGCGCAAAGAACGCCGAAGCGAAGAAGGCGTACAAGAGCGACGTCAAGCAGGCAAAATCCGAACGCAATCAATCCGCCCAGGAATCGCGCGCCCGCGCCCAGGAGTCGCTTAACGCCGAATAGCATCCCGATCGATGCACTCACCACCTTAAGCCGCAAGCGCTTGCACGCGCCGGCGGCTTTTGCGTTTTCCGGGCGCCTGGCACACGCTCGTGGAATGACCGATAGCATTCGCGTAAGCTAGCGCCATCCCCCGCCCGGACGCTCCATGCCAAGATCGCCATTCCTGTCGGTTGCGAAGCGGTATCGAATGCCTGTGCTCTGCGCGCTGTTGCTCACGGCTTGTCAGCTGCCAACGCCGGGGCCACGCATGGAGTCGGCCGCCCTCACCGCCACCGAGGCACGCGCCACGCCGCTGGGCGCAGCGATCGAGGGAGAACTTGCCGCCCATCCGGGTCTGAGCGGCATCGACCCGCTGACGAAACCGCTCGAAGCCTTCGCGGCCCGCGTCGATCTCGTACGCACCGCGCAACGCACGCTCGACGTGCAGTACTACATCTGGCGCAACGACCTCACGGGCACCCTCCTGCTCGAAGCGCTGCGCGAAGCCGCCGACCGCGGCGTGCGCGTGCGACTCCTGCTCGACGATAACGGCATTCCCTCTTCACTCGACACGACGCTCGCGGCGCTCGACGCGCACCCGAACATCCAGGTGCGCCTCTTTAATCCTTTTGCTGTGCGCAACCCGAAATTTATCGGATTCCTGACCGATTTTTCGCGTTTGAACCGGCGCATGCATAACAAGTCGCTCACCGCCGACGGTATCGCGACCATCCTCGGCGGCCGCAATATCGGCGATGAATATTTCGGTGCAACCGATGGTGTCGTTTTCGCCGACCTCGACGTGCTGGCGATCGGCCCTGCCGCAACCGACGTCGCTCATGATTTCGACCGTTACTGGTCAAGCGCCTCGGCGTGGCCCGCGCATGAGATTTTGCCCGCCGCGCAGCCGGTTCAACTCGATACGCTCGACCATGCCGCGCAAGCCGTGCAGGCCAACCCCGCCGCCTCCGCCTTTATCGCGGCGCTCCAGGAAAAGACCGATGTGCGCCAGCTACTGGACGGCACGCTCACGCTCGAATGGGCGCATACGCGCCTTGTCAGCGACGATCCGGCCAAGGCGCAAGGAAAGGCCGCGCCTGAGTCGCTTGTGCTCAGCCAGTTGCGCGATATCCTCGGCGAGCCGAAGCGCGAACTCGACCTCGTCTCGCCTTACTTCGTGCCTGGCGAAGTGGGTACGCAATATTTCACGCAGTTGGCCTCGAGCGGCGTGACGGTGCGCGTGCTCACCAACTCGCTCGAAGCCACGGATGTGCTGCCCGTCCATGCCGGTTACGCGCGCCGCCGCAAGCCGCTGCTCAAAGGCGGCGTGGAACTGTTCGAATTGCGCCGCGCGGCGGGCACGAGTCCGAGCGCGTACAAGGAGCAAGCGCCGGGCGTGTTCGGCAGTTCGGGCTCGAGCCTTCATGCCAAGACCTTCGCGGTGGACGCCCAGCGCGTCTTCGTCGGCTCGCTCAATTTCGACCCGCGCTCCGCCAACCTCAATACCGAACTCGGGCTCGTGATTGAAAGCCCGCTGCTCGCGAGCCGAATAGAAACCGCGTTCTGGACCCAGGTGCCTCAACTAGCCTATGAGGTGAAGCTCGACGCGAACGGTTCGCTCTACTGGATCCGGCAAACGCCGGACGGCGTCACGCGTTACGACACCGAGCCGAATTCGCGCTGGAGCACCCGGCTCGCGGTCTGGTTCTTTTCCATCCTGCCGATCGAGTGGCTGTTGTAGCGAGTGGCCAAAGTAGCGATTTGGCCCCGCACATCAACAAACATTTTTTTCCGATGAGAAACCCGGCGCACAATGCGTCTGCGCGTTTCAACGCGCCCGGGTAATCCCCTATTTCGCATAAGTTGTCTATACAAGATGATTTGAGCATCTCAGCGCTCGCCTGCGCGGGCGCCATGCCTATCTCATACTCTCGGAGCAGCTCGTGGCCATCCCCGAATCCCTCGTCAAGCTTGAGCCGGAAGGCCGTAAGCTGCTTGAATCGCGCTCGATCGACTATATTCCAGATGCGGAACGCCACGGCAGCCTGTTCAGCCAGTTCACGCTCTGGCTTTCCGCCAATCTTCAGGTCACGGCCATCATCACCGGCGCGCTCGCCGTGGTACTTGGCGGCGATGTCTTCTGGTCGCTCGTCGCCCTGTTGATTGGACAACTTATCGGCGGGACCGTCATGGCGCTGCACGGCGCCCAGGGGCCGCAGCTGGGCCTGCCGCAGATGATCTCCAGCCGCGTGCAATTTGGCGTTTATGGCGCCGCGATTCCTATCGTGCTGGTCTGCCTGATGTACGTCGGCTTTTCAGCGAGCGGCACCGTGCTCGCGGGCCAGGCGACGGCGCAATTGCTCTCCGTTTCCGATACGACCGGCATCTGCCTGTTCGCCGCACTGATCGTCGTACTGACAATTCTCGGCTATCGCTCGATTCACTTCGTGGGCCGTATCGCGAGCGTGATCGGCGTGCTGGCGTTCTGCTACATGTTCGCGCAGCTCTTCTCGCATCACGATATCGGCGCGCTGCTCGCCAACCGGCATTTCTCGATTGCGAGTTTCCTGCTGTCCATGTCGCTTTCCGCCTCGTGGCAAATCGCGTTCGGTCCCTATGTCGCGGACTATTCGCGCTATCTGCCGCGCTCGACTTCGCCGGCGAAGACTTTCCTGGCGGTAGGACTGGGTTCGGTGCTTGGCGCGCAGGCTTCGATGGTGTTCGGCGTGTTCGCCGCCGCCCTCGCCGGTCATGAATTCGCGCATCACGAAGTGGCCTATATCGTCGGTCTGGGCGCAAGCGGCGCGGTCGCCGCCATGCTCTATTTCAGCATCGCCTTCGGCAAGCTCACCGTCACCACGCTCAACGCCTACGGCAGTTTCATGTCGATGGCGACGGTGGTGAGCGCGTTCAGCGCCAAACGCGCGATCTCCACGCGCCACCGCTTCATCTATATCATCGGCATGGTGGGGCTCTCGACGCTCGTGGCGCTCGCCGGGCGCCATTCCTTCCTGAAGGAATTCACCGCGTTCATTCTGTTCCTGCTCGCGTTTTTCACGCCCTGGAGCGCGATCAACCTCGTCGATTACTACTGCTTCACGCAATCGCGTTACGACGTGCCCGCGCTCTCCAACCCGAATGGCCGCTACGGCCGCTGGAACGTGAAGGCCATTACGATCTACGTCATTGGCGTGCTGGTGCAGATGCCCTTCATTTCCACGAGCTTCTATACCGGTCCCTTCGTCGACGCACTGGGCGGCACCGATATCTCCTGGATTCTCGGCCTCATCGTCCCCGGCGTGATCTATTACGTCACCATGCGCCGCGCGCCGCAAACCATTCCCGACCGGCTGATCCTGCCCGTCGAGCGCGACTGACGCGCGGGCGCCGCACGAGGCGCCTCCCCGCTCCCAATCTTTGCCGTACACCCGCGCGGGTCCAACGACCCGCGCGCTTATTCTTTTCCTTTCAATAAATAGTTGTACTGATAATGAAAAAGACTGTATCCCGACACGCTGCCTTCCAACGCCCCGCCCTGCGTGCGCTTGGCGCGGCGTCGTTCGCCCTCGCAACGCAAGCCGCCCACGCCCAGGACGGCGTCACGTTCTACGGCCTGATCGACGAGTTCGCGCAGTACGTGAACACCGGCAACGGCTATACCGCCGCGCTCGGCTCCAGCGGTCAATGGGGCAGCCGCTTCGGCCTCAAAGGCAAGGAGGATCTGGGCGGCGGACAAACGCTTTCGTTCGTGCTGGAAAACGGCTTCAATCCCACCGATGGAACCCAGGCGACGAGCGGCTCGCTGTTCGACCGCCAGGCATGGGTCGGCCTTTCGGGCAACTGGGGCGAAATGCGCGTCGGCCGGCAAAACTCGCCGCTCTTCAACGATCAGGGCGGCCAGGATGCGTTCGGCGGTGTCACCCAGGCGTCGGGCATGGACAACCTCACGGTGTTCTCGTTCCGCACCAGCAACACCGTGTCCTATGTGACGCCCGAATTCGCAGGGTTGCAGGCGGGCGTTTACCTGGGCTTCGGCAATGCGGGCGGTTTGCGTGCAGCCGGTTCCAGCCAGCAATTCGACGTCACCTATGCGCATGGCCCCTTCAACGCGTTCGTCGCAGGCCAGTGGCTCAAGGACAGCGACGGTAGCGCGACCAATCGCACGATCATGGCCGGCGTTTCGTACGAGATCGGCCGTGCGACGCTGTTTGGCGGTTACTCGGACATGAAGTGGCCCGATTTTGCGCTCAACGCCTATACGACCGGCCTCTCCGCCAAGTACCAATTCAATTCGGCGAACACGCTCGCGTTTGGTTACGCCATGCTGCGCGACCGCACCTCGCAAGGCAATAACGCCGACCAGCTTGGCCTGATGTACGAATACGATCTCTCCAAGACCACGAACTTCTACGGCGCGCTGTCCTTCCTGCGCAACCGTAACCAGGCGACCTACACGCTGGCTGGAGCAGCCAATTCGGGACTGCCGCTCGCTTACGCGGGCGCCAACGCGCGTGGCGTGCAGATCGGCATCGTCCATCGTTTCTAAAGCCGCCTTAGCGACGCACAAATCAAAGCGGCTCTGGATCATCAATCCAGAGCCGCTTATTTCGTATGACTTATGATGTCAATAGCGAATCATGAAGTCGCAGCATTCAACGCATGGATGGCGTCAAGCGCCCCGCCCACCATCTTGCGCAGCACGGGTTCGACACGCCCGGCAAGCTCAGGCGCATAGTCGAACGGCGCGTGTTCGTCCATATACGTGGACTGGCACATTTCAAGCTGGATTGCGTGCACACCGTCTTGCGGCGCACCGAAATGCCGCGTGATATAGCCGCCCTTGAAGCGTCCGTTCGCAACCCACGTGTAGGCGCTATCGGCCGCGGCCTGTTCGGCGCGCGCCTGAATCGACGCGTGCGTCGTGCGTCCTTCCTGCGTGCCGAGATTCAGGTCCGGCAATTTGTCGTCGAACAGGCGCGGCAGCACGCTCGCAATCGAATGGGCCTCCCACAGCAGCACATTCGCATGGCGGCTGCGCAGACGCTGCAATTCGGCGCGCAGCGTCTGGTGATACGGCTGCCAGTACGCCTGGACGCGACGCTCACGCTCCGCCGCATCGGGCGCGCCGCCCTCGCGATAGATCGGCTCGCCGCGAAACGTTTCGGTCGGGCACAGCGACGTGGTCGTCTGGCCCGGATAAAGGCTCTCATCGTTGGGCGGGCGATTCAGGTCGATCACATAACGCGAGACGCGCGCGCCCAGAATCGTCGCGCCCAGCGACTTCGCGAAGGCATAGAGGCGATCGAGATGCCAGTCGGTATCCGCGACGGTCAACGCAATATCCGTGTACTGCCCGTGCAGCGCCTCGGGAATCACGGTGCCGAGGTGCGGGATCGAAATGAGCAGCGGCGCGTCGCCGCGCTCGAGGGTGTAGAGGTCGGTCATCATTCGGTCCGTTCGTTGGGGTGCGCTCAAGCGGCAGCGAGCAGCCGCGCCAGCGTCGCGCGATAGTCCGCGTAGAGGCGTGCTTCATCGCGATGGCGACGGCCTTCCACGACCTTTTCGCCGCCCGTGTAGACGTCGAGCACGGGCGTTTCTCCATGTTCGCAGAACACGACCGAGGAAAGCCAGTTCTGCGGCGTCTTTTCCGCGAGATCGGGATGCTGTGGATCTAGCACGATCCAGTCTGCACGCGCGCCCGCTTCGAGCGCGCCCACCTGGCGACCCGTCGCACGCGCACCGCCCGCGAGCGCCGCGCCGAACAGACGGTCCGCCACGCTGGTCTGCTGCGATCCCGCCAGCACATTGCGCTCGCGGCGCACGAGACGCTGACCGTACTCGAGCAGGCGCAGTTCCGCACGCCAGTCCACGCCGATATGGCTGTCCGAGCCCACGCCGAACACGCCGTTCGCGGCGAGATAGTCGTGTGCCGGAAAGATACCGTCGCCCAGATTAGCCTCAGTGGTAAGGCACAGACCGGCTACCGCACCACTACGCGCGAGCGCCTGGGTTTCCTTTTCATCGACATGGGTAGCATGCACGAGACACCAGCGTGCATCCACATCGAAGCGATCGAGCAGCCATTGCACTGGACGCGCACCTTCGGTCTCGACGCAGGCCTCGACTTCGGCAGTCTGTTCGGCGATATGAATGTGGACGGGCGCACCCGGCGACATCGCATCGAGCCCGCCCAGCAGCGACCGCAACGAGGCCTCCGACACGGCGCGCAACGAATGCGGCGCCACGCCGTAGCGCAACGCGCCATGCTCGGGACGTGCGCCACGCAGCGCTTCAACGATGCCTAGCAATTGCTCGGGCGTATTGATGAAGCGGCGCTGGTCCTCGCGCGGGGCACGCGCGCCAAATCCGCTGTACTGATAGAGCACCGGCAGCATGGTCATGCCGATGCCCGTCTCGCCCGCGGCCGCGACGACACGCTCGGCCAGTTCGGCCGGATTGACGTAGCGCTGCCCGTCGTGGGCATGATGCACATAGTGGAATTCGCAGACCGACGTATAGCCGGCCTTGAGCATTTCCACATAGAGCCAGCGCGCGACCGCGCCCAGATCGTCCGGCGTGATGCGCGCGGCGAAGCGGTACATCAGGTCGCGCCAACTCCAGAAGCTGTCGGTGGGATTCGCGCGATACTCGGTGAGGCCCGCCATCGCACGCTGAAAGGCGTGCGAATGAAGATTAGGCATCCCAGGCATGACCGGACCCGAAGCATGCGCGACGCCTGCGGGCGCGGCGTCGAGACCGGACTGCACGCGCAGCAGCGTGCCTGCGTCATCCCATTCGAGCAGCACATTGCGTTGCCAGCCTTGCGGCAGCCAGGCCTGCGCCGCGAACAGCGCACGGGAAGAAGATGTCATGTTCGTAGCGTGATTCAAGCGGTCAATGGACGATCGAAGACAGTCTTGCCGCCGCGCACGACGCGCGTGCACAGCGGACGGCCGATCCAGTAAGCGAGTTCCGCAAGCGATTGCACTTGCCACACCGCGAAGTCGGCCGGACGGCCCACGGTCAGCGTGCCGTGCCGTTGCGCATCGCCAAATGCGCGCGCCGCATGTTGCGTCACGCCTTGAAGGACTTCGGGCACGGTCATGCGGAACAGCGTGGTCGCCATGTTCATCATGAGCAGCAGCGAGGTAGCGGGCGACGTGCCGGGATTGCTGTCCGTAGAAATCGCGATGGGCACTTCGTAGCGACGCAGCAGGTCCAGCGGCGGCAACTGCGTTTCGCGGATGAAGTAATACGCGCCCGGGAGCAGCACGGCAACGCTTCCCGCTTCCTTCATCGCGGCTACGCCAGCTTCGTCGAGGAATTCCAGGTGATCTGACGAGAGCGCGCCGTAGCGCGCGGCCAGCGCCGCACCGCCGCTGTTCGACAGTTGCTCCGCATGCATCTTGACGGGCAGATTGCGGCGTGCGGCCGCTTCGAACACGCGCTCGCTTTGTGCGATCGTGAAGCCGATGCGCTCGCAGAACACATCGACGGCATCGACGAGACCTTCGTCCGCCAGCGCGGGCAGCATGCGCTCGCACACTTCGTCGATATAGGCATCGGCGCGGCCCGCGTATTCGGGCGGCAACGCATGCGCGCCGAGGAAAGTCGTGCGCACCGTGACCGGATAGCGTTCGCCCAGTTGCCGCGCGACGCGCAGCATCTTGCGCTCGGCTTCGAGTTCGAGGCCGTAGCCCGACTTGATCTCGACTGCCGTAACGCCTTCGGCGAGCAACGGTTCAAGGCGCGCGGCCGATTGCACGAACAACGACGCTTCGCTCGCGGCGCGCGTCGCGCGCACGGTCGAGACGATACCGCCGCCGTTGCGCGCGATCTCTTCATAGCTCACGCCCGCGAGGCGCTGCGCGAATTCGTCGGCGCGTTGGCCGCCGTAGACGAGATGCGTATGACAATCGACGAGGCCGGGCGTCACCCACGCGCCCTTCAGGTCCTCGCGCGGCCACTGCGCGAATGACGGTGGCAGCGCCGAAACGGCGCCCATCCAGACGATGGCGCCGTTCTCGACGGCGATCGCCGCGTTTTCAATGGTGTCGCGCGGGTCGCCCTGCGCGCACAGATTCAGGTGATGCCAGACTGTCTGGTTCATGGCTTGATGGATTCCAGTGCGATGGCGAGCAAGGCGCCCTCGCCTTGCGTCTCGATCCGCACGGTGCGTGCCGTGGCTGAAGTGTCGATGCGCAGCGTGTCGCCCGCTGCCAGCACCATACGCTCACCACCGTTCACGCGCACGGTCGTTGTGCCGCTCGCGCAATAGAGCAAAACGGTTTCGGCATCCACATCTTGCGTCGCTTGCTCGCGCCAAACCTCAAACGTTGCGCGCGCAACCTCACGGCGCACCATCAGATTGAAGTCGCGCGTGGGACCGTCGATGAGGCGCGCGGCGATCGGCGCTTCACCGTCGAAGCATGCCACGTCGAGCACGTTCGCGAGCGTATGCGTACGTGCATGCGCGCCCGTTTCGTCGAGCACCATGCCCGCGCCTTCGAGCAGCACGAGCGTACGCGCCACGCCCTCGAAGCGCGAAAACGGGCCGGCCTGCGCGACGTCGGCGACGCTCACGCGCCACGCGAACGCATCGGCCGAAGCGCCGGGCGCATGCGCCACGGCGATCTCGCGCGTGACGCCGCCGCCGTTCTTCCACGGCGACGCCACCAGGTCCACGCCGCGCAGCAGCGTGAGCTGCGCGGCGCCTGCCTGTTGCGTTGCAGGCGTATGGCTCATCGGCCCAGCATCGGCAGATTGAGGCCCGCTTCACGCGCGGTCTGCTGCGCGAGTTCGTAGCCGGCGTCCGCGTGACGCATCACGCCCGTAGCCGGATCGTTGTGCAGCACGCGGCCCAGACGCTCGTGAGCGGCTTGCGTGCCGTCGGCGACGATCACGACGCCCGAGTGCTGCGAGAAGCCCATGCCCACGCCGCCGCCGTGGTGCAGCGAGACCCACGATGCGCCGCCTGCCGTGTTCAGCAGGGCGTTGAGCAGCGGCCAGTCGCTCACGGCGTCCGAGCCGTCCTTCATCGATTCGGTTTCGCGGTTGGGGCTGGCGACCGAACCCGTGTCGAGGTGATCGCGGCCGATCACGATCGGCGCTTTCAGTTCGCCGTTCTTGACCATTTCGTTGAACGCCTGGCCCAGACGATAGCGATCCTTCACGCCCACCCAGCAGATACGCGCGGGAAGGCCCTGGAACGCGATGCGCTCACGCGCCATGTCGAGCCAGTTGTGCAGGTGCGGATCGTCGGGGATCAACTCCTTCACCTTGGCGTCGGTCTTGTAGATATCCTCAGGATCGCCCGAGAGCGCGACCCAGCGGAACGGACCCTTGCCTTCGCAGAACAGCGGGCGAATATAGGCCGGCACGAAGCCCGGGAAATCGAAGGCGTTTTCGACGCCCATTTCCAGCGCCATCTGGCGGATGTTGTTGCCGTAGTCGAGCGTGGCCGCGCCGCGTTCCTGCAGCGTGAGCATTGCGCGCACCTGCTCGGCCATCGACTGCTTCGCGGCCTTGACGATGCTTTCCGGCGCAACCTTTTGCGCCTCGCGCCATTGCTCGACGCTCCAGCCTTGCGGCAGGTAGCCGTTGATCGGATCGTGCGCGCTGGTCTGGTCGGTCACGCAATCCGGCGTGATGCCGCGTGCGACGAACTCTGCGAACACGTCGGCGGCATTGCCGAGCAGACCCACCGATACCGGCTTGCCGTCACGCTTCGCTTCTTCGATGATCGCGAGCGCTTCGTCGATCGTCTTGGCCTTGCGGTCGACATAACGCGTCTTCAGACGGAAGTCGATACGCGATTCGTCGCATTCCACTGCGATCATCGAGAAGCCCGCCATCGTCGCGGCCAGCGGCTGTGCGCCGCCCATGCCGCCGAGACCGCCCGTGAGAATCCAGCGGCCCTTCGGGTCGCCGTTGAAATGCTGGTTGGCCACCGAGAAGAAGGTTTCATAGGTGCCCTGAACAATGCCCTGCGAACCGATATAGATCCAGCTGCCCGCCGTCATCTGGCCGTACATCATGAGGCCCTTGCGGTCGAGTTCGTGGAAATGCTCCCACGTGGCCCAGTGCGGCACGAGGTTCGAGTTCGCGAGCAGCACGCGCGGTGCATCGGCATGGGTGCGGAACACGCCCACCGGCTTGCCCGACTGGATCAGCAGCGTTTCGTCTTCGTTCAGTTCCTTCAGCGACGCGAGGATCTGGTCATAGCATTCCCAGTTGCGCGCGGCGCGGCCGATACCGCCATAAACGACCAGTGCATGCGGATGCTCCGCCACTTCCGGGTCCAGATTATTCTGGAGCATGCGGTACGCGGCTTCGGCCAGCCAGGTCTTGCAGACCTTCTCGCTGCCGCGCGGCGCGCGGATCGTGCGGGACGGGTCGAGGCGGGGATCGGTGAAGTTCGGATGGTTCATGGCGTTCGTTCGTCTCGGGATGGAAGTTCTGGGGCGACCGGGCGGCTTTTTGGCATGAGCCTCAAGCGGCGTCGCGGCAACGTGAGAGCTAGTCTATCGCCGTTAAGTTGTATATACAACTCGTTTCAATAAAACGAACGTAGGTAGTTACCCTGGCGATTTCGCGGGGTAATTTGGGTGTTCAAGCGGGAATCGAGCGCCAGAGGCGGCGCTCATTGACTAGACAAGCAGGCGGGAGCGAGGAAGGCGAAAAGCGTCAGACCGTACCGGCCAGATGGAAACGCGAAGCCGGATGCCAGAGCCGCACGGACGTGGCCACGTGCCGCCCCACCCAGGTGCGCCGCAACAGCAGCAGACACGGTTCGCCAATCTCCATTTCGAGGTACTGGCGCACGCGCGCGTCGGGCTTCTGCGCGTAGATGCGGAATTCCGCGCGCTGGATCGGCGCGAGCCGCACCATGTAGTGATTCGGCGTTTCGACCGTAAAGTCCTGCTCCAGATAGTCGGGGAACACCTCGGGATTCACGTAGCGATCCTCGTACTGGATCGGCTCACCCTCTTCGCTATGCACGATGCGCGAATGGAACACCGGGCCTGCGTCGAGTTCGAGCGCGGCGATCGCATTCGCGTCGTCGCTCGCTTCGAGCGCGAGCACGCGGGCCGCGTGACGGTGACCGCGCGCGGCGATTTCATCGGCGATATTGCGAATCTGCAGGACGGTCGATTCGTACTGGCGCGGCGCGACGTAAGTGCCCGAACCGCGCACGCGGTTGAGCACGCCGTCGGCCATCAGTTCGCGCAGCGCGCGCGACACGGTCATGCGCGCGACACCGAATTCCTTGACCATCTCCGTTTCGGAAGGCACGACGTCACCGGGCTTGAGCGCGCCGCTTTCGATTTGCGCGAGCACGTGACGCTTGATCTGTTCGTAGGCGGGCAACGACGTGCCTGTCGTCCCTTTGGCCGGCTTTTTTTGCATGGTCTTCGATCTGGAAATGGGCGGCGTCGCGCAGGGTTGGCCGCAGTATTGGCGATGCCTTGCGGAACATGGCGACGTGGCGGCCTCCCGGCCGGCCCACATTGTACCGTCCGCTGCGCGGCGGCCCGTGCGTTGGCGTCCCATCGGCACCCTGTCGGCACCCTCTCGGCGCCCCATTCGCCGCGTGGGCTGCGTGCTAAGATCGGCCGCTATCGCACTATCGCATCCCACAACCCCCGCGCAAGTCCCGGCGCGCCGCCGCGCCTCGCGACTCCGCCCGTTCCCGGCGAACCATCTTGCACACACCGACCCAACTCCTCTTCCTGCCCGGCGCCTCGGGCGACCCGGCGTTCTGGCAACCGCTCGCGGACCAGCTCACGCATCCGGCCACGCGCCGCTTCGCCACGTATCCGGGCTTTGGCGGCGCGCCGGCCGATCCCGACGTCGAGCATTTCGAAGACCTCGTGCGCAAGATCGTGCAGCAGATCGACCAGCCGACCGCGCTGATCGCCCAGTCGATGGGCGGCGTGATCGCGCTGCGCGCGGCGCTCGCGAAGACGGCGCTCATCACGCATATCGTGCTGACCGTCACCTCGGGCGGCCTCGACGTGCAGGCGCTCGGCGGGCAGGACTGGCGCGCGGATTTCGCCGCCAACAACCCGAACGTGCCGGACTGGTTCCTGACGCTCAAAGAGGACCTGACGGGCGAGCTCGCCTATATCCAGCAGCCCGTCATGCTGCTGTGGGGCGACGACGATCCGATCAGCCCGCTTGCCGTCGGCGAACGTCTGCTTGAGCTGCTGCCGAACTCGGAACTCGACGTGGTGAACGGTGGCGGACACGATCTCGCCAACGCGCACGCGCGCGTGCTCGCGCCGCTCGTCGACGAATTCCTGCTGGGCAGCGGCGCGGCCTATGAGGACGAATACGACGAGTACGAAGACGACGGCGATTACGACGAAGACGAAAACGAAGCGCGCGACGAAGACAAAAGCAGCAACGCCTGACCTCCTCCTCTGGCGGCCCCGCATGCCATGACGCGGGCCGCAGCCTTATTTTCCGATCGGAAACGCGCTAACCGGAGCGCCAGCCTCGCGCTGGCCGCCCGGCCATCCGGCGCGCCAATTCTTTCAATTAGCATTCAATCGGCAGCCAACGGCGGCGAAAAGACCCCGTCCATGCACGATCGCGGCTTGACATTCACTTCGCATGAGGGGACCATTGGCCGGTTCGATAAACGAAACGGTGTTCATATAACGAACATCGAACAACAAGAACGGGCCTGGCCGCCTCGCGCAGCGTTTTCATCATGCCGCGCAAGGCGCATATGAACCCGCTGCGCCGGGGCTTGACGCCTCTGCACTGGAGGAGCGCCGCACCGGCACCCCGCCCACCACGCTCGAAGACCGACCGACAGACCCTCTGCCCGTTCGGCCGCGCAGCCGCGTGGAGAGGGGTCCATCCGCACACGCACGCCGATCCTGACCGCCCTGGCCAGCCTGCAGCCACACGCTGCGTGAGCAATAACAGCATGAAAAGAGACAACTACTCCAGCGCGCAAGCGCCCTCTGCCAAGGGACGCGGCGTGGTCGCCGCCCTCGTCTACGTATTCGAGCGGGTCATGCCAGACCCCTTCGTCCTGTCGATCTGCCTCACCGCCTTCGTCGCCGTCATCGCCCTCGCGTTCGCGCCGCACGGCAATGTGCCGACGCTGCTCGACGCGTGGTACACGGGCACCTTCGGCATTCTCGGCTTCGCGCTGCAGATGATCCTGATTCTGGCGACCGGCTATGCCATCGCCGAAGCGCCGATCGTCCAGCGCGGCCTGCGCGCGCTCGCCTCCCGCGCCCAGACGCCGGCGCGCGCCGCGCTGCTGGTGTTTCCCGTCGTCGCGATTGCGGCCTGGCTCAACTGGGGGCTCGGCCTGATCGTCGGCGCGCTGCTCTCGCGCGAGATCGCGCGGCGCGTGAAGGTCGATTTCGCGTGGCTCGTGGCGGGCAGCTATTCGGCGTGGTCGATCTGCAATAGCGGCCTGTCCAGCTCGATCGCGCTCTCGCAGGCGTCGCACGGCAACGCGCTCAATCTGGTCGAAAAAGCCACGGGTCAGGTCATTCCGCTCGCGCAGACCGTGTTCGCCCCGTTCGTGTTCGTGCCCACGGTGCTCGTGGTGGTCGTGATGACCTTCATCTTCATCCGCATGCACCCGAAGGCCGAAGACGTGGTGGCCTTCAACCAGGCTGCGGAAAGCGAAGACAGCGCCCCGAGCGACGATCCGCACGCACGCGTGAGCGACACGCCTTCTTTCGCCACGCGCCTCGAACAGTCGATGCTCGGCACGCTGCTGCTGCTCGTGCTGGGCGTAGGCTATCTGGCGATGGAATGGAGCGAAAAGGGTTTCGATCTCGACATCAACACGACGATCCTGATCTTCCTGCTGATCGGCCTCGCGCTGCAGCGCACGCCCATCGCCTATGCGAACGCAATTCGCCGCGCCGCGCGTCAGACCGGCTCGATGCTGCTCCAGTACCCCGTCTACGGCGGCATCATGGGCATCATGAAGGGCACCGGCCTTGCCTCGATGATCGCCAAGGCGTTCGTCGTGATCGCCACGCCCGTCACGCTGCCGATCTGGAGCTATCTGAGCTCGCTCATCATCACGCTGCTGGTGCCGAGCGCCGGCGGCCACTGGGCCGTGCAAGGGCCGTTCGTGCTGCCCGCCGCGCTGAGCCTGCATGCTTCCGTGCCGCGCACCGCGATGGGCGTGGCGATGGCCGAGAACGTCTCGAACATGCTGCAACCGTTCTGGGCCGTGCCGATCGTCGCCATTGCGGGCATCCGCATCCAGCGCGTGATGGGCTATACCGCCGTGACCTTCGCGGTGTCGCTCGTGATTTACGCGGTCGCGCTGTGGCTCGTGCCTTGAGCGGCCGATAAAGCCAACCGCCACGGCCAGAACGGCGCTGCGTGCCCTGTCACGCGGCGCCGTTTTTTCTTTCCACCGCCCTTACGCGCACCCTACGCATAATTCGGCGACAATGGACGAACGCCCGAACGCGCTCAAGGAGCCTGCCGTGCCCGGAAAGATCCTGCCCACCGAAGATCTCGATCCGCGCCTCGTTGATTTCGCGCGCGAAGTGTTCGATACCGCCCGCCGTGGCGAGGCCGCCACACTCGCCTCGCTGATCGATCAGGGCCTGCCGCCCGATATGCGCAACGAGAAAGGCGACAGCCTCGTGATGCTGGCGAGCTATCACGGCCACGCCGACGCGGTACGCGCGCTGATCCAGCACGGCGCCGATCCCGACCTGCGCAACGAAAACGGCCAGACGCCGCTCGCGGGCGCCGCGTTCAAGGGCTATATCGACGTGATCAGCGCGCTGCTCGACAATGGCGCCGACGTCGAGGGTGCCTCGCCCGACGGCCGCACCGCGCTGATGATCGCGGCCATGTTCAATCGCGTCGATATCGTCGATCAACTGCTCGCGCGCGGCGCCAATCCGCGTGCGCAGGACGGCGCCGGCAACACGGCGTTCGATGTCGCCAACGCCATGGGCGCCACCGACGCCGCCGCGCGACTCGCACACACGAGCGGCCGGACGTACTAGATTCGCGATCGGCAAGTCCCCAGGGAACGGACCTTCCTGACGTCTCCCTGGTGTCACTCCTGGTTTGCATACCAGCCGCCGCCAGGCGACGCTATTCCTGTAGCCCCACACGGCACATGACTTGCTCTGACAGCTTACGTAACCCGTGATATCGTCTGGTTACCGGAGTCGTAACGCACACGTGCCCGTCAATCGAACTCTGTCACCTTCGCGAGCGTCGCCATGAGTGATGTACGCCACCACCTGAGTCCACGCGACCGCGTGGAACTGCTCTGCTGGCTCACCTGCGGGAGCCTCGGAGCCTACTACCTCAACGAATCGTGGCCCAACGCGGCCTTTCACGTGCAGGCGGCGCACAAGTGGCTCGACCGCCACGCGCGAGAGGCCGACTGGCTCGCCATCGCGCGGCTCACCGCGATCGCCCAGGAAATCGCCCGGCAGCACGCGTGGTTCGTGGACGCCACGTGGGCGCGCGACGCGGTCGAGGAGATTCTCGACACGGACGATCTCAACTACCAGGCGAAGCTGGTGCTTCAGGTGCTCAAGGACTGCGAGATCGCGCTCTCCGACCGCCGCGCCGCCGACTGACATCGCGCTGAACGCCTGAACCGCCCGGCCGCACGTTTCTCCATCAAACGATGGAGGCGGCCGCGCTATCGTCGCACCATACTCAGGAACGCAGCGCCGGCACCCTGCCAGCGCACCTACGGCCTCGCGCCGGCGCGGGAGCGTTCTCATGGTCTCGACGGTCACATCCCAGCTCGCATCGACGATCGTTACGGTCACGCTCTGCGCGTGCGCCACGTCGATGAGCACCTCGGCATGGGCGCAAGGCAACGCGCTCGCCCCCGGCATGAACACCGGCAAGCAGGTGCAAAAAATCTCGCGTAACGATCGCAAACCGCAGCCAGTCGCCAAGGCGACGCGGCCCGCGCCGCAATCGCTGCGTTATCTGATGTCGGATGCGCCCTGAACGGGCATGAAGGACGGCGTCTCGCCATGCGCCGTCCTTCGCAATAGCGCATGGAGATAACGTCTGAATCGCAGCTATGACTTCGGCGCCGTTTTGGCGTCGGCGTTCGCGCTCGAGTTGGGCGTCCAGCCGTAGCCCAACGCCTTGTAGAGCGTCACGATCTGCGCGAGTTGCTGATCCTGCAACTGTGACTGCTGGATCTGGGCCGCGAACAGACTGCGTTCGGCATCCAGCACTTCGAGGTAGCTCGTATAGCCCCCTTCGTAAAGATCGCGCGAGAGCGACGCGTACTGCGTGAGCGCGTCCACCTGGCGCGTCGTGGCGTCGAGCTGATCGCGCGTGCCGCTGACGCCCACGAGCGCATTCTCGACATCGGCGAAAGCCTGCTGGATCGTCTGCTCATAGCTCAAGAGTGCTTCCTGATGCTGCGCCTCGGCCTCATGCACCGAACCCGCGATCGCGCCGCCTTCGAAGATCGGCTGCGTGATCGAACCCGCGAACGACCACACGCGCGCCGGCCCGGTCCACAGGCCCGAGAGCGCCGTGCTGGCCGCCCCGAATAGGCCCGTGAGCGAGATCTCCGGGAAATACTGCGCCTTTGCCGCGCCAATCGACGCATTGGCCGCAATCAGCGCCTGTTCTGCCTGGAGGACGTCGGGCCTGCGCTCCAGCAGCGACGAAGGCAGCCCGGCCGGAATCGCCGGGGCGCTCAATTGCGTGATGGTCTTGCCACGCGGAATCGGCCCCGGATTCTGGCCGAGCAGCAGCGAAATCGCATCTTCCTGCTGGGCGATCTGCTGCTGGATCGAAAAGACCGATGCCTGCGCCGATTCGTATTCGGACTTCGCCTGGCTCAATTGCAGCTTCGACACCACGCCGCCCGCGAAGCGCTCCTCGAACAGCGCCAACGAGCCTTCGCGGCTCTTGAGCGTCTCCTGCGCAATCGTCAGTTGATTGTCGAGGTCGCGCAGCAGCAGATAGCTCGTCGCCACATTGGCGATCAGCGCGATACGCGTGGCCTGCTGCGCCGACTGCGTGCCGAGATAATCGGCGCGCGCGGCTTCCGTGAGCCGCCGCAAGCGTCCGAACAGATCGAGCTCCCACGAGGCCACGCCCTGCAATTGCACCTGGTTGCCCACCAGCGGCGGATAGCCGGGCGCAGGCACGCCGCGACTGCGCGACGCGCCGAAATTCGCGCTGACCTGCGGGAACAGTCCCGAGCGCGCGACGACATAGCGGCCGTAATACTCTTCGACGCGCGCCGCCGCGATGCCCAGATCCTTGTTCTGCGCCAGCGCCTTCGCGATCAGATCGTCGAGCACCGGATCGTTGAACTGCTTCCACCAGTCGAGCGAGGGATCGATCGCCTCGCCGTTCGCGGAGGCATAACGCCAGGTCGACGGCGTCGCCACCGTCGGCCGATGGTAGTCGGGGCCGACCGCGCAAGCGGCGAGCAACGCCACGCTCAGTGCGCCCGCAGCCAGTGCGCCGGAACGCGATGCACGCTTCATCAGTATCGGGTTCATGGCGTCAACCCTCCTGCGCGGGCGGCAGCGCCGGCGGCGTGGCGCTCGGCGGCGCTTCGGCCTTCGGCTTCTTGCGCGAGGACAGCGTTTCGAGGCCCCAAAAGAACATCGGAATGAAGAACAGCGCGATCAGCGTGGCGCCCAGCATGCCGAAGATCACACCGGTGCCGAGCGAGCGGCGGCTCGCCGCCGACGCCCCGCTGGCGATCGCGAGCGGCACGCAACCCAGGATGAACGCGAGCGACGTCATGATGATCGGCCGCAGGCGCAGCTTCGCGGCCGCAATCGCCGCGTCGTACGGCGACATGTTCTCCTTCTCGCGCATTTCCACGGCGAATTCAAAGATCAGAATGGCGTTCTTCGCCGCCAGCGCGATCAGCACCGTCAAGCCGATCTGGAAGTACACATCGTCTTCCATGCCGCGAATCAGAATCCCCACCAGCGCGCCGAAGATCGCGAATGGCACCGCGAGCAGCACGCCGATCGGCAGCGACCACTTCTCGTACTGAGCCGCCAGAATCAGGAACACCATCAGCAGCGCGAACGCGAACACCATCGCCGCCGTGGAACCGGCCTTCTTTTCTTCGTAGGCCTGACCGCTCCATTCGTAGCTATAGCCGTCGCCGAGCGTTTCTTTCGCAATCTCCTCCATCGCCGCAATCGCCTCGCCCGAGCTATGGCCCGGCGCCGCATCGCCCGTGATCTTCGCCGCCGGGAAGTTGTTGAAGCGGTTGACGATGTCGGGGCCCGGCACGAAGCGCACCGTTGCCACGGCCTTGATCGGCACCATGCTGCCGGTGCGGTTACGCACGTAGAGCTGCTGGATGTCGTCGGGACGCGTGCGGTACTGTGGTTCCGCCTGCACGATCACCTGGAACAGCCGGCTGCCCTTCGGGAACTGGCTCACATAGGACGAGCCGAACATCGTTTGCAGTGCGGAATAAACGTCCTGCACCGGCACGCCCATCGTTTCCGCGCGCTCGCGGTCCACCTCGACCAGCAATTGCCGCGAATTCGTGTTGATGGTCGAATTCACGCTGCGCAAGGCCGGCGTCTGGCGCGCCTTCGCGACCATCGCCCGCACCTTCTGCTCCAGTTGCTGATAGTTGCCGTCGCCTGTGCTTTGCAGCCAGAACTCGAAGCCGCCCGTGGTGCCCAGCCCCGGAATCGAAGGCGGATTGAGCGGCACGATGACACCTTCCTTGAAGGTCGAAAAGTGCTTCGACGCCTCGCGAATCAAATCCTGCGCGGTACCGTTCTTGCCGCGCTCGCCGAAACCCTTGAGCGTAATGAAGAGCGTGCCAGCGTTGGACTTGTATTGCGAGTCGATCAGGCTAAAGCCGATTGGCGCCGCCACCGAACTGACCGCCGGCTGCTGCGCAAACCAGTCCTCGGCTTTCTTCGAGAGTTCGCCGGTACGGTCGAGGCTGGCCGCATCGGGCATCACGACCGCGCCGAGCAAATAGCCCTGATCCTCCACCGGCAGGAACGACGAGGGAATCGACTTGAAGAGCCCGCCTGTCGCCACCATCATCACAATGATCAGGCCAATCGACAGCACGACGCGGCGGATCGCGGTCTGCACCCAACTGGCGTAGCCGTTCGTGAGCTTGTCGAACTTCTCGTTGAACCAGCGGAAAAAGCGGTTCTTCTTATGCTCGCCCGGTTTGAGCAGGATGGCCGCAAGCGCGGGCGACAGCGTCAGCGCGACGATCCCAGAGATCACCACGGACACCGCGATCGTCACCGCGAACTGCTTGTACAACTGGCCCGTGATGCCGGAAAGAAACGCCACTGGAATGAACACGGCGAGCAGCACGAGCACGATCGCCACCACCGGCCCGCTCACCTCGTCCATTGCCCGCTTGGCGGCTTCCTTCGGCGGCAGCTTGAACTCGCTCATATTGCGCTCGACGTTTTCGATCACGACGATCGCATCGTCCACCACGATGCCGATCGCCAGCACCATGCCGAACAAGGTGAGCATATTGATCGAGAAGCCAAACGCTTCCATACCGATGAACGCGCCGATGATCGACACCGGCACCGCGAGAATCGGCACGAGCGTCGCGCGAAAGCTCTGCAGGAAGATGAACACCACGAGAATCACGAGAATCACCGCGTCGCGCAGCGTGTGCAAGACCTCGACAATGGACTCGCTCACGAACTCGGTGGTATCGAGCGCCACCTCGTATTTGAGGCCCGGCGGGAAGGTCTTCGAGAGTTGCTCCAGGGTCTGGCGCACCTGCTTGGCCACCTGCAGCGCGTTGGCGCCCGGCTGCTGATAGACGGCGATCAGCGTGGCGGTCTTGCCGTTGTAGCGGCCGCGCAGCGAATAGTCCTTCGCGCCCAGTTCCGTGTGGCCGATGTCCTTGATCCGCACGATGGCCGCATCGCCCGACGCCGCGCGCAGAATGATGTCGTCGAACTGCGAGGGTTCGGTGAGCCGCCCTTTGGTCGCCACCGGGAAGGTCTGCTGCACGGGCCCATCGGTTGGAGACTGCCCTAATCGCCCGGCGGAGAACTGCTGGTTCTGCGCACTGATGGCGTTCTGCACGTCGGCGACGGTGATGCCCAGGCGCGCCATGCGGTCGGGCTTGAGCCAGACGCGCATCGCATAGTCGGCGGAGCCGAAAATGGTCGCCTGGTTCGCGCCGGGAATGCGCTTGAGCGCGTCGAGCACGTAGACGTTCGCGTAATTCGCCACGTAGGACTGGTCGTAGGCGTTATCGGGCGAATAGATCGCGATCACCATCATGAACGCCGACGAACGCTTCTGCACCGACACGCCCTGCGCGGTGACGGCGTCGGGCAAGGTTGGCAGTGCCAGGTTCACGCGGTTCTGCACGTCCACCTGCGCGAGCGACGGGTCGGTGCCGATGTTGAAGTACACCGTCAAGGTCATGTTGCCCGTCGAGGAACTCGACGAGTTCATGTACATCATGTTGTCGGCGCCGTTGACCTGCTGCTCGATCGGCGCGGCCACGTTCTGCGCGACGACGTCCGCGCTCGCGCCCGGATAGGTCGCGCTCACCGTGATCTGCGGCGGCGAGATGTCGGGGAACTGCGCGATCGGCAGGTTGAGCATCGACACGAAGCCCGCGACCACGAGGATGATCGACAGCACCGACGCGAAGATCGGCCGGTCGATAAAGAAGTGGGAGAACTTCATCGCTCAACCTCCCGCGGCGGGCGAGAGGGTCACGTCCACGCGCCGGGATTTGTCGGCTGGGTCGGAAGCCACCACGCGAGCGGGCTTTTTCATCTCGATGCGCGCGTCCTGCACGCCCGCGACGATGAGCGCCGAGCGGACCGTGTCGGCGCGCGCATGGGCGAGCCGCTCGTTCGCCGCGTAGGAGCCGGTCGAATCGGTGTAGCCGGAAATCACCACGCGCGTCTGCGGCGAGGCGGCTAGACGCTGCGCCACGGCCGCGAGCGCGGCGGCCGATTGCGTATCGAGACTCGCGCTGCCGCTCGTGAAGTAGAGCGGCGTTTGTGCCGATCCCGCGGCGTTCGCACCGCTCGCCGACATGGCGGCCGTTGTCGCGCCGTTGCCCACTTTAGGAGCCTCGGCGTTGGCGGCAGTGGCCGCATTCGTCCCGCCGCTCGCTCCACTCGCCCCGCCCGCCTCCGACTGCACACCAACGTTCGCCGCCGCGTCGGGCGTGGGGACCGTATGCGCGTTCACCGGCGCGCCCGGCATGAGCCTGAGCGTGTTGTCGACCACCACGCGGTCGCCCGCATGCAGGCCGGAACTGATCACCCAGCTATTGCCGTTCCATTCACCGGTTTCGACCGAGCGCTGCTGTGCCTTGCCATCCTTGTCGACAGTCCACACGAACGCGCCGCGCGGCCCCTGGATCACGGCATTCTGCGGCACCGCAATCGCATTGGCGCGCTCGGCACCCATTAGCTTGATGCGCACGAATTGGCCCGGGCGCAATGCGCCCTTCGGGTTTGGCACTTCGGCGCGAATCAGATACGTGCCGGTTTGTTCGCTTAGCGAAGCATCGGCGAAAGCAATATGCCCGGTATACGGATAGGTGCTGCCGTCCGCGAGCACGATCACCGCTTCGACCTGGCCCATCTGCGGCATCTTGAGTGTGCCGTTCTTCGTCTGCGTGCGCAGATTGAGCATCTCGTTCTCGGAGAGCGAGAAGTTGATCCACATGGGATCGAGTTTCGCGACGTAGGTCAGCAGGCTGTTGGTCGTGTCGATGTACGAACCATCCTGTTTCTTCGCGAAGCTCGACAGGCCCGTGACGGGCGCTGTGATCGTGGTATAGCCGAGATTGAGCGACGCGCTCGTGACGTTGGCGCGCGCCTGTTCGAGCGCGGCGGCGGCGGCCTGTTGCTGGCCGATGGAATCGTCGAGGTCTTTCTGGCTCAACGCGTTTTTAGCGACCAGCGGTTTGACGCGATTCAGATTGGCCTGCGCGGTATCGAGCCGCGCCTTCTGCTGCGCGTATTCGGCGTGTGCTGCGTCGAGCGCGGCTTGAAACGGCTTGCGGTCCATCTGGAACATGACGTCCCCTTGATGCACCATCGAGCCTTCTTCATAGATGCGCTTTTCGAGGAAGCCGCTCACGCGCGCGCGAATTTCGACCTGCTGCGAGCTTTCCGTTTGTCCCACGTAGTCGAATACCACGGGCACGTCGCGCAGCGCGACGTCGATCACATCCACATTCGCAGGCGGCGGAGCCGACGCGACCGGTGTTTTGTCGTGGCACGCAGCGAGCCCGACCACCAAACCCATGAACAAGCACAAACGTGAAGCCCGCTTTCTGCATGTCATGCTTTTCTCCGTTATCGACGATCTACGCTGGACCGACGAACCCCAGGCGAATCCCGACATGCAGGACATGCTGCGCCGCCTCAAGCTCGGAGCAAATCTTACTGCGTTTCTTCAAGGTGCACGATCATGTTTGCCATTGAAATCGGGCTATTGCTTTTATTGATGAACGCGAGTAGAAAACGGCGTCGAAATAATCGCAAAGAGCGTTTCAATAAGCGCAATAAATCCGATTGATACGGATTGCAAACATTCGAATGATCTTATGCGAACGCTTATTTCGCGGTGTCGATTCAATGATTGCGATCGAGTCTGCGAATTGCACCGAATTCCGCGCCCGGCAAGCTGCGGATTAAAAGCGCCATGACATCGGGAACACGCGCGTGCTCCAGTTCGACATGCAGGCAGGCCAGATCGCGACGGCGATCGATGTCGATGGTGTGAACACCCAGCGTATGACCGAGCAGACCGTGCAGCAAGCAGCGCGCCAACTGGGCGTCGCGCGTGGCGACGCGCACGGTCATTTGCACGGTGGCAAGCGCCGACGGCGCGCGGCGCTTCGCGGGCGTTTTCGGGCGAGGCGCACGCGGCGTGACGGTGTGGGAAGCAGTGAAACGATTCGGCAGGAACGACGCCATGTGATCCGGGCACGCACCGCGCGGGGCGCACCGGTTGTTGAACATGACTCGATTCTAGGTAGCGGCGTGCAAAGGCCGCGTAAAGAAACCTGTGGCGCACGCTAAAAAGCCATAGCGCACGCCATCCAACACGTCAGTCGAGCGGACGTCCCGCCGGTTCGCGAATCAACGGCAATCCAAGCAGCGAAACCGCGCCGCAGCCAATCAGATACCACGCGGGCGCGAGCGGATTGCTGAACACCTGGATCAGCCAGGTCGCGAAGAACTGCGCGAAGCCGCCGAAGATCGACACGCCCACGCAATAGACGATCGACATGCCGGTCACCCGGATCGACTGCGGGAAGAGTTCGGGCAGCATGACGATATTGGGCACCGCCGTGAACGCGACGATGGCGCCCAGCACGGCCACGACGCCCAGCACGGCCGGCACCGTGGGCACCGAATGGATCAGCATGAAAGCCGGATAGATCACCGCGATCAGCAGCACGCGCGAGACGCCGAGCACCCACTTGCGCCCGAACCGGTCCGAGAGCATGCCCGCAAACGGCGAGCACACCGCCGTCACGAGCGCGGCCACCAGCGCCGCGCTCATGCCCACCGACATCGGCAGGCCGAGGATCTTGATCGCGTAGGTGGACATGTAGAACAGCACGATATAGTTCGCCGCCGTGCCGCCGATGGTCGTGACCACACCCGCCACGAGCGCCGTGCGATGGTGCGCGAAGATCTCGCGCAGCGGACGGGCCGCCACAGCCACGGTGGTTTCGGCGTCGACGGGTTCGACGTGCTCCAGCGTTTCGTCGAGATGGCGGCGGATATACACGCCCACCGGCACCACCAGCAAGCCGATCACGAAGGGCACGCGCCAGCCCCAGCTATGCAACGCCGCGGGCGAGAGCATGGTGGAGAGCGCCACGCCGAGCAGCGCGCCGCAGACCGCATTGAGCCCCTGGCTCACGAACTGCCAGCTGCCGTAGAAACCGCGCGAACGGTCGTCCGCATATTCGAGCAGCATGGCGGTCGAGGCGCCCACCTCGCCTCCCACCGCGAAGCCCTGCACGAGGCGCGCGAGCACGATCAGCGCGGGCGCGGCGAGGCCGATCTGCGCATAGGTGGGCGCGAAGGCGATCAGCGCGGAGCCGAGCGCCATGAGCCACAACGTCAGCGTCATGGCCGCCTTGCGGCCCGCACGGTCGGCGAAGGCGCCGATCATCACGCCGCCGAGCGGCCGCACGATGAAGCCCACGCCGAAGCTGCCCACGGCGAGCAGCAACTGGTTCAGCGCGCCATGCACGGGAAAGAACAGCGTGCCGATGGTCGTGGCGAAAAAGCTGTAGACCGTGAAGTCGAAAAACTCCAGACCATTGCCGAGTGTGATCGCGGCGATGGCCTTGGCGCGCGAGGCGCGCGTCGACGGATGCGCGTGAGCGGGCGGGTCGGTGTGCAGGGTGGTGGCGGTCATCGTGGGTCTCCTGTCGGCCTGGGCGGGCGCTCTGGCGCCTGGCCCTTAGCCCGTGCAAAGCACATGGCGCTGCGCGTCAGGCGCGCAGGAAGCGTTCGGCGAGCTGCACCCAGTACGCGGCGCCCGTCGCGAGACAGTCGTCGTTGAAATCGTAGCCGGGGTTGTGGACCATGCAGCCGCCTTCGCCGTCGCCATTGCCGATGATCAGATAGCTGCCCGCGCAGTGTTCGAGCAGGAACGAGAAGTCTTCGCTGCCGGTGAGCGGATCGAGATTGTCGATGAGGCCATCTTCGCCGAGCCAGTCGCGCGCGACGTCCTGGGCGAACGCCGTCATTTCCGCGTCGTTGACGAGCACCGGATAGCGCCGCTGATAATCGATGCGCGCCGTCGCGCCATAGGCGCTCGCCTGCGCATGCACGAGCGCCGTGATGCGCGCTTCGAGCAGGTCGCGCACTTCGGGGCGCAGCGCGCGCACCGAGAGCTTCATCTGCGCGGTCTGCGGAATCACGTTGGGCGCCTCGCCCGCGTGGATCGCGCCCACCGTGACGATCGCCATGTCGAGCGGCGGCACGTTGCGCGACACGATGGTCTGCAAAGCGAGCACGACATTCGCGCACACCACCACGGGGTCGATCGCCTTGTGCGGCACGGCGCCGTGACCGCCGCGACCGTCGATGTCGATCACGACCGTATCCGACGAAGCCATGAACGGCCCCGAACGGAAACCGAGCTTGCCGGTGGGAAAGCCCGGCATGTTGTGCATGGCGAACACGGCGTCGCTGGGACAGCGCTCGAACAGACCTTCGTCGAGCATGCGCTTCGCGCCGCCCAGACCCTCTTCGGCCGGCTGGAAAATCAGGTGCAGCGTGCCGTCGAACGCGCGCGATTGCGCGAGATGCTTGGCGGCGGCCAGCAGCATCGCCGTGTGGCCGTCGTGGCCGCACGCGTGCATCTTGCCGGGAATGCGGCTTTCGTAGTCGAGACCGGTGGCTTCGTGGATCGGCAAGGCGTCCATGTCGGCGCGCAGGCCGAGGCGCCGCGCGCCCGTGCCCACCTTGAGCGTGCCGACGACGCCCGTGCCGCCCAGCCCGCGATGCACCTCGTAGCCCCATTCGGCGAGCTTTTCTGCCACCAGATCGCTGGTCACGAATTCCTCGAAGCCGAGTTCCGGATGCGCGTGGATCGCGTGGCGCAGCGCGATCATTTCCTCTTCGATCGCCGCGATTGCGGGGGGAATCGCCATCGTGTTCATCCGTCGTCTCCTGGTGCGGGGTGATTGCTCGATGGGCTCAGGATAATGACGACGGTTTGTCGCGGACAGTCCTAAAATGGTTAGCCCGCCAACCGCAGGTATTCACCAGGGTTTTCCCTTATGAAGTTCCACCAGTTCCGGGCGCTCGTCGCCATGGCCGATACCGGCAGCATTCGCGCCGCGGCGCGCGCGATCGGCATCTCGCCCGCGGCCGCCGCCAAGGCCGTGCGCGAGCTGGAAGCCGAGCAGCAGATTGCGCTCGTGACGCGCAACGCGAACGGCATCGCGTTCACCGAAGCGGGCCAGGCGCTGCTCGTGCATGCGCGCGCGATCGTGCACCAGCTTTCGCGCGCCCAGGACGAACTCGACGCGCGGCGCGGCAGTGGCGGCGGCAAGCTCTCGATCGGCGTGACGCCGTGGCTCGCGCTCTCCTTCCTGCCCGATGCGGTCACGCGCTTTCGCGAGCGCATGCCCGGCATGCAACTGGAGTTCTACGAGGGCTTGCTCAACATCGTGATGCCGCGCCTGCGCGACGGCACGCTCGACTTCTCGCTCGGCAAGCCGGGCCTCGCCTCGCTGCACGCCGAGTTCTCGCAAACGCCGATCTTCGCGACCGAATCCGCCGTGGTCGTGCGCAAGGGCCATCCGCTCGAACACGCGCATTCGCTCATGGAACTCCAGGAGTGCGAGTGGCTGCTCAACTGGGACCCGGCCAGCAAGGAGATGGTCACCGACGACGTATTCCGTCGTCACGGCCTGCCGCTGCCGCGCACGGTGCATCTCGCGCATTCGTTCATCGTGGCGATGGGCCTCATCATGAACACCGACATGGTGAGCATCTTTCCCTGGCCGCTGGTGGAGACGCGCTTCGCGCGCGAGAACCTGCGCGCGCTCACGCTCCAGGAGGAAGTGGATCGAACCGTGGTGAGTGTGGTGGCGCGGCGCGGTGTGCCGCTTTCGGCGGCGGCCGAGTGCTTTCTGGGCTGCCTGAAGGACGCGATCCGTGCGGGCGAGGCCTCTCAGGATGCGGAGCGGCGGCGGCTCTACCACTCGCTCGAACTATTGATCTGACTATCTGAAGATCTGACTATTCGACGATTGCCAGAACGACGAAACCCGCTCGGCTGCGGGCCATGAAGGCCACACGGTCGAGCGGGTTTCGCTGGTCGCGTTACAGCGGTGTGTCGTTTAGAACGACGTACCGATCTGGAACTGGAACTTCTGGTACTGATCGCCCGCGTGCTTGACGATCGGGAAGCCGAGGTCGAGCTTGAGCGGGCCGATCGGCGAGATCCATTCGAGACCCGCGCCGTAGCTGTAGCGCAGGCCGTTGGCGCCCGTGCTGCTGCCTTCCGAACCCCACACGTTGCCGCCGTCCACGAAGGTGAACACGCGCAGCGTACGGTCGTAGCCGGTGCCCGGCAACGGGAAGGTCAGCTCGATATTGCCGACGACCATCTTCGAACCGCCGATCGGGTCGTTGGTGCTCGTATCGCGCGGCCCAAGCGAGCCCGACTCGTAACCCCGCACCGAACCGATACCGCCCGCGTAGTAGTTCTTGAAAATCGGATACGGTTTGCCGCCCAAGCCGTTGCCGTAGCCGCCCTGGAAGTTCATGCCCAGCACGAAGCCGCGCGCAAATGAGTAGTAGTACTGCATTTGCGCATCCGCCTTGTAGTACTCCGTACCGGCGGGCGTGCCGACTTCGGCGTTGGCCTGCGCGAAGTAACCGCGGCTCGGCACCAGCGCGCTGTCGCGATTGTCGCGCGACCAGCCCACCGTGACCGGCACCGTGTTCGAGACGCGCCCGAAGTCGGCCACGTAGTCCTTATAGGTCTGCGGGGTTTCCGAGTCGATATCGAGGCGGTCCTGCTCGATGCCGAGGCCGAAGAACACCATGTCGGTCTCGGAGAACGGAATGCCGAACTTCATGTCCGCGCCATACGAAACGATACGGAAGCTCGTGTCGTTCGTGCTCGAATAGTAGAGCGGCTCGGTCGTGCGGTAGTAGACATCGGTGATGCGCTTGATGCCGTCGACCGTGAAATACGGGTCGATCTGCGTGACCGACAGCGTGCGGTAGGTGGACGCCGTGTTGACGTTCAGCGACAGGCTGTTACCCGTGCCGAACACGTTGTCCTGCGAGATGCCCGCCGAAATGATCGGCCCTTCGCCCGAGCCGTAACCCAGACCCAGCGAGAGCGTGCCGGTCGGCTTCTCGGTCACCTTCACGTCCACGTCCACCTGATCCTGCGTGCCTTCCACGGGTACGGTGGTCACGTCGACGTCGGTGAAGTAGCCGAGACGGTTGATACGGTCCTTCGAAAGCGCGAGACGGTTCGAGTCGAACCACGAGCTTTCGAGCTGGCGCATTTCACGGCGCACCACTTCGTCGCGAGTGCGCGAGTTGCCCACGACATTCACGCGTCGCACATAGACGCGCCGGCTCGGATCGACCTGCAAGGTCAACGCGACCGTGTGATGCACCTGATCGATCTGCGGCTCGGCATTGACGGTCGCGAAGGCGTAACCGTATTCGCCGAGCTTGTCGACGAGCGCCTTGGTGGTGTCCTTGAGCTTTTGCGCAGAGAACTTCTGCCCCGGCTTCACGCCGACCAGCTTCATCAGTTCTGCCTGGCGATCGAGCAGATTGCCGGACAGATTGACGCTCGATACCGTGTAAGGCTCGCCCTCATGTATCGCGATCGTCAGATACATGTCCTTCTTGTCGGGCGAGAGCGACACCTGGGTCGAGTCGATATTGAACTCCAGGTAGCCACGGTCGAGGTAGTACGAACGAATGTTCTCCAGGTCGCCGGTCAGCTTGTCCTTGGCGTACAGGTCGTTCTTCGTGTACCACGAGAACCAGTTCGGCGTGGACAACTGCATCTCATCGTGCAGCGTGCTTTCGCTGAACACGTGGTTGCCGATGAAGTTGACCTGGCGGATCTTCGCGCTCGGCCCTTCCACCACGGAGAACAGCAGTCCCACGCGATTGCGGTCGATCGGCGTCACGGTGGTCGTCACTTCGGCCGCGTAGTAGCCACGCGTGAGGTACTGACGCTTGAGTTCCTGCTCGGACTTGTCCACCAGCGCCTTGTCGAAGCTGCGGCCCGGCGAGAGCCCGACCGCGCCGAGCGCCTTGGTGAGGTTGTCCTTGTCGAATTCGTGAATGCCCGCGAAGTCGATCGTGCCGATCGCCGGGCGTTCCTGCACCTGCACGATCACCGTGCGGCCTTCGGCGGAAATGCGCACGTCACTGAAGAAGCCCGTCGCGTAGAGCGCGCGGATGGCGTCGGAAGCCTTGTCGTCGGTGAAGGTGTCGCCCTGCTTGATCGGCAGGTAGGCGAATACGGTGCCGGGTTCGATGCGCGCCAGCCCGTCGATGCGGATGTCCTGGACCACGAAAGGCTCAGTGGCGTGCGCGGTGGCGGCGAAGCCGATTCCGAAGCCAGCGAAGGTCAGCGCGCGTGCGTAGCGCGTGGAAGTTGAAACCGTCATGCGGGAGGTCGAGAAGTAGGCCAGCGAAGACAAACGAATACGCCGCGCGAACAGGCGCGACGCGAGAGACGCTGCGCGGCGAACCGCGCCAGCGCGTGACGAAATGGGCGCACGCGGCGCGTGCCTATTGCAGCTATTGCATGCGCATCCCGCTGGGCCGCCGCGGCTTGGCGAGGCCGGTTGCGAGCGAAAGGACTTCGGTCATATGCGCGGCTTGTGCCGGATGCAGGCGGAACGAGAGTTCCGCGCCGCCCGGCAGGCGAAAGCTCACCACGAGATGCTCGACGGCGCCGTTCTCGCGGCCGACTTCCCACGCCTCGCACGGCATCGTGAACTTCACGCTCGCGGTCTTGTGGCGAATGCGCTCCGAGCGGCCGATGGCATTGGAGAGTGCGGCCAGCAGTTCATGCATGACCGAGCAATGCAGCGCGACGCTGTCCGGCTGATTGCCGTTGACCATTAAATACTGGCCGTCCGCGGTCAGTTCGAAACCGCGCAGCGAATCGATGGCAAGTGACGTGGACGTGGACATGAACGGCACTCCGTGACAAAAGCATCGGCGGAGTCTATTAGGCGCGGCGCGGCGCGGCGTTACCCACGCGTTACGCGGATTACTTTCATCAATATTGCGCCGGGCGCGCAGGGCAAGCCGCAAAATCGCCGAAACGCCCGGTCCACAGTGGATACACAACCTTTCAACTGTCCGTTGTGCGCGCACCGATCGAACGCCATTCGAAATCCACTGTAATGAGATGGATTACCAACGCTGACAGAGCGCCGACAGTTCGATGAACGGAGGCTTCAAGGGGACGCATCGGCATGAAAGCGCACGCTCAGCCCCCGCGCGCCCAGGCCGAACGGTCGTGCGGCAAGGTCCCGCGCCTCGTCCACGCTACAATGCAGCTGCCGTTTTACCGCCGTTCCACTGCCCCAACCGACATGCAGAATACCAATCGGGCCTTCCTGCTCGGCCCTTTGCTCAAGGGCGTTTCCCGCTCGTTCTACCTCACGATGCGCGTGCTGCCCGCCGGCATGCGCGATCCCGTAGGCGAGGCGTATCTGCTCGCGCGCGCGGCCGACACCATCGCCGATACCTCGCTGATCCCGCCCGCCCAGCGCCTCGCGCTGCTGCTGGCTTTCCGCGAACGCGTGAATGGAACGGGCGTCGCGAACGACGACGCCCTCGCGCGCATTGCCAGCGAAGTCGCCGGGCAGCAGACGCAGTCGGACGAAAAACTGCTGCTCGAATCGCTCGGCGGCGCGCTCGACGTGCTGAGCCAGCTCGATGAAGCCGACCGCGCGGCCGTGCGCGACATCGTCACGACGCTTACCGAAGGCATGGAATTCGACCTGAACACCTTCCCCGACGAACGCTCGGGCAAGGTGGCCGCGCTCGGCACGTGGGACGAGCTCGATCGCTATACGTATCTGGTCGCGGGCTGCGTGGGCGAGTTCTGGACGAAGATGACCTATATGCACCTGCCGGGCACGCTCGCCCCGGCACTGCGCGAGACCATGTATCAGCGCGGCGTGCGCTTTGGCAAGGCGCTGCAAATGGTGAATGTGCTGCGCGATTGTGGCAAGGATCTGCGCATCGGCCGCTGTTATCTGCCCGCGACGATGCTCGCGCAGGCGGCGCTCACGCCCGAGGACCTGATGCAGCCGGGCACTTCCGCGCGCGCGCGGCCGCTCATGTTCGGCCTCGTGCGCATCGCGCTCGATCACTTCCGCGCGGCCATCGACTATACGTTCGCGTTGCCGCGTCTTTCGGTGCGCTTGCGTCTCGCGTGCCTGTGGCCGATCCTGATCGGCCTCGAAACCCTGGAGCTGCTGGTCGAGAACGAAGACTGGCTCGATCCCGCGCGGCCTTCGAAACTCACGCGTAACGACGTCTACCGCATTCTCGCGTGCTCGACGCTTGCGGCCTCGTCGAACACGCTGCTCGATCTGTGGTTCAAGCGCTTGCTCAAGCGCATTGAGGCGCGTATTGCGGCTATTGAGAAGATCTGAAGTAAAAACGGCGCGGGGAGGCCCTCGCGCCGCGTCCTCCAGATCGTGGCCGGATGCCGCTCAGCCCTTCTCCCCGCGATACAGCTTGATCACTGCCGAGAAGTCGAGCTTGCCGTCGCCACGGCTGCTCATCGCCTGATAGAGCTGTTGCGCGATCGCCCCCATGAAAGCGGGCTGATGCGCGTTCTTCGCGGCATCGGTGGCAAGACCCAGGTCCTTGAGCATGAGATCGGTGCCAAAGCCGCCGGTATAACCACGCGTCGAAGGCGCCGTTTCGATCACGCCCGGGAACGGGTTATACGTGTCCGAACTCCAGCAACGGCCGGTCGAGGTGTTCATGATGCCGCCCAGCACCTTCGCGTCGATGCCGAGCGCTTCGCCCAGCGCCATCGCCTCCGCCACGCCCGCCATCGTCACGCCCAGCACGAGGTTGTTGCAGATCTTCGCGACCTGCCCCGTGCCCGTCTCGCCGCAATGAACGATGTTCTTGCCCATGCCCGAGAGCACCGGCTTCACGCTCTCGTAGAGCGCCGCGCTGCCGCCCACCATGAAGGTGAGCGTGCCGGCCGCCGCCCCGCCCGTGCCGCCCGAGACGGGTGCATCCACGAACTGGTTACCGTTCGCCTGCGCGAGCTTGCCGAACTCCCGCGCGCTGACCGGGTCGATCGTGCTCGAATCGATGATCGTCACGCCCTTCCCGATACCCGCCAGCACGCCGTCCTCGGCGCTCAGCACGCTGCGCACGTGCGCGGCGGCCGGCAACATCGTGATGACCCATTCGGCTCCGCTTACCGCGTCCCTCGGCGACGCAGCCTTCGTTGCGCCCGCATCGGCCAGCGTCTGCATCGCCTGCGCGCTCAGGTCGAACACACTCAGCGTGTGTCCTGCCTTGAGCAGATTGAGCGCCATCGGCGCACCCATGTGCCCCAGCCCGACGAAACCTATTTTCATGAGCGATTCTCCCTTGATGGTTCGCTGCGCAAGCCGGTTTAGCGCAGGCTGATCGTCGTGTTCACGCCGTCGTTGACAGTAGCGTCGTCGAACCAGCGCGCCGTAACGGTCTTGGTCTGCGTGTAGAACTGCACGACCTGCTTGCCATACGGACCCAGATCGCCGAGCTTCGAGCCGCGCGAGCCCGTGAAGCTGAAATACGGCACCGGCACCGGAATCGGAATGTTGATGCCCACCTGGCCGATGTCGATTTCGCTCTGGAATTTACGGGCCGCCGCGCCGCTCTGCGTGAACAGGCCCACACCGTTGCCGAACGGATTCGCATTGACGATGGCGATCGCTTCGTCGAGCGTATTGGCCGTGAGCACCACCAGCACCGGCCCGAAGATTTCGTTCGTGTAGATGTCCATGTCCGTCTTCACATCCGTGAAGACCGTCGGGCCGACGAAGTTGCCGCTCTCGTAGCCGGGCACCTTCACATCGCGGCCATCGAGCGCGAGCGTCGCGCCTTGCTTCACGCCCGCTTCGATCAGCCCCAGAATGCGCTGCTTAGCGGCGCGCGAGACGACTGGGCCCACATCGGTCTTCGGCTCGTGGCCGGCGTTGACCTTGAGCGTCTTCGCTTTTTCGACCAGCTCGGGCACCCACTGCTGCGCCGCCCCCACCAGCACGACCACCGAAGTCGCCATGCAGCGCTGCCCCGCCGCGCCGAACGCCGCGCCCACCAGCGCGTTGATCGCCTGCTCGCGGTTCGCGTCGGGCAGCACGACGGCGTGATTCTTCGCGCCCATCATCGACTGCACGCGCTTGCCGTGCTCGCTGCCGAGGCGGTAAACATGCGTGCCCACCGCAGTCGAACCAACGAACGAGATCGCCTTGATGAGCGGATGCGAGCAGATGGCATCGACGACTTCCTTGCCGCCGTGCACGACGTTGAGCACGCCCTTCGGTACGCCCGCTTCGAGCGCGAGTTCGACCAGTTGCATGGTGGACAGCGGGTCTTGCTCCGAGGGCTTGAGCACGAAGGTATTGCCGCAGACGATCGCCATCGGGAACATCCACAGCGGAATCATCGCCGGGAAATTGAACGGCGTGATGCCCGCGCAGACGCCGATGGGCTGTTGCAGCGTGTAGGTGTCCACGCCGCCCGCGACGTTTTCGGCAAAGCCGCCCTGCTGGAGCGTACCGATCGAGCAGGCGTGCTCGACCACTTCGAGACCGCGGAAGATATCGCCTTCCGCGTCGGGCAGCGTCTTGCCCTGCTCGGCCGTCAGCGTCTGCGCAATGCGCGACATGTTCTCGCGGATCAGCGCCTGCAACTTGAGCATGATGCGCAGACGCGTGCCGATCGGCGTGTTCTTCCAGGTAGCGAAAGCGGCGTGCGCGCTCTGCACGGCCTGGTCGACTTCCGCAACCGTGGCGAAGGGCACGCGCGCCAGCACTTCCTGGGTGGCGGGATTGACGATGTCGCGCCATTCGCTCGTCTTCGACTCGACGAACTCGCCGTCGATCAGCAGTTTGACGGTCGAAACGTGCGCGTTGGATGCCTGGGTCACTGCGTTCATCTTGAACTCTCTCTCAAAGGTTCGAACGATCCGGCCTTGGCCGGTTGCATAGGATTACTGCTTATTATTCAGTCGTATCGCGAGCGCATCATGAGCGTGCACGCGAAGGCGATCACCGCCAGCACGACCATATAGGCCACCACATAATGCGGCTTGCCGCCGCCATAGGCGAGCAGCGCGGTCGCGATCATCGGCGCCACGCCGCCGCCGAGCACGCCGGCCACCTGCACCGACACCGAGATGCCGGAATAGCGGATTTCAGCCGGGAATTGCGCCGCGAAAAGCTGCGATTCGGGCGCGTAAAGAATCGGGAACACCACGCCGACACCCAGCACCATCGCCCACCAGACCGTCGCCGGATGCAGCGTTTCGAGCATCGAGAAGAACGGTGCGGCAAACAGCGCCATGATGACGAGGCCCGCAAGGAACAGGCGCTTTTGGCCAATGCGGTCGCTCAGCCAGCCCGAGAACGGCATCGTGAAAAGCGAGAGCACCGCGCCCGCCGTGATCGCATGCAGGATTTGCGCCTTGGGGATCTTGAGCTGGTTCGCGGCATACGCCAGTGCGAAGGCCACTACCAGGTAGAACCAGGTATTTTCAGCCGTGCGCGCGCCGATGATCGTCAGCAGTTCGCGCGGTTGACGGCGCAACACTTCGAGCACGGGCGCCTTCACGGGCTCGCCCTGACGTTTCACGCGCTCGAAGTCGGGCGACTCGGGCACCCGCACGCGGATCACCCAGCCGATCAGCACCAGCGCGATGCTGGCGAGAAACGGAATGCGCCAGCCCCATGACAGCAGATCCGCTTCGGGCAGCGCCGTGACGGCCGCCATCGCGATCGACGAAAGAATCAGCCCGAAGCCCACGCCCGTTTGCGGCAGCGAGCCGAAGAAGCCTTTGCGGCCCGGCGGCGCATGCTCGACCGCCATCAGGACCGCGCCGCCCCACTCTCCGCCCACGGCCATGCCCTGCAGGAAGCGCATCGCCACGAGTAGCCCCGCAGCCCAATAGCCAATGCTCTGATACGAAGGAATCAGGCCGATCACCATGCTCGGAATGCCCATCAGCAGCAGCGTGGCGAGCAGCATCGATTTGCGGCCGATACGGTCGCCGAAGTGACCGAACACGATGCCGCCCATCGGGCGGCCCACGAAGCCCACGCCATAGGTCGCGAAGGCTGCGAGCGTGCCGAGAATCGGATCGAGCGTGGGGAAGAAAACCTTATTGAAGATCAGCGCGGCTGCGGTGCCGTACAGGAAGAAGTCGTACCACTCGATCGTCGTGCCGGCCATGCTGGCCCAGCCTGCAACAAGGTAATCGCGCGTGCGGCGCGGGTGACCAGAAACGGGAACGGCCACTGCCGCCCCTTCGGGGGTCGACTGCATGTGCATCGTTTGTCTCCATCTTTATAGTCGGCGACCGTCTTTGACGTGCTCTGTGAAGCGGTCTGCTAACGAGTATAGTTATTCGAATATCCACGGCATAGAGATGAAAAAGCCCATCCGATATGCAAAAAAACACAACGAGACAGATGGAGACATTGAACTGGGACGATTTGCGCTACTTCCTGGAAGTGGCGCGCACGCAGCGCGCGAGCGCCGCGGCACGGCGCCTCGGCGTGGATCACACCACCGTCGCGCGGCGCGTGCGGGAGCTGGAAACCGCGCTAGGGACGGTGCTGTTCGACAAGTCACGCTCGGGCGGCTTCGTCCTGACTGCGGAGGGGCAGCGGCTATTGGCCTATGCCGATACCGTGGAAACCACGGTGCAGTCGGCGAGCGAACAATTCGCGCTGGGGGCGCAATCGCTCTCGGGGCATGTGCGTGTGGGGTCGACGGAGGGCTTCGGCTGTTTTTTTCTCGCGCCGCAACTGGCACGCTTTACGGGCAAGCATCCCGATATGTCGATCGACCTGCTGCCGGTGCCGCATTTCGTCAGCCTGTCCAAGCGCGAGGCCGATCTGGCGATCATGCTCGAGCGCCCCGAGCGCGGTCAGTACGTCTCCACCAAGCTATGCGACTACCGGCTCAGACTCTATGGGACACCTGACTATCTGGCGCGGCATCCATCGATTCGCACGACGGCGGATCTGCGCCAGCACGCTTTCATCAGCTATGTCGCCGATCTGGCCTTTAGTCACGAACTGCTCTATCTCGAGCGTACGGCGCCCAACGTCACGGCCAGTCTGTGCAGTACCAGCGTGATCGCGCAATATCACGCGGCGCTGCAGGGCAGCGCGCTGGCGATCCTGCCGTGCTTCATGGCGGAACCGGACCCGCGCCTCGTGAGCATCCTGCCCGATGAAGTCGAGGTGACGCGGCATTTCTGGCTCTGCAGCCGCGAGGATCTGCGCAAGCTGCGGCGCATCACGTCGCTGTGGGACTATCTGCGCGCCGCCGCTGAGGCGAACCACGCGCTTCTGCTAGGCGAATCGGCGACCATGCATTACGTCGAACCCTGAACGACGCCACGCAGCAGGGCATGAAAAAGGCCGCACAGGCAATCCGTTATGCGGATTGCCTGTGCGGCCTCCAGGCTGCGTGAGCCGGGTGTGAGTTGCGTAACACACGGGCCTGCTACACGAGGTGGCCGGCGCGTGCCGCAACCCGGACGATCAGGTCCCGACCGGACGGATCGTCAGTGCATTCTTCACCGACGTCACGCCAGCCACGCCCTTCGCCACTTCCGTTGCGCGGTCGACCTGACCTTGTTCCGGCACCGTGCCTTGCAGGATGACGGCGCCGTCCTTGGCGCGGACGGTGATGTTGGCGACGCTGATTTCCTTGTCCTTCGCCAGCGCACCGCGGACCTTGCGCGAGAGCGCACGGTTGGCGGCCTTGGCCGACTTGTATTGCGACTTCGACTGCTGGACCTGGGCCTTGGCGGCGTCGGTCGGCGCTGCGGGGGCGCTTGCGGCGTCCTGTGCGTAGACGTGAAGCGAAGCAGCGACCAGCATCGTGCCGGCTGCCAGTTTGAACGCCTGAATAGCCTTCATGCAGTTTCTCCTGTTGTCACAGTTTTTTGATGGTCCAGTTGGACCCGTTCACTACACACCATTCACTACGAAAAACTGCTACTGCCATTGCGGTCATTGCCGTCCCACTTACCGCGCCGGGCGCACTGGGGAGTAACGATACTCTATTTATTTCGAGTCTGATGCGAAAACTGCCGCTAAGGCTATTCGACTGTGGGTGAAATGCTTCAATTCCACAGAGGAATCGCCACGACCGTGCAGAGTACGCCAGAGCGCCGTCCCGCATGCCAGGACAGCCGCCTTGATGAAATGCTATTCACTAGCATTTAAGGCGAATCAATCCCGCTTGATGCACGCGACGGAACAATCCGTTAAGCCATTTCCACTTACGCGCCAATCCGGTGCATGCAGTGTGAATAACACCGAATTGCCCGATTGATTGACGCGCAATCATGCGTCCTTATCGACCAGCAACGCGCGTCATTCACCCAGCGTTGACAAGCGCACACACAGGTTTTACCCGCATTTACTCACGAAAGAAAAAAGCGCGCGCTTATTTGACCAATTGCGTGGCCAGTTGCGCCTTCACCCAGCGATAGAACTGCTGGATCGCCGCCTCACGCGGATGACCCTCGCGCCAGGTGAAGTAGTAGTCGAGCGAGGCCGGGATACGCACCTGCCCGAGTTGCACCAGTTCGCCGCGTTCGATGAAACCGCGCGCCAGTTGCAGGCGCGCCGTGGCCGCGCCCTGGCCCGCGACCGTTGCCTGCAGCAACAGGCCCGCGTCGTCGAACACCGGGCCGCGTTCGGGCTCGTCGCCGGACACGCCCGCGGCCTCGAAGAAGTCGCGCCATGAGCGGCGCGAAAAGCGCAGCAAGGGCATGGCGGCCAGGTCCTCGATACGAAAGCCGGGATAGCGCGCGAGCAATGCGGGGCTGCATACGGCGACCACCTGGTCGTCGAGCAGCTTGCGGATCTGGAAGCCCGGTTCATCCACGCGACGGTGCCAGATGCCGATATCGAACGGATACGGGTCGGGCGGCGTCACGTCGGCGTGCATGCGCAGCGAGAGGTCGACGTTGGGATGGCGATCGTAGAAGTCGCCCAGACGCGGAATCAGCCAGACCGAGGCAAAATCGGACATCACACTCAGTTCGAGCCGCGTCACGCCGCTCACGCCGGGGCGCGTGGCGTCGAGCGCCTCGCGCAGATCCTCCAGACTGCGCCGTACCCGCTCGGCGAGCTGCGCGCCCGCCGCCGTGGGAATCATGCGACTGCCCGCACGACGGAACAGCTCGACGCCGAGCTCCGATTCGAGCCCGCGCAGATGGTGACTCACGGCGCTGTGCGTCAAATGCAATTCTTCCGCCGCGCGGCTGAAACTGCGCCGCCGCGCCGCCGCTTCTAGCGCGCGCAGGGCCTGCAAGGGAGGGAGCGATCGGGACATGACGTCAAATTCTACTCACAATCGCGGCTGAAATCTCTCGCTGGCCTCGTGCCGGGCAATCGCCAATAATCGTGTCCCAGCCATTCAAAACGCTTTCGGGCCGCGCACTGCGCCGCCCCGCAGCGCCCTCGACCGTCCGCATCATGACCGCACTCAGATTGCGCGTATTCGCCGTCTTCGCGCTCGGCTACTTCGTTTCGTATCTGTTCCGGGGCGTCAATCTCGGCTTCGCGCCGTTCCTGACCCACGAAATGGGCTTCACCGCCACCGACCTCGGCACGCTCACGAGTCTCTACTTCCTGGGCTTCGCGGGTGCGCAGATCCCCGGCGGCGTGCTGCTCGACCACTTCGGCCCGCGCCGCGTGACGGCGTGCGTGATGCTGGTGGCCGCGGCCGGCGCGCTCGTGTTCGGGCTGTCGCACAGCATGGGCGCGATGATGCTCGGCCGCCTGCTGGTGGGCGTGGGCGTCTCGGTATGCCTGGGCGGCGCGTTCAAAGCGACGGCCCAGCACTTCCCGGTCGCGCAGCTCACGCTCGTCAACGGCCTCGTGATGGCCGTAGGCGGTCTTGGCGGCGTGGCGGTCGGCGCGCCCCTCTCCTGGCTGCTGACGATCGCGCCGTGGCGCACGGTCAGTCTGGGACTGGCCGTGCTCACGGCCGCCGTCGCGGCCATCATCTGGATCGGCGGTCCGCGCACGCGCGACACGCATCATCAGGCGAGCGTCCTCGAGCAGTTCAAGGGCACCGCGCACATCTTGCGCAGCCACGCGTTCTGGAAGACGGCCACCTTCTCGGCGCTCACGCAGACCGTGTTCTACGCGATGCAGTCGCTCTGGGTCGGCGCCTTTCTGCGCGACGTGACGCCCGCCGGCACCGTGGACGCGGCCTCGCGCGCGGCATCGCTGGTTTCCGTGCTGGGCGGCGCGTTCATCGTCGGCAACATCGGCTTTGGCGCGCTCGCACGCGCCTTCGAGCGACGCGGCGTGAACGTCGCACGCTTTTCCGGCGTGACGATGGCGCTGTTCGTGCTGGTCCAGGCGCTGCTCGCCGCGCGCGTGCCCTTGCCCGCGCCGCTGCTGTGGGCCGCCTACGGCGCGCTGGGCGGCACCGGCATCCTCACCTATGCGGTGCTGGCCGAATATTTCCCGGCCCGCCTGATTGGCCGTGTCAATACCACCTTCACGCTGGTCATCTTCGTGGGCATTTTCGTCACGCAGATCGCCATTGGTGCTGCGCTCGGACACTGGAGCGCCGTGGACGGCCACTATCCGGCCGTCGCCCACCAGTGCGTCTGGACCGCGTTGATCGTGGTGCAGACGCTAGCCGGCGTGTGGTACTTCATGCCGGGTCGCCGCGCCCGGGCCGCACACCCCGCGATGGAGTCCTGAAGCGCGGCGCGAGGCCGCTCGCTTCCCGGTTGCCCGACGCTTGCCGCCAGCACTCGCGGCAAGCGTTTTTTACTCCACGAATTACTTCGCCATCCGAATCAATAGGATCACGCGCCGCAGGACGCGTGCGCCCGCCCGCACCCGGCGGTAAGTTTCCTTCTGGAAACCCCCGCTCGCATAAATCGCCGCGTCGCGTACAATGCTGCCCCGCCGGCCTCGGCACCTGGCGCGCGAGCGCTCAAGACCGACTGGCCGGTCGTATGACAAAAGCCGCGCATCAGCCTGCGCCGATGCGAAACATGGCGGTTCGATGTGACGCAGTGGCGCTCGCCGCGTGAGAAAATACGCCTTCGAATACCCCGACAGCGGCCGCCTCGCGCCCTTGCCGGTGACGATCGGAAATCGGGAAAACGCACGTCCGGTCGGTTGTTTCCGAACCGAAACACGGCAGCCCGGCGTAAACTTCCGCCGTTGTCATTCGATTGTGTCGATTCATGATAAAGAGAGAAACTTCCATGCCAGACCATACCCATTCGCACGACGATCACACGGAATCGTGCGGCTGCGATCTGCTGCACCTCCTCGACGGCGTGGACGAGTTCACTCATCGCGTGTTCCCGGGCAACCAGGAACTGTTCCGCAGCCTCGCCCACAGTCAGGCCCCCCATACGCTGTTCATCACCTGTGCCGACTCGCGTGTGTCGCCGGAGATGATCACGCAGGCGCGCCCTGGCGATCTGTTCGTCTGCCGCAACATCGGCAATATCGTGCCGGCTTACGGTGAGATGCTCGGCGGCGTGTCGGCCGTGGTCGAGTTCGCCGTGATGGCGCTGAACGTCAAACAGATCGTGCTGTGCGGCCATACCGACTGCGGCGCGATGAAGGGCCTCGCCTCGGGCGGCGCGGCCACCGCCGGCATGCCGACGGTGACGGCCTGGTTGCGCAACGCCGAAGCGGCGCGCAGCGTGGTGCAGACGCGTGGCCTGAACGAAGATGAGATCGTCCAGGCGCTGGTGGAAGAAAACGTGCGCCTGCAACTCACGCACCTGCGCACCCACCCCGCCGTGGCGGCGCGCGTGGCGCAGAACCAGCTCCAGTTGCAAGGTTGGGTGTACGACATCGGCCAGGGTACCGTGTCCGTCTTCGACGACACGCACGGCCGTTTCGAATCGCTCGGCGAGGCGCGCGCGCGCCTGCGCAAGGACACGACGGGCTAACACGCCCACGGGGCGGCGAGGCCGCCCGTCGTTCCTCCGCCACTCCCCCGAACCGGACCACGCCGAACAGGCGTCGTCCGGTTTTTTGCGTTTGATTCTCTCATTCCCTGCAACAATGATTTGACACCCAGGTAACGATGTAGGTGTTTACCCTAGGGATCAATCTCGTTATACTCTCGTCCGTACCATATGCGGCGCCCTGCCGCAGCAGAAAAATAATTCTGGAGGTTGGTTACCCATGCAGTGTGCTTGCCTGCCGTACCCGCCGTACAAGACGCCTCACCCCGGTTCTACTCGCAATACTTACGCAGTCGCAGGACGATCGCTCACGCCGCGCTAACGCCCGGCACGCGTATCGCGCCGTCGCGCCCAGGTGGGTGCGGCTGGCCAGTTCAGGCCCACTCCACGTCATACGCCGTTCATCACGCCCAGGCATGCGCCACGGCGAACGGCTCGCGCTTGTGCGCGCACTGGCGAACGGTAATGGGCTTCGCACCCGTCACGGGCCACGCGCCCGGTTACCGAAGGAGCATTGCCATGGAATCCGCCCTCAAGTCGCCCGCCAAGATCGAAGTCAAGCTGCTGCTGCATCCGCACGACCATCACCGCGCCATGGCGATCGCCAAGGCCGCCAATCTCGCCGAGCGCGACTTCTTCGCGCTGGCGATCCACCTGGGTTCAGCGGCAATCCAGCGCTCCGCCGAACTGGACTGATTGGCCCAAGGCGCCGGGCATCAGACCGGCGACGGGTTGCGCTCGCTGAAGCCTTCCTGATGCCAGTACGGATACACGGGCCGCACGGCGCTCGCCGCGTCGAGTTTCGCGACCTGCTCCGGCGTGAGGTTCCAGCCCACCGCACCGAGGTTCTGACGCAGTTGCGCCTCGTCGCGCGCGCCGATCAACACCGTCGCTACGGTAGGCCGTTGCAGCAGCCAGTTCAGCGCGATCTGCGGCACGGTCTTGCCGGTTTCCTGCGCCACTTCGTCGATGGCGTCGAGCACGCGGAACAGATACTCGTCCGGCACCGGCGGCCCCTGCTCGGCCGTCTTGTGTAGACGGCTGGTCTGCGGCAGTGGCTGGCCGCGGCGAATCTTGCCGGTCAGGCGCCCCCAGCCGAGCGGGCTCCACACCACCGCGCCCACGCCCTGGTCGATCCCGAGCGGCATGAGTTCCCATTCGTAGTCGCGCCCGATCAGCGAGTAATACGTCTGATTGGCGACGTAGCGCGGATAGCCGTAACGATCGGCCACGCCAAGCGACTTCATCAAATGCCAGCCCGAGAAGTTCGACACGCCGGTATAGAGAATCTTGCCTGCGCGCACGAGTTCGTCGAGCGTCGACAGGACTTCCTCGGCGGGCGTTTTCGCATCGAAGCCGTGTAGCTGGAACAGGTCGATGTAATCGGTCTGTAGACGTTTGAGTGCGGCATCGACGGCCCGCTTCAGATGGAAACGCGACGAGCCGACGTTATTGGCATCCGCTTCGTCGAAGCGAAATGTCGCCTTGGTCGAGATGATCGCCTTGTCGCGACGGCCCTTGAGCGCCTCGCCAAGCACCGACTCCGACACGCCGCGCGAATAGATATCGGCCGTATCGAACATGGTGACGCCGGCATCGAGACAGATGTCGATCAGGTGCCGCGCCTCGGCCACATCGGTCGCGCCCCATGCCTCGAAAAACTCGCCCTTGCCGCCGAACGTGCCTGTGCCGAAGCTCAGCACCGGGACCTTGAAGCCCGATGCGCCCAGAAAACGGTATTCCATTTCCTTTCCTCCACAATCGTGCGTTGACGAATCGCCGACGAGTGTACGCGCCTACCCGTAAGGCTGTCGGGCGGTCGCCGCATTCTTCCAGCCGCCTGGACACGCGCACGCACGCGTTGCATCGGCGCTGTACATCGACACTTTCGTATCGGAAACTGTCGCCTCGTTTGTTTTTCTGTAGGCGCTCCATGATCCGCACTTCCTGCCACAGCCCTTCCGCCCTCGATCGTTTCGAACACGCTCACGTCGCCCTGCCCGAGGCGGCGCGATGAACGACACCGCACAAGCACGCCCCGCGCACGCCCTGGTGGGCTGGCTGCCGTACATCGTCGCGGCCACGTTCTTCATGGAGTATCTCGACACCACCGTGATCGCCACGGCGCTGCCGCAGATGGCGCATTCGTTCGGCGTTGGCCCGAACAGCCTGAGTCTCGGCGTGACGGCCTATATGCTGGCGCTCGCCATTTTCATTCCGGCGAGCGGCTGGGTGGCCGACCGCTGCGGCTCGCGCACCGTGTTCTTCGGTGCCGTGGTGACCTTCACGCTGGCCTCGGTGCTGTGCGGCGTCTCGCAGAATCTCGGCGAGTTCGTCGCCGCGCGCGTCCTGCAAGGCATGGGCGGCGCGCTGATGGTGCCGGTCGGCCGCATGATCGTCGTGCGCAGCACCGAGAAAAGCCGCCTCATGCAGGCCATCTCCACCATCACCTGGCCCGCGATCGCCGCGCCCGTGGTCGGGCCGCCGGTGGGCGGTTTCATCACGACCTATGCGTCGTGGCGCTGGATCTTCCTGCTCAACGTGCCCTTCGGTATCGCCGTGCTCGTGGCCATCGCCACGATCGTGCCGAACCTGCGCGGCGAGCAGCGCCGCCCGCTCGACATCGTCGGCCTCGTGCTGAGCGGCGCGTCGCTCACCGCCATCCTCTATGGCGCGGAACTGGCGAGCCAGCCGGGCGAGAATCCGTGGCGCGCGGTGGCCCTCGTCGCGGCGGGTCTCGTGGTCGGCGTCATCGCGTTCATGCATGCGAAGCGCCATCCCACGCCGCTCGTCGACGTTTCCACACTGAAAATCCCGACCTTTTCGGTGACGGTCGTGACCGGCTCGATCACGCGCATCGGCATCGGTGCGGCGCCTTATCTGATGCCTTTGCTGTTCCAGATCGGCTTCGGGCTGAGCGCCTTCAAGGCGGGCCTGCTGCTGCTCGCGAGCGCGCTCGGCAACCTCGGCATGAAGGCGCTAACGACGCGCATTCTCGAACGCTGGGGTTTCCGCCGCGTCGCGATGGTCGACGTCGCGATTGCAGGTCTGTCGATGATTGCGTGCGGCCTGCTCACGCCCGACGTGCCGCTCGCCATCGTGCTGATCGTGGTGTTCATTTACGGCGTCACGCGCTCGATGCAGTTCTCGACGCTCGCCACGCTCGCCTATGCCGATGTCGCGCAGCCGCAGATGAGCGGCGCCAGCACGCTCTGGAGCGCAGCGGCACAGATGACCAATGGCCTGGGGATCGCCTTCGGCGCACTCGCCTTGCGTGTGGCCGCGAGTTTCCACGGGGAAACGACTGGCCACGTGTTTACGCTGGACGACTTCCGCCTTGCGTTTCTGGGCGCGGGCGTGCTGACGCTGCTGTCGGTCTGGGGATATGCACAGATGTCGCGCGACGCGGGCCAGAACGTGGGCGGCGGTTCGCGCCGCCAGCGCGCGTGAAGCTGGAACGTGGAGCGTGATTGACGTGTAGATGGCGATGTCATGCGGCGCACCGCGCGCTGCATGACATCAGGCGGAAGGCTTATTTCGACAGGCTCGCGCGCACGGTGAATTCCTGTTCCGCGCCGTCTTCGAATTCTTCATCGGCGAGTGCGTGCGCGGCGTGGAATTCCGACGAAAGCGGCTCGACCGGGTAACCGCGCCGCTCCCATGCATCGAGGCCGCCTCGAAGCGCATGCGCATGATAGATGTGCTTGTCGCGCAAGCGATTCACGATGCGTTTGGCCGTCACCTCGTTCGGGCACACGCAGTACACCACGATCGGCCGCCCGATCAACTCGGCTGGTAGCGCCTCGCTGGAATCGAGATTGAGCGGCCGTGCACCCGGAATACGATACGACTCCTTCTCGCGCACGGTCTGCGGCCGCGCATCGAAAACGACCGGCGGCGCCTCGGACTTCATCATCTCGTCGAGCTGATCGGGCGAAATGCGGTGCGTGGCGAGCCAATGCCGCAGTTGCAGACGGCGCAGCCAGCGATACGCGAGAAACAGCACGCCCGCGATCGCGAGCACGTCGAAAATGGTCCAGCCGTTGGCGCGCACGAACATCGCGAAGCGCGCAATCTCCGTGTGCAAGGCCGCTCCGCCAATCAGCCAGGTGCCGGCCCAAAGTGTTGCGCCTACCGCATCCCAGAGCAGGAAAATGCGCACATCCATCGTCGTGGTGCCCAGCAGCGGCGCGGACATGAGGCCCAGGCCCGGCACGAACTTCGCCACCGCAAGAATCGGCGCGCCGTGGCGCTCGAACACATTGCGCGCGACCCGGATCGTCGTGTCGAGCGACAACGAAAAGCGCACGAGCCCGTTGAGCAGGCGACGGCCCCGCATGCGGCCCGCCGTGAACCAGAGCGAGTCGGCGAACAAGGTCGCCACCACGGCGGCCAGCAGCAAACTTGCGTACGACGCCTCTCCGCCAGCCGCCATCGTGCCCGCCAGTATCAGCACCGGCGCAGCGGGAACCGGTACACCGAGTTGCGTGACGAGCACGCTGAGAAATACCGCCCCGGTGCCGAAATCGGGCGGGATGGCGGTAGGAAGAGTCCACATGGCGCAGTTTCCGGCTTGAAGCGGGCTGATAAGAAAGGAAACATCTGCGCCAAAACGGCGCAAGTACGGAGGTTACCGCAACTGGGCAGGTTCTTGCTTGGCAGTCGCCCGTTGACCGCGTACGCGAAACGGGTATCGATCAGTCCCCCGCTGGGGCTTTTCCTGCCCAACAGAGCTGCCGCAAGGCGTCGATTCGGTGCTACCCTCGAAGGCTGTTCTCCGTCGTTTTCCTTCAAGAAACATGCGTTACTGGCGTCTCGACCGGCCCGGACAATCTGGACAATCAGGTTCATCCGGCGCATTCGATCTGTCCCGCGTCACCGGCCTCGTGGCCGCGATCGGCGGCGGGGACGCCAACGCGCTCGCCACCGAAGTGTTGAATCTGCTCGGCCCGGCGACCTCGGTTTCGCAATGCACGGTATTCGCGTACGAATTCGGCAACCGGCCGCGCACGGTTTCGGTGGCGGACCATCGTGGCGGCCGTTTTCTGCGCGATGTCGCCGACACCTACGCGCGCCTCTTCTATGCGCTCGACGGCAATCAGCAGATCGTCACGGGCGACACCAACAATACGGGCAAGCCAGGCTCATCGCTCGTGCTGCACTGGCAGACGAGCGAGGACATCGCGCACGACGGCTACCGCCAGGCCTGCTACGCCACGCCGAATGTTTCCGATCGGCTCTCCCTGCTCATGCAGCCCGCCGCCGATATCTGGCTCAGCGTCAATCTCTATCGCGAGCGCGATGCCGGCAATTTCCAACCCGGTGAGGTGGAACTGGTCGAATCGCTCGCTCCCTTGATTGGCGAGGCCACGAAGCACCACTACGCGCTGCGGGGACAAAGCCAGTTGGGCATTCCGCAATTGATGCTCGCGCGTCTGCGAGGCCTCTGCCCCGATCTCTCGAAACGCGAACTCGACGCACTGCGCGGCGTGCTCGAAGGCCACAGCGCCGCAGAGATCGCCGACCACATGGGTGTGAAACCCAGCAGCGTCGTCACCTATCAGAAACGCGCCTATCAGCGCCTGGGCATTTCGAGCCAGCGCCAGCTTTTCGCGCTTTGCCTCGCCAACGACGCACGCTAGCCCGCCGTCCCGCCACACGCTCCAGCACGCCAGCGCTGTACCCAAAATGAGGACAGCGCCACGCCGCACGCGCGCCATACTCCCGGCAATGCCGCTGGATTTCCATCCGCGAACAATAATTTCCGATCGGAGACAACGCACGATGAGCGTCGATTTCAAGCCCTATCCCTTCGAGGCGAAGCAGTACGACGCCCGTGTTCCCGATTGCGTCGATGGCCGCGAAACGCAGCGCCACGCGGTCACGATCGTCGGCGGCGGGCCGGTGGGCCTCGCCATCGCCCTGGGTCTCGCAAAACATGGCGTGCGTTCGGTGCTGATCGAGGCCGACGAATCGGTGTGCCACGGCAGCCGCGCCATTTGCATTTCGCGCCGCAGCCTGGAAATCATCGAACGCCTGGGCGCACTCGACGGCTTTCTCGCCAAGGGGCTGCCCTGGGCCGGCGGGCGCAGTTTCTATCGTCACGACGAAGTGCTGCACTTCACGATGCCGCAGGACGAAAACCAGAAGCTGCCGCCGATGGTTAATCTCGCGCAATATCACATCGAGCAATTCCTGCTCGATGCGGCCGAGCGCCACGCTGACCTCATCGACATTCGCTGGCGTACGAAGGTGACCTCGGTGCAGCACGACGCGCAAGGCGCGACGCTGACGCTCTCGACGCCAGCCGGCGACTACACAGCGCAAACGGACTGGCTGGTCGCGGCAGATGGCGGACGCAGCACCGTGCGCGACGCGCTCGGCCTGAAACTCGCGGGCACGAGCTACGAAGGCCGCTATGTGATCGTCGATATCCTGCTCGACAGCGCGCGCCCCACGGAACGCCTCGCGTATTTCGATCCGGCGTCGAATCCCGGCTCGACCGTGCTCGTGCACAAGCAGCCCGACAACGTCTGGCGCATCGACTATCAACTGCGCGACGGCGAAGACGGGGAAGCGGCTGTCAAACCCGAAAACGTGATGCCGCGCGTGCAGAGCCTGCTCGACATGATGGGCGAAACGGCCGCGTGGTCGCCCATCTGGATCACGATCTACAAGGCCAATGCGCTCACGCTGGAGCGCTATCGTCATGGCCGCGTGCTGTTCGCGGGCGACGCCGCGCATCTCGTGCCGATCTTCGGCGTGCGCGGCGCGAATTCTGGCATCGACGACGCGGACAATCTCGCGTGGAAACTGGCCTATGTGATTCAGGGCCGCGCGAATGCAAGCCTGCTCGACAGCTATTCCGACGAGCGCGTGTTCGCCGCCCACGAGAACCTCAGCTACGGCACGAAGAGCACCGAATTCATGGCGCCGCCCTCGTTCGCGTTCGAGTTGATGCGCACGGCGGTATTGAGCCTCGCCACCCGGCATCCCGGCGTGCGCTCGCTGATCAACCCGCGCCAGACTTCGGCCATCTCGTACAAGGACTCCCCGCTCAATGCGGTCTCCGATCCGCTCGCGAGCGGCCCCGCGCCCGGCACGGTGCTGCCCGAATGCCCGCTCACGATCGTCGATGACAACGGTGCGCGCGAAGGCCACATGACCGATCTGATCGGCCCGCATTTCACGGCGTTTTATTTCAGTATCGACGGTGCGGTGCCGCCTGCCGTCGCTGCGCTCGAAACCGCGTGTGCCACGCCGCTCAAGCTCGTCCCACTCGCGCAGCGCGCGCCCGCAGACGTCACACGTCACTGCGGCTGGGACCACACGGGCCGGCTCTTTCCGATGTACGGCGCGGCATCGCGCACGCTCTATCTCGTGCGGCCGGACGGCCACGTGCTCGGCCGCTGGCAAGGCAGCGACACCACACTGGCACAGCATGCGCTCGACGCTCTCGATCACGCACTGCACGCGTAACGCACACCGTTGCGAACTCAACGATATCAACAGAACAGGACAGGAGAACGCCATGACCGACAGCGAACTCGACGCGGTCTACACGCGCTTGTGCAAGACCATGACCGAACTGGGCGAGGCCAATGCGCCGCTTTTTCTCGCGCGTTTCGCGCTGCTCGCCGTGGAGCGCATCGACGATGCACAGGCCGCGCTCGGTCTGATCGACGCGGCCCGCGACGAGATGCCGGTCTGACGCCTCGCGCATCGCCCGGGTTTCCGATCGTCAACGCCGTGCCGATTGCAGCAATCGCGCAAGACGCGAACGATTGCTGACCCCCAGTTTCTGAAACGACCGGTCGAGATGCGTGCGCACGGTCGTATAGGAAATACCCAGCCGCTCGGCGATTTCCTTGTCGAGCAACCCGTCGGCGGCCAAGGTGGCCACCTCGCGTTCGCGCCGCGTGAGGCGTGCGATCAGTTCGGTGACATCCGGCACCACCGCGTCAGCAGGTGGTGCCTTCACCAGACCCGCTTCGTGGCGTGCGCGGGCGAGCGCCGCCGTAAACGCCGGCCGGATCATGTCGAGCAAGGCCCGTTCGTGATCGGAAAAATTCTCCCGATGCTCGCCGCGCCAGATCCGCAGATCGCCCAGGTTCGCATCGCCCTCCCAGGCGAACAGATTCATGCCCCAGTAGAGCCCGTCACGGCGCAGAAAGTCGTTGAACAGTTCGGTACGCGCGAGTTCGTCGTGCGCGATCACATCGGTCACGCGCACAGCTTCGCGGTGAGGCTGCAGGCGCGGCGTCAGCGGATCGCGATACTGGAAATAGCGCTCGTAGTCCCCGAGATTGTCGGGCGACATATTGATGGCGACGCGGTTCGTGAAGATGCCCTGCGCGTCGTCCCACACGTAAGAGCCCAGAAAATCCGCGCGCAGCAGATCGAGCATGCGCCGCCCTACTTCGAGCCGAAGCACGTCCTCCGGCAACGTACGGTCGGCCAGCACCTTGAAGACGTCGGCGAGCAACGCCAGTTCGCGGCTTGTCAGATACATGCGCGGGGGGAAGTGCCTGCGTCGGAACGGCGGTTAAGGGGCGGCCAAAATCGTTATAGCTTATATAGCGAATTCGGCGACTACAAGGCAGCGTGCCGGCACGCAACACTGCGGGAAAATCAGGAGAATAAAGAAAAATGGGCGGCCGAGGCCGCCCACGAAAACACACGCCGGCTAGGTTTTCACGTCACCGGAGCTTGCATCCTACGCGATGAAGCACCTGTTGAAGTCCTCAATAAAGAGGACAAACGCGCATCGCATGCGAGCTTTTCGTCATGCATTGAGCATATGCCCTGAAACCGGTGCTTTTCGGGAAAACTTGCGAGGCAAAAATTTCCCATCGGCAACGAGCTATGCATGCAACCGGTAGCTTCGACCACCAACGTCGGCTCAGCTTACTGCACCACACGCGTCACACCGCGCCCGCGCGGATCGGCGGCCGCTTCAGGCGTATCGCCATCCACGCGGATAGCCTGGATGTCGCCATTGAAGTTCTGCCCCTTCAACGTATAGCCCTTGGCCTCGACGCTCTTCGCGAGTTCTCCGTCGATCGGCTCGTACGGCTCCCAGAAGATCGTGTTGGGCGGCAGCAGTTGATGGTGGAAGCGCATCGCGCCGACGGCGTCCTTCAACGGCATCTGGAAGTCGTAGATGTTGTTGATGACCTGGAAGATCGACGTGAAGATGCGCGAGCCGCCCGGCGTGCCGATCACGAGCGACACCTTGCCGTCCTTCGTGAGGATCGTCGGCGTCATCGAGGACAGCGGGCGCTTCTTCGGCGCGATGGCGTTCGCGTCGCTGCCGACCACGCCGAACATGTTCGGCACGCCCGGCTTCGCGGAGAAGTCGTCCATTTCGTCGTTGAGCACGATGCCCGCGCCCGGCACCACGACACCCGAGCCGAAGTAGCCATTGATCGTGTAGGTGTTCGACACGGCGTTACCCCATTTGTCGACCACCGAGAAGTGCGTGGTCTCGGCCTTTTCCGGCATCGAGGTGCCGAGGCCCGGTTGCACGCTCTGCGTGTCCGAGGGCTTGTCGGGATCGACGTCGGCGGCGCGTTTCGCAATGTAGGCATCGTCGGTCAGCTGCGCGACCGGCACCTTGTAGAAGTCGGGGTCGCCGAGATATTGCGCGCGGTCCGCAAACACACGCTTCTCGATCTCCGAGATCAAGTGGATGTATTGCGGCGAGTTGAGCGGCACGTCCTTGAACTGCGGCGCGAGATCGGCCTTCATCTTGAGCAGTTGCACGAGGCCCACGCCGCCCGAACTCGGAGGCGGCGCCGTGATCACCTCATAGCCGTTCCACTTCGCCTCGACCGGCTGACGCCAGACGGCTTTGTACTCCTGAAGATCGCGCTTCGTGATGAGGCCGTGGCCCTTCATCGAGGCCGCGATCAGATCGGCCGTCTTGCCGTCGTAGAAGTCCTTCGCCCCCTGATTGGCGATACGCGTGAGCACATTCGCCAGATCGGGCTGCTTGAAGGTCGCGCCCACTTTCATGTCGCCGAAATACTGGTCGAAGTTGGTCTTGCCGGCGAAATCCTTGGCCGAGTCGTCGCGACGCTTCGCCAGTTGCTCGTCGACGACGAAACCATCGCGCGCATAGTGAATCGCCGGTTGCAGCACCTGCTTCCAGGGCAGCTTGCCGAAGCGCTTTTGTGCTTCCCACATGCCCTCGACCGTACCCGGCACGCCCACGGCGTCGTAACCGTAGAGGCTCTTGCCTTCGATCACATTGCCCTTGTCGTCCTGATACATCGTGCGCGTGGCGGCCAGCGGCGCGCGTTCGCGATAGTCGAGAAAATACGGCTTGCCGTTCACGTAGAGCGTCATGAAACCGCCGCCGCCGATATTGCCGGCTTCGGGGTAAGTCACGGCCAGCGAGAACGCAATGGCGACCGCGGCATCGACGGCATTACCGCCTTCCTTGAAGATCTGCTCGGCGGCGTCGGCCGCGTATTTGTCGGCGACGGCGACCGCCGAAGCGGTCAGGATGGCGGGACGTTGTTGCGTGTCCTTGGCGAAGGCAGGCGTGGCTTCGAGAAAGCCCGCCGATAAAGCGGAAAGTGAAACAAGTGCGAGAGCGGCAGCGGAAATTTTCGTTCTATCAACCAGCTTCATTGAGCAACCTCCATGATTCGGTTCATCGTCTAACGCGTTCCTGGTCAGCTTTCACCGGGCTTGTGACCCGGCTTCCACGCTTATAGCACGCACGCCATACGTTTGCGATCCGGCCATCCGCCGATACCGATGATCCGCGCCGATCGACTGCGCCTCGCTCAAGCTTTGCCGCGCCGTCCGCGTGCGATCTCGTCGCCCGCGTTGGCGGGCAGGCGCAGCGTGACCGGAATCGATGCGACCGAGAACAGTCCGACCACGAAGAACGCCGGCCAGAAGTCGGACCACACAATGGTCGGATGCCCTTGTAGCCGATGCGAAACTTGCAGCACGATCCCCGCGATCGTCACGCCGAGGCCGAGCGACACCTGCTGGATCACGCTCGCCACGCTGGTGGCGCGGCCAATGTCCTTGCTGGGGATATCCGCATAAGCAAGCGAATTGAGGCCCGTGAATTGCAGCGACGGAAAGATGCCACCCGCCAGCACGACGAGCCAGATCAGCCATATGGGCGTACTGGGCGAGAACAGTCCATACACGGCAATGGCTGCGCCCGCGAGCGCGGCATTGACGATCAGCGTGCGACGAAAGCCGAAACGACCCAGCACGCGCGAGACGATCGACTTCATGAAGATCGAGCCGAACGCCGACGCGCAGGTGATCGCCCCCGAGGCGAACGCGGTCATGCCGAGCCCTTCCTGCAGCGCGAGCGGCAACAGGAACGGCACCGCGCCGAGTCCGATACGAAACAGCGAGCCACCCGCGACGCTTGCGTTGAAACTCGGAATGCGCAGAAATTTCAGATCGAGAACGGGCCGTTCGGCACGCTGGGCGTAAAGCCAGTAGATGCCCAGCAGGAGCGCACCGATCACGCACATCGTCACGGCTTTCCCATTGGAAACCAGTTCGCCGCCCACGAGCGAAAGCCCCAGCATGAACAACGAAGCGCCGCCCGCCGAGAGCAGAAAACCGGTCCAGTCGAGCGGGCCGGGATGCTCCTCGTGCATGTTCGCGATATGCCGGTTCGCCAGCCAGATGCCAAGCACGCCAATCGGAATGTTGACGAAGAAAATCAGCCGCCAGTGCAGATACGTGGTGATGAAGCCGCCGAGCGGCGGCCCCACGACAGGACCGAGCAGTGCGGGCACGGTCAGATAGTTGATCGCGCGAATGAAGTCCGATTTCGGCAGCGAGCGGAAGATGATGATGCGCCCCACCGGCACCATCATCGCGCCGCCAATACCCTGCACGAAGCGCGCGGCCACGAACATTTCGAGCGAACGCGAAGCGGCGCACAGCAGCGAGCCTGTCATGAAGATGCCGATAGCCGTGCGGAACACATTGCGTGAACCAAAGCGATCGGCCACCCAGCCGCAGATCGGAATGAACACGCCGAGTCCGATCACATAACTCGTGACGGCAAGCTTCAGGGTAATGGGATCCTGGCCGAGATCGCGGGCCAGCGCGGGCAGCGAAGTGACGATGACGGTCGCGTCCACGTTCTCCATGAACATCGAGCACGCGACAATGAGCGGAACGATGAAAGCGCCGAGGGCTAGTGGCATGGGCAGGAACGACTATCAGCGCGGCTGATGGCGTAAAGCTGCCATTATGGCACCGTGTTGCAGAAAGCGGGGCTTTGGCAACAGATGAAGCGGTGCGCTCGCATAGCCCGCACACGCCGCACAGGCGAGCGCCCATGCAAAAGGGCCGCCCTTTTCGACGGCCCTCGGCAAACTCACTTCACAACCGTTGATCGCTGTGCGATCACTCAGCCGTTTGCTGCAAGCGGCTCGCGACCGGCGTCAGTTGCGGCAGCACCTGTTCGGCAGCGCGCGTCACGTCGTTCGGGAAGTCGATCTCGATCCACGGTGCGCCCGTGACATCGGCCGTTTCGAATTCGGCGCCGCGCTCCAGCAGCAGATCGCGCAGGGCTTCTTCGTGCGGCAGGTTCGCGCGGCCCGTATCGACGTAGCCTTCCACGATCTGCGCAAAGCGGCGCGCCGTCGCTTCATTCAGGCGGAAGAAGCCAACCGATTCGCCGATGGTGTCGTATTGCAGGCCCACAGCCAGTTGCTTGCGCAGCTCGACGGGCACGCCGTCGCGCAGGCACAGCTTCACGGGCTCATCGCCGGCCTCGAAGTCGCGGTCGATCAGCAGACGGTTGGTCGGCGCCTCGCCAGCCACGAGCGGTGCGAACACGCGCTCGTCGTAAAGCACGTCGGCGTCCATCAGCAGCACGTCGCCGCCGCGCGTGAGCGCCTCGGCCGTGCGATGCACGGTCAGCACGCTGCCCAGATCGAAACGCGGGTTCATCACGACTTCGACCTTGTGCGGCCAGTTGATGCGCTTGAGTTCGGCTTCGACCAGTTCAGGCTGGAAGCCGAGCGCGAGCACGACCTCAGTGACGCCTGCCGATTCGAGCAACTGCAAATGGCGTTCGAGCAGCGACACGCCCTCGAATTGCAGCAGACATTTCGGAAACTGTTCTCCAGCGCGTTGCTGAAGGCGCAGGCCAAGGCCTGCCGCGAGAATGATGGCGCGCATGCGCAACGTTCCTTGGGAGAAAAAGGTCAATCGGCGATTTCGACAGCGGGGACACGCGGAGCGCGTCGGCGTTGCCAGCTACGTTCGCTGAAATGCAGATACAGAAGGCCCGGCAGACCGAGCACAATTTCGCGCGCGCGCTTGGTGAGCGAAAGCGCAAGCGCCGCCTCCGGCGGCAGGCCGACGAGCGGCGCGAGCAGCAGATAACCGCCCTCCTGCACGCCGAGCGAGCCGGGAATCGCAAAGGCCGCACCGCGGATCGCCTGGCCGATGCTTTCCAGCAGCAGCGCGTCGATCCAGCCAACCGGATGGCCGAGGAAGTGCAGCGCGAGCCACACCTCCGCCGTGCCCACAAGCCAGCCCGCGAGGCTCAGCGCGAAGCTGGCCGCCGCGCGGCCGCGCTCGGCGTAGAGTTCCTTCACGGCGGCGTCGATGGCGTCGGCACGCGTGGCAAGCGACGACCAGTCGCGCTTGCCGAACACTTTGGACGCAAGACGCAGCAGACGGCCGAACAGGCCGCGGCGCTGCGCCACGTAAAACAGGGCGATCATGCCGCCGAGCACGACCGTGGCGATCATCGCCGCGAGGCCGAGATCGCGCGGCGCGCCGTTGGCGGCGTAGGCGGAAAAGAGCGCGATGCCGAATACCGCGAACACGATCTGCGCGACGGCCTGCAACGTGGTGCTCACGGTGATGGCCGCCGCCGCGTCGCGCATGGCCATGCCGCGCTGCGCAAGCTGACGCACCATCGCGACCGGGCCGCCGATCTGGCCAGCCGGCAGCAGGCTGTTCACGGCTTCGCCGCTCCAGCGCGCGAGCAGCGCGTCGCGCTGATCGACCCGCTCGCCCTTGCGGAACATCACCGCGATCGCACCGGCGTCGAGCGCGAGCGGCACGATATGGAACGCCGCGACGAGCGCGAGGCCCCAGCCTGCAGCCGCGAGCGTGCTCGTGATCGAGCCGAGCCCCTGCCAGGCGAGCAATGCGATGAAGAGTGCCGTGCCGATCGACAGCAGCAGGATGGCGACACGACTCACGCCCGTTCTCCGGCCTTGCCGCCGCCGGAGCGGACGGACTGGAAAGCCTTGCGGAACACCTGCCGGAAGCCGAAGTACGCAATCGCGTCTTTCATGTTCGAGATGAAACGCCGCCACGGGCGCATGTTCGGGTTGGTCACGTATTCGAACGTGAGCGAAACGCGTACCTCCCCTTCGCGGCTCGGCGTGACGCGGTGGCGCAGCTTGTCGCCGTCGAACAGTACGAGCGCGCCCGGCGGGTATTGCACGGCGCCGGGTTCGTCGGGCTTGTTCTCGTCGCGCGTGTGCAACTCGTAGTCGAGAATGCACGACGAGTCGTCGATCACGCCCAGCAGCACCGTGTAGCGGCGGCCGTCGTAGTACGAGGTGTCGTAGTGCCAGCCGATGTGATCGCCCGCGCGCGTGTAGTAATACAGCGCATAGGCGTGAGGATCGTCCTCGGGCGAGAGCTGGAGCTTGTCGCCGGTGATCTTTTCGAGCCAGGCGAGCAGCTTCGGCGAGCGATACAGCTCGGCGATATACGGCTGGAGGCGGTCAATCGTATGACTGCTTACGCTGCCGCCAGCCTTATGGCCGGGGATGAAATTGCGGTTGACCTCGGGCATCAACGCATTCGCGGCGTCGATGAGCCGCTGCGTCGCGTCGGCGGGCAGGAATTCGGAGAGATACAGAAACGATCCCTGATTCACGTACTCGTCGCGCAGACGCGCCGAGTCCAGACCGCCCAGGGCGCGGCCAATCGAGGCGTCGGCCGCGCCTGCCGCTGCGGCGGACTGACCGCCCGCGCTGCGTGCACCGCCCATGACGACTTGTTCTTCTTCTGCTTGCAAACTCATCTGCTGATCCAAACCTGACTGGTTTCCTTGCCGGCCACGCGGCGCGTGACGCGCCAGTAATCGAACACCACATAGAGGGCGAACAGCGGCGCGCCAATGGACGCGGCCATGACGAAGGGCGACGCGATGCCGGTGAGCGTGACGAGCGGCAACAGATAGAGCACGTCTTCCGTCTCGAAGCCGCCGGCGAAGGCCTGCTGGGTGCCGGCCTTGCCCGCCATTTCCTCGATGCGCATGCGCAGGAAGAAGATTACCGCGACCGCCACCCCGGCGATAGCGCCCAGCACGGCAGGCGGCACGTGCCATTCGGCCGCAGTCGTGCCCGCCGCCTGCACACCGAGGCCGTAGCCCATGCCGAAGAACAGCAGGATCGTGGTGGCCGCATCGGCGGCGAGATCGTAGAAATGGCCGATACGACTGGTTTTCCCGCTGATTCGTGCGAGTTCGCCGTCGGTATGATCGACAAAATTCGACAAAACGATCAGAAATGCGCCAATATTGGCGTACAGAAAATCACCGCGCGCCAGATAGAAGGCACCGGCGAGGCCGATCAGCAGGCGCAGCGTGGTCAGATGATTCGGGGTAACGCGGGTTGAAACGAGCGGCGTCACGAGCCAGCGCGCCGCGCGCGCGTCCCATGTACGCGGCAACGGCACCGTTCGAGGTGTCGTTTTTACAGATTTGTCTTTTCCAGTCATAACCGGGAAATATATACGGCTTCCAGAAAACTTGCAGGGTTTCCTACAATTGGATCGGAATGAAAATGGAGATCGGGGTCAAAACAAACGATTCCAGCAAGTCGCCCGACGCAAGGCCGAGAGCACACTCGCGCGAACCCGCGTACAGTGCACCCCTTCGCACCGGCTCCGGCGTCGCGTCCACACGCGGCGCTGACGCTGCCCAATCGCCAGAATCCCGATGAAACGTCTTTCCCTCGCTGCCCTGCTGCTCGCGGCGCTGCCTTTCGTACCGCTTACCGGTCACGCCGCCGCGCTCGACGATTCCCTGACCTGCAAGGAGTCCGCCCACGACTTCATTTCGGGGCTCATCGATCAGAAACTGATCGATGGGAAACCCATGCGCGTCGAAAGCAACTCGATCAACGCCTTCTGGCCCGCGCACGGTCAGCGCATGACGGCCTACGGCTTCAGCGTGTTTGCGATCGTGGGTTTCCAGCAGAACGACCCGATCTTCAAGACCGGCGACGGCAAACCGATCGCCCGTTCGGCCTATGGTGCGGTGGTGGTCGGCACGCAGGCCAAGGTCCAGGCGGCGCTCGACGCGGTCGGCAATACCGCCATCGTCCATCACGCGGGGCCGCTCCTGACTGCCATCTTCTGCCAGCAGGACTGAGTTACCGCGTAACCGTTAGCGAACGTGAAACGGATCGGACCTGTTTCGCAGCCGCTTACTCGATACGCCCGAAGCCGCCTTCGGCCCACGATTCGGCGCGCGCCTTGGTCAGCTTGAAGTTGGGCGCGACGCGCACCTGCGCGATCTGTTCGCCGAAAGCGTCGAGCGCCGTGAGCACGGCGTAGGGCTCGTACTCGTCGGGCACGATGTCGAGCGTCACGTCGATATCGCCGTCGTCGGTACGCACGCCGAGCCGCTTGTGCATTAGCGCGCGCAGTTGCTGTTCATGGCGGCGCAGGACTTCCGACGCGGTTTTCACGAGCGTGTTGAACGCCGAGGTGTCGAGCGGCTTCGGATTCTTCTTGTCGCGGCCCATCGTCCAGGGTCCGACCAGCGCGGGCTCGGGCTCGCCGTCCTTGATCATCTCGACGGCCCAGCCGTCGTCGTCTTCGTTCTTGATCACGCGCGCCATCCAGCCGTCCTTGTGCCACAGGCGCGGCTCCTGAATCACGTCGGGCGAATGTGCATCGTCGGCGGTCGGATCGAGGGAGTCGTCGGGGGAGGTGGCGGAGGAGGCGTTGGTCATGTGGCGGGTTCCATCGGGTTCTGCGGGCCTGCCCGTTTTTTCACGGGCAGGGGCAGGATTTTACCCGCAAGCGCCGGGGCGGCGGTCACACCAGGCGCGCATGGCCGCTACGACGTGCGCGCGCAGGCCGCCAAAAATCCATCAGAAAGCGCCCTTCGAATCAGGATTTTAATGACCGAATAATGCCCGGAATTCAGGATTCAATCGAATGACTTTCGATTCTGGAATCACGCCAAACAGGTCCGCCATACGCGTGGCAAATTGTCTCATTTCGTTTTTCGCAATACTGTCTTTCGCGCATCAAATTGAACTAATAATGATTTTTGAGTGACGCAAAAAAAACGCGGCCCGAGAGCCGCGTAAAACAGATGAAAAAAGACCACCCTTGGTCAAGGGGTGAGCGAATTGTACCGCCACACTCGCCACGTGTAGATCGCATAATCTGGAACAGTACCTTTCAGAAAACAGCAGAAATATCCCGTAAAAATCACGCAATCACGCCAACTCTCCGCCGCACAATCGCTGCAAAGCCGTCGCACCTGCGCAACAAAATCTCGATTGTCACATTTTGTCGCATCTCTCACGATTAAGAAAAATACCTTTACAGGCAAACACTTACAGACATTAATTCGGTTATTACAATTTTCAGAAAGAATTGTTGCGTCGAACAAAAGCAATCAGCGGAATAGCCGGAATACACTTCGCTTCGAATCGTCAGACCACGGAAGCCATTGCCAGGCAATCGTATTCCGTGAGATTCCCAAGTACTGTCCGGAGTTAAAAAGCATGAAAAAAACCCTTATCCTCGCTGGCGTTCTCGGTGCATTTGCAATGAGCGCACACGCGCAAAGCAGCGTGACGCTTTATGGCTCGCTCGACGCAGGCCTCGTGTATGCCAACAACGCGGGCGGTCACAGCCTGTTTGCCCAAGGCAGCGGCGCAATGTCGAACAATTACTTCGGCCTGAAAGGCGCTGAAGACCTCGGCGGCGGCCTGAAGGCGATCTTCACGTTGGAAAGCGGCTTCAACATCAATAACGGCGGCTACAAGAACGGCGACAGCGGCTTCAACCGTCAAGCCTACGTCGGCCTGCAAAGCGACCAGTACGGCACCGTGACGCTCGGCCGCCAGTACGACTCGATGAACCAGTACCTCGCACCGCTCTCGGAAGCGGGCGCGGGCTTCGGCAACAACCTCGCGGGCCACCCGTTCGATAACGACAACTTCGCCCAGACGTTCTCGATCAAGAACGCGGTCAAGTACTCGAGCGCCAACTACTCGGGCCTCCAGTTCGGCGGCCTGTACGGCTTCTCGAACCAGGCTGACGGCTTCGCGAACAGCCGCGCATGGAGCGCGGGCGCGTCGTACACCAACGGCCCGCTGAACGTCGCGGCCGGTTACCTGCAACTGAACAACTCGGGCACCGTGGGCGGCAACACGAGCGGCGCGGCCTCGGCTGACCAGAACATCTCCGCACGCCAGCAACGCACTTTCGGCGCCGGCGCGAACTACACCTACGGCCCGGCGCAAGTCGGCTTCGTGTGGTCGCACTCGCAGATCGACGGCTTGCAGAGCCTCTCGAGCGGCGGCACGACGCTCGCCGGCGTGAGCGGCCTGAACCTGCACATGGACAACTTCGAACTGAACGGTGCTTACCACCTGACGCCGGCACTCGCCTTCGTCGGTTCGTACACGTTCACCGATGGCACCGTGACCGGCACGGGCAACGGCGACCAGAGCCCGAAATGGCACACGGTCATGATCGGCACCGACTACTCGCTGAGCAAGCGCACCGACGTCTATGTCGCGGGCGTGTACCAGCACGCATCGGGTTCGATGGGTGTGAACAGCTCGGGCCAGGCGATCGCGAACGTCGCTGCGATCAACACGCTGTCGCCCTCGTCGACCAACAACCAGATCGCCGCAACGGTCGGTCTGCGTCACCGCTTCTAAAGCGCATCGACGCGTGCCTCGCGGCGCGCGTCGTCGGGCAGGCGGCGCAATCCGCCGTCTTGCCCGGCTCCCGCAAAACGCACCTGTGGCACGACCGCACGTGCGTTTTTTTTCGTGCGTTTCCCGCGAGTTTTCCCGATTTCGTATCGGCAACTTTTGTCGTTCGAGCGAATGCGCGCTAGCGCTCGCGCCGTTGCATCTTTTTACGTCTGCATGGGCCTGCATCGACGCACGCGTGCGTATACTTCGAAGCACGTGTCCCGCATCGCGCCTCGCGTTGCGACGCGCTTCGCACTCGTCACGCCGCTCATGAAAACCCTCACGCAACGCCTCATCGCCGCCCTTCCGCTCGCACTCATCGCTGCCTGCGGATCGTCGCCTTCCACTACCGCCTCGAATGGCGAAACGATGATCTACGCGTCGTCGGCCCGCTCGCCTTCGTCGATCGCGAGTTGCCTCGAAGACCGCATTTCGAGCGTCCACGAATCGCGTAATGGCGAGGCGATGGAACTCTCGGTTGGATCACGTTCGGACGCCTCGTACTTCGTTACGCTCACACCGAATGGCTATGGTTCGGTGATCCGTGTGACGCATGGTGCGTCGAGCTCCGACGATCCGCCTGAAGCCGAATTGCGCTTCGATGTAGCGCGTTGCACGACTTAATTTCTTCTGTTGCAACTAACGACAGCTCGCGAGAGAAAATCTCGCGAAAAGCCCCTGTCACGATGTCGTCACATCTGCGAAGATTGCGCCCTCTCTGGATTTTGCACGACATCGCTTCATGGCATCTGGGTCCGCACATCACGCCACCGGCTGGGCCGCCGGTGTCATCGCCGCAGCCATCGTTACACATGCGGGAGCGGATACCCCCTGGCACCTCGCGGCCGCTTTATCCTTCATCGCAGGTGTCGCGGGCGGCACGGCGCCCGACTGGTTAGAAGTCGCCTGGTGGCGCAAGAAGCGCAAGCTCTGGATCACGCATCGCACGCTCACGCATTGGGGCATCGGCTGGGTCGGCATGTTGCTGTGGTCTTATCACGAACTGGGGCATCTGCTGATCGCTGCGCCGGTCTTTGGCTTTGCGTGTGGCGGCGTCATGCACCTGTTCGCCGACTGGCCGAACCCGCTCGGCGTGCCGTGGATCGCACGGCGGCATTCATTGAATCTGTGGCGCAGCGGCCGATGCGATCTGATCGTGATCGCGGCGTCATGGGTTGCCGCGTGGTTCTTCGCCGTGCATGGCGTGCCGCATAGCTGGTCGTTCGAGTCATTGCGGCGGCTGGTCTCATGATTGGCAATCCGAATTAATTCACAGGAAAACAAGGGGGCGGCGCTTGACTGCGCCGCCCCCTTGTTTTCGTCTCACCCCGTCGATCAGTCGAGCGAGAAGTCGATGCCTTGCGCAAGCGGAAGCGCCGACGAATAGTTGACCGTGTTGGTCGCGCGGCGCATGTAGCCCTTCCATGCGTCTGAGCCCGATTCGCGGCCGCCGCCGGTTTCCTTTTCGCCGCCGAACGCGCCGCCGATTTCCGCACCGCTCGGCCCGATATTCACGTTCGCAATGCCGCAATCGCTGCCCGATGCCGACAGGAAACGTTCGGCCTCGCGCAGATCGTTTGTGAACACACACGACGACAGGCCATGCGCCGCGCCATTGTTCGCTGCGACGGCTTCGTCGAAGTCTCGGTATTTCATGACGTAGAGAATCGGCGCGAAGGTTTCCTTCAGGACGATCGCGCTCTGCGCGGGCATTTCCACGAGCGCGGGACGCACGTAGTAGCCGTTGGCCAGACCCTCGACCTGAACACGCTCGCCGCCCGTCACTGTGCCGCCTTCGGCACGCGCCTGTTGCAGCGCGGATTGCATGCGCTCGAACGCGTGGGAATCGATCAGCGGCCCCATCAAGGTGCCCGCCACCAGCGGGTTGCCGATCGGAACCTTGGCGTAGAGTTGCTTGAGCCGCTCGACGGTCGCGTCATAAACACTCTCGTGCACGAACAGGCGCCGTAGCGACGTACAGCGTTGCCCTGCCGTGCCAACCGCGGAAAAGAGTATGCCGCGCAACGCGAGTTCGCGATCGGCGGTAGGCGCCACGATGCCCGCGTTGTTGCCGCCGAGTTCGAGAATGGAGCGGCCGAAGCGCTGCGCCACGGCCACGCCGACGGCCCGGCCCATTTCTGTGCTACCCGTCGCACTCACGATCGCCGCGCGCGGATCGGCCACGAGCTTCGCGCCGATGTCACGTCCGCCGATGACGAGCGAAGTGAGGCCTTCAGGCGCATCGCCGAATTCACGCACGGCGTCGTCCATGATCTTCTGCACGGCCAGCGCCGTGAGCGGCGTTTTCTCCGAAGGTTTCCAGATCACCGGGTTGCCGCAGACCAGCGCGAGCGCCGCGTTCCACGACCACACCGCCACCGGAAAATTGAACGCCGAAATCACAGCGCACACGCCCAGCGGGTGCCAGCTTTCAGCCATGCGATGGCCCGGACGCTCGGACGCGATCGTCAGACCATAGAGTTGCCGCGAGAGACCGACCGCGAAGTCGCAGATATCGATCATCTCCTGCACTTCGCCCAGCCCTTCCTGGAGGATCTTGCCCGCCTCCAGCGAGACGAGGCTGCCCAGAGCCTGCTTGCGCGCACGCAGCCGCTCGCCCAGCAGGCGCACGAGTTCGCCGCGACGCGGTGCGGGCACATTGCGCCACTGGAGAAAGGCTGCGTGCCCTCGCGCCAGCGCCGCGTCGACATTTGGCGCCGACTGGCTTGCCACCCGCCCGATCACTTCGCCGGATATAGGCGATCTCACCTCGATGTCACCCGACCCGGCCTCTTCTGAGATGCCGAGGTCAGCAAGAATGCGTGTTGCGTCCATGACCGATCCTTTATTTCCGATAAGAAACAAACTTTGGTGGACCGACTATACACGGGGGCCGATGGCGCATCAAGACGGGAAAGACCGAACGCTTCCGATGCCTTGGAACGTCCATGTGACGGGAATCAACCGGCTTATCTTCAGCCAGCGAGGTTCGAATTGGAGCCTCGCAGCGGATGTTTCCTTTAAGAAACACAGCGGCCATAACGCGTGTTTCCGATCAGAAACAAAGAGCTCCGCGATGCGCCAAAGGTGCGCCACGAATGCAAAGGGCCACCCGGCACACCGGGCAGCCCTTGTGAGTTCAGCGGAAGTTTCCTGAGAGAAACGTCGAAGCTCAAGGCCTCGGCATCAGAGAGCGGCGGCCGCATGCTCTAGCGCCGCCGTTATCCTTCGACATCAGCCGCCTACGACTCTTGCACGCATTCAGCGCGGCCCATGCGGTGCCCAATGATCAACCCTGCGTCATAGGCGGATTCGAGCGCGCGACCGACGTCATCCGAACTCACCAGGTGGAGGTCGGCGGTTTGCTTGCCCGTCAGCTCAAAGCGCTCGACACCGAGCGTTCGTCGTGAAATGGCCAACAGTAATTCGAGACGTTCGTCGCGCATTTTCTTCTCCTTGCTTGATTTTCATCATCAAAATCAATACTAAGCACCACCATATGGTTCGTCACGTGACCCTGCGACGCATATCGAGGCTCTACTCAAATCCTTACTGTATTGAAAGACAACTCTGACGACGACAAGATCCAGGTCAATCTTCAAGGATTGTTAATTCGGAGCGTTAAACGGCCTGCGTGCGACAAAATAGCCCCGAAAACCGCACGAAACTGCGAATTCGATTGCAAACGTTAGCCATTCGGCCGAGGTTTCCGAAAAGCGACGCTTTGCTATGATCGGAAACGTGCCAGAACACCTGCCCTCTTCTTCACGCTTATGGACACCACGCTCACGCAATCGGCTGCCTCATCGACCGCGGACCTCGGCCGCCGCGTCCGCGCTGCGCGCCTCACGCAGGATCTGACGATCGAACACGCCAGCCGCGTATGCGGGGTGTCACGCTCGACCTTGTCGAAGATCGAAAACGGGCTGATGTCGCCCACGTTCGACGTACTGCAAAAGATCGTCGCCGGCTTGAAGATCGACCTGGGCGAGTTGTTCGGCTCCACGCCGAAGCTGGATTTCGGCGGCCGCCGCGCACTCACGCGACGCGGCGCGGGCAAGCCACATGCGTATCGCGGCTATGAGATGGAGGTGCTGGCCACGGAACTCGCGCACAAGGCCATGCTGCCGTTCCTCGTGCGTATCACGGCGCATTCGGTCGACGCATTCGACGACTGGGGGCGTCACGAGGGCGAGGAATTCATCTATGTGATCAGCGGCAGCGTTTGCCTGCATACCGAGCTCTATACGCCTACCCAACTGGAGGCCGGCGACAGTTTGTACTTCGACAGTCGCACCGGCCACTACGCCGTGTCCACGAGCAAGGAAGACGCCGTGGTGCTCTGGATGTCCACCGGCGAGACCGTTCCGGGCGAGCAAGACGTTGCCGGGGCCGAAACGGCCCCGCCCGCCACCGCCAAACCGAAACGTTCCAGAAAGAAACTTTCGGCTGCGTGAGCGTCAGCGCGCGTCAGACATCGCGCTTCGCTTTCCCCCGCGAACGCCCTTTTTTCGCTGCAACGGCAGCCTGAGATCCGGCACGCTCCCGCGCCGCCTGCCTCACGGCGTCCATTAATGCACGCCCCGCCGCCGTCGGCTGCGTATCGGTGCGCTGAATCAGGCCGACGGGTTCCTCGCCGCCCGCGCTCGGCAACGGCAAGCGCACCAGTGTGCCTTCGCGCAGATCGTATTCGACCGCGCCCGACGGCACGAACCAGACCGCGTCGTTCTCCAGCGCCAGCGCGCGCCCAACGGAAACCGACAGCAATTCGACGAACGAGGTCAGCGGCGGCGCGCCCCACGCCGCCAGCAGACTGTCCGCCGCCTGGCGGATCAAGGTGCCGAAGGGCGGCAACACCAGCGGGAACTGCGTGGGAAACTGCGCGAGCGGCAGCGCCGCGCCCGTTTCCTGCACGAGCGGATGGCCGCGGCGCACGACCACCGCGAGCGGCTCGTTATAGAGCTGTTCGAAGCTCAGACCCACCATGCGCTCCGGGTCCGCGAGCCGCCCGACCGCGAAGCTGATCGCCCCCGCCTTCAGCAGTTCGAGCAATTCCGCATTGGCCCCCGTCACCAGCCGCACGCTCACGCGCGGCCAGTCGCCGTTGAAGCCGCGCAACGCGCCGGGCACGAGCGCAGTCGCCACGGTCGGCAGCACGCCGATATCGAGCGTCGCCGCGACCGCCCCTTCCTCGCGCGCGAGCAAGGCCACGCCCTGGCGCAACGCGCTCACACAGGCGCTCGCATGCGGCATGAAAAGCTGCCCCTCGCGCGTGGGCACGGCTCCATGCCGGCCGCGCTCGAACAGCTTCACGCCGAGCGCGGCTTCGAGTTCAGCGATCGTCTTGGAAACGGCGGGCTGGGTAATCGACAGGCTCTCGGCCGCCTGCTGCACGCTGCCAAACTGCGCAACCGCAAGAAAGCACTGGAGATGGCGAAATTTGACGCGGGAATCCGCAAGCCGGTTTTGCATAACGATTGGTTATACGAGACGCGATAAAACGTCATTTTGCATAACTTTTCGGATTGGATAAAGTGGCTGCATGCACGGAGCGCGACCTTGCGCCACGCTGCAAGAAAACTTCTTCCCACAAATCCTGCCAGGAGACACCCCACCATGGACGAGTCCATCCTGTCGCCGCGCGACTTCGATTCGCATCCGGCGTTCGTCTATCCGCCGTATCGCTCCTCCGTCAAACGCGGCCCGACGCTGCCGATGATTCCCCTCAAGGAAAAGCTGCGCAATCTGCACGCGCCCGTCTATGGCGCGGAAGATCTCGGCGCGCTCGACCATGATCTGACGCGTAACGCAGCCCGTAATGGCGAACCGCTCGGCGAGCGCATCATCGTCACCGGTCGCGTGCTCGACGACGGCGGCAAGCCGGTGCGCAACACGCTCGTGGAAATCTGGCAGGCCAACGCAGCGGGGCGTTACGTCCACAAGCAGGACCAGCACGATGCGCCGCTCGATCCGAACTTCCTCGGCGCAGGCCGCTGCGTGACCGACAACGAAGGCCGTTATCGCTTTCTTACGATCAAGCCGGGTGCATATCCCTGGGGCAACCATCCCAACGCATGGCGCCCGCAACATATTCACTTCTCGCTGTTCGGTGACTACTTCGGCTCGCGTCTCGTGACGCAGATGTATTTCCCCGGCGACCCGCTGCTCGCGTTCGACCCGATCTATCAGGGCACGCCCGAGCAGGCGCGTGAGCGCATGATTTCGCGCTTCTCGCTCGATACCACCGAAGACAGCTACGCACTCGGCTACGAATTCGACATCGTGCTGCGCGGCCCGAACCAGACCCCCACGGAGCGTTGATCATGGCACTCAAGGAAACGCCCTCGCAGACCGTCGGCCCGTACTTCGCCTACGGCCTCTGCCCGCAGCAGTACAACTTCGACTTCAAGAGCCTGTTTACGGCTGAACTGGCCGGCTCGAAGACGCCCGGCGAGCACATCACGCTGATGGGTCATGTGATCGACGGTGACGGCAAGCCCGTGTTCGACGCGATGCTCGAGTTCCAGCAGGTCGACGCCGAAGGTCACTACCCCGAGTCGCGCGAGCAGATCGCCGCATCGGGCTTCCGCGGTTTCGCCCGCGTGGGCACCGGTACGGATCCCGAGCAGCGCTTTATCGTGCGCACGGTGAAACCGGGCAGCGAAAACGCTGGCGAGGCACCGCACATCAATGTGATCGTGATGATGCGCGGCATGCTCACGCACACCTTCACGCGCATTTACTTCGAAGACGAAGCCGCCGCCAATGCAGCCGATCCGGTGCTGGCCTCGGTCCCCGAAGCGCGCCGCAATACGCTGATCGCACGCCGCACCGAACAGGCCGGCAACATCGTCTATCACTTCGACATCCGCATGCAGGGCGAAGGCGAAACGGTGTTTTTCGATCTGTAATTGAGGTACACGTTCCGCGCGGCCCGATCGATTCGATCCATGACTTTTGCGTGTACTTTCACGCGCCTTTCATGAGCCGGCCCTAAAATCGCCGTCACTGCGATCTGATCGCGGAACTCCGAGCTGTACCTTGATGAAGCCTGCCTTGAGCAGGCTTCTTTTTTGGTGAAGCGGATTTCGATCAGCCGAACGGACGCACGCCGATCAGCAGGCCATGAAGCCAGAACGCGAACACCGCCCACGCCACGAGTCCGATGACGACGACCAGCGCATCGCGCGCGGCCGTGCCTGCTGGGTAGACGACCCCGGCTTCACGGTCGCGCCTGCGCCCCGCGCGAACCTCGAACAGCGCCCAGACGAGAAAAACAAGGAAGAGCAGCATCGCGTGGAGCGTGCCGTTGTCGAGCAGATGCGCGAACGCCCAGAGCGCCACGCCGCTCACGAACGGCTGGCCGAGCACGCGCTTGATGTGGTTGCCCGGCACGTAGGCCGCCGTCATCATCACGAAGGCAATAGCGGTCAATAGCGCGGTCACATGCGCCATGCCGAAGGGCGGGAGCCAGATGGGCACGGGATAGCGCCGCGCGAGGCCATAGCCCCAAACCGTCAGCACGATGCCGAGAATCGAGAGAAGCGCGAAAACGCCCCGCCACGCGGCAAAGCCGAAACGCTCGATCTGCGCGGCGCGCCACGGCGCCGCCACGACGCGGATCGAATGCACGCCGATGAAGAGCACGAGACCCACGACCAGTAACGCCATCTACGCCTCCTTGCAGCACAAGCCGCAATGAGCACGATTATCGCGCGGATCGCACAACGAGGGCCCGAGCGTGTTTAAACCGCTTCAGGTCAAACCGGGACGTGCGCCAGGCGAAGCGCCATTGATTAAATGGGCAATATCCGCTGAAAGGTATTTTAAAACACCGCTAAAAAATACCGGAAAAGATGCTAATGGCCAAACCTATGTCTGGCAAAGAACAGACTGCTTTTTTGAGCCGCCGTGCGCTAGGCGGGGCTCGCTCCGCTAGCAGCGGAAATGCTCGATATCCTGACCTGCATGCTTATAACGCAACAACCAGCTCGGCATATCGCCTTCTCCATTCCAGGAGTTGCCATATGCGTCGCGATACTTCGGTAGCCGTTCGCTTTCCGCAATTGATGATTCAAGATCTTCGAGCGTAATGCCGTACTCGTCCATGCGGCGTTTAATCCACAGGATGAGCCGTTCGCGCGCCTCACTGTCGAGGTCGAACATCGGTTAATTCCTCTCGCATCGCCAAGGGCCAGGTGCCGATCGATATCGAATCGTCTGCCCTGAAAAGACAAAGGCTTCGCCATTTGCCGCGAAGCCTTGCTGCACTGATGAGGTGACCAGGGGTGGTGTCCGTGGCCGGTTCGGAGGGGATCTGAGGTCCACTGCTCCGCTCGCCAGAATGTGCCGCAAAGGTGCGCGGCTGTTTGCTGCAAGCGGAACTCATGATACCTTGCCGCCGCCGCCCAGATCAAGCGATTTGACGCCTGCAAAGGCCATTTAAAGCCGTTGCAGGCGTCTTCCCCGGGCATCGGGCGGGGTTACCCCTCAGACGCCGCCACACGCCGTCTGGCAGCGTCTGGATCGCTCACGCCATCCACCGCGGACCCAGCATCCGCTGCATCGGTCGCCGTGCGCGCGAGCACCGGTTTGAGCGCCACGCCGGTATGGCTCGCGGCCACCTTCACGAGTCCTTCCGGGTCCGCCGCGCCGACGATCGTCCCGCCGCCCACACCGCCCTCGGGACCGAGGTCGATGATCCAGTCGGCTTCGGCGATCACGTCGAGATCGTGCTCGATCACCACCACGCTATGGCCCGCATCCGCGAGACGATGCAGCACGCGAATCAGCCGCGCGACGTCCGCCATATGCAGGCCCACCGTGGGTTCGTCGAGCACGTAGAGCGTGTGCGGCGCCTTCTGGCCGCGTCGCGTGATGTCGTCGCGCACCTTCGACAACTCGGTCACGAGCTTGATGCGCTGCGCCTCGCCGCCGGACAGCGTCGGCGAAGGCTGGCCGAGCGTGAGATAGCCGAGCCCCACATCCTTCATCAATTGCAACGGATGCGAGATGCTCGTGATCGACGCGAAAAACTCGACCGCCTCGTCGATCTCCATCGTCAGCACTTCGCCGATGTTGCGGCCGCGCCAGGTCACCGCCAGCGTTTCCGGATTGAAGCGCTGACCATGACAGACATCACAAGGCACCTTCACGTCAGGCAGGAAGCTCATGCCGATGGTGCGTACTCCCTGGCCTTCGCAAGCGGGGCAACGACCGTCGCCGGTATTGAACGAGAAACGCGAGGCGCTATAGCCGCGCGCCCGCGCTTCGAGCGTCTCGGCAAACAGACGGCGAATCGCATCCCACACGCCGATATAGGTCGCGGGACACGAACGCGGCGTTTTACCGATCGGCGTCTGGTCGACTTCGAGCACGCGGTCGATACTTTCCCATCCGCTGATCGAATCGCAGCCTTGCCACGTGTGCGAAACCTCGATCTTCGGCTTCGTGCTGGTGCGTGCGATCACGCTCGAACGGCGTTCCGCCGCGCTCGGCGCGCTCTCCTTCACGGCCTTGCGCGCGCGCCGCTGGGCCGGCGACGACAGCACCGAACGCCCCACCGCGTCGAGCAGATTCGAAAGCAGCACATCACGTGCGAGCGTCGACTTGCCGGAACCGCTCACGCCCGTGATCGCTACGAGACGCCCGAGCGGAATCTGTGCGGTCACGTTGCGCAGATTGTGCAGCTTGCCGCCATGCACGGTGAGCCATTGCTCGGGCACCGCATCGCGGCCCGCACGCGCCGGTTTCACTTCGCGGCGCGGTTGCAGCGGATGCACTATCGGATGCGCCAGATAGCGACCCGTGATCGAATCCGGCTGCGCCGCGAGATCCGCGACCTTGCCCTGCGCGACCACACGCCCGCCGCGTTTGCCCGCGCTCGGCCCGATGTCGATGATGTGATCGGCGCGGCGAATCGTGTCCTCGTCGTGCTCGACCACAACCAGCGTATTGCCCTTGTCACCGAGATTGCGCAGCGCGTCGAGCAGGATCTGGTTATCGCGCGGATGCAGGCCGATGGTCGGTTCGTCGAGCACGTAGCACACGCCCTGCAAATTGCTGCCAAGCTGCGCCGCGAGACGGATGCGCTGAGCTTCACCGCCCGAGAGACTCGGCGCGGCACGGTCGAGACTCAGATAGCCAAGACCCACTTCCTCCAGGAACTGCAAACGGCTGCGGATTTCGCTGATGACGTCGCGCGCGATCTGCGCTTCGCGGCCATCGAGTTCGAGCGACTCGATCCAGCGGCGTGTATCGGCCACGGTCCATTGCGCGATCTCGACGATCGCATGTTCATCGAAGGTCACCGCGCGCGCCTCGGGATTCAGGCGCGTGCCGTGGCAATCCGGACACGGTTCGTCGACCACGCCTTCCGGTTCCTGCTCGTCCGAAGGCAGCGTCTGTTCGCGACCGCGATCGTCGGCGGACATCACCGTGTCGTCGTAGACGGCGCGCTGCTCGCGCGTGAGTGCGAGCCCCGTGCCCACGCAGGTCGTGCACCAGCCATGCTTGCTGTTGTACGAGAACATGCGCGGATCGAGTTCCGGATAGCTCGTGCCGCACACCGGGCAAGCACGCCGCGTCGAAAGCACCTTCACCGTGCCGACGTGCGACGTCGATGTGCCGTTGCCGAGCGCGTCATCGAGCCCATCGAGCGGGGCGAGCAAATGCACGACGCCCTTGCCCGCTTCGAGCGTCGCGTCGAGCATCTGACGCAATTGCGCCTCGTTTTCAGGCTCGATCACGAGATCGCCCACCGGCAGTTCGATCGTATGTTCGCGGAAGCGGTCGAGCTTCGGCCACGGCGCAACCGGCAGGAATTCGCCATCGACGCGCAGATGCGTGTTGCCGCGCGCCTTGGCCCATTTCGCGAGATCGGTATAGACGCCCTTGCGGTTCACCACGAGCGGCGCGAGCAGGCCCACGTGCTCGCCTCGATGCTCGCGCAACAATTGCGCGACGATCGCATCGACGCTTTGCGACGTAACCGGCGTGCCGTCATGAACGCAATGCTGCATGCCGAGCTTCACGTACAGCAGACGCAGGAAGTGCCACACCTCGGAAGTGGTCGCGACGGTACTCTTGCGACCGCCGCGCGACAGGCGCTGCTCGATCGCAACGGTAGGCGGAATGCCGTACACGGCGTCGACTTCGGGACGGCCCGCGGGCTGCACGATCGAGCGCGCATAAGCGTTCAGCGATTCCAGATAGCGGCGCTGGCCTTCATGGAACAGGATGTCGAACGCGAGCGTGGATTTACCCGAACCCGACACCCCCGTGATGACGTTGAAACGGCCATGCGGAATATCGACGTCGAGCGCCTTGAGGTTGTGCTCGCGCGCATTCACGATACGCACGACGTCCTCGCCCTGGATCTCGCGGCGCGCCTGCGCGGCGCGCAGGGCCGTCTGCAACGCGACGCCCTCTTCCTCCGCCAGCAACGGCTCGACGCCTTGCCCCAGCGCGGCTTCGTAGCGTTCGAGCGCTGCACCCGTATGCGAACGCGGGCAGGCGATCACGTCTTCAGGCGTGCCCACGCACACCACTTCGCCACCCGCATCGCCGCCTTCGGGACCGAGATCGATCAGCCAGTCCGCCGCACGGATCACGTCGAGATTGTGCTCGATCACGAGCAGCGAGTGACCACCCGCCAGCAGCTTGCCGAAGGCGCGCATGAGCTTGGCGATGTCGTCGAAATGCAGGCCCGTGGTGGGCTCGTCGAACATGAAGAGACGGCCGCCCGTCGCCTTATCCTTGCCGCGCGCCTGCGCGGTCTCCGCGAGATAGCCCGCCAGTTTCAGGCGCTGCGCCTCGCCGCCCGAAAGCGTCGGCACGGGCTGGCCAAGCTTCACGTATTCGAGACCCACATCGACGATCGGCTGGATCACCCGCAATACTTCGGCATCCTCAGCGAAGCATTGCGCCGCTTCGCTTACGGTCAGGTCCAGCACGTCGGCGACCGACAGCGTACGGCCTGCGCGCTCGATCTTCACTTCGAGCACTTCCGGACGATAGCGGCTGCCGTCGCAGTCCGGACAACGCAGATAGACGTCGCTCAGGAACTGCATCTCGATGTGTTCGAAGCCCGAGCCGCCGCAAGTCGGGCAACGGCCTTCGCCCGAGTTGAAGCTGAACATGCCCGCCGTATAGCCGCGCTGCTTCGCGAGCGGCGCCTTGGCGAACAGCTTGCGGATTTCGTCGAACGCGCCCACGTAGCTGGCCGGATTCGAGCGCGCCGTCTTGCCGATGGGCGACTGATCGACGAATACGGCGTCGGTAATCTGCTCCGCGCCGCTGAGCGCGCGATAGACGCCCGGCGATTCCGTAGCCTTGCCGAGATGGCGCGCCAGCGCCGGATAAAGCACGTCCTGCACGAGCGTCGATTTTCCCGAGCCCGACACGCCCGTCACGCAAACGAGGCGTTGCAACGGGAACTGCACCGTCACATCGCGCAGATTGTGTTCGCTCGCGCCTTCGAGCAGGAGGCTCGGCGTCTTCGCATCGACCGGACGGCGCTCCCAATGCGAGGCATCGGCTACAGCACGATGACCGCCCAGATACTCGCCGGTCAACGTGCCGGACGAACGAATGTCTTTCGGCGTGCCGTCATAAACGATCGTGCCGCCGCGCTCGCCAGGCCCCGGGCCCATGTCGATCAGACGATCGGCGGCCAGCATCACCGAAGGATCGTGCTCGACCACCACGAGCGTGTTGCCTGCGTCGCGCAGTCGCTGCATGGCCTCGACAATGCGGTTGAGGTCGCGCGGATGCAGCCCGATACTCGGCTCGTCGAGCACGAACAAGGTCTTGGTCAGCGAGGTGCCGAGCGCCGTGGTCAGATTGATCCGCTGCACTTCGCCGCCGGAGAGCGTGCGGCTCTGGCGGTCGAGCGTGAGATAGCCGAGGCCGACATCGCACAGATACTTGAGCCGCGTGCGCACTTCGGCGAGCAGCAGTTTGAGCGCATCGTCAAGGAGTGCCGACGATAGCGAGAGGTCGTCGAAGAAACGACGGATCCGCTCGATCGGCAACAGCATCACGTCGTGCAGCGTCAATCCGGGCAGCGCTTCGAGTTGCGCGCGCGACCAGTCCACGCCATGCGGCAGGAAACGCGCGGCGGGCGCTAGCACTTCATCCGCGTTTTCCTGCGTGCCGAGACGCCACTGCAACGCCTCTGTCTTCAGACGCGCGCCGCCGCATGTCTCGCACGGCGTATAGCTACGGTACTTGGACAGCAGCACGCGAATGTGCATCTTGTACGCTTTCGATTCCAGGTACTGGAAGAAGCGCTTCACGCCATACCACTGCGATTGCCAGTCGCCCTTCCAGTCCGGCACGCCGTTGATCACCCAGTCGCGTTGCGCCTGGGTCAGTTCCGACCACGCGGTATCGCGCGGAATGCCCGCTTTGGCGGCGTAACGCATCAGGTCGTCCTGACACTCCTTCCAGGCGGGCGTCTGCAACGGCTTGATCGCGCCGCCGCGCAACGATTTACGCGCGTCGGGAATCACCAGCCCCCAGTCCACGCCGATCACACGGCCAAAGCCCCGGCAGGCCTCGCAGGCGCCGTAGGCCGAATTGAACGAGAACAGCGCGGGCTGCGGGTCCGCGTAACGCAGATCGCTATCCGGGCAATGCAGGCCGGTGGAGAAGCGCCAGATCTGCGGCTCGGATTTCGTATCGGAAACCTCGCTCGCAGCGTCGGTTTCCGATACGACATAAATGTTCACACGCCCCGCGCCGCGCTTGAGCGACGCTTCAATCGCCTCGACCACGCGGCTTTTTTCGGCGTTCTGCAAACGGAAGCGGTCGGCCACCACGTCCAGCACCTTGCGCGTGCCTTCTGCGGTTTTGACTTCGCGCTGCGCCTGCACACGCGTATAGCCGCTCGCGGACAGCCATTGCTGCACTTCCTCTTCGGTGGTCGTGTCCGGCAGTTCGACCGGGAACGTCACCACGAGGCGCGGATCGCCCGCCGCCGTGCGCGCGCGCAATTCGGCGTAGATCGTCTCCGGCGTGTCGTGGCGCACCGGCTGCGCAGTGACGCGATCGAACAGATTCGCGGCGCGCGCGTACAGCAGCTTCAGATGGTCGTTCAGCTCGGTCATCGTGCCGACCGTCGAACGCGAACTGCGCACGGGGTTGGTCTGGTCGATGGCGATGGCGGGCGGCACGCCGTCCACGCGATCGACCTGCGGACGGTCCATGCGATCGAGAAACTGGCGTGCGTAGGCACTGAAGGTTTCGACGTAACGGCGCTGCCCTTCCGCGTAAAGGGTGTCGAACACGAGGCTGGATTTGCCCGAGCCGGACGGCCCGGTCACCACCGTCATTTCACCGGTGTGCAGATCGAGGTCGAGATTCTTGAGGTTGTGCTGACGGGCACCGCGGATACGGATAGATCGGTTATCGCTCACTTGCGCTGGCATTCCGGATGGATCACAGGCGTAGGAACCGGGCGGCGAGCCCGGCAGCTTTCGGCCCGATTCGGCGGGCTGAGTGTTTGAGATTTTACTGTATATTTATACAGCATGCTGGACGCGTGCTGAAGCATGGCCAGAGCGGACGCGCGGCTCGAAAAAGTCGGCCATTCGGCCTGGGCCATTCGGCCAGACGCATCCAACGGCGGCTTATCGCACGTCGGCTTCGCTCCACTCGCGCCACATCGTCTCGTACGCGGCTTCCATGCCCCGCGCAAATCGCATTCCATCCATGAGCGGCGACGCTTCCATACGCGCACGCAACGTCGCGCGCAGTTCGGCGAGTCGCGGCAGATCACGGGCAAGCCCGGCCACCGTCTGCACGAAATCCGCGTCGGAAGAAGCCACGAGCGCATCAAGCCCCAGATTCGCCAACTGGGACAGCCCCGCCCTCCCCGCGCAAGTTGCGCCAACGCGCGTGATCACCGGCACCCCCATCCACAACGCGTCGAGGGCCGTGGTGTGGCCGTTGTACGGCAACGTGTCGAGGGCAATATCGACCTCGTGATACGTGCGCAAATAAGCATCGCGCGGCTGGAACGGCACGAAACGCACACGCGCCGGATCGATGCCATGACGTGCAAGCCGCACCGCAAGACGCTCACGCGCCTCGCCTTCGGCTGCCATCAGCAGCAGACGCGCATCGGGCAAAGCCGCGAATACACCCGACCACAAACCGAGCGTGGCCTCGGTCAACTTGCAGGGATTGTTCAGGCTGCCGAGTGTCACATACCCCATTCGCGCGGCCGGTAGCGCATTGACGGCGGGTTCGTGCGCGAGCGGGTCGTAGCACCAGAAGGTGTCGGGCAAACGGATCGTGCGTTCGGTGTAGTGCGCGTCGAACGACGCTGGATCGAGGTGCGGGTCGGTAAGCCGGTAGTCGATCGCCTCGATCCCTGTCGTGCCCGGATAGGCGAGCCACGCAACCTGCACCGGCGCGGGACGTCGCGCGAACAACAGAGGCCGGCCATCGGCCATGTGCATCGCGAGATCGACGAGGATGTCGATGCCATCGGCGTGAATTCGCTCGGCGAGCGCCGCGTCGTCGAGCTGGCGCACGTCGTGCCACACGTCCACGTGTGCGGCGAGGCTCGACGTGACGGCGTCGGGCCGCACGACGCTCGAATACGCGTGAATCTCGAAGCGGCTTCGGTCGTGATTCGACAGCAGCGGCGTCATGAATAATGCCTGGCAATGCTCACGAAAATCCGCCGAGACGTAACCGATTCTCAACCGGCGCCCTTCCACACTTCTGCGTTCGTGCGAGATACGCACCGCACGCAACGGCGCCTCATGGTGCGCCGACCAGCGACGCGCCTGCGCGAGAATCGCCTCGGGCTCGGGTGACTGGAACGACAGCGCGTAGAGCAGATTGCTGTGCGCGGTGAGGTTGTCCGGATCGCTTTTCACGGCGCGCTCGAAGCAAGCAACACCCTCGTCGAGCTCGCCGCAATCCTTGTACACGTTGCCGAGATTATTGAGCGTGGGCGAATGCTCCGGGGAGAGTTCTAGCGCCTTGCCCAGCAGCGCGCGCGCCCGGTCCTGATGACCCAGAGCACGCTCCAGATTCGCCGCGTTGTTCCATGCATCGACGAAATCGGGCCGCGCGCGAATCGCGGCTTCGAAAGCGTCCATTGCCGCTTTGTGCTCGCCCAGTTCGCGGCACACGTTGCCCAGATTGTTGGCCGCATCCGCATGCGAAGGCTCGATCGACAGCGCGTGCCGATACTGCGCTTGCGCCTCGCGCCGCTGTCCCAACGCATGCAGCGCGTTGCCGTAATTGAACGCGGCGTGCGCGAAATCCGGTGCAAGCTGCAGCGCGCGCACGAGCACGTTTGCGGCTTCTTGCGGTTTCCCCTCGTCCAGCAGCAGCGCGCCGAGATTCACGAGCGCAGCCGTCGATTCGGGCGACGCGGTCACGGCTTCGCGCAACAATGCCAGTGCCTGAGCGCGCTGCCCTTGCGAGCGCAACAGCGCACCGAGGTTGACGAGCGCGTCCACATTGCCGGGTTGCGCCGCAAGCGAGCGCTCATAAGCGTCGCGCGCGAGCACTGGTTCACCGAGCAACTGGCGGCAATTGCCGAGATTATTGAGCGCATCGGCTCGATGCGGATCGCGTTGTGTGACGCCTTCCCATGCCGCCGCCGCTTCGCTCAGCTCACCCTGCGCCTGGAGCGCGGCACCGAGTCCGAACCAGTGATCAGGATCGGCTGCATCTTCTTCGAGCAGACTGCGATAGACCAACGCAGCATCCGCATGACGCTGCGCGAAAGCATAAGCTTGCCCCAATGCTTCACGATAGCGTCGATTGGCGGGCTCGATTTCGAGGGCGCTTGTAAGCCACAGAATGGCGTCCTGAAAACGGCCTTGCTGGATGTCGATCACCGCGAGGCGAAATCTCGCGGCGCCATGCGAAGGGTCAAGTTCGACGATACGGCCGTAAGCCTCGCGCGCCGATGCAAAATCCCCGGCGATATGCCGTTCGTGAGCTTGCTGAAAGAGTTCGTCGATCTGCATCCGGATGCGCCATTCAATGAGCAAAACGTTGATTGTAATCGGCCCGATGTGCCGTCTCGCCGCCAAGCCATTTTCTTGCACTCCGAAAGCAAATAAATTGATTCGGAATGCGATGTAAAAATGACATCACCGTGCCTTCGTTAATTAACTTCGCTCTCGCCCTGCGTCGTTATGCCATGCACAGATTCAACGCAACGCCCCACGCTTTGTTGCACACTGCAAGCGCGACGAAAGCGAAAAAGCGCATCTGCGATGCATGCTACATCGCAACACTTGCGCTCGCCTCTGACGCCGGCAACCGCCGGCGCGTCATTCGGACGGACGTTGCGCTGGCACCCGATCCGGTGCAACGCGCCGCCCCGCACACAGGAGCCCGATGATGAGCAAGACAATGCAGGCGGCCGTGGTCCGCGCGTTTGGCAAGCCACTGGTGATCGAAGAGGTTGCGATTCCCGAGCCAGGTCCAGGCGAGCTTGTCGTGAAGATCGAAGCGTGCGGCGTGTGCCACACCGATCTGCATGCCGCGCACGGCGACTGGCCCGTCAAGCCCCAGCCTCCCTTTATTCCGGGCCATGAAGGCGTGGGCTTCGTGGTGGGCGTGGGCAGCGGCGTGAAGCACGTGAAGGAAGGCGACCGCGTGGGCATTCCGTGGCTCTACTCCGCCTGCGGTCATTGCGAACATTGTCTCGGCGGCTGGGAAACGCTCTGCGAACAGCAGCAAAACACGGGTTATTCGGTAAACGGCGGCTTCGCGCAATACGCGAAGGCCGATGCGAATTACGTCGGCTTGTTGCCCAAAGCAATCGGCTTTATCGACATCGCGCCGATACTTTGCGCGGGCGTCACGGTCTATAAGGGTTTGAAGGTAACCGATACGCGCCCGGGCAATTGGGTCGTTATTTCCGGCGTGGGCGGACTGGGTCACATGGCCGTGCAATATGCGCGCGCGATGGGTCTCAATGTCGCCGCCGTCGATGTTGACGATGGGAAACTCGAACTCGCGAAACGCCTGGGCGCCACGGTCACCGTCAATGCGAAGACTACCGACCCGGCCGCGTTTCTGAAGAAGGAAATCGGCGGCGCGCATGGCGTACTCGTAACCGCCGTTTCGCCAATCGCATTTTCGCAGGCGCTCGGCATGGTGCGCCGTGGCGGCACGGTCTCGCTCAACGGCTTGCCGCCCGGCGATTTTCCGCTGCCGATCTTCGACATGGTCTTGAGTGGCGTGACGGTACGCGGCTCTATCGTCGGCACCCGGCTCGATCTTGAGGAATCGCTGATGTTCGCGCAGGAAGGCAAGGTCAAGGCGACCGTTAGCACCGACCGGCTCGAAAACATCAACGACGTCTTCGCGCGTATGGAGCGCGGCGCCATCGAAGGTCGCGTGGTGCTCGATTTCGCGAACTGAATCGCGCGCGCATCAGCACATTCAACGCTGCAAAAAGCAAAAGCGCCGGGACACGACATCGTCCCGGCGCCTTCGCGCATCAATCGATGCGCGGCTGGATCATCGGCCTCAGGCCGCGATATCCACGCCCTTCAAGACCTTGACGTCGACCGGCTCGGCCAGCCAGTCGCCGATCTTGGCGCGAAATGCCACGTAGTGCGCGCTCTCGCGATGCGCCTGCACGGCAGCTTCATCGACATAGGTTTCGTAGATGTGAAAGCCCGGCGCACCGTCCGCGCGAGTCAGCAGGTCGTAGCGGCGATTGCCCGCTTCCTTGCGCGTTTCGGCCACCATGTGGCGCAGTACCGCTTCGAGGTCGGCAACGTGCTCGGCCTTCGGCGTGAGGCTTGCAAAGACATAGATGCTCATCGAGATTTCCTTATCGTCAATGAAATCAATGAAATTTCCGATCGGCTCTTTCTGAGCCGACGCGACTCAACCCTTGTAGCGTTCGAGCCAGTGCGCGTACGGCGCCGGCAGCACCCACGCTGCGCGATCGACCTTCAGTTCCTGCGCGGCAAAGTACGGCCAGTGCGGATTCGCAAGATGCGCGCGACCCACCATCACCAGGTCGAGCTGCTCCGAGGCAACCGAGCGCTCAGCCAGTTCCGGCGTGCCGATACCCCATGCCGACGACACCGGCAGGCCCGTCGCGCGGCGCACCTTCTGTGCGATCGGCGCGAGGAACGCGGGCGCCCACGGAATCTGCGCGGTCGGCGTGGAGAAACCGACGCTCACGCTCAGCATGTCCAGACCTTCACGTTTGAAGTTCTTCGCGAGTTCGATCGACTCGGCGAGCGTTTGCTCGTCGCGTCCATCGTATTCGATCACGCCAAAGCGCGCCGTCAACGGCAGATGCTCCGGCCAGACCTTGCGCACGGCAGCCAGCGTTTCCAGAAGGAAACGGCTGCGATTCTCCAGGCTGCCACCGTAGGCATCGGTACGCTGGTTCGAGTGCTCCGAGAAGAAGCTCTGCGCCAGATAGCCGTGTGCGAAATGCAGTTCGAGCCACTCGAAGCCTGCGTCGAGCGCGCGCTTTGCCGCCGCGACGAAGTCTTCGCGCACGCGCGCGATGTCATCGAGCGTCATCGCCTGCGGCACCTTCGGCAGGTTCGCGCCGAACGGGATCGCGGACGGCGCAATGGTCTGCCAGCCGCGTGCATCGCTTTCGGCGATATGGTCGTCGCCTTCCCACGGACGGTTCGCGCTTGCCTTGCGGCCTGCGTGCGCGATCTGGATGCCAGGCACCGAACCCGCAGCCTTGATGGCCGCGACGGTGGGCGCGAAGGCCTTGGCTTGCTCATCATTCCAGATACCCGTGCAGCCCGGCGTGATGCGGCCTTCCGGCGACACCGCCGTCGCTTCGACGATCACGAGGCCTGCGCTGCCGCGCGCGATCTGCGCGTAGTGGACGTGGTGCCAGTCGTTGATCATGCCGTCGTTGGCCATGTACTGGCACATCGGCGGAACGGCGATGCGATTGCGCAAGGACACATCCTTGAGCTTGAACGGTTCGAACAATGCGGACATCTACTGCACTCCTATAGCGGCCGGAGCAGGCTTTTCAGCGCTGGCTCCCGCCCTTGAAAAAACGGTAATCGACCGACGCGGGCCGCGCGCGATGCACGACCTGCGAAAGCTTGAAAAATCGGGATTTCCTTTCGGCACGTGTCGCCGGAACAGACAACAAAATCCGTCCACGCCGCGCGTTTCGCGCAGCGTGGAATGTTGCCTTCAGGAAACCTGGATAAATCGGGGGTGACTTCGGAGCTTACTTGCTACGCAGCAGCGCGAGCAGCGCCTCGGCCACCGGCTCGGACGACGCCGGGTTTTGCCCCGTGATGAGCAGGCCATCGGTTGCGACGTGCGGAGCCCAGTCGGCGGCCTTCGTGTAGTGACCGCCATTCGCCTTGAGCATGTCCTCGACGAGGAACGGCACCACGTCCGTCAGTTGAACGGCCTCTTCCTCGCTGTTCGCGAAGCCGGTCACGTTCTTGCCGGCCACGAGCGGACGGCCATCGGCACCCTTCACGTGACGCAGCACGCCCGGCGCATGGCACACGGCCGCGACCGGCTTGCCTGCTGCGATCGTCTTTTCGATCAGTGCGATCGACAGCGGGTCTTCCGCGAGATCCCACAGCGGGCCGTGGCCACCGGGATAGAACACGGCGTCGAACTCGCTCGCGTCGACATCGGCGAGACGTTTCGTATTGGCAAGTTCCGCACGCGCGGCGGCGTCGCCGTCGAAGCGGCGCGTCGCATCAGTTTGCGCCGACGGATCGCTGCTCTTCGGGTCGAGCGGCGGCTGGCCACCCTTGGGCGAAGCCAGCGTGATCTGTGCACCTGCGTCACGCAGGGCGAAGTACGGCGCCGCGAATTCCTCGAGCCAGAAACCCGTCTTCTTGCCCGTGTTGCCGAGGTCTTCGTGCGAAGTCAAAACGATCAGTACCTTCATCGACGTTCCTTTTTTCGATGATGTCGGGACGCTCGCGCGCCCAATGAAACCGGTCTGCTGTGCTATAGCACACTATGCAGCGCTCAAAATATTAGACCGGTCGTCTAGTTACTTGCCGCATGACACGACTCTTCGAGAGAGCGCCCGTTCAAGGACGCCCAGATGATGATGTCATGCCGATATGGCGTTTAGATGCTGCCGTGACGAATCAAACGCCAGCGGGCAAATTCAGAAGCAGCCGCGTGGTCGCCATCGCGGCATCGAGCGGGCGGCGATCGCGACGGATTTTTTCCATCAGCGTTGCGCCCAGCCACAATTCATAGAGCGTCGCCGCCGTCGAACTCGCATCGCTCACGCCGGTGAGCGAACCGTCCGCCACGCCCTCTTCGATACACACTGCGATGCGGCGTACGATCTCTTCCGTGCCGCGACGCAGAACCGCACGCATCGGCTCGGACAGGTCGCTCACTTCGGCGCCCAGCTTCACGGCGAGACACTTGCCGTCGGGGCCGTCCGCGCACTGCATCACGCGCCATTCCTCGAAGTAGCCCATCAGGCGCTCGACCGGCGAACCGCCGTGCTGCACGAGCTGTTCTTCGAGGCGTTGCGCATACTCGGTGAAATACGATGTCAGCAGCGCTTCGCCGAATGCCTCTTTCGAGCCGAAATAGTGATAGAACGACCCTTTGGGGACGCCCGCGGTCGCGAGGATCTCGTTGAGACCGACGGCTGAAAAACCCTTGCCCAAAATGATGGGCATGGCGGTATCGAGGATGTGTTGTCGTACTTCGACGGCTGGCGCTGCGTTCATGGGTTGCCATGTTACAGGTGGATTAGACCAGTCGTCTAGTAATCTCCCGACTCACGAAGTGGCTTTATCGCACCGGCCTGCCGCGCGCGTTCGCGCCCTCAAACGAGCGGCGGCTGGAAATTTCGCATCGGAAACTCACCATCTGGAGCGCCACTCATGTCGTTACGCACCCTGCTCTGTTACGGCGATTCGAACACTCACGGCACCAGGCCGCTCAATTTGCCGGGCGTGCTCGAACGCTTCAGCCCCGCGGATCGCTGGCCTTGCGTGGCGGCCGACGCGCTCGGCAGCGGCTGGCAACTCATCGAGGAAGGTTTGCCCGCGCGCACCACGGTTCACGACGACCCCATCGAGGGTCACCACAAGAACGGTCTGACCTACCTGCGCCCTTGCCTCGAAAGTCAGTTGCCCGTCGATGTGGTCGTGCTCATGCTCGGCACCAACGACCTCAAGGCGCGCTTTTCTGTCACACCTGCCGACGTCGCCAATTCAGTGGACGTGCTGCTTGAAACGCTCGTCGCCTGCCGTGCGGGTCCGGGCGGCTCGACGCCGCATGTGCTGCTGATGTCGCCCGCGCCGATCGAGGAAATCGGCTTTCTCGGCGAGATCTTCACGGGCGGCGCGGCCAAATCGCGCCTGCTCGCGCCGCTCTATGAGCGCGTGGCGGTGAAATTCGGCTCGGCGTTTCTCGATGCGGGCGAATTTGCGAAGGTCAGTCAAACCGACGGCATCCATTACGAAGCCGATCAACACCACAAGCTCGGCAACGCGGTCGCGGCTCTCGTGCGGCAGCGCTTCAGCACCTGAGCGGCACAAGAAACCCAACAAGAAGCCCCAAAAGAAAAACGCCGCCGGGCGCAAACCCAGGCGGCGTTTTTTGCTTCGCCCGCATGCGATGCGGGACCCGCGGGATGCGCGAATTAACGCGACATCATGTTCATGGCGACGTTGTGCATGACCCACAGCGTGCCGCCCACGACGATCAACACGGTCATGACCGTGAAGCCGAACGCGGTCACGTTCCAGCGCTGACCCGACGACGTGTTCATGTGCAGGAAGAACACGAGGTGGACCAGGATCTGCACGACTGCGAGCACAGCCAGGCCGAGCAACGCGGTTTCACGCGGGAAGCCGCCATGCAGAACCACCCAGAACGATGCGGCCGTGAGCACCACCGCCAGGATGAAACCGGCCAGATAGCCGCCGAAGCTGCCGTGGCTTTCTTCTTCGTGGATAGGATGAGCACTCATTTAAATCACGCTCGCAAGGTAAACAAAGGAGAACACGCAGATCCAGACGATGTCCAGAAAGTGCCAGAAAAGGCTCAGGCACGACAGGCGGCGAATTTCGCGATCGCCCAGTTCCGGCGCCTTCAGGGTCTGCACCATGAGGACGACCATCCAGATCATGCCGAACGTCACGTGGATACCGTGGGTGGCAACCAGCGTGAAGAACGACGACAGGAACGCGCTGCGGCTCGGGCCGTTGCCCTCGGCGATCATGTTCGCGAACTCATGGAGTTCGAAATACAGGAACGTTGCGCCCAGCAGGAACGTAATGGCCAGCCAGAAGAACACCTGGCCCTTGCGGTGCTTGTGCGCGCCGATCATCGCGAAGCCGTACGTGATGGACGACAGCAGCAGCACTGCCGTTTCCATCGCGACGCCGTTGATGTCGAACAGGTCCTTGCCCGTCGGGCCGCCTGCGAACTGGTTCTGCATCACGGCGAACACTGCGAACAGCGTGCCGAACAGAATACAGTCGGTCATCAGGTACAGCCAGAAACCGAACACCGAGTGTGACGGCGGGTGATCGTGGTGATCGTGCTCCGCGAGTGCGGCCGCACCAGTTTTCGTCAACATCAGTTGGCCTCCAGTGCTTCTTCAACCTTGCCACCGCGTTGCTTGTCAGCAAACGCCTTGACCAGTGCGCGATGACGCGCTTCTTCGTCCGCCCGAACCTTGGCGGCCGGGATGTAATAGCCTTCGTTCTTCTGGAAGCTGTAAGCGATTGCCGTGCCGACGATGCCGACAAAGCCAACGATCATGAGCCACCAGATGTGCCAGATGCCAGCAAAGCCGAGCACCAGGCTGAAGAAACCGATGAACAGACCTGCGCTCGTGTTCGAGGGCATGTGAATGTCGGTGTACTTCGTCTTCGCCGGGTCAACGAACGCGCGGCCGGTTTCCTTCAGGTGGGCGTACTCGTCGAGCTCGCTCACGTGCGGGATGATCGCGAAGTTATACGACGGCGGCGGCGACGACATCGACCATTCCAGCGTACGGCCACCCCACAGATCGCCCGTCACATCGCGGTTTTCCGGCAGGTTGCGGTCGCGGATCGACACGTACAGCTGCATCAGTTGATGCGCGATACCGATTGCCACGAGCACGGCGCCGACCCACGCGATGATCATCCACGGATGCCATGCCGGATTGTCGTAGTGGTTCAGACGGCGGGTTGCGCCCATGAAGCCCAGCACGTACAGCGGCGTGAAAGCAACGTAGAAGCCCACGAGCCAGAACCAGAACGCGCGCTTGCCCAGCTTTTCGTCGAGCTTGAAGCCGAACGCCTTCGGGAACCAGTAGTTGAAGCCGGCGAGGTAGCCGAACAGCACGCCGCCGATGATCACGTTGTGGAAGTGAGCAATCAGGAACAGCGAGTTGTGCAGCACGAAGTCCGCGCCCGGGATCGCCATCATCACGCCGGTCATGCCGCCGATGGTGAAGGTGACCATGAAGCCAATCGTCCACAGCACCGACGAGTTGAACTCGAGGCGACCGCGGTAGATCGTGAACAGCCAGTTGAAGATCTTCACGCCCGTCGGGATCGAGATGATCATCGTGGCGATACCGAAGAACGCGTTGACGTCAGCGCCCGAACCCATCGTGAAGAAGTGGTGCAGCCAGACGACGAATGCCAGCACCATGATCGCGCAGGTTGCGTACACCATCGCCTTGTAGCCGAACAGCGGCTTCTTCGCGTAGGTCGCAACGACTTCCGAGAAAACACCGAACGCCGGCAGGATCAGGATGTACACCTCGGGGTGACCCCAGGCCCAGATCAGGTTCAGGTACAGCATGGCGTTGCCGCCACCGTCATTCGTGAAGAAGTGCGTGCCGATGTAGCGATCGAGGCCGAGCAGCGCGAGCGTGACGGTCAGGATCGGGAACGCGGCCATGATCAGCACGTTCGTGCACAGCGCCGTCCACGTGAACACCGGCATCTTCATCAGCGTCATGCCAGGAGCACGCATCTTGATGATGGTGACGAAGAAGTTCACGCCGGTCAGCAGCGTACCGACACCCGAGATCTGCAGCGCCCACAGGTAGTAATCGACACCGACCCCTGGACTGTATGCAAGCTCCGAAAGCGGCGGATAGGCGAGCCAGCCGGTCATTGCGAATTCACCGACGACCAGCGAGATCATCAGCAGGATCGCGCCAACGGCGGTCATCCAGAACGACAGCGAGTTCAGGAACGGGAACGCGACGTCGCGTGCGCCGATCTGAAGCGGCACCACGATGTTCATCAGGCCGACCATGAAGGCCATTGCCATGAAGAAAATCATGATCACGCCGTGAGCCGTGAAGATCTGGTCGTAGTGGTGCGGCGGCAGATAGCCCGGCGCGTTGTACGCGAGAGCCAGCTGGGTACGCATCATGATTGCGTCGGCGAAGCCGCGCAGCAGCATGATGAGGGCGAGCACGATGTACATCACGCCCAGACGCTTGTGGTCGACGCTCGTCAGCCACTCCGACCACAGATATTTCCACTTACCGAGGTAAGTGATGGCACCGAGGACCAGCGCCCCGATGAGCGCCATCCCGATCATCGTGCCGAGAATAATCGGCTCGTGATACGGAATGTCGGATAGTGTAAGTTTTCCGAACATGCCTGGTTTACCCCTTGGTCACACACGACGGGTCACTGAAATTCGTGACGTGGCCGTTGTTGTACTTCGCGATGATGTTGTTGAAGAGCTTCGGGTCCACCGTCGAGAAGTATTCAACCGGTACCTTCTCGCTCGGCTTCGCGACCGTCACGTATTGATCCATCGAAAGCTGCGTCGAGGACGCCTTGACCTTCTGGACCCATGCGTCGAAGTCTTTCTGGCTCGTTGCGAGGGTACGGAACTTCATGTCCGAGAAGCCCTTGCCGCTGAAGTTCGCCGACAGACCTGCGTAGTCGCCAGCTTCGTCAGCGATCAGGTGCAGACGGGTCTGCATACCGGCCATCGCGTACACCTGGGTACCCAGTTGCGGGATGAAGAACGAGTTCATCACCGAGTCCGACGTAATGCTGAAGTTGACCGGCGTGCCGACCGGAACGGCCAGCTGGTTCACCGTGGCGATGCCCAGATCCGGGTAGATGAACAGCCACTTCCAGTCCAGCGCGACCACTTCGACGTTGATCGGCTTGACGTTCGATTCAAGCGGCTTGTAGGGATCGAGTTCGTGCGTGGTCTTCCACGTGAGGACCGCGAGGAACAGAATGATCAGCGTCGGGACGGTCCAGACGACGACTTCGATGGCCGTCGAATGCGACCATTTCGGTGCATAGGTGGCGTTGCGGTTCGACGCGCGATAGCGGTACGCGAACCACAGCGTCAGGATGATCACGGGGATCACCACAATCAGCATGGCCCAGGTGGAAGTAGCGATCAGCTGCTTTTCCGCCACGCCCACGCTACCTTTGGGGTCGAGGACTTCCAAGTTGCAACCGGAAAGACACATGGCCAATCCGGCGCTGACGGGAAGCAATAACCTTTGCAAGGTTGTTCTTTTCATCACGTTTGCCTGAATTTCATTCATTGAATAGTTCCGGGCACATCCCCTGACATCCGGCAAAGGAAGCGCGCCCGAATCATACAGCCGCTTTGATCCATGACAATCAATGAATGCTGAAAATGATCTTTGTCAAAACGAAAGTGAGACACTATGTCGCATGCGTTCGCGAGGTTTGTCGCGCCTCATCAACACACGCACGTCGTGCCCCACTAAAGTCTTGACGCGGATCCGCCGCGGCTTTTTTCCGAATCTAAAAATCCGAAACTGTTGAACGCGCCTGCGCGCCGTGCCGCCTCGTGGGCGGGACAGCGCGCAGTTGCGTCGTCATTCTTTCGCTAGACCGATCGACTTAAGTCGGCGAGTGCGGAGCACGGGTTTCCGTCGCGGGGCGCGCAGCATCCGTGCGCACTGCGTCCGCGTTGGCCGTGTCCTCTGCGGGCTGCTTGGTGCGGCCGGCCTGGGTCACCAGGTTGGCTGCCGAGAGCTCGATCGCATCGGTCATGGGCTTCGGATAGAGGCCCACTGCCAGCACCAGCACGGCGAGCGAACCCAGCACCAGCGTTTCGCGGCGGCTGATGTCAGCCAGCTTCGCAACGCTCTTGTTCGCCACCGCGCCAAAGATCACGCGCTTGTACATCCAGAGGGTGTACGCAGCGCTCATGATGACGGACGTCGCGGCAATCGCGCCGATCCAGAAGTTCACGCGGATCGCGCCCATGATGACCATGAACTCGCCCACGAAGCCCGAGGTGCCCGGCAGGCCGACGTTGGCCATGCAGAACAGCATCATCAGGGTCGCGTAGCGCGGCATCGTGTTGACGACGCCGCCATAGGCCGAGATCGTACGCGTGTGGGTACGGTCGAACAGCACGCCGATCGAGAGCAGCATGGCGCCCGAGACGAAGCCGTACGAGATCATCTGGACGATCGCGCCTTCGGTGCCGATCTGGTTGAAGAGGAACAGGCCGAGCGTGACGAGACCCATGTGGGCAATCGTCGAGTACGCCAGCAGGCGGGTCATGTCGGTTTGCGCGAGCGCGAGCAGGCTCGAGTACACCACGGCGACGAGCGACAGCGTGATGATCGCGGGTGCGAAGAAGTGCGCGGCGTCAGGCGTGATCGGCAGCGTGAAGCGCAGGAAGCCGTAGCCGCCGAGCTTGAGCATCGCCAGGATCACGGTCGCACCGGTAGGCGCTTCGAGGTGGACGTCGGGCAGCCAGGTGTGGAACGGCCACATCGGCACCTTGACCGCGAAGGCCGCGAAGAAGCCGATAAAGACCAGCACCTGCGGCACGAAGCCGAGCGTGAGGTTGTGCCACTCAGCCATGTTGAAGGTGTGCGACTGGCTGTAGAGATACAGCATCGACACCAGCATCAGCAGCGAGCCGGCCAGCGAGAAGAAGAAGAACTTGACTGCCGCGTAGCTGCGGCGGGCATGGCCCCACGCGCCGATCAGCAGGTAAAGCGGAATCAGCGTGGCTTCGAAGAAGACGAAGAAGAGCATGCCGTCGGTCGCCGCGAAGGTGCCGACCATCAGGCCCGAAAGAATCAGGAACGCGCCGTGGTACTGGGCCACGCGCACGGTGATCGACTCCCACGAGGCGATCACGATCACGAGCGTCGTGAACGCCGTGAGCACGACGAGCCACATCGAAATGCCGTCGATCCCGAGTCGCCACGCCACACCGAAGTCGGGCAGCCAGTTACGGAATTCGACGAACTGCATGGCGGCAACATGGTTGTCGAAACCGGTAACGAGCGGAATGGTCAGCAGCAGACCGACGATGGCGCCAGTCAGCGACAACCAACGCGTGCGCTGCGGATGGCGATCCGACCCGAGGCGCAGCACAGCCACGCCGAACAGGATGGGAATCCAGATCGCCAGACTCAGGAATGGAACGGATTGCATTTCAACAGGACCTTAAAAATGCGGAGCACATAGCTTTGTCAGCGCACGGGCTGGTGCGCAAGCAAACTGAAAGATTGACGCGGGGTGAAAATCGAGCCAGACGAGCTGTAACGTTCTTGTCAGCTGAGGCGATATGCAACACACGTTCAAGGGTTAACGAGGGTAAACGGATTACGGATTTTTTGCAGCGCAACAACCCAAACCCGATCATCGACTTGAACCAAGCCATTGTTTTTCCGAAACTTTTTGTTACCAGAAAAAACAGGCAATCGCCTCGTTCAGCGCCTTTCCAGCCTCAGACCAACCCTCGACGACCTCCAGTACGCCCGTGGAAGCGACACGCCGTCACACCGCGCGGCCGAAATAATACCTTAGTTGTTTCTTTCCCCTCAATGACTTATGCATAGGGGAAGGATCCCGGCGGCCCCGCCAGGCCTGTTGAGCGCGTGTTTGCGCGGCGCAAAAAAAAGCCCCGGCCGTCTTCGGGCCGGGGCGAACTCTCACGATGCACCAGCGGTGCTGGAACACGCATGGGCCGCACTGTAGCCGCTCGGCGCCCCCTGATTAAGCGGGCGCCGTGGAAGAGACCTTCCTGGCGCGACTGGGGATCCCTACGTCGATCGGTCTTGCTCCCCTGCTGGCTCCACACCCATCTGGCACCGTCAATTATACAAATGAGAATCATTTGCATTTGAGAGTATTTTGGGGCATCATGCTTTCCATGCCGGCGAGGCCGGCCTCGAATGATCCGCGCAATGGTTGCGCGTCCGACCGACCCGTTCGCCCGAGGCTCCCATGAACTACACCGCCCCATTCGCGAGAAACGACACGCTGATCGACGACACCTTCGTCCAGCACCCCGACAGCGCCGAACAAACCATCCTGCGCGCCGTGCGCACCTGGCTGCGCCCGCACTGCGACGCCTACGCCAAGGCCGAGAACTGGCGCGGCGTGCTCGCCGACGCGGGACTGGGCGCCGAAGGCATCGGCCATTTCGATCTGCTGATGGGTACGCTGTGCCACGCCTCGTGCCGCCCGCTCGATACGCGCTGCCGCTGCGCGTCGGAACTGGCGAAAGACGAAGGCTCGCTGTTGCAGGTGATCGCCTTGCTGCAATCGACGCGTAGCGAGGCCGCCGTGCAGCTTCTCAACGACTGGCTGCCCTCGCAAAGCGTGAGCGCCATGCTCAAGACCGCGCGCTGGTTCGCCATCTGCCTGCTCGACGCGGGTGTTCAATTGAGCGACCGCAGCCGCCGCGTGACCTATATGCACTGAGGCACTGGCGCACCGAGACATGCACCGTGACGGTGCGGCTGGGTTCGACGCGTCAGACACAGCCATGCACACGGCATAAGCTCATTACGAAAGACGATTTGGACAGCCAACGAGCCGCCGGTAGCATGGCCAGCTTTCAGCCGCCGCTTAGCCCTGTCCGCATGTCCTCCGCTTCGTCCGCCTCCCTCTCTTCCGCTGGCCGCCCGCTGATTCACAGTGCCGCCGATGTCTCGCGGCTCGTCAACGCGGGGGGTGCGCCCGACAGCAACGCACGCATCGTCGTCGCGATCGCGCTGGGTGGCGTGTTCCTCGACGCCTACGACCTGGGCGCGCTCGCCTTCGGCCTCAAGGATGTCGCGCGCGAATTCTCGCTCTCGCCGGCGGGCACCGGCTTCGTGGCTTCGGCGATCACGTTCGGCGCGATCGTCGGCGCGTTTCTCGGCGGCTTCCTGACCGACCGCATCGGCCGCTACCGCGTCTTCATGGCCGACATGTTCTTCTTCGTGGTCGCCGCCCTCGCCTGCGCGCTCGCCCCCAACGCATGGGTGCTAGGCGGCGCGCGCTTCGTCATGGGACTCGGCGTCGGCATCGACCTGCCCGTGGCGATGGCCTTCCTCGCGGAGTTCTCGCGCCTCTCGGGCCGCGGCAACAAGGCCGCACGCGTGGCGATGTGGTGCCCCGTCTGGTACGCGGCCATCAGCGTGTCCTATCTGCTCGTGCTGGCGTTCTACGCGACGCTGCCCGCGTCGCACTCGCATCTGCTCTGGCGCCTGACGCTCGGCTTCGGCGCGGTGCCCGCGCTCGTCATCATCGCGATCCGCAGCCGCTACATCAGCGAGTCGCCGGTCTGGGCCGCGAATCAGGGCGATCTCGCAGGCGCGGCGCGCATCCTGCAGCGCTCCTATGGCATTGATGCGGAAGTCGCGCCCGAAGCCCTCCAGACGGCTGCGACGAAGCCCGCTCGCGTGGCATCGTGGAAGAACTACGGCGCGCTGCTGCGCGGCGTCTACAAGCGCCGCACCGTGCTCGCAACTGTGATCGGCGTGGCGTCCTCTTTCGCCTACAACGCCGTGGCGTTCGGCCTGCCGGTAATCATTTCGAGCTTCCTCGCGCAGTCGATGCTCACCACCATCCTCGCCTCGCTCGCGCTCAATCTGTGCTTCGCGTTCGTGGGCGGCCTGATCGCCGTGCGCACCGTGCCGCGCTTCGGCGCCTGGAACATGACGGTCTGCGGCTACGCGATCCAGTTCGTGGCGCTCGTGGGCCTCGCGATCGTGGGCAAGCCCGCGACGACGCCCGAAGTCGTGAGCGCCGTCGCGCTGCTCGCGGCCTTCCTGTTCGGCCAGGGGATCGGGCCGGGCTCGCACAGCATGACGTTCGCCTCGCTCGCCTATCCGACCTCGCTGCGCGGCGTGGGCGTCGGTCTGAACCAGACGCTGATGCGCGCCAGTTCCACGGTTTCGCTGTTCCTGTTCCCGGTACTCGCCGCCGCGCTTCATACGCGCGTGTTCTGGATCATCGCAATCGCACCGCTCGCAGGACTCGTGGCGCTGCTCGCAGTGCGCTGGGAACCGTCGGGATACGACGTGGATGCCGAGGATTTTGCTTCGGCCGTCGATGGCGATAACACGCAGCGCCCGACGGGCTTGCGCGTGGCCGAAACGGTCGAATAACGGCTTTCGACGTTGAACGATGCAGGCGGCGCGTTGATCGCGCCGCCTTGTACTTTATGCCAATTGATTCGGATACCTTATCGACTATCCACGATGGAGTCTACTTCGTACGCGATGCGAAACGCTCGCGCACGAACTCGCGCAACGCGCGCGCCATCTTCGGATATTGCTCGCCAGGCACAGCGAACAGTACCAGCGCGCACAGCGCCAGCACGCCGCAGAACAGGAACGTGCCGCGATAACCGAACGCCTGCACAAGCATCCCCGAGAGCACGCCGGACAAAATCGAGCCCAGCCGCGACGCATTGAAGAACAGCGCCGTCGCCCGCCCCGGCGAATCGGGCATCAGATCCTGCACGAAGGTCATGCCGAGGCACGACGTCACGGCCACCACGAAGGCATTGAGGATCTGCATCGGAATGAGCGAGTGGACGCCCGGCGCCGCCGCCATCGCCGCGAAGTACACCGCGTGCACGACGGCGCAGGCCGCCAGCCAATGCGACTTGTTCAGGCGCGAAGCCTTGGCCCCAAGCGCCAGCATCATCGGAATCTCCATCAGCGCGCCGAGACCCAGCATGATCGACACGTCGATCCGGGTGCCCTGCAAGCCGTGGACGATATAGAGCGGCAGCACGATCATGGTCGCGTTGGCGGCAAGACCGATCAATGTGAGCGCAACGACCGCCCGCATGATGTCCTTCTGCGAGACATCCGGCGCGCTCGCGCGCACACGCTGCTTCACGGCGGGCTGCACCTCGGCCTGAGTGAGCGGCTGGCCCTCGTAAGGCGCGATGGCCTCTTCGGCGCGCTCCTGCGCCACCTCCTGAGCCGTGGGCCGCGCCATCAGATGCTGGGTGGCATGCTCGTCCTGGCGCGGCTCGCGCATACGCCAGACAATCGTGCCGCAGGCGGCGAAACTGGCCGCCGCGAACAGGAACAGCCCGTAGAAACCGGTGGCCGCGAGCACCAATGCACCGACCGCCGGGCCGAACACCCACGCGGCCGACAGAATCGTGCGCAAGGTTGCGCTGGCAAAGGTGCGCTCGGCGTCGTCAGCGGCAGGCAGCGCGGCGCGGCTGAACGAGAACACCAGCGACATCGCGCAGCCGCCCGCGCCGATGAACGCAATGCCCACGGCCAGCAGCAGCCGGTAGTCGCGCACGATGCACAGGCACAGATAGCCGAGCGTGGCGGCGCACAGCGAGACCAGCAACAGCAGCCGATGCTTGTCCGTGCGGTCGCTCCAGCGCCCCGCCGCCGTGCTGGCGATCACGCCGCTCGCGGCGATGGCGGTCATGAACACGCCAAGCCGGAACGGCGTCATGCCCGCGCGCTCGACGCCGAACAAGGACAGATACGGAGCGGTGAAGGACATCGCCACACCGAGCATCAGGGTGGCGCCGGCGAGCGGCAGAAAACCGGGAATATGCAGGAGACCGACAAAGCGCGAGTTCTTGAGCACGGCGCGATGGAGAGTGGCGGGAGAAGTGGAGGCGACGCGTTCAGGCTGATTGAACCCGATTGCGAAACCGATTATCGGGCCGAAACCGCGCGCGGCGCAAGGCGAGTGTTATCGATATCAGCATCTGGGTCTGGATCCAGGTCCGGCTTCGGCGCGCTATCCACAGTTTTTGTTCACAGGCCTGTGCGTAACCCTGGGATGAGTGCGCCAAGTGCCTGATGCATATCGGATTGTCTGCAACGTTGCCGTTTGCAGCAGCTTTGATGCAAACACGAAAGCTGGAAGCGGGTTTGTCCACAGTTTTTGTTGGCAGCCCTGTGGGCAAGTACTGGACATCGCAACCAAGCCACTGATCACAAAGGATAAATTCCTTCGAGTCAGCAAAAATGCACAAAAACTATGCAGAAAAGTTGTCCACAACTTCTGTGGACAACCCTGTTTATAACCACCTGAAGAGCGCACCAACTCATTGATCGGACGGACAGTTAGTCGATTTAGTCACAGAATCAGCAGAGGTTTCCGATCCGCAACTTTTGCCCGCCTGCCCTGCGGCGCGCCGTCACGCCAGATCGAGCGCCCCCGTCAGGTCGCCGGGTGGCGTCTGTCCGCGTGCGGCGAAAGCCTGGTCGCGCGACGCCACGCCATCGAGCGGCGCGAGGCCATGCACGCGGCTGATGAAGCGCAGGATCGAGTTCGTGTCGTAGAAGGTGTGATCGACATAGCCCTTCTTCGCGAACGGTGCGACCACGAGCGCGGGGATGCGCGAACCCGGTCCCCAGCGGTCGCCCGTCGGCGGCGCGACCGGGTCCCACCAGCCGCCGTTCTCGTCGTGCGTCATCACGATCAAGGTGTTCGCCCACTGCGGGCTGCGTTGCAGATGCTCGATCACGGTGGCCACATGGCGGTCGCCCGACTCCACATCGGCATAGCCCGCGTGCATGTTCAGGTTGCCCTGCGGCTTGTAGAACGTCACGGCGGGCAGCCGCCCCGCGTCGATGTCGGCGAGCAGGCGATTGGTGGCCGGATCGTCGCCAACGCCCGCGTCGCGCAGATGCCGCGCGCGCTGCGCCGTACCCGGCGCGAAGCTGGCGAAATAGTTGAACGGCTGATGGTGGTACTGGAAATCGGGCACGGCGCCCGTGTCGCGATGGTCGAGCGCAAACTGCCACGCGCCGCTGTACCAGGCCCAGTCGACGCCTTTGGCCGAGAGCCGGTCGCCAATGGTGGCAAAAGTTTGCGGCGGCATCACGCGCGGGTCGGCCGGGTCGGCCCAGGCGGCGTTGCCGTCCTCGGCGGGTCGCACGCTGCTGGGCTGGTACGGCGGCGCCATGGTGTTGACCGCATAGCCGTCGGGCGTGAAGGCGCCGTCGTTGACGAACTTCGGCGGCCCGCCCAGCGCCGAGGCCGGATTGCTTTCCGCGAGCTTGAGCCGCGTGCCGAACGGATCGTCGCCGTCGAGCACGGAAACCAGTTTCTTCGCCGGACTAGACTGCACGTTCGGGTAGTACGGCGGCTGCGCGGCGATCAGGTAGATGTGGTTGAGCCATGAGCCGCCGAAGGCGGCCATGAAAAAATTATCGCAAAGCGTGTACTGCTGCGCGAGTTGCCACAGGCGCAAGGTGTCGGCGGAGTTCTCGTAATAGCCCATCACCAGACCGCCCGAATCGCCCCAGGCGGCGAACTGGTCGTTGCGGCCCCCGTTGATCTGCATCTGGTTCTGATAGAACCGATGCACGAGATCGCGCGTGATGATTCCGTTCGGCAACGGATCGCCATGCGTGTCGACGATGCGAAACGGCTGGTTTGCAAGACCGGTAATGGCCTGCTCGCCGATCCTGTAGCGCTTGCCGCCCAGTTCCTGCGCCTGCGGAACGAGGCCGCCCCAGATCTTTGGCAACTGCGTGAGCGGCGTCTTGCCGTCGCGGTCGAGTTGCGCGTAGCGCGAGGCAGGCACGCCCGAGAGCGGCGTCTGCACACCGGGGAAATTGCCGTAGAGATTCGTGAAGCTGCGATTTTCGGCATAGATCACGACGATGTGGCGCACCTGGTCACGTAGCGCCGCGTCGACGCGCGCTTCGCTCGCTGTACGCGGCCCCATGCCGGCGTTCGTCTGCGGCGTTTCGCACCCGCCGAGCGCCAGGCCCACGCCCACCGCGGCGAGACCGCCCAGCACGCGCCGGCGCGCAGGATCGTCGGGCGCGCCCGGCTCTCCCGGCGCACGGTTCTCGTCGTCGCCGTCCAGGTCCGCTGCCTTCGGGTCGTCATGCTTCATCAGCCTGTCTCCTCTTTCCGGTCAAAGGGCGCTCAGCGCGCGCTGCAGATTGCACGTCAATACACACGTTCTGCAGGAGGATACCGCGCGAGGCGGCCTGCGCGGCGGCACGGCGCATGACACTTCCGTTACGCGCGACGGCGCGCGCAGGCGAACCCGCACGGCACAAGGCCGTGCGACTCAGGCGCGAGGAGGCAGGGAAAAACTCAGGTGTTGCGCGGCGGCGTCGCTGGCTGCGGCCCCTGTGCGAGCGTCTGCGTGGGGCGGGTCTGCTCGTCGTTCGCGCGATGGCCCTCGTGCGGCGAGCGCGACACAGCGGGCAGTTCTACGCGCTCGTGGCGCGGCACGCCGCCATCGTCGGTCCAGAGCGGGTCGGGAATTTCGCCGAACACCTGGCGCAGCCGTTCGCCCCAGGTCGAGTGCAGCATCAGGAAATAGTCGTTGGAATGATCGAGCGACGCGTAACGCGTCACGCGCAGCGAATCGCGCTCATAGACGAGCAGATCGAGCGGCAAGCCCACCGAGAGGTTTGAGCGCAGTGTCGAATCCATCGAAATCAGCGCGCACTTGGCCGCTTCGTCGAGCGGCGTGCGCGGCGTGAGCACACGGTCGATGATCGGCTTGCCGTACTTCGACTCGCCGATCTGGAAGTACGGATTCACGCTCGACGTTTCGATGAAATTGCCCGCCGCGTAGATCTGGAACACGCGCATGGCCTGCCCCTGAATCTGCCCGCCGAGGATAAAGCTACAGTTGAAGTCGACGTTGAACTGCTTGAGCGCTTCGGCGTCGCGCCGGTGCACTTCCCGCACCGCCTCGCCGACGATGCGCGCGGCCTCCACCATGCTCGGCGCGTTCCAGAGCGAGGGCTGCGCGCTGTCGCGCTGCTCGGTCAGCACCTGCAAGGTGGCCTGCGTGATCGCCAGATTGCCGGCCACGAGCAGCACCAGCACGCGCTCGCCGGGTTCTTCGAACACCGCCATCTTGCGCGAGGTGCTGATGTGATCGACCCCCGCGTTGGTACGCGTATCCGATAGGAAAACGAGCCCCTCTTCCACTGCCAGCGCTACACAGTACGTCATGGTTATCCTTCGAATCGCCTCGTGTAGCCGCGATTTTCGCACGCTCCGCCGCAGCGTTGAGCGGGAGAAACCCGCGTTGTCTCCTCTCGTATAACGAGAAAACTATTGCTGTTGTTGCTGCGCCGTCTGTGCGCTGACCCGCACGCTGACGTCGAGCGTCTCGCCCAGACCGCCGATGCGCCGCCCCCGCACCGGCGCGGCCGCCTCGTAGTCGCGCCCCACCGCAATACGACAGTATTTTTCGCTCGCGAAACACGCGTGCGTGACGTCCACCGTCACCCAGCCGTTATCGAGCCAGACGTCCACCCAGGCGTGGCTCGCCATTTCGGGCACGTCGCCCGGCGCGAAATAGCCGCTCACATAGCGCGCGGGCACGCCGCGCGCACGGCACACCGCCAGCATCACGTGCGCGTGATCCTGGCACACGCCGCGGCCTAGCGAGAACGCGTCGGCGGCCGTGTGCGCCACATCGGTCACCCCCGCTTCGTAGCTCACGCGCTGCGTGATATTTGCCGCCGCGTCGAGAATCGAGGCCGCGTCGTCGAGCGGCCCCAGGCTCTGCGCAAATTCGCAGAGCGCCGAATCGGCTTCCGTGAGGCGCGTGGGCGACGTGAAGTGGTACGTGGGGATCGGCCCTTCGCCTTCGGGCAAGCGCCCGTCGGGAAGCGGCACGGTTTCCACTTCACCGCGCACGCGCAGACGTATCTCGCGATGCGGACGCGAGAGCACCAGCGTCATGAGCGTGTTGCCGTAGGCGTCGCGGCTCGCGTCCAGCTTGCCGGGCGCGTCCACATGCCACTGCGTGACGATCTGCGAGGGCGTGGTGAGAGGCGCGAGCCGCAGTTGCTGGATCGAGTAGTGCACCGGCGCATCGTAGCGGTACACGGTGTCGTGGCGAATCGCGAGTTGCATGGCTGAAATCCTTCAACGAATCGATCTGGAATGCGAACGATATCGCATCGCGCTAGCCCACCGGCAGCATCAGATACGTGCGCGCGACCTGGTTGCCCAGCTCGTAGACGCGCGCAAGAAACTGCGTGAGGAAGGTATGCACGCCCACGGAAAAGACTTGTCGCAAATCGGAGTAAAGCAGTTCGGCGCGCAGCTTGCCGGCCGTGCGTTCGACTTCGCGCGATGCGTCGGTGCGCAGCATCGCGAGATTCGCGCAGACGCCATCGATCGACGCCAGCAGCGAGCGCGGCATCTGCTGATTCAAAATCAACAGTTCCACCACGCGTGCGGGCGTCACCACGTCGCGATACACCTTGCGGTAAATCTCGAGCGCGGACACCGAACTCAGAATCGAGGTCCAGTAATAGAAGTCTTCAAGCTGGCGCGCGGCCGAACGCGAATCGGGCTGATCCACTTCGACGAAGCGCACATCCAGAATACGGGCCGTATTGTCGGCACGTTCCAGGAAAGTGCCCAGTTGCGTAAAGAACAGCGCATCGTCCTGCAAGGCGGTGCCCACCCGCACGCCACGCGACAGGTGCGAGCGGAACTTCACCCATTCGAACAGCGACTCGGGATGGGTCGTCAACTCATTGGCGCGCAATAGTTCGGAGAACTGCAACCAGGTGTCGTTGATGGTTTCCCACCACTCCGTCGTGAGCGTCCCACGCACCGCACGCGCATTTTCACGGGCCGCTTGCAGACACGAATAGATACTCGACGGATTGGTCGGGTCGGCCACGAGAAACTGCAACACGTTGCTGCGCGTGGTCTTTTCGTGGCGTGCATCGAAAGCGGTGTCGAGCTCCGAAATGCGTAGCACCGCACGGTGCGTACGGGCTTCGTCGTCAGAGTTGCCTGGCAATAGCAGCGCGCTCAGGTTGATGTCGAGCATGCGCGCGGTGTTCTCCGCGCGCTCCATGTAACGGGCCATCCAGAACAGGTGATCGGCGGTACGGCTCAGCATGCTCGCTCCTCTTTGTTTCCGTGTCTTGCGATCTTCAACGTTGTGATCTTCAACGGCGCACTCATTCGAGTACCCAGGTATCTTTTGTGCCGCCACCCTGCGACGAATTCACCACCAGCGACCCTTCCTTGAGGGCAACGCGCGTGAGGCCGCCCGCCGCCATCTGGACCGTCTTGCCCGACAGCACGAAGGGCCGCAGATCGATATGGCGCGGCGCGATGCCGGCCTCGACGAAGGTCGGACACGCCGACAACGACAGCGTGGGCTGCGCGATGTAATTGCCGGGCCGCGCCAGCAGACGCGCGCGAAACGCTTCGATTTCCGCCTGCGTCGATGCCGGGCCGACCAGCATGCCGTAACCGCCCGCGCCGTGCACTTCCTTCACGACGAGTTCGGGCAAGCGGTCGAGCGTATAGGCGAGATCTTCGGGCCGCCTGCACTGCCATGTCGGCACGTTGTTGAGAATCGGCTTCTCGCCCAGATAGAACTCGATCATGTCCGGCACGTAGGGATAGATCGATTTGTCGTCGGCCACACCCGTGCCCATCGCATTCGCCAGCACGACGCGGCCCGCGCGATACGAAGTCAGCAGGCCCGGCACGCCGAGCGCGGAGTCGGCGCGGAAGGCGAGCGGGTCGAGAAAGTCGTCGTCCACGCGCCGATAGATCACGTCCACGCGGCGCGGCCCCTTGGTCGTGCGCATGAATACGTAGTTGTCCTCGACAAACAGATCGCTACCTTCGACGAGTTCCACGCCCATCTGCTGCGCGAGGAAGGTATGTTCGAAGTACGCGGAGTTGTACATGCCCGGCGTGAGCAGGACGACCACCGGATCGTCCACGCCGTCTGGCGCGCACGCGCGCAGCGTTTCGAGCAGCAGGTCGGGGTAATGCGCGACGGGCGCAACTTTGTGCTGCACGAACAGTTCGGGAAAGAGCCGCATCATCATCTTGCGGTTTTCGAGCATGTACGAAACGCCCGAGGGCACGCGCAGATTGTCTTCGAGCACGTAGAACGCGCCATCGCGGCCGTCACGCACGATGTCGATGCCCGCGATATGCGCGTAGACGCCGAGCGGCAGATCGATGCCCTGCATTTCGGGCCGATACTGTGCGTTCGTATAGACCTGTTCGGCGGGAATGATGCCCGCGCGCACGATGTTGCGATCGTGATAGACGTCGTGGAGAAAGAGATTGAGCGCCTTTACGCGCTGGCGCAATCCACGTTCGAGCGTGGCCCATTCGTCAGAGGGAATGATGCGGGGAATCAGATCGAACGGGATCAGCCGCTCGGTTCCCGACAGGTCGCCGTTGACCGCGAACGTGATGCCGACGCGCCGGAACAGCAGGTCCGCTTCAGCGCGCTTGCGCGCCATCGTCTCGCCGGTCTGTCGCTCCAGCCAGTGCTGGAAACGTTCGTAATGCGGGCGCACAGCACCCTCGTCGCGCATTTCGTCATGGACTTGCATCGGCTCGTTCTCGCGCGTGGATGCAGCGACGCGTCCTGATGCAAGGTTCTCACCACGGGCGGCGCGCTGCGGTACGCTACAAAAAGCAAGGCGTGTGCCATCTGCGGGACGCGATTGCCCCGCTTTTACGCGCCTGAATGGTGCAAGCGTCCGGCCGCCAACGTGCTAGACGCAGGCGGCGCGATTCGGTGCCTCATCATGGTGCAGTCTAGGCGAAACCGTGGCGGTTGCCCATTCAACGCGTCGGTGCCGCGGTCTCACGCCGCTGTTGCGCGCTCAAGCCAGTGCGTTGCTGGACGCCCCATTTGCGCCGACCCAGCAGGAAATGCACCCAGCCCAATGCCGCGCCCGCATGGCGCATCAACTGGAACGAGAACGGCTCGAAGATGGCCGCGAGCAGCGCCATGCCGAAGCTCGAATGCGTGCGGTCGCCGCTCCAGCGCCGATACAGATGCACCGAGAACAGATGAAACGCGAGGTCGACAACAATCTTGCCGACGATCACCGCCAGCACCGGCAGCACGATCGTGAAGCGTCCGTCGAACAGAAAGCCGATCAGCAGCGCAAACGCCGTGAGGCCGTAGATCGGCTGGACGGTGTCGAACGCTTTCACGGGCAGCATCATGAGGCCGAGCTTGCCGTATCGGCGGTTGCCGGTCATGTCGCGATACCAGTATTGCGTTTGCAGAAAGCCCGCAAACCAGCGGCGACGCTGGCGCAGGAAGCTCGCGAGCGTGCCGGGCGCGTCGGTGGTCGCGCGCGCTGTGCCGATCACGCGCACATCCCAGCCCAGCCCTTCACGCGCCGAATAGCGGCGCAAACGGTGAATCAGTTCGTAATCCTCTACGAGACAATTCGGATCGAAGCCGCCCACCGTCATCACCGCTTCGCGGCGAAATGCGGCGAACGCCCCGGACACGAGCAACAGGCTGTCCGCACGCATCCACGCGAAACGCGAGATGAAATTGCGGATGTACTCGTAGGTCTGGAACCACTGGAAGAAACGGCCACTCGCCGTCGTGCCGCAGACCGGCGTAAGCAGACCCGCCGCAGCCACGAGTGTGCTCTCGCGTGCGAACGCATCGGCCATCGCGGCGCAGGCATCGGGTTCGAGCAAGGTGTCGGCGTCCACGGTCATCACCGCGTCGGTGTCCATCGCGCCGAGCGCCGCGTTGAGCGCGCGCGCCTTGCCGCCGTGCGCCAGCTTCAGCCAGCGCAGATTCGGGTAACGCGGCGACGGCGCGCTCATGCGCCCTTCGCCCGGATCGGTCAGACCATACTGCTTCGCCAGCAGCGCGGCAGTGCCGTCGGTCGATCCATCGTCGGCGATCACGATCTGGCGCGGCGCGCGCGTTTGCGCAAACAGCGCGTCGAGCGTGATCGGCAGCACGCCCGCCTCGTTGTGCGCCGCGACGATCACACCGAGCGTCGGCAATGCGGACGATGCGGGCGCGTCGATGCCTGTGCTCTCGTAGGGGCGCAATAACACGCGCGCCTGCCAGGCGACGAAGATCAGCAACACCGTGTCGTAGATCACGTAGGCGATGCCGGTCGACCACGCGACCACCCCTTGCAGAAAGAACGCGCGGGCGAACAGCACGGCCCACAGCACCATCACGCTCAGATGAATGGCGATGCTGACAAACGGCGTGGGCGGCGGCGCGATGCGCGGTGAAGTGCGCGCAAGCGCCTGGTCGAGCGAGTCGTTCAAGACAGTCCTTTTTCGTCGTTCACGGCATCATCCGGCGCAGCACCGAATGACGGTCGATCCACTGATGCTTGAGCGCGCCCGCGATATGCAGGAAGAGCACGCCATAGAGCGCATAGCTGCACGCCGTGTGCAGCGCGCCGAACTGTTCGTGCAACTGGTTCTTGGTGACCGGATCGAGATTCATGATGAAACCGATGCGCGGCCACTGGAACAGCCCGAACAGATACATGGGATGCGAGGCGGCGGCCACCCACGCCGAGTCGTGCAACCAGCCGCTGAGCGGCATCGCGAAGATCAGCACATAGAGCGCGATATGGGCCGCGTGCGCGGCCGCGCGCTCCCACGCGGGGAACTCGGCGGGCAGCGGCGGCGGACGGTGCGTGAGGCGCCACAGCACGCGCAGGATTGCCAGCCCCAGCACGGTGATGCCGATGGACTTGTGCGTGTCGATCACGAAGCGGATGCCTTCGTCGGAGAGCGTGCCATCGGGCAGCAACGAGGCCGTCAGGCCGAGCGCGACGTTACCGAGGATCAGCAAGGCGATCGACCAGTGCAGCAACACCGCCACGCGCGTGTACTTCTGCGCGGGTGCGGCGGCGTCAAAACTCGATTCGGCGGAGAGAGAAGTCTTCACGTGAGCGGGCCGTAACGTTCTAGTAGGGGATAACGCGCTGTGCGCAGGATTTATTCCATCGCACGCGCAAACATTCGTTGAGTGTCGCCGGAGCCCGAGGCCGGATACCAGCAAGAGGCACGCGCATTATGCGCCCTCGCACCTGACACCGCAGAAGCCGAAAGATGGCGCGCTTGCCAGCTTCGATCGCCCGCTCCACGTGCTCCATGCGAGGCGCGGACGCAAAAAAGCCGGAACGGCGCGTAGCGCACCACTCCGGCTTGCGGGTCGGGCAGTGACAGCTTACTTGCCGCTGCCCGCCTGCTCTTCGATCTGACGCCCGACGTTGGCGTCGATATTCTTCCAGTATTCGAACACGTGCTCGCGTACCGGGCTGCGCACGCCGCCCAGGCTCGCCACCACCTGCTCGACCAGCAACGCGCGCTGCTTGTCGTTAAAGACGTTGCGCACGAGGTGGCCCGGCTGGCTGAAGTCGTCGTCGTCGGCGTGCAGTGTGTAGGCGCTGCGGACCATGTCGCCGTCGGCTTCCCAGCCGTCGTCGGCGGGACCGGTCTGGTCGGCCCACGGGCGCCCGAAGCTATTCGGCACGTAAGTCGGCGCGTTGCCGGTGTGCTCGAACGCCATGTGACCGTCGAACTGATACGTCTGCACGGGCACCTTCGGGCGATTCACCGGCAACTGGTTGAAGTTCGTGCCGATGCGCGCGCGATGCGCATCGTTATAGGCAAACGCGCGCCCCAGCAGCATCTTGTCCGGCGACAGGCCAATGCCCGGCACCGTGTTGCCCGGCGAGAACGCGGCCTGCTCGATCTGCGCGAAGAAGTTCTCCGGGTTGCGGTTGAGCGTCATCGTGCCGACCTTGATGAGCGGATAGTCCTTGTGCGACCACGTCTTCGTGAGATCGAACGGATTGAAGCGATATTGCTTCGCGTCCGCATACGGCATCACCTGCACCGAGAGCGTCCACGACGGAAATTCGCCGCGCTTGATCGCCTCGAACAGATCGCGGCGATGAAAGTCGGCATCGCGGCCGGCTGTGGCCTCGGCTTCGGCGTTGGTGAAGCACTGCATGCCCTGGTTGGTATGGAAGTGATACTTCACCCAGAACTTCTCGCCCTGCGCATTGACCCACATATAGGTATGCGAGCCGTAGCCGTTCATATGGCGCCACGTCTTCGGCAGGCCGCGCTCGCCCATCAGATACGTCACCTGGTGCGCGGACTCCGGATTGTTGGTCCAGAAGTCCCATTGCATCTCGGCGTCGCGCAGGCCCGAATCGGGCAGACGTTTCTGGCTGCGGATGAAGTGCGGGAACTTCATCGGGTCGCGCACGAAGAACACCGGCGTGTTGTTGCCGACCAGGTCGTAATTGCCCTCGGTCGTGTAGAACTTCAGCGAAAAACCGCGCACGTCGCGCCACGTGTCCGGACTGCCCATCTCGCCCGCCACCGTGGAAAAGCGCGCCAGCATTTCGGTGCTCGCGCCCTGCTGGAATAGCGCTGCCTTCGTGTACTTCGAGACATCCTCGGTGGTCTTGAACTCGCCAAACGCGCCCGAGCCCTTCGCATGCGGCTGACGCTCCGGCACTTTCTCGCGGTTGAAGTGCGCCATCTGCTCGAGGAAATGCACGTCGTGCAACAGGATCGGGCCATCGGGTCCGATCGTCAGCGAGTTGCGGTCGCTGATGGCCGGTGCTCCCGCGCTCGTCGTGGATTTGCCGAGAGACTTTCCGCTCGAATCCGCCATTTCACCTCTCCTGTGGAATTGCTGAGAACTCACTGAGCCGCGCAACAGCCGTGCCGCGCACATTGGGCGCGAAACGTCGTGGTACGCGAAGCGCGTCGCGGCTCTGATTGGGGGACGCCCCGGCGCTCACCTGGCCGCCAGGGAGGGGACATTCTGCTCCGGCTCGCCAGGCGTTGCGCTTAAGCGGTTGCAGGAACGCGGAAGAAGACGGCATGGCGGAGAAGTTCGCTGGGCCAGCGTCGTTTCGCATCGGAAAATTTGCGGCGTTACGTGCTTTTCCATGCGTTTCGAATCGGAAATTCTGGCCGGCTGCGGTGCCTGCGGATGTCAGCAAATTCTTAATTCGAATCAAGCGTTTACTGAAATGTTGCGACGCACAAGATAACGCTTGACACGCGTTTCTATTGAGATATCATGAGCTCAGATTGCTGCATCGCACCAATGCGCGAACCGGTGATCAAAGAACGTTTTCTCCTTCTCGTAACGGAACCGACGCGTAGCGGTCCCCCAATCAGGAACGACGACATGACTCTGCCTACTCCCGAACAATTCGCCGCCACCCAGAAAGCTGGCCTCGAAACCCTCTTCGGCCTCACGACGAAGGCATTCGAGGGCGCAGTCAAGCTCGCCGAACTGAACATCGAGACGGCTCGCGCCGCCATCGCTGAAGGTCAGGAACACGCCCAGCGCGCGCTGACGGCGAAGGATCCGCAAGGCTTCTTCGCACTGCAAGCCGGCTTCGCCCAACCCGCCGCCGAAAAGGCGCTGGCATATGGCCGCAACGTGTACGCCATCGTCTCGGCCACGCACTCGGAATTCACCGAAGCCGCGCAGAGCCAGATCGAACAGCAGCAACGTGCAGTCCAGTCGCTGGTTGAATCGGCAGCGAAGAACGCACCCGCCGGTTCGGAAACCGCCATCGCAGCATTCAAGTCGGCTATCACGGCAGCGCAAGGCGCTTTCGAGTCGGTGAACAAGGCCGCGAAGCAAGCCACCGAAATCGCCGAAAGCAACATCGACGCCGTCACCAAGGCAGCATCGAAGGCAGCAGCCCAAGCCACGCGCGCTGCAAAGCAAACGGCTTAAGCACCAGATTTTCGGCTGGACGCCCTTGCGGCGTCACAGCCGCGCAAAAAGCGGGTTTCGCGCAAGCGGAAGCCGCTTTTTCTTTTGGGCGCAGATATTGCCGATTGACGTCTTTTCGGCTCGCGACTTTCCTTTCGGCAACGCGCCTTTAATCGTCGCACGCGCCCACATCGAACATCGACTTGAGCGCGCAGTGCGAAGTGAGCATGCGCGCGCCGTCGTGACCGACACCCGGCACGACATGGAAATCCTGATTCAGCCCCGCCGGGTGACGCGTCTGCATATAGCGGAAGAAGCCTTCTGCGCGCGCCAGACGTTGCGGCCCTTGCGCCATCGCGGCGCAGCTTTTGTCGAGCGAATCCGAACTGGGATTGTGGTCCGCGCCGCCCACCAGATAAAGCACCCGCCGCAGCGCGTAGCGTGCTTCCAGTTGCTGCGGCGAGCGCTCACGCATGAATGCGGGACGCCCTTCCATGCCGTATTTCCACGTATCGAAGCCCGCGCAGTGCGATGCATCGAAGGCGGCGAGCGTCCCATCGGCGAGAGGCCGCTGGGTGTCGAAATACGCATAGGACGAAGGACTCGCCACGACGAAACGCACGTCGATACCCGCCTGCGCGAGTTCGTCCGGCATGTCGGACGCGATCGCATAGCGTTGAAGCACCTGCGCGCCGCCGGAATGCCCGGCGAACACGATCGTCTTCAGATTGGGAAAGCGCTGCGAGTCTGCGAGGCGACGGGCGATGGCGTCGAGCACCGCGTAAGACCCCACCGGCGCGCCCGTTTTCGCGTCGGCGTCGCCCATCCAGGAGTTGGCGTGCCAGCTCAGCAGATCGCGCGGTGCGTGAAAAGCGTGCGCATCGGCGGTCGAGAGAAATTGCGGAGCGATCAGGATCGTGCTGGATGGATCGCCGCCCGACGGATCGCCGCCCGCAAGTTCGCGCGCGCGTTGCGCGGTGTGGAAGTAGTCGTCGGCGTTACGCAGTCGGCCGTGCAGCACGATCACGGCGCGCACGACGTCGGGCTGTGGCGTGTTCCAGTCCGCGCTCAGGTCGAGTGCGAATTCGGCATGGCCGTGTGGCGTGTCGAGCGGCATGCGCGCGCTGGCGATCGCGTCGACCGGGCGCGCAGCGGCAGAAGTGACAAGAAAAAGGGCCAGCGCCGTGGCAAAGACAGCCCGCAGAACAGTCGAACCCATCGTGTTTCTCATTGGAAAAACACAGGATAAAACGTTCGGAACGGAAACCCGCGGCAGAAAGCGCGGAGAGACCGAAGAGGCGGCTGCGCGCCGCCTTTCAATCGTCGATCAGGAGCCGAACATGCGGCTGACCGCATGTTCGAGGTGGTCGCGCATGGCCTGCGCGGCGCGCGCGGCGTCGCGTGCCTGAATGGCTTCCAGCACTTCCAGATGCTCCTGCTGCACGATGCGCTGGCGCTCGATGGACTTCACGAGCGAGAGGTTGCGCGAGAGATTCATGCTGAAGACCATCTGCTCCTGGATGCCCGAGAGCGCGGTGATGAAGAACTGGTTCTTCGAAGCACGCGCAACGGCCATATGGAATGCAAAGTCGTCCTTCGCGCCGATGCCCGAGGTCTCGATGATCGTCTGAAGGTTGTCCCACTCACGGCGGATAGCGGCGAGGTCGGCGTCGTCGGCCTTCATTGCGGCGAGCGAGGCCGCACCCGCCTCCACCACCACGCGGTATTCGTAGCAGCGGCGGATGTCCGACAACGTTTCGAGCGGCGCAAAGCGGCGCACGTCCGGGTCGGGACGGCGCATGACCGTGGTGCCCGAACCGTGGCGCGTGGCGATGATGCCGTCGGCGCGCAGTTGCGCGAGCGCTTCGCGCACGGTGGGCCGCGAGGTCGCGAAGCGTTCCGCGAGCATGTGCTCGGTCGGCAGGCGTTCGCCTTCCTTGTATTCGCCTTCGATGATGCGGTTCAGGATGTCGCTGTAAATCCGCGCCGGCATATTCGGCGCTTTCTGCTCAGCCATGATGAGGTGCTACGCGGTAAGTTGTCAGGTGTGTCGTGGATTGTAAGTCATATGAACCGGTCACAGAGCGAAACTCCCCGGCCTGCAAGGCTTCTGGCGTATTTCTGCACATCATCAGGCAGCGCTCACAGCAATACGCAGCGTGGCCGTTTCGCTTTGCCCCGGCGCGAGCCAGCGCAATCCCAGACCGTTGTGGATCGCATCGGGCAAACCGAGCCACGGTTCGACGCAATAAAAGTCCGAATCGGGCGCGAGCGTCCACGACGTCACGGCGTACCAGGGCAGCGAATCGGGGCGTTTCAGATCAATTTCGATCGCACGGTTCAGCGTGGGCATCTCGATGCGCACGGGTGCGTCCGGCTCGCCTTGCAGGCAATGAAATCGATCGACGATTTGCGGATCGTCGAAGGTGTAGCGCGTTGCGCCTGGCAGCGGCTCGGTCTTCGCGCCGTCGGCCAGCTGATGCCGGCAGACGTTGCGCGGCAGCGCGAGCGTCGCCTCGCCGCGCTGCGCATGCGGCAGCGCGAAATAGAAATGATGGCCCGCGTAGTACGGCAGGCGGGCGTCGGCCGAGTCGGGGCCGTCGGCGGTGTTCGTCGTGGTCAGGCTCACTTCGAGCGTCGTCTCATCCACGAGGCAATAGTGCGCCTCGAAGCGGAAACGGAACGGGTAACGCGTGCGCGTCGCCTCACTATCGGTCAGCGTCATGCGCACGCCGTTGCCGTCTTCGTCGATCTGCGCATCGAACGGCAGGTCGCGCGCGAAGCCGTGCAGCGGCATCTCCCGCACCACGCCATGCGCATCGCGCCAGAAACCGATGCGTCCGTCCACCCGATGCCGCGCGATGAACGGAAACAACAACGGATTGCCGCCGCGCACCAATGCTGGCTGGCTCCAGTCTGCGTCATCGGGCCAATGGATGATCGATGCGCCGTGCAGATACCACGACAGAAGGCGTCCGCCTGCTTGCGGCGCGATCAAGAGGCGCGAAGCGCCGCGCGCGATTTCAATGACGTCCTGATCCTGAAACTTCGGCATGTCGTATCGGAAATTGAGAAAACTTTTGATGCGGCGTGGCGTGCCCTGTTGGCAAGCGCCTTTCGGCTTAACCGCGTGCCTTCTTCCACTCGGCGTAAGCGGCGAGCGTCGCCTCGTTCGGCGGATAGGTGCCCGGCAGCGCCGCGCCCGCCTCGATCCGCTCGGTGATGAAGCATTCGAGCGTTTCCTGCTCGGTGGACGCCTGCGCGACTTCCTCGACGAGATGGCGCGGAATCACCACCACGCCATCCGCATCGCCGACGAGGATATCGCCCGGATACACCGCCACGCCGCCGCAGCCAATTGGCACGTTCAGATCGACGGTGTGGTGTTTGCAGAGATTGAGCGGCGCCGAGGCCCCCGCGCAATAGACCGGAATGCCGAGCGCCGCGATGGTCGCGCTGTCGCGCACCGGGCCGTCGGAGACCATGCCCGCCACGCCGCGCATCTTCAGACGCGTGGCGAGGATCGAGCCCATCGACGCCGCATCGGTCACGCCACGGCAGTCCTGCACCAGCACGGCGCCCGCGGGCACGGTCTCGACGCCCTTGCGTTGCGGATGCTCGGGATTCTGGAACGCGCTCAACTGGTCGAGATCCTCGCGCGCCGGGATGTTGCGCATCGTGAAGGCCGGCCCGACGAGATTGGGCGTGCCGGGCGCTGGCGAGGCGAGCGGCTTCACGCCCTGAATGAACACGTTGCGCAAGCCGTGCTTGAAAAGCTGGGTGGTGAGCGTCGCAGTGGAGACGTGGCGCAGTTGTTCGAGCGCTTGTTCGCTGACGGGGATCGCAGGTGAATTCATCGTGTCTCGTCCATTTATAGGCTGCGCGGGGTCGCGCATGCGGGCCGCCCGACCGTTGTCGAACGCAATGTCGGCATTGTTGTAATACAACACCAGAATTGTCAACCAGCCCGTAGCGTCTCGTTTTGGCGCCAGTCATCGGACAACCCCATGAAGCCTTGATGCACCGCCTTTTCGGGCCTTGTCCAGCGCTTCTCGCCGCAATCCGTACCTTTCTTGACCACTCTCAGACTCAGACCGAATCCCAGGGAAATCCCCATCGAAACAAGATTTGCTTTACAACTTTCGCGCAAATAGAATGATGTCTTACATGACAGGCCTTATCCGGTCCGTCACGGCCCACCAGAGAGAAACGGGTAATAAAGGGAAACCAACGAGAAAAGGCTGAAAAACAGCCTGGAAACGGCAGCGGGACCGCAAGGTTGCATGACAACGCGGCGGCCTCGCGATCGGCAAGCACACGCAAACAACATCCATCCGGACGCATCGCCGGGCATGGAGCCGGAGTCAGTGCACACGCATTCACCCCGGATCGACAGGAGACGAGCAGTGCAACGCAAGACTATCAAAGGGGTTCGGTGGTGGATCATCGGCCTCATCATGATCGGCACGATTTTCAATTACCTCGCACGCAGTTCGCTCTCCGTGGCCGCGCCCACGCTGACGCAGACGATGCACATGACCACCCAGCAGTACGCCTACGTGGTCACGGCCTTCCAGGCCTGCTATGCGCTCTCGCAGCCCATCGCCGGCTTCGTGCTCGACTCCGTGGGCGTCAAGATCGGCTTCGCGATCTTCGCGTTCGGCTGGGCCATCGCCAACATGCTGCACGGCCTCGCCGGCAGTTGGCCCGCGCTGGCCTTCTTCCGCGGCCTGCTCGGCATGAGCGAAGCCGCGATCTTCCCGGCCGGCATGAAGGCGATCAGCGCCTGGTTCCCGGCCAAGGAACGCTCGGTCGCCACCGGCTGGCTCAACACCGGCACGTCGATCGGCGCAATGATTGCTCCGCCGCTCGTCGTGTGGTGCATTCTCAAGTACAACTGGCAGTTCGCGTTCGTGGTCACGGGCGGTGTGGCGCTGATCTGGGTCGCGCTGTGGCTCGTGTTCTTCAAGATGCCCGCCGAACACCCGCGCCTCTCGCAAGACGAAGCCGATTACATCCGCGCCGGTCAGACCGACGCGCAGAAGTCGGCAGTCGGCAAGCGCGCCTCGTTCAAGGACGTGCTCAAGACGCGTCGCTTCTGGGGTATCGGCATCCCGCGTATGCTCGCTGAACCGGCATGGCAGACCTTCGGTGCGTGGATTCCGCTCTACATGGTCACCGTGCGTCACATGAACCTGAAGGAAATCGCGCTGTTCGCGTGGATCCCCTTCCTTGCCGCCGATCTCGGCTGTCTGATCGGCGGCTACCTCGCGCCGCTGTTCATCCGTTGGTTCGGCTGTTCGCTGATCACCTCGCGCAAGCTCGTCATCACGACCGGCGCGCTGCTGATGATCGGACCGGCTTGCGTGGGCCTCGTTGCGAGCCCGTATGCCGCCATCGCCCTCTTCTGCGTCGGCACCTTCGCACACCAGACGATTTCGGGCGCCCTGTTCACGCTGGCCTCGGACGTGTTCGGCCAGCATGAAGTGGCAACCGCCACGGGTCTCTCCGGCATGTTCGGCTATCTCGGCGCGACGGTGTTCTCGCTCATCGTCGGCGCACTGGCCAGCACGATCGGCTATAACCCCTTGTTCGTGTGCCTGATGCTGTTCGACATCATCGGCGCCTGCGTCGCCTGGCGTCTGATCTCGAACCAGCAGCGCGACAACGTTTCCAGCGCCACGTTGCAGGCCGCGCAGAACGTGAAGGCCTGATCGCTCCAACATCGGCCGGCGCCCGCGAGGGTGCCGGCTTTTGGCGTTTTTATGTGAGGTAATCCCACTGTGAAGAAAGTTGCATTGTCCGGCGCGGCCGGCCAGCTCGGCACCGTCCTGCGCAAGGGTCTGCACGAACGCGGCGTGAATCTGCGCTCCGCGGCCGGCACGAAACCGCTCGAACCGCTGTTCGACGGCGAAGACGTCATGCACGGCGATCTGCGCGACCCCGCAGTGGTCGATCGTCTGCTCGACGGCGTCGATGTGCTGATCCACATGGCCGGCACGAGCGTCGAGCGGCCCCTGCCCGAGATCATCGAGAACAACCTGCGCGGCCTCGTCGAAGTCTACGAAGGCGCACGCCGTCACGGCACGCAGCGCATCCTGTTCGCAAGTTCGAATCACGCGATCGGCATGCATCCGGTCGAGGACAAGCTCGATCTCGACTGTGCGTTCCGTCCCGACGGTTTCTATGGCCTCTCGAAAGCGTGGGGCGAATCGCTCGCGCGCCTCTACTGGGACAAGCACGGCATCGAAACGGTGAATGTGCGTATCGGCAGCTGCCTGCCGCAGCCGACCGAATTCCGTCATCTGAGCACGTGGTTCGGCCACGACGACCTGTTCCATCTGGTCGATCGCGTGATCAATGTGGAATCGATTGGCTTCGCCGTGGTCTGGGGCGTGTCGAACAACACGCGCAGCTATTGGGTGCAGGAAGGCAAGACCGACGACGCGCAACGTCTGGGCTACCATCCGAAACAAAATGCTGAGGACTACGCAGCGGAAATCCTCGCGAAACAGAATCCGCTCGACGCTACCGCGCAACGCTATCAAGGCGGCAGTTTCGCGAGCTTCGACTTCACGCCGGTGGAAAAGCGTAGCCGCAGGGCCTGAGTGCTTTAGCCGCTCGCCGGATACAAAAAAGCGCCCACATGGGCGCTTTTTTATTGCAGGAAGGCGACCGTCACAGCACGCCAGATTTAAAAATCATCTGCACCGCCGCCGCCAGCACGCACACCAGCACGACGACGCGAAACGCCAGCGGATGCAGCTTGTCACGCAACGGCCGGATCAGAAGCATGCCGATGATCGCCGGCACGCTCGCCAGCGCGGATATCGCCAGATCGGCGCCGTTCGCATGTGCGCCGCCACTGAACGTCGTGATAAGCGTAAGCACCGACACCACGAGAATGATCGCGATCTGCTTGGTGAACACACGACCCGACGCGCCCGAGGCAATCAGATACATCGCCAGCAGCGGCCCCGGCACCGAGGCAATGCTCTCCATCAACGCCGCGCCAAAGCCGAGCACGAAGCCCACCGGCTGAACGAGCCCCGGTGACAGCCGAAGTTTCGGCGAAGCGAGCAGCAACGCCGCGGCCACGATCAGCGCGAGCCCCGATGCAGCCTGCGCGTGATGCGGCTCCAGCCGGATCAGCAGCGACACGCCCACCACGTTGCCGATCACGGTGCCGACCAGCGGCGCGGCGATCTGCTTGACCGTTTTCCAGAACTCCCCGCCTTCCAGCGCCTGCGGAATATTGCCGAGGATGATGGGCATCGAGAGCAGCAGCACGGCCTGCTTGACGGGCAGAAAATGCGAAAGAATCGGCATGGCGATAAGCGGCACGCCGATGCCGGTCACGCCCTTCACCATTCCGCCGAGCACCAGCGCCACGACGATACCGCAAAGCTGGAGCGCGTCGAGCGCCTGCATGTGCGGGAGCAGGACGCCCCCGGAGAGCTGGAAATCGAACATCGAAGTTATGAGGTTGGCGTGGGTCAGCGTGGGTGGGCGCCGTCACGGCGCGGCTTCGCGATACCGGGCCTGCATGATAGCGCAGCCCTGCGAAGCCCACCTGGCACCTCCAGATCATCCCGGCGATGCACGCACGCAAAAAAACGGCGGCGCCAAGCTGGCGCCGCCGTCAAACCTGCCTCGGAGCGTGAAAAACGAACCTGAAGATCAGAACCGGTGCACGATGCCGATCGCACCCGCGAACTGGCTGCGCGACGAAGACGGCGCGCTGTTCTGGCCGTCGCCGATATCGGCGGTCGCGTTGATGATGTCGCCCGCGCCGTTCGAGCCGAGCGTCTGACCGCCCGCGCGCTGATACGCCTCGACGAAGTACAGGCCCGTGCGCTTCGACAGGCTGTAGTACTGCGAGAGGTTGAACTGCTGGTACGAGGCCGCGCTGGTCACGCCATTGGCCTTGGTCGCACGCGTGTAGCTGTAGCCCGCCGCCAGATCGAGCGCGACGAGCGGCTTGTAGTGCAGCACCACGCCGCCCGTGTTCCAGATCTGCGTGTCGAAGAACTTCGAACCCGTGCCCGCGATGTACTGCACGTTCGAGTACGACGCCGAAATATCCCACTGCGAGTTGAACGCGTAGCCGCCCGTCACGGCAAGGCGCTGTTGCGTCTGTGCCGTCTGGAAGCCGTTGGTGATGCCCGACACGCCCGGCTCGCCATTGCTATAGGCCGTCGAGCTCGAACCCCACGTGCCGCCGCCGCTCGTCGAGTTGCTCAGACGCTCGAAGCCCACCGCGAGACCCACGGGACCGTGGATATAGTTCGCCGCCACGCTCCACGTCTGGCCCGCGCCGGTGCTGCCCGGCACGCCCCCGAACGCGTACATGCCGCTGAACGTGAAGCCCGAGAAGTTCGGCGAGGTGTAGACGAGCGAGTTGTTGATCCGATAGATCGTGTCCAGCGAGTCGAGATCGCCCGGGTGCGCGCCGTATGCGCCGGTCAGCCAGGTGGTCGGGCTGTACGGCGAGAGCAGCGTGTAGTACGGCGCGTACTGGCGGCCGGCGGTGAGCGTGCCGTAGTCCTTGTTGGCGACGCCGACAAAGGCCGCGCGGCTGAACATCAGGTTCGTGGTGGACTGTGCGCCATTCGCCGAGTTATAGCCTTCTTCGAGCTGGAAAATCGCGCGCGTGCCGCCGCCGAGGTCTTCGCTGCCCTTCAAGCCAAAGCGCGAGCCGGCCCACACGCCCTGCACCATCTTGACGACCGAGTGACCGCCCGAGTTGCTGCCGAGCGCTGCCGAGCTGCTTTGATAGCCGATGCCGGTATCGACGATACCGTACAGCGTGACGCTGCTCTGGGCTTGCGCGCCGATAGCGGCGAGTCCGAGCGCGGACGCGAGAATGGTCTTCTTCATCTGTTCTCCTGATTGAATCATTGTGATGTATTGCTTTTTTGACTACGTATGAATCTTTTTGCGAGAGTGCCTCTGCGCTCCGGCATCGGGCGCCGCTCCATGCGACGCCCGATGCCTTCACTTGCCCATCCCTGCGCCCTTAGTGAATCTCGGGCTCACCGCCTGCACCGCTATTGCCGCCACAGCCGCCCGCGCCTTCGCGTTGCATGAAGTCGAATTCGCAGCCATTGTTGGCCTGCATCACGTGCATCTGATACATCGCACCATAACCGCGCTTGAAACGCGGTTCCGGTGCGACCCACGCGGCCTTGCGGCGCGCCATCTCTTCATCGGAGATCAGCACGTTCAGGCGGCGCTCCGGCACGTTCAGCTCGATCATGTCGCCGTCCTGCACCAGCGCGAGCGGGCCGCCGATGAACGATTCGGGCGCCACGTGCAGCACGCATGCGCCGTAGCTCGTACCGCTCATGCGCGCGTCCGAAATGCGCAGCATGTCGCGCACGCCCTTCTTGAGGATCTTTTGCGGAATCGGCAACTGGCCCCACTCGGGCATGCCCGGCGCGCCCACCGGACCGGCATGCTGGAGCACGATCACGCTGTTCTCGTCGCAATCGAGTTCTTCGCTGTCGATGCGCGCGGCCATGTCGTTGTAGTCCTTGAACACGACGGCCTTGCCCGTATGCACGTGCAGGCGCTTTTCCGCCGCGCCCGGCTTGATCACCGCGCCATCGGGCGCGAGATTGCCGCGCAGCACGGCAAGACCCGTATCCGGCATCAGCGGCTTCGCACGGCGATAGATCACTTCCTCGTTGTAGATCTCGGCGTCGGCGATGTTCTCGCCCAGCGTCTTGCCGTTCACCGTCATCTGCGAGCCGTCGATCAGATCGCCCAGTTCCTTGAGCATCGCGCGCAGACCACCCGAGTAATAGAAGTCCTCCATGAGGTACTTGCCGGTCGGGCGAATGTTCGCGAGCACCGGCGTGCGGCGCGCAACATCGTCGTAATGCGCGAGCGTCAGATCGACGCCGGCGCGGCGCGCGACCGCGATCATGTGCACGATCGCGTTGGTCGAGCCGGACAGCGCGAGGCAAGTCGTGACGGCGTTATCGACCGCCTTGCGCGTGATGATGTCCGAGGGCTTGAGGTCTTCCCAGACCATCTCGACGATACGCATGCCCGTCTTCGCCGACATCTGCGCGTGACGCGAATCGGGCGCGGGAATCGAGGCGAAACCGGGCAGCGTGAAGCCGAGCGCTTCCGCCGCGCTCGTCATGGTCGACGCCGTGCCCATCGTCATGCAGTGGCCCGGCGAGCGCGCGATGCCGCCTTCCACGCCTTGCCAGTCCTGTTCGGTGATCTTGCCCGCGCGCAGATCGGCCCAGTACTTCCAGGTGTCCGAACCCGAGCCGAGCGTCACGCCGTTCCAGTTGCCGTTGAGCATCGGGCCGGCGGGCAGGAAGATCGTGGGCAGGTCCATCGAGATCGCGCCCATCAGCAGCGCGGGCGTGGTCTTGTCGCAGCCGCCCATCAGCACCACGCCATCGGCGGGATACGAGCGCAGCGTCTCTTCCGCTTCCATCGCGAGGAAGTTGCGATAGAGCATCGTCGTGGGCTTCTGGAACGGCTCGGAGAGCGTCTGCACCGGCAGCTCGATCGGGAAGCCACCCGCTTGCCAGATGCCGCGCTTGACCTCTTCCACGCGCTGCTTGAAGTGCGTATGGCAAGGGTTGATCTCGCTCCACGTATTGAGGATCGCGATCACCGGTTTGCCCGCGTATTCTTCGCGGCTGTAGCCCATCTGCGCGCTGCGCGAACGATGGCCGAACGAACGCAGGTCGTTCACGCCATACCAACGGTGGCTGCGCAGTTCTTCGGGGGTCTTTCGCTTGTTGCTCATGTTGCGTTGCTCCAGGTGTTTCCGCGGATGTGTTTCAGTAGGGCCGCTGGCGAGTAGGGCCGCCGGCGCGTGGCTAGCGCTGTTCCTTCACGCGCGACACGAGTTGTGTCGGGCTGACGAATTGCAGCGCGACCAGCACCCATGCGAGCGTGATCGCCATGTAGATCATCGCCATCGCGTCGATGGACTGCGGCGCGCGCACGCCTGTCGAGAACACTGCGTAATACAGCGCCACGACGAGGGTTTGCGTGTCGGGTCCGGCGGTAAAGAAAGTCAGTTCGAACATGCCGATCGTGCGCACCAGCACGAGCAGCCCGGCCGCCAGCATCCCCGGCACGAGGAGCGGCAGCAGTACATAACGAAAATAGCGCAGCGTGTTCGCGCCAAAGATGCGCGCTGCCGACTCCAGGTTCGGGTCGATCTGCTCGATGAACGGCGTCATCACCAGAATCACGAAAGGCAGCGCGGGCACGAGGTTCGCGAGAATCACGCCGGTCAAGGTGCCTGCGAGACCGGTCTGGTACATCGCCGTGGCCATCGGAATGCCATAGGTCACAGGCGGCACCATCAGCGGCAGCAGGAACACGAGCATGCAGATGCGCTTGCCCGGAAACTGCGCGCGCGCGAGCGCATAAGCGGCAGGCACGCCGAGCGCGATGGACAGCAGCACGACCGCGCCCACCACTTCGAAGGTGACCCACAGCACGCTGCCCAACTGGAAGTCGCGCCATGCCTGCGCATACCAGTGCAGCGTGAATCCTTGCGGCAGAGGTGTGCCGAACCAGCGCGTGGCGATCGAGTTCACGCCCACGGTGGCAATCAGCAGCACGACGTTGAGCAGGAAGAACACCACGCCGCCCCAGACGATCACTTTCCAGAGGATGTCGGGCACGCTTGCTCGCGGCTTCGCGCGCGGCGCATTGGCGGTATTCGCGGCGCCCTCGTCGCGCATCGACGTGTTCGCGGGGAGGCCGGCTGCGTTACGTTGATGTGCGCCCATCAGCCTTTCCCTCCGCTCACCGGACCGGAATAGAAGTAGCGCTTCGCGCCGAGCATCGCCGCGACCACCACGAGTTGCACGAAGCCCATCGCGATAGCGATGGTCGAGGCGAGCGAGTAATCGTAGCTTTCGAACGCCGCCTCCGAAGCCGCGATGGAAATCACGCGCGTGGGGCCGGCGGGCGCGCCGAGCAGCACTGCCGAAGGGAACACCGAATACGCCTGCACGAACGACAGACACGCCGCCATCGTCAGACCGGGCGCGAGCAACGGCAGATAGATCAGCCGGAACTGCTGCCACGGGCCTGCGCCGAGTGTCGCGGCCGCACGTGCGAGCGTGGGGTCGATGCCCGTGACGTACGAGAGCGTGAGCAGGAAAGCGAACGGAAAACCCGAGACGATCAGCGAGATCAGCACGCCCCAATAGTTGTGCGTGAGCCGAACCTCTTCGTTCGTGTACAGATGCAGTGCGTGCAGCGCCTGCGGGAACCAGCCGTTGGGGCCGAAGTAGCTGAGCATGCCGTCCGCGATCAGCACGGTGCCGAGCGTCACGGGAATCACCAGCAGCGTCGTCACGAGCTTCTGATACGGCGACTTGCGGCGCAGCGCGAAGGCCACCGGCAGCGACAGGCCCACGTTGATGATCGTCGCGGGCACGGCGAGCTTGAGCGTGACGAACACGGTCGGCCAGAGCGCGAGATCGTGGAAGAACTGCAGGTAGTTCGCGAACATGCCGCCGCCGTTCATCGGCTTGAACGAGAGCACGAGGCCGTAGGCGAACGGATAGAGAAACAGCGCGACGATAAAACCGAGCGCGGGCGCAACCAGCCAGCCACGCGCATCGCGCGGCTGCCGGTTAAGCCTGGAAAGACGCGAGGACATGAGCGTGCTCATGCCGCACGCTCCGCGTAGGCCAGCACGCGCGACGGCGCGACGCGCAGCGTGGCGCGCTCACCCGCTTCGAATTCGCCCGCCACACGCGCCCACAGCTTGCCGAACGGCGCATTGGCAAGCAGCAGCGAATCGCGGCCGCCGTACTCGACCATTTCGACTTCGACGTCGAAGGCGTTTGCATCGCCCGACTGGGCGCGTTCGAAATCCTCCGGGCGCATCGCAACGGAAATCTCGCCGCCCTTCACGTCGCCCATCGCCACGCCCGTAAGCGTGATGCCCGACGCCGACATCGCGATATGCTCGCCGCGCTCGCCCGCCACCGCGAACGGCAGCACGTTGCGATAGCCCATAAAACGCGCGACATGCAGATTCGAGGGACGGCTATACACTTCCTTGGGCGTGGCCACCTGCTGCACGACGCCCTCTTTCATCACGACGATGCGGTCGGCCATCGACAGCGCCTCGTCCTGATCGTGCGTGACGTAAATCGTTGCGCGTTCGAGCTGACCGTGAATGCGGCGAATCTCCGCACGCATTTCGATGCGCAGCTTCGTGTCGAGATTCGAAAGCGGTTCATCCATCAGCACGAGCGGCGGCTCGATGACGATCGCGCGCGCAATGGCCACACGCTGCTGCTGACCGCCCGAAAGCTGGCCCGGCAACTTGCTTTCATGGCCGACGAGCTGCACGAGTTGCAGCGCCTCGCGCGCGCGGCGCTTCGCTTCCTCGCGCGAAACACCCTGCATTTTCAGGCCGAAACCGACGTTCTCCAGCACCGTCATGTGCGGGAACAACGCATAGTTTTGAAACACCATGCCGAAGCCGCGCTTTTCGGGCGGCAGCACGTCGATACGCAGATCGTCGAGCCAGATGCTACCGCTCGTCAGCGGCTGGAGGCCCGCGATGCAGTTGAGCGCCGTCGATTTGCCGCAACCGGAAGGCCCGAGCAGCGCAATGAATTCGCCGCGGCGAATGTCGAGATCGAGACCGCGCAGCGCCGCAACCTGCGCGCCTTCGGCATTGGCGAAACTGCGGCACACCGAGTCCAGACGCAGACGATCGAATGAATGCTTCATGACACGTTCCTGATCACGAGATCGACATTCCTGAGGATAGGTCGCGGGCGGCGCGCATGCGAGGCCGCCCTCACTTATCGCTGCGCCTTTACTGGGACTTTTGCGAGCCGACTTCGCGGTCCCATTTCTGGAACGCTGCAACCATCGCCTGCGCGGAAAGCGGCTGAACGTGCGGATACTGCGTGAGCCACTTTGCGTATTCAGGACGGCCATATTTGGCGATCACGTCCTGGCTTTGCTTCGGCGCCATCGCAAGCGTCACGCCGTTCACGGCAGGCCCCGGATAGAAGTAGCCATCGTCATAAGTCATGGCCTGCTGCTGCGGCTCCAGCATGAAGTTCATCAGCTTGAGCAGCACCGCGAGCTTCTCCTTCGAGACGCCCTTGGGCACCACCATGAAGTGCGCGTCGTTTACCCACGTCATGTTGTCGAAGGCCTGCACCTTGAATTCGGCGGGCACGATGCCGAGCGCGCGCGGGTTGATGTCCCAGCCCGTCACGGTCACGGTCATGTCGCGCGTGCCCTCGCCCAGTTCCTTCATCACCGCCGAGGTGCCGCCCGGGTAGTACGGCACGCACGAATTCAGCTCTTTCAGGAAGGCCCAGGTCTTGTCCCAGCCATTGATCGGGTCTTGCGGATTCTTGTCGCCGAGCAGGTACGGCAGGCCCATCAGGAAAGTGCGGCCCGGGCCGGAATTCGCGGGACGCGCGTAAATCAGCTTGCCCGGATTGGCCTTGCAGTACGCCAGCAGTTCCTGCGGCGTGTGCGGCGGTTTAGCCACCTTGGCGGGGTTGTATTCGACCAGCGGGCCAGCCGGCATGTACGAGACTTCGAGGCCGAAGCCCTGGGCGAGATCCTGCATCTTGCGCGGACCCGGCGCGTACTTGTCGAGCACGCCCGGCAGCGCCGCCGACTGATCCGGCAGCAGCTTCATCCAGAGGTTCTGCTCGATGCCCGCGGCGAGCGCGTCGGTGCCGGTCAGCACGAGATCGATATCGGCGCGGCCAGCGGCCTGCATCGCCTTGATCTTGCCGGGCAGTTGCGGCGCGGGCGCGTTGGTGTAGGTGATGTTGGAGACGAGGTTCGGATACTTTGCCTTGAACGCTTCAAAGGCTTTCTGCGTGAGCTGCAGATTCCCGGCCACGTCGACGATGTTCAGCGAAACAGGATCAGCCTTGGCCGCGCTCGCGCCGAGCGCTGCGGCGGCCGCCACACACACGGCCAGGATCCTGACCTTCAAGCGTCCATTGAACATCGCATCTCCTCACATCTTGTTTATGGAATTTGTTGTACGCGGCTGTTGGGTTCTGTTGCCTGTTTTGCCGACTGCTTTTATCCACCGCGTTCAACCACCGCGCGGTCAAAGGATGCCGAACCACACATCAAGTTGTCAAGCAACGTAAGGGCTTTTATGTGCTTTTGTGAGCGCGTTGTGAGCCTTCTGTGAGGCACTTGACGACACGGCCAGCGAGAAGGCGCTTGCAGCGGTTCTGCAAGCGCCTTCTATCGACTTACTTGCGCACCAGTTCACCGTCGCGCAGACGCCACAGCGCGAGCGGGTTGTCGTCCTTCAGCGCGGCGGGCAGCAACTCCGCCGGCAGATCCTGATAGCAGACCGGGCGCAGGAAACGCTCGATCGCCATCGCACCCACCGAAGTCGTGCGCGCATCGGACGTGGCCGGGAACGGGCCGCCGTGCACCATTGCGTACGAAACTTCGACGCCGGTCGGGAAACCGTTCGCGAGGATGCGACCCGCCTTGCGTTCGAGCACACGCAGGAGGCGCGCGGCCATCGCGTAGTCGTCGCGGTCGATCTGCAACGTGGCGGTGAGCTGGCCTTCGAGGTGCTCGGCCACGCGCACGAGTTCGGCTTCGTCACGGCAGGCCACCACGATCGAGGTCGGTCCGAAAATCTCGTCCGACAACGCGTGCTGCGCGAGGAACTGTTCTGCGCTCGCCTTGAAGAGCAGCGGCAGCGCGGCGCAATGCGCGTCGGTCTGCGTACCTTCGGCCAGTTGCTCGACGCCTTGCGCCGTCTTGCGCGCCGCCACCGCTTCGCCATACGCCGAGGCGATACCCGCCGTCAGCATGGTCTGCGCGGGCTTGCCCGTGAGCGCCACGCTCGCGGTCTGCACGAAGCGGTCGAGTTCCGGCGAGTCGATGGCCAGCACGAGGCCCGGGTTCGTACAGAACTGGCCAACGCCCAGCGTGAGCGAATCGACGAAAGCCTGCGCCAGCGCTTCGCCGCGTGCGGCCAGCGCTGCCGGCAGCACGAACATCGGGTTGATGCTGCTCATTTCGGCGTAGACGGGGATCGGCTCGGCACGCTGCGCAGCGATGTGCGCGAGTGCGAGACCGCCGCGGCGCGAACCCGTGAAACCCACCGCCTTGATGGCCGGATGCGCGACCAGCGCCTCGCCCGTTTCGTTGCCGCCGCCGAAGATCAGCGAGAACACGCCTTCGGGCAGACCGACGTCCGCGACCGCCTGCTGGATCGCGCGTCCGACGAGTTCCGAGGTGCCCGGATGCGCGAGGTGCGCCTTCACGACGACGGGGCAGCCCGCGGCCAGCGCCGAAGCCGTATCGCCGCCTGCGACCGAGAACGCCAGCGGGAAATTGCTCGCGCCGAACACGGCCACGGGACCGAGGCCGATGCGCTGCGCACGCAGGTCCGAGCGCGGCAGCGGTTTGCGTTCCGGCAACGCCGAATCGAGCACCGCGCCACACCAGCGGCCGTCGCGCACCAGCGAGGCGAACAGACGCAACTGGCCGACCGTGCGGCCGCGCTCGCCTTCGAGGCGCGGCTTGGGCAGCGCCGATTCCAGATGCGCGCGCTCGATCAACTCGTCGCCGATACCGAGAATGCGTTCGGCGATCGCTTCGAGCAGTTGCGCGCGGGTTTCATGCGGCGCCGCGCGGAAAGCGTCGAACGCTTGCGCCGCGAGTTCGCAGGCACGCGTGACTTCGGCCTTGCCGCCGAGGCCGAACGACGGCTCGATGTCCTTGCCGAGCGCGGGCGCGAAAGCGCGCATCTCGCCGGCCTGGCCGCGCACGGCTTGCGCGCCCAGCAGCATGGATCCAGTGATAGACATGTTCGCTCCGTTCACTTCATTCAATTGCACGAACGACTCAGGCGTGCGCCGCGGCGAGCGACTGCTCGAATGCCAGCAGTTCCTTTGCGGCCGCGCCGATGGCGGGCAGCGCCTCGGCGGGCGATTGCGAGAGCAGCGGCAGGATCGGGCCCATGTCGGCGATACCGGAGAGCGTCACGGCGTCGTGCAGCACGCGGATCAGCGAGATATCGTCGCGCAGCGTTTCGAGCGGCATGAAGGCGTCGTAGAGACGTTGCGCTTCGTCGGCGCGGCCTTCCTTGGCGGCCTTGAGCAGCGCCATGACAGCGTGCGACGCGATGCAGCCCGAACCCGTGGTCCATGCGGCAAGACCGAAGTCGCGCACATGCACCAGCGCCGGACGCTCGCCCATGCCCGAGACGACCTTCGAAGCCGGCACGCTCTGCAGCAGACGGCGCAGGTACGGATCGTTGGCCGGCTCGTCGCGCACGATGGCGTACTTGACCGCGATCAGCGTGCCACGGTCGATCAGGCGCACGAGCGTGTCCACGTCGACGTAATCCTCGCTCTTGATATAGAGCGTGAGCGGAATACCGGCGGCGTCGGCGATGCGCGTGAGGCCAGCCTCGACGCCCGCGGGCGTGGTGAAACCGGCGAGCGGCAGCACCATGGCCGTCTGGTATTTCGTCTGCGCGAGGATGCGCGCCTGATCGAGCATCTTGCCGTAGTCCGGGCCGATGGCCGGGATCACGCGCGTTTCGGGCGCGGTCAGCTCGGCCAGCATGTCCAGCAGCTCGCGGAATTCGCTGACGGCGACGTGATAGAGATTCGCGTTGCCACCGTACAGCAGCGTGCGGATGCCGCCCGCTTCCATGTGGCGGATGAGCTTGCCGTTAGCTTCAACGTCGAGCGAGAAATCAGGGCGGCGTGCCAGGGGGGGCACCGCCATCACGGTCGAAGCGAATTCGCTCTCGACGATCGGGGACACGTTCATGAGGCCTCGTGCTGGATGGAGGGTTGTCGATACCCTGCACAGTAGCACCGGCGTTGTTTAGTTGTCAAACAACTTTGAGAGTTGTTAGGGTTTGTTCGGAGGGGCTAAAGAGTGGGGCTTGGGCGTTGATAGCGAACACGCAAAGAGAAACATGAATGGCTATTTCATCGGATAAATAGCCATTGCGCATCGCCTTACCAAATCCAATCACTTCCTGACAACCCACCCCACCCATTCTTCCCCAAAAAGCAACAAAAGCGACATCACGTCACTTGCCAGAAACCCGTCTCCGCCCGCTGCGAATGCGGCGAACCTGGCCAACAGAACAATCTATAACCTGTTGATAAAAATAGAATTTTCCAACACTCAGCCACCCCACCGCGCCCCCGCGCAACGCGACTAAAAACCCTCCACCTCCCCCACCCCTACAGCCACTGAAATGGATTGTTGTAAAATTCCGCGCAAATTTTGGAACCGGTTCCATTTACCATTGGCCCGCAAAGCGGCCTAGGCTAAAAGTCGGTCCCCGCGAACGGCACGGTCAGATCAGGCCGCGTCGAATTGATACAGAATCCAACCATGTCCGAATCTCCTCTCACGTCACGCCGGGGCTTCCTGCGCACGGCGGTGGTGCTCGTTCCGGCAACTGGCGCGCTCGCGGCCTGCGAGGGCGGCACGCAGTCGTCGTCCGCGCCTTCCAGTATGGCGGCCCAGCAAGGCGGCAACCAGGCGTCCGCGCAGACCGAATACAAACCCCGCTTCTTCGACGCCCGCGAATGGACCTTCCTGCGCGCGGCCGTCGATCGACTGATTCCCGCCGATACCGAAGGCCCAGGCGCGCTCGACGCGGGCGTGCCTGAGTTCATCGACCGGCAGATGGACACGCCCTACGCGCACGGCGCGCTCTGGTACATGCAGGGCCCGTTCCAGCAAGGCATCCCGGAACTCGGCTACCAGTTGAAGCTGGTGCCGCGCGACCTCTATCGACTGGGCATTGCAGCGGTGAATGCGTATTGCTCGAAGGCGTACGGCAAAGACTTCGACGCGCTCGACGCCGCCACGCGCGACGCCGTGCTCGGCGCCCTCGAAGCGGGCAAGGTCGAACTCGACGGCGTGCCCGCCAAGGTGTTCTTCGGCCAGTTGTTGCAGAACACCCGCGAAGGCTATTTCTGCGATCCGATTCACGGCGGCAACAAGGACATGGCCGCGTGGAAGATGATCGGCTTTCCCGGCGCGCGCGCCGACTTCATGGATTTCGTGAACCAGAACGGTAAGGCCTACCCGTACGGTCCGGTTTCGATCAACGGGGAACGCACTTAATGGCGATCAAGAAACCTCATGTGGACGCGGTCGTGGTCGGCTTCGGCTGGACCGGCGCGATTCTTTCGAAGGAACTCACGGAAGCCGGTCTGTCCGTGGTCGCGCTGGAGCGCGGCGAGTATCGCGACACCTACCCGGATGGCGCGTACCCGAACACCATCGACGAGCTCACCTACAACGTTCGCAAGAAACTCTTTCTCGATCTTTCGAAGACCACCGTTTCGATCCGCCACGGCGCGAACGACACGGCGCTGCCCTATCGCCAGCTCGCGGCCTTCCTGCCTGGCGAAGGCGTGGGCGGCGCGGGCCTGCACTGGTCGGGCGTGCACTTTCGCATCACGCCCGAAGAGTTGCGCCTGAAGAGCCACTACGAAGAGCGCTACGGCAAGAAGTTCATCCCGGACGGCATGACGATCCAGGACTATGGCGTGAGCTACGACGAGCTGGAGCCGCACTTCGACTTCGCGGAAAAGGTGTTCGGCACCTCGGGCCAGGCCTATAAGGTGGGCGACAAGGTCGTCGGCGACGGCAATGTGTTCGAAGCGCGCCGCAGCGATAATTTTCCGTTGCCCGCGCAACTGAATACGTACTCGGCGCAGCGCTTCTTCGACGCGGCGAAGTCGCTCGGCCTGCATCCGTACCGCCTGCCCTCGGCGAACACCTCGGGTCCGTACACGAACCCGTATGGCGTGCAGATGGGCCCGTGCAACTTCTGCGGCTATTGCAGCGGCTACGCGTGCTACATGTACTCGAAGGCGTCGCCGAATCTGAACATCCTGCCCGCACTCAAGCAGGAAAAACATTTCGAACTTCGCGCGAAGTGCCACGTTCTGCGCGTAGAACTCGACGATTCGAAGAAACGCGCGACCGGCGTGACCTATGTCGATCCGTCGGGCCAGGAAGTATTCCAGCCCGCCGATCTGGTGATCGTCTCGGCGTTCCAGTATCACAACGTGCATCTGCTGTTGCTCTCGGGCATCGGCAAGCCTTATGACCCGGTCTCGGGCGAGGGCGTGGTGGGCCGCAACTTCGCGTACCAGAACCTCTCGACCATCACCGCGTTCTTCGACAAGGACACGTACACGAATCCGTTCATCGGCGCGGGCGGCAACGGCGTGGCCGTGGACGATTTCAACGCCGACAACTTCGACCACGGTCCGCTCGGCTTTGTCGGCGGCTCGCCGCTGTGGGTGAACCAGGCGGGCGTGAAGCCGATCAGCGGCATCGCCACGCCGGCGGGCACGCCCAACTGGGGCTCGCAGTGGAAGAAGGCCGTGAAGGATCATTACGCGCATACGGTGTCGATGGATGCGCACGGCTCGAACATGTCGTATCGCGACGTGTTCCTCGACCTCGATCCGACCTATCGCGACTCGTACGGCCAGCCGCTGCTGCGCATGACCTTCGACTGGAAGGACAACGACATCAAGATGGCGCAGTACGTCACGGGCCAGATGAAGAAAATCGCCGAGGCGATGGGTCCGCAGGCCATCAACGTCTATACGCGCGAGTTCGGCGCGCACTTCGATTCGCGCCGCTATCAGACCACCCACCTCGTGGGCGGCGCGGTGATGGGCACGGACCCGAAAACCAGCGTGATCAACCGTTATTTGCAGAGCTGGGATGTGCACAACGTGTTCGTGATGGGCGCGTCCGCGTTCCCGCAGGGCATCGGCTACAACCCGACGGGTTTGGTGGCTGCCCTTGCGTACTGGTCGGCGAAGGCCATCCGCAACCAGTATCTGAAGAACCCCGGCCCTCTGGTGAGCGTGTGACGAGCCGCATGAAGACGATCTTTTCCCCCACACGCAACATGCACAAGTTCGCGCGCCTTTCGGTTGCGGCCGCAACAATCTCGGCGTCCGCTGCCCTGAGCGCATTCGTTGCGCCGCTCGCGGCCCGCGCCGCCGATGCGCCCGCGCCCGCCAGCAAGGCCGACACCGCGCTCGTCGCGCACGGCGAATATCTCGCGCGCGCCGGCGACTGTATCGCCTGCCACACCGCGAAAGGCGGCAAGTCCTTCGCGGGCGGCCTCAAGTTCGACACGCCCATCGGCGCGATCTACTCGACCAACATCACGCCCGACGCCAGCAACGGCATCGGCAAGTGGAGCTACGAGGACTTCGCCAAAGCCGTGCGCGAAGGCGTGCGCCCGAACGGCGAGACGCTCTACCCCGCGATGCCCTACCCGTCGTACGCGCGTCTTTCCAATGACGACATGAAGGCGCTCTACACGTACTTCATGCAGGGCGTGGCGCCCGTCGCGGCTCAGAACCGCGCGGTGGATATTCCCTGGCCACTTTCGATGCGCTGGCCGCTCGGCATCTGGCGCACCATGTTCGCGCCCAAGGAGCAGGCGTTCGATCCCTCGCGTTACAACGATGCGATCGTCGCGCGCGGCGCGTATCTGGTGCAGGGTCTCGGCCACTGCGGCGCGTGCCACACGCCGCGCGCCAGCACGATGCAGGAACGCGCGCTCACCGATCTCGAGGGCGACGATTTCCTCGCGGGCGGCGGCCCGATCGACGGCTGGGTGCCGTCGAATCTGCGCGGCAATCCGCGCACGGGCCTTGGCACGTGGAACGAAGACGACATCGTCCAGTTCCTCAAAACTGGCCGCAATCTGCACACGGCGGCATTCGGCGGCATGACCGACGTGGTCCAGCACAGCATGCAGTACATGACCGACGCGGACCTGCTCGCGATGGCCCGCTATCTGAAGACGCTGCCGTCGAGCGATGCGAAGGAAACGTCGTACGCCTACGACGCCGCCGCCGGTCACGCGCTGCAAAGCGGCGACGCGAGTGCGCGCGGCGCGGCCGTCTATCGCGACAACTGCATGGCCTGCCACCGCAGCGATGGACGCGGCTACACGCGCGTGTTCCCCTCGCTCGGCGGCAACCCCGTCGTGCAGGGCACGGACGCCACGTCGCTGATCCACGTGCTGCTCACGGGCGCCGCGCTCGAAGGCACGAAGGCCGCGCCGTCGACCTTCACCATGCCGCCCTTCGGCTGGCGACTCTCCGACGAGGAAGTCGCCGACGTCGCCACCTTCGTGCGCACGAGCTGGGGCAACACCGGCGCGCCGGTGAGCGCCGCCGACGTCGCCAAGGTGCGCAAGACGGTGAGCGTGAGCGCGCCCGATCTGCCGCCGGGCGCTTCGCTCAAGCGTTGATGCATTGATGCGTTGAGGTTTCGATGCGCGGCCTTAAAGGCAGCGCATCGACGCAGTGCATCGAAACAACCACCCGCAGCACTGGCGTTTTCGCCACCGCTCCGTAAAATCCACGCCTTTTTTCCGCGCCCAGGCCGCGGGCCGCCTCGCATTCGCACGCGAGGCGGCCTGTGCTTGCGCGCATAACAAAAGACCGCAGCATGGCGGTCCATCACTCATCGAGACAACACATGATGAAAAAACACCTGATCTCTGCACCGATCCTGATGTCCCTCGCGGGCGTCGCAGCGGCGCAGGGCTCCGTCACGCTCTATGGAATCGTCGATGCGGGCATCACCTACCGCAGCAACGAACGCACCGGCAGCGCCGGCGCGTATCAAGGCCATTCCAACGTGGGCGTGACGAGCGGCAACCTCTCGGGTAGCCGCTGGGGGCTCAAGGGCAAGGAAGACCTCGGCAACGGTCTGTCGGCGATTTTCCTGCTCGAAGACGGCTTCGACATCAGCAACGGCACCTCGGGTCAAGGCGGCCGCCTGTTCGGGCGCCAGGCCTTCATGGGCCTCGCCGACAAGCAGTACGGTTCGCTCACGATGGGCCGCCAGTACACCTCGCTCAACGACTTCGTGGCCCCGGTCGCGCCGGTCAGCGCGGTGGGCGGCTTCGGCGCGCACCCTGGCGACATCGACGATCTGGACCAGACCACGCGCGTCGACAACTCGATCAAGTACACGAGCGCGAACTACTCCGGCTTCACGTTCGGCGCGTTGTACGGCTTCGGCGGCCAGGCGGGCACCCTCAAGCGCAAGAACACCTGGAGCGTGGGCGCGGGCTACGCGAACGGCCCGCTGCATGTCGGCGTGGGCTACGAGCGCTCGGACAACAGCAAGACCGGTCTCACCGACACCACCTACGGCAAGTGGCAAGGCACCTTCGACGGCACCTTCAATTCGTCGATCAACGAAGGCTACGCCAGCGCACAATCGCAACAGGTGGTGGCGACGGGCGCGACCTGGGATTTCGGCCCGGTGCTCGTGGGCGTGAACTACAGCAACGTGCAGTACAAGGCGGGCGCGAACTCGCTCTACTCGGGCACGGCGAACTTCAACATCGCGGGCGCGTTCGGGATGTGGAACGTGCAGCCGCGCACGCACCTGTTCGCGGGCTATAGCTACACGCGCGGCAGCCACGTCGATGGTCTCGACGACCCGGCGCAGTACCACAACGTTTCGCTGGGCGCGCTTTACGATCTGTCGAAGCGCTCGACGGTGTACCTGCTCGCGGGCTATCAGCACGCATCGGGCATGACGCTCAACGCGCTTGGCGAACCGGTGGCGGCGACGGCGTCGGTGTCGGACAAGGGCAATAGCCACTCGTCGGCGGCGCAGTCGCAGACGATCGTGAGCGTGGGTTTCCGCCAGAAGTTCTGACGCTGTAATGAAACAGGGCACGCGGCGCGAATGCGCGGGCGTGCCCTGGATGCGGTTCGCCCAGCGGGCGAACCTTCAATCCTGTTGATCAGGATTGCAGATTAATCAGACAATTGACTATATCGGCTACGCGGCAGACTCAGTGCAGCACTTCGGGCCGCGCGAGCAGGCCGATGAATTCCTCGATCGACAGTGCCGGTGCGAGTTCGGAGAGCGTCGAGTAAATCACGGTGTCGTAGATCGCGGAACCCGCAGCCGATTCCAGCTGGACCCCCGCGGCGGCGGCACGATACTCCGCGCGCTCGTGGGCGATCGAGAGAATGAGTTGTGCTTCGGATTTTGAAAATGGCGTCGTCATACCCGGGCTAACGGCTTTGGCGCGAGAACCTTTAGGGGCGTGGCGCATGCACGCCACCACGAAAGCGAATCGAAAGCATCAACGCACCGCGACTTCATTGGGCGGCGCCCCGTGCGGTTGCGCCGTAACCGGCGACGTGATCGTATAGCCCGCATCGCGCAGATGCGCAAGCAACGAATGTTCGCCGAAGAAGTGCCCCGCGCCCACGGCGACGAGTATCGGCCCCTTGCCGTAAAAGTAGCCGTCCTGTGCCATCGTGGCCGCGAAAATGTCGGTGCCGCGCACGAACAGATACTGGCTGAAGTCGTAATGCGCGTCGCTCTCGCCGGGATAGCGCGTGTTCGCGAGCCGCTCCAGCGCCGCGACATCGCCCGCGGCCCATGCCGCCTGGAACGACTCGTACGAAACCTCGCCCGGCGCCTTGCCGCCATGCAGACCCATGCACACGCCCTGCAAAAACGCCTCCTGATCGTCGGCGGGCATCTCGTCGAAAAGCTGCATGCCCTGCTCCATCGTTTCCAGATAGATGAGCGGAATCTGCCGGTGCCGCGCCAGCGTTTCAAGGCGCTCGTCGATACCGGCAAACACCTGCGGCGAGGCATCCTTCACGAAATGCGCACGCTGCCTGCCATCGCTCACCCAGCGCCATTGGTGCAGGCGCACGGCTTCAGCGGCAAAACCCGCCAGCCAGGGCTTGGTCTGGAAAAACGTGCGGATATCGGCGCCGCTTTCACGCGCGCAGCGCGCCAGCGATTCGGCCGTCATCGAACTCACGTGATTCGAGAGATTGTCGTTCGCGGGATAGAAGCCGATGCGCCTGACCATCTGCGTGTCCTCGGGCGTCGGCTGGGTGTGCGTCTCCAGCACGATCGCCTGCACGCCGTTTGCCAGTTCGGCCAGCGCCGCGTTCACGCGCGGATCGTCGCTGGCGAGCGCGTGGATGGTCGGCAGCAGGATCAGGGTGGGATGGCCCGGCGAACGCGCGATCCAGACAGGCGGATGATCGTCGGCGGGCGGGCCCGGCAGCGGCGTCTGTGGTTGCGCGCGCACCATGTTTGCAGCAGTGAACAGCAACACGGCAACCCACGCCGCACAGATTCGCGCGACGCGACGGGGTGTCTCCAGGATCCGTTCAACGCCTGTCATCGTGCGACCCCGCATAAGGGGAAGGCCCGCTTCCAGCCTACGCGCTGCGACGCGTGGCATCCGTGCGCCAGGCCACACACACTACGCCATGCAAGCGCATGGCAGATCCTCACGACCGGCGGCGCGCGCCTAGCTGCCCTGCGCCGCGCGCGCCTTCGCGAGCACGTCGAGATTGCCCTCGCCGAAGCCATGATGGCCGCTACGCTGCACCACCTCGAAAAAGATCTCGCCCGCGCGACGCTTCACGAAAGTCTGGAAGAACAGGCGCGGCACGCCGTCCGCGCCGATCTCGCCGTCGATCAGGATATGGCGCTTGCGCAGCGCCTCCAGATCGACGCCATGCCCCGGCAGGCGCGCATCGACCGAATCGTAGTAAGCGGCGGGCGGCACGACGAATTCGACGCCGTTCGCCATCAGCGCATCGACGCAGGGCACGATATCGTCGGTCGCGAGCGCGATATGCTGCACGCCCTCGCCCGGATGATCGGGCAGATAGTCGTGCATGAGTTCGGTGCGATGCGTGCCTTCCTCGTAGACCGGAATGCGGATCTCGCCGTCCGGCGAGACCATCACGCGCGACTCCTGCGCGACGTGCCAGTTCGCATTGATCTCGTGGATCTCGCGGAAATGCAGCAGGTCGCGATAGAAGTCGAGCCATTCGCCAATGCGTCCCGCGCCCACCGTCTGCGTGAGGTGATCGACACGCTGCAGACCGGTGCCGCTGTGTTCGAGATCGGCTTGCGCCGTGGCCAGTTCGATGGGGCGAAAGTCGATGTCGAAGATCGAAATATCGCCCACGCCGCCGCGCTGGCCGCCGCGCCCGCGCCAGCGGTCGACAAAATAGATATGCGAGTCGCCAATGCCCTGAATGGCGGGAATGCGCAGTTCGCCCGCGCCCACGCGCTCGCCCTCATAGGCCCACGCGCCCAGCCGCAGCGCATGCTCGAACGCGCGCCGCGCGTTCTCCACGCGCACGCCGATCGCGCAGACGCCCATGCCGTATTCCTCGGCGTAGCGCGCGGCGAACGAGTCGGGTTCGGCATTGACGAGAAAATTCATCTGGCCCTGACGCCAGAGCGTCACGTCCTTGCTGATGTGGCGCGCAATGGCCTTGAACCCCAGTTGCACGAGCTGCGCCGCCAGCGCCGCGGGCTCGGGCGCCGCGAATTCGACGAACTCGAGCCCGGCCATGCCGAGCGGATTGAGCTGCTCCGGTGCACCGGAAATGGGGTTGGACGACATGCGGGAGGCTCCTGATACCAGACGATGAAGCAGACTATGAAGCGTCGAATTAAATCAATCGAACGAAGCAGCGGGAACAGCTAGAGAGTGCGTGCAGAACGCGCGCGGCGCAAGCCCCAGCGCAGCATGACGACACCCCGAACCGCACCCCGCTGCGGCGCGCCAATTTTAACCAATTCGTACACCACGCCAAAGGTGGCCCGGCCGATTCGGCCGCAACCACCTCCGTGCTAACCCTCAAAGCGTTCGATAATCGCACACTTATGGGCGATAATCGCGCATTTCGCGCGTTGTACGCATTGATCCGGGGCGCACGCGGCCCTATGCTCCGTTTCACCGCTGCCGAACCACCGGCAGGCATCACACCAGGCAGACAAAAACGCTGCTGGGACTGGAGACATCTCATGACCCCTACCCTCGAATCCACGGGCGCGGCCGAGCCGGCCAATGCCAGCCACGCACGCAGCCAGGCGAAGAAAGCCGCCCTGGGCAGCTTCGTTGGCGCCGTCGTCGACTGGTACGACTTTCTGCTCTACGGCATCGTTGCCGCACTGGTCTTCAACGCGGAATTCTTCCCCGCCATCGGCAAGAACATGGGCACGCTCGCGGCCTTCGCCACGTTTGGCGTGGGCTTCCTGTTCCGCCCGCTCGGCGGCGTGGTGTTCGGCCACTATGGCGACCGCCTCGGGCGCAAGCGCATGCTCGTGCTCACCGTCATGCTGATGGGTCTGTCGACCGTCGCCATCGGCCTGTTGCCCACCTTCGCCACGATCGGCTGGTGGGCGCCCGTGCTGCTCGTGCTGATGCGCGCGATCCAGGGCTTCGCCGTGGGCGGCGAATGGGGCGGCGCGGCGCTCATGGCCGTGGAAAGCGCGCCCAAGGGCAAGAAAGCGTTCTATAGCAGCGGCGTACAGGTGGGCTATGGCGTGGGTCTCGTGCTCGCGACCGGCATCGTCGCGCTGCTGAGCCACCTGCTCGGCGAAACGGCCTTCCGTTCGTGGGGCTGGCGCCTGCCCTTCGTGTTCAGCATCGTGCTGGTGCTGATCGGCCTGTGGGTGCGTTCCAGCATGGACGAGTCGAAGGAATTCGTCGAGAAGGTCGAGCACGGCCATCGCAAGCTCAAGATGCCGGTGCTCGAAGCGCTCACGCGTCATCCGAAGGCCTTCCTCTACATCATCGCGCTGCGTCTGGCCGAACTCTTCACGATGTACATCGTGACCGCCTTCGCGCTGAGCTACTCGACGACCAACCTGGGCCTCTCGCGCGATCTGTTCCTCGGCATCGGCCTGTTCGTCGGCGCGCTCTCGTGCGTGACGATTCCCTGCTTCGCCTGGCTCGCCGACCACCTTGGCCTGCGCCGCATCTACCTGATCGGCGCGGTGATCGGTCTCGCCAGCGCGGTGCCGTTCTTCCTCGCCCTCGAAGCGCGCTCGACGTTCTGGATCGTGATCTTCTCGGTGGCGCTCGCCAACCTCGCGCACGACATGGTGGTGAGCGTGCAGCAACCGCTCTTCACCGAACTGTTCGGCGCCGAATATCGCTACAGCGGCGCGGGCGTGGGCTACCAGTTCGCCAGCGTCGTGGGCGGCGGTTTCACCCCGTTCATCGCCGTGGCGCTGGTGGGCGTGGGCAGCGGATCGTGGCATCTGGTGGCGGCGTATCTGGCCGTTGGCTGCCTGATCTCGCTGATCGTCGCCGCGCGCATGAAGCCCGCCAAGGCCTGAGCACGACGCACGCTTTTGCAGATGGCAACGAGGCCGGGCACATGCCCGGCCTTTTGCGTTGATTCGCTGATGCGCCAAAACGCCACGCTATTTCCGCCGACATGAAAACGACGACGACCCTCGACAAGCGCGACTGGATCGCCGGCCTCGAAAAAGGCCTGGCGATTCTCGAAGCCTTCGACAGCCAGCACGCGCGCATGACCGCGACCCAGGCCGCCGAGCGCACCGGCCTCTCGCGCACGGCCGCGCGGCGCTATCTGCTCACGCTCGAATCGCTCGGCTACGTGCATACCGATGGGCGCCTGTTCGGCCTCACGCCGCGCGTGCTGCGCGTGGGCTGGTCGTATTTCGATTCCGCGCGCCTGCCGCGCACGGTGCAGCCCTATCTCCAGCAACTGAGCGCGACGCTCAACGAATCGGCCTATGTGAGCGTGCTCGACGGCTGGGACCTCGTGGTGATCGCGCGCAACGGCGTCTCGCGCGTGATGACGACGGGCTTCGTGCTAGGCGCACGCGTGCCCGCGCCGCTGATCTCGCCGGGCGTCGTGCTGCTTGCCTACCAGGAAGATCAGCAGGCGGTTTCCGCGTGGCTGGATACCGTTGAGCTCGCACCCTTCACGCCGCACACGCTCACGAGCGCGACGCGGCTACGCGAGAAAATCGTGCGCGCGCGCGCCGATGGCTATGCGCTCATCGAGCAGCAATTGCAGGTAGGCGTGCGGGGCGTGGCGGTGCCGTTGCGCAACCGCAGCGGCGAAGTGATCGCCGCGCTGAGCACCAACATGTCGATCGGCACTGAAAGCGCGGAGGCGGCCGTGCAACGCGTGCTGCCGCATTTGCAGGAGACGGCGCTGTCGATGTTGAACGTGCTGTGACGGCGCGTAGCGTCAGGATGCGGCTTCTTTGACGATCCACGCCTCGAACAGCCGCATCGCAGGCGTCATGGCTCGCGACTGCAAGGACGTGAGCCAGTAACTCCCCGTCGGCACCTCGATGTCGAAGGGCCGCATCAACAGCCCCGCCTGCAACTCGCGCGCGAACATGCGCGCCGGCGCGAGCGCCACGCCCGCACCCTGCATGGCCGCCTCGGCCATCAGCCGCGACGAATCGAAGATCGGCCCGCTCACCGTCCACGCGTCGATGCCCGCAGCGCTGAACCACCGCAACCATTCGTCGGTGCGATAGGAGCGCAGCAGCGTCTCCTTCGCGAGATCTGCCGGCGCGCGCAAACGCTGCGCGATCTCCGGCGCGCACAACACCGCGAGCGGCGCGTCGAGTAGATGCGTGTTCTGCGTGGCCGGCCATTTGCCGTCGCCAAAGCGGATCGCGAAATCCAGCCCCTCGCCCGCCAGATCGACGAGATTGTTGTTCGTGAGCAGGCGCAATTCGACGAACGGATGCGCCTCGCGAAACGCCTTGAGACGCGGCATCAGCCAGCCGATCGCGAACGTCCCCACCACGCCGACCGTGAGCACCTCGTGCAGGCGGCCGCCTTCGAACTGCTTGAGCACGTTCTCGATACGGCCGAACGCGTCGCTGAGCACCGGCAGCAGCGCCCGCGCCTCGTCGGTCATGCCGAGGCCGCGCGGCAGACGCCGGAACAACGGCACGCCAAGCCAGTCTTCGAGCATGCGAACCTGCTGGCTCACGGCGGCTTGAGTGACTTTGAGTTCGAGGCCCGCACGCGTGAAACTCAGATGGCGCGCGGAAGCCTCGAAGGCGCGCAGCGCGTGCAGGGGCACATTGGGACGCATGGACGATCCATAAGTTTTTCTATCGGGTGAGGCAAATTATCGTCGCTTGTGGGCGGGGCGGCAACGCCAGAGAATGCTTGGCGCGGCAGGATAGAACGCCGATGAAGCGGGCCGCATCCTCCCCAACCCATGCAACCCGATTGAGAAAAATGAATTTCAAGACAAAAGCGATTTTGATGGCTCTGACGTTAGCGACGGCGAACGCGCACGCCGTACAAGCCGATGTCAAAGCCGCCGTCGATACCGCAATTGCGCCTCTGCAGGCGAAATACGGCATCCCGGGCGTCGCAGTCGCCATCACCGTGGACGGCAAGCACGCGTTCTATAACTACGGCGTGGCGTCAAAGGCCACGGGCGCGCGCGTCGATAACGACACGCTGTTCGAAATCGGCTCTGTCACCAAAACCGTGACTGCCACGCTGGCCTGCTATGCGCAGACACAAGGCAAGCTCTCGTTCGCAGCACCCGCGACCGATTACGTAGGCGCGCTGCGCGGTAGTGCGTTCGACCATGTAAGCGTGCTGAACCTTGGCACCCACACGTCCGGCCTGCCGCTCTTCGTGCCAGACGGCGTCACCAACGACACGCAGATGACCGCCTGGCTGCGCGCCTGGCAGCCCGCCAGCCCGGCGGGCACCCAGCGCGTCTACTCGAATCTCGGCATCGGCCTGCTGGGCGAGGCGACCGCGCAGAGCCTGGGCGTGCCGTTGCGCGAAGCCATCCAGCGGCAATTGCTGCCCGCCTTCGGCATGACGCACACGTGGCTCGACGTGCCGCCCGCAAGCCTGGCGCACTACGCGCAGGGCTACGACAAGACGGACACGCCCAAACGCATGAGCCCCGGTGTCTTCGCCGACGCGGCCTACGGCCTGCGCACGACCACCACCGACCTCGTGCGCTATCTCGACGCCAACATGGGCATCGCACCGCCCGACGCCGCCTGGCAACGCGCCATCGCCTGCACGCACACGGGCTATTACACGGCGGGCGCCTTCACGCAGGATCTCGTCTGGGAGCAGTACCCGTGGCCGGTGACGCTCGACACGCTCCAGCGCGGCAATAACCTCGAAGTCATTCTCAAACCGACGCCGGCCCACAAGCTCACGCCGCCGCTCGTGCCGCAGGCCGACGCGCTGATCAACAAGACCGGCTCGACCAACGGCTTTTCTGCCTACGTCGCCTATGTGCCCGCGCGGCGCATAGGCGTGGTGATCCTCGCGAACAAGTCATATCCGAACGAGGCGCGTGTGAGCGCGGCGTATGCAATCCTCGAAGGGCTCGACAAAGCGCCGCCGCAGGCGCAGCCCTGAATCGCCGCGCCGATCGGCCAGGCGAATCGGCTAAGATACGGCCCACCACGGAACCAACGGAGTATTTTCAGAGATGATTCAAGCGGGCAACGTATTCAAGGACAACCTCGCGCAACTGCCTTCGATCGACGGCATTGAGCGCATCGACCTGGTGAACGGCCAGGGCGCGGTGGTCTCGACGATCGAGAACAAGCCGGGCAAGCAAGGCTCGCTGGCTGTCTATCACTACCTGAAGCAGGCCTTCGGCACGCTCGACGCGAAGGCGGCCGAGCACGGCCTCGCCGTGTTCGCCGAACACACCGCTGACGCACGCAATCGTCCGGGTGCCCACCCGAACGTCGATCGTCTGCTGGAAGTCGCGGCAGGCGGCGAGGCGCTGCGCATCGACGTGATCGCCGCGGCCTGACGGTCTTTCGCACAAGCGGCGGCAGCCATGTCGCCGCTTGTGCGTTGCCTTGCTGGCGACATTCGGGCGACCTCATGTTGAACACAACGGAGTTCTATCGCAACGGCCCGCTGGAAGTGGCGCGAATCCTGGCCACGGGCGCGGCGGAGTTTCCTCGCCATACGCACGCGGAATATGTGATCAGCGCAACGCTGTCCGGCAGCGAGGACGTCTGGCTCGACGGCAAAACCTTCAGCTCGCCGGCCGGCACGGCAACCGTTTATAACCCGTTCGCGATTCAGGCCTCGGAATTCGATCCCTCGACAGGCGATTGCGAATTTGTTTCGTTGTACCTGGAACCGCAACGGCTTGCCGATATCGCCAGCGAAAACGGCTGGACGTCACGCGCGTTCGCGCAGGAGATCAGCCAGGGCGTATTCGCGGATGCGACGTTGCATCGACGCATCGTCGAGCTTTATCTCGCGGCGCGCACGCTCAACACCAATCCCCACGCGAAGCCCGACACGCTCGAATACGATATCGCGCTCACCGAACTCGCGGCCGCCCTGCTCTCGAACGGCTCGACGCGCGCGCTACACGCCGATACCGACCGCCTGAGCGCGCACCGGCTCGATAGTGTGCAGGCCTTCATGCGCGAACGACTCGACGCACCGGTCAAACTCGACGAGCTTGCAGGCATCGCCGACATCAGCAAATTCCACCTGATCCGCGCGTTCAAGGGCGCGGTCGGCATGTCGCCGGGGAAGTACCACATGCAGTTGCGGCTGATCGAAGCGCGCCGCCTGTTGCGCCAGGGATCGTCCATTGCGGATGTGGCCTTCACGCTGGGCTTCTACGATCAGAGCCACTTCATCAATACGTTTCGCACGACGCTGGGCGTGAGCCCGCTGCGGTTTGCGAGGGCTTAGGACGTCATGCCCAGAATCAGCGTCCGATACCCCGACGTCACCACCTGAAACGCGAAGAACGCGAACAGCGCCGCCGACGCGAAATAGCAGAACGACAGCCCACGCGCGCCGAATCGCTTGCCGCCCTGACGCGCCGCGAAGCACACGGCTACGGTCCACACCACGCCCGCCGCGAAGAATCCTGCGAGAAAACTGCCCGTCGCCTGCCAGCCGCGCACGCCCGATTGCGCGATCAGCGAACCGCCCACCGCCGCGAACCACACAATCGCGGATGGCGACGAGAGCGCAAGCAACACACCTTTCGTCAGGTGCTGCAAGGGCGAGCTTTTATCCGCGCGCGATGCCTCGGCCGAACCCGCACCCGCCGATGCCAACGCGGACCGGATCATCTTCACGGCCAGCACCGCCAGCACGACCGAGCCGCCCAGCCACATGCACCAGCGCACCGCCGAAAATTGCAGCAAGGCCGTCATGCCCGCGAGCGCGAGCACAGCATAGATCAGGTCGCCGAAGCACGATCCCAGCCCTAGCCAGAAACCGTTCCAGTAACCGCGCTGCATGGCGAGGTTCATCATCGCGATGTTGGCAATGCCGATGTCGAGGCACAGCGAAAGGGAAAGCAGAAAGCCGTTGGTTGCGGGGTTCATGGCGTGCGGAAAGCGCGAGCAAAGGCGCGATCATGCGGCACGCTGGAGGTGAAGTCTTGGAAGAAATTGCTGCGGGGGCGGACGGCACCCAGCGCTGCATTTTTGTCGGGTTTGACAACCGGGGTTCTCGCATCTAGTTTACTGGAAATTGACATCTATTAAACTAGACAACATGGACATCCACCAAGCGCTCGCCCAGCGCCTGCGCGAATTGCGCGACGCGCGCGGCTGGTCGCTCGAAGCGCTGGCCGAACGCAGCGCCGTCAGCCGCTCGACCATTTCGCTGATCGAGCGGGGCGAGAGCAGCCCCACCGCCGTCGTGCTCGACAAGCTCGCGACCGCCCTGGGCGTTTCGCTCGCCTCGCTGTTCGAGCCGCCCGAGCATGCGGTCGCCGCCGAGCCGTCTCCGTATTCGCCCGTCGATGCGCAACCCGTCTGGACCGATCCGGCGTCCGGCTATGTGCGCCGCAATCTCTCGCCAGAGCTATGGACACCCATCCAGCTTGTCGAAGTGCGCTTCCCAGCGGGCAAGCGCGTTGCCTACGACACGAGCCTGCGCGACACCGATATTCATCAACAAGTCTGGATCATCGAGGGCACGATGGAGATCACGGTGGGCGAGCAGCGCTGGCGCCTTGAAACTGGCGACTGTCTCGCGATGAAGCTCGATTGCCCCATCGTGTGGCGCAATCCCACGCGCCAGCCCGCGCGTTACCTCGTAGCCCTAAGCCGGGCAGCGCAGAATTCTTAGTGGAGTGCAGCATGAGCGAAATCGAAGTGCGCCGCCTCAGCGCAAAAGAAGCCGCCGCGAGCCTCGACGCGCTCGCCAACATACTGATCGACTGCGTGGAAAACGGCGCGTCCGTAAGTTTCATGGCGCCGCTCGCGCGCGAAACGGCGCTCGCGTTCTGGCAGCAGATAGCCAATAGCGTAGCCGCCAACGAACGCATCCTTCTGGTCGCCGAAGACGCATCGGGCCGCATCGTCGGCACCGTGCAGATCGTCACGGCGCAGCCTGAAAACCAGCCGCATCGCGCCGATGTCGCCAAGATGCTGGTATTGAGCGCCGCGCGCAAGCAAGGCATCGGCGCGCGCCTGATGCACGCCGTCGACATGCACGCACAACAGGCGGGCAAGACCGTGCTGGTGCTCGACACGGTCACGGGCGGCGACGCCGAACGCCTCTACGAACGCGCGGGATGGCAGCGCGCGGGCACGGTGCCCAATTACGCGCTGATGCCCGATGGCCGCTTCTGCGCGACCACCTTCTACTACAAGCAACTCGCCCCCGCGCCCCGCGAGGCTTAATGGAAGCTGCGTAACTGCACCTGCACCTTGCCATCGCGAATCGGCATGACGTCGGGGCTGTCGTCGCCCACTTCGTTGCCGATCGCGTTGTTGAGCTTGTCGTTCATCGCCAGCAACAACTCGCCGTTGCGCTTGCGATCTATTGCCAGATTACGCATCTCACCGGGGTCGCTCGCCACGTCGTATAACTCGACATCGTTCTGCGCAAACAGCGTTTCCAGCGTCGTCGGCGTATTGAATTGCAGTGGCGAGAAATAGCGCGTGAAGCGATAACGCCCGTCGAACACGCTGCGTATCGTGCCACGCAAGCGAAAGTCAGGCTGCTGCGCCAACGCGCGGCGACGCAGTTCGTCCTCGGGCACGCCCTTCTCGCGCAGCGTGCTCAATTCCTTGAGCATCCACTCGCTGTCGTAATAGAGCAGCATCGCGTAGTTGAAGAGCGAGGTATCGCGCACGCTATTCGTCTGCGCCTTCTCGGGCGCGGCAAGCCATGCCGTGAGGTCGTGCCCCTTGAGCGCGGGACCGCCAATCGCGGCGCGGCGTGCGGGATCGAGTCCCGTGAGGCCGAGCAGCGTCGGCGCGACGTCGATATGCGAGGTCAGCGCGTTGCACTGCTTGCCGCCCGGATACGCGGGATGGCGAATCACAAACGGCACATGATTCTGCGGCTGATACGCCGTCGCGCCCTTGCCCACGAGTTGATGCGCGCCCACATGGTCGCCGTGGTCGGCAGTCATCACGACGATGGTGCGTTCGTCGAGACCCAGCGATTGCAGCGATTGCAGCAGCCGCACGACATGCGTGTCGCAATCGCGCAGGCAATTGAAGTAGTTGTCCTGATAAACACGAATCCGCTCGTCGGTGAACGGATAACGGCCCACGAGATTCGCGTGCGCCGCATTGAACATGCCGTGCGCGGGCGGACGGCCCGGTTCGTCGTAAGGCTGATGACGCGACGCAGCCAACGGCACGCGGTCCCACTTCTGCTGATAGAGCGCGTCCTCAGGCGGATGCGCGTTGCCGAGCATCGGCTTGTTCGCGTCTTGCAGCGTCGAGCCGGGCGGATCGGTGTTCACGAACATCACGTCGTGCGGATTGACGAGGTTGACCGCGAGAAACCACGGCTTGCCTTCCTTCGCGAGACGCGGCGCGTGGTTGCGCATCCAGCTCACCGCCGATTCGGTCGTGATGCCGTCGTAGTTGTAGCCGCCGCGCACCATGCCGATCAAATCGCCCACGCCAAAGTAATCGTCGAAGCCGTATTCCTTGATCGTATGGTTGTAGTCGGACACGGGCGCCGTGTACGGGCTGGTCGTTTCGTGCAGCTTCGAACTCAAATGCCACTTGCCGAGATAGGCCGCGTAATAGCCCGCATCGCGCATCATGTCGCCGACCGTGCGGATATCGGGCGACATGTCGGGCTGCCACGGCACGCCCGCGTTATCGAGCACGCCGGTGTGCTGCGTGTGCTGCCCCGTGTAGATGGTCGATCGCGAAGGCGAGCACACGCACGAGGCAATCTGATGATTCGCGAAGGTGATGCCGTCGCGGCGCATCGCCGAGCGGCCCGGCACGGGGAACGGCCACGCGTCGAAGTGGCGCTCCTGGTCGGTGAGGATGAAGAGGATGTTGTAGCCCTCGGGCACCTGCCCTGGCGCGGCAGCGGCCTGCTGGAAGGCGGGCACGCCGTCCGTGGGCGCGCTGGCCGCGCGCGGCGCTTCGGCAGCCACGGACACGACCGGCGCGGCGGCGCTCACACCCGCCGTCGCGACCGCCGCGCCCGCCACCTTGAGGAATTGCCTGCGGCCGTGGTTGTTGGCCTTCGCTTCGCCAGGCTCGCCGGCAGCGCCGTTCTCCGGGGTGTCTCTCATCGACTGTCTCCTGATGCGTGGCGTGCCGTCGTTGCGTACACGCCTTGTTCGCGGGCTTTTTATTATTCGCGGATCGGCAGCGGATTCGATGAAAGATTCCGCATAATCCATAACCGTGGATATATGAATGGAATCGCCCTGCCATGCCTGCCTTGAAGTCCGCTTCCCCGTCCGCTCCCCAGCCCGCCACGTCGCGCGATGCCGCCCGCCTCGCGGCCCTGCCCGTGGCGCTGCGCCGTCTGCGCCTGCGCGACCTCGAGACGCTCGAATGGCTCGGCCGCTTTCGCAGCTTCGCGCGCACGGCGGAAGCCGCGTCGATCTCGCAACCCGCGCTCTCCAAGTGGCTGCGCGAACTCGAAGAGTCGCTCGGGCTGAAGCTCTTCGAGCGCACCTCGCGGCGCGTCGAGCCCACGCTCTACGGCGAGGCTATGCTCGACTGCATCGCGCGCATCCTCAACGATCTGCGCGAGATCGAGCCCGCCTTCGAGGCGCTGCGCCACGGCCTCGCCCAGCCGCTCACGATCGGGCTACTGCCCAACATGGACGAGCAGTTCCTGCCCGGCGTGCTCGCGTGGCTGCGCGAACACGACACGCCGATCCAGCTCAATACGCGCGTGGACACGCTCGACCGTCTACTGCCGCTCGCCCAGCGGCGCGAACTTGATCTGCTGGTGTGCCGCCTGGAGGCAACGGCGCTAGCCTCTGGACTGCATGTGGACGAACTGCTGCGCGACGACGTGGTGGTCGTGGCAGGTCATCGGCATCCGCTGCATCGGCGCAGCCGCGTCGACTGGCCCGACGCCGCGGCCTTCCCGTGGATCGCGCCGCCGCTGGGCTCGCCCATGCGCGTGGCCCTCGAAGCGGAATTTGCGCGAGCGGGCCACGCAATGCCGCAAATCCTCATGGAGTCGGCTTTGCATCACACGAATCGCGCCGTGGCGCAGCGCATGCCCTGCCTCTTCGTGACCTCGGCCACGCGCGCGAACCGCAGCGACGCGACGCGCGAACTGCGCGCATTGCCGCTCAAGCTCACGACCATCGCGCCCGCCATTGGCGCGCTGAGCCACGAGCCGCGCAGCGCCGCCGTCGCCACGGTGCTGGAGGCACTGCGCCACGCGGCGAACGAACAGCGCCTCCCGGCGTAACACCGCGAAAATTCCGTGACACAACCGCCAGCGGGTATAAAGGCAGTCGATAAAACCAAAACCTAAAACAAATTCATTAAAAATAACTGGACGAAAATCAATACGATTGCACAAATTACTGTTCAACCCCGCTAACCTTCGTCCGCAGGATTGCCCATGCCGCGCCCCATTTCCGTCCGCATCCATCCCGAAGCCGTCCGCCACAATCTCCAGCTCGCCGCGCGCAGCGCCGCGGGCGCGCGCGTCTGGGCCGTCGTCAAGGCCAACGCCTATGGTCACGGCATCGAGCGCATCTATCCGGCGCTCGCGGAAGCGGATGGCATCGCGCTGCTCGATCTCGACGAAGCCGTGCGCGTGCGCGAACTTGGCTGGACCAAGCCGACCCTGCTGCTCGAAGGCGTGTTCGACGCCGCCGATGTCGCGACGGTCGTCGCGCATCGTCTGACCGTCGCCGTGCATTGCGACGAACAACTGGCGCTGCTCGCGGCGGCACAGACGACCCAGCCTATCGACATCCAGTTGAAGATGAACTCGGGTATGAACCGGCTGGGTTACCGCCCCGACGCCTATCGCGCGGCCTGGGAGCGCGCCCGCGCGACGCCCACGATCGGCGCGATCACCCTGATGACGCACTTCGCCAACGCCGACGACGGCGCGGTCGACTGGCAACTCGACCGCTTCGACGCGGCAACCGACGGCATCCCCGGCGAGCGCTCGCTGTCGAATTCCGCAGCGGTGCTCTGGCATCCGAAGGCGCACCGCGACTGGGTGCGGCCCGGCACGATCCTCTACGGTGCGTCGCCCACGGGCGCGGCGCGTCATATCGAAGACGTAGGCTTGCGTGCGGCGATGACGCTGTCGAGCCGCATCATCGGCGTGCAGACGCTCGCGCCGCAGGAAACCATCGGCTATGGCCGCACTTATGCGGTCGAGCAGCCGATGCGCATCGGCGTGGTGGCGTGCGGCTATGCGGACGGCTATCCGCGCCATGCGCCGACCGGCACGCCCATCGCCGTCGATGGCGTGCGCACGCGCGTGGTCGGCCGTGTGTCGATGGACATGCTCACCGTCGATCTCACGCCCTGCCCGAATGCGGGCATCGGCTCCTACGTCGAGCTGTGGGGCGAGAACGTCAAGGTGGATGAAGTGGCCGAGCCGTCGGGCACGATCGGCTACGAGTTGATGTGCGCTGTTGCGCGGCGCGTGCCGGTGGCGATCGATGGTCTCGATAACCGCGCCGCCGTGCAGCAAAGCGAGGCGGAAGAAGGCGTCGCGGCTTAAGCGGGTTCAGCGGGTTCAGCCTGGCGTGCGCGGTGGCCTGGTCACCGCGCACGTGTCCTGTCCGTCATTCAGGCAGTTCGACGCCCATCTCCGCCAGCACTTCCTTCGCAGCACGAAACGCCTCGCTCGCAGCGGGCGCGCCAGCGTAGATCGCGCAATGCAGCAGCACCTCGCGAATCTCGACGACACTTGCGCCATTGTTGATCGCCCCGCGCACGTGTCCCTTGAGTTCCGTACTGCGCCCGAGCGCTGCGAGCATCGAGCAGGTGCACAGGCTGCGTGTCTTGAGATCGAGACCGTCGCGCAGCCAGGTGCTGCCCCACGCGTGCTCGTTGAGCCATTCCTGAAGCGGTCGCGTGAAGCCATCCATCGAGCCCATCGCGCGCTCGACGAAGGCTTCTCCCATCACCTGCGTGCGGCGCGCCTTACCTGCTTCGGCACCGGTTTTCGCCTTGGGCTTTTTCGCCCCGGCGGCCTTCTTCTTCGAATCCTTCGAGTCCTTCGCCCCCTTCGAGTCCTTCGCATTGCTCATGGTCTGCCTGCCTCCCTCGGATTGAACACACCCCATCGTCACGGCCACAAGCATCGATTAGATCACGCCGAATAAAGCCCTTCCGGCCCATTGCGCAGCGTGCGCGCCAGAACGTTCAGGGCATCGCGCAAAGCCTCGTCCGAGCGCGCGCCGCCCAGGCTCAAACGCACCGCGTGCGGCGCGGACCCGCGCCCGATCACGAAGCTATCCGCCGTTTTCGCCAGCACGCCCGCCTGGCGCAGCGCCGCTGCGAATTCGGCCGCGCGCCAGGGCTCGGCGAGCGGCAGCCACAGATGCGGACTGGCCGGATCGGTGCGATAAGACCAGCCCGCGAGCACCTGCGCGGCGATCGCCTGGCGCGCATCCACACAGGCGCGCTGCTGCGCGACCAGCCGGTCGATCTCGCCATTCACGATCCAGCGCGCCGCGATCTCGGCACTCAGGGGCGAGGTCATCCAGCAATCGCTGCGGATCACCGCGAGGATCTTGCCGACCCAATCCTGCGGCGCCTGCACATAACCCACGCGCAAGCCAGGCGCGACAGCCTTCGACAGACTGCTGATGACGATGCCATGTTCGGGCAGACGCGCGGCCAGCGGCGCGGGCGGCGCATCGAGCAGCGCGGCGGGCACGAGGTCCTCGATCACCACGAGGTTGTGGCGCACGGCGATGTCGGCGATGGCCACGCGGCGCGCTTCGGACAGCGTCGCCGTGGTCGGGTTGTGCAGCGTCGGCACGCAAAAGAGCGCGCGCGGCGCGAGCAACGCGCACGCGCGTTCGAGCGCAGCGGGCACGATGCCCTCTTCGTCGATTTCGATGCCCACCAGATTCAGGCGCAGTTGCCGCGCGAGCGCGACGATGCCGGGATAGCTCAGCGCCTCCGCGAAGATCGTGTCGCCGGGACGCAGCACCGCGCGCAGCACGCAGGCGAGCCCATGCTGTGCGCCCTGGGTCACGAGCACGCGTTCGGCCGGCACCGTGCAGCCCATGCGCGCGAGCCAGCGCGCCCCCGCTTCGCGATGCGAGCGGCGGCCGCCCTCGGGCTGATAGAGCAGCAGTTCGCCGGCGAGCCGTTCGTCGGCGGCCAGTTCGCGCAGCGTCTGCGTGAGCAGCAGCGCTTCGTCGGTCGGCATCGGCACGTTCTGGCCCAGGTCGACTGCGCGCGCGGCGGCTAGAACCGGCTGCGCGCTGCCTGCCGCCCCCGTCGTCGTCAATTCACCAGGCTCGGGTGCCTGGCGCGTGCGCGCGGGCAGACGCGCGCCATCGGCGTCGGGTTCGGCCACATAGGTGCCGTCGCCCACGCGCGCCACCACCATGCCGCAGCGTTCCAGTTCCGTATAGGCGCGGCTGACCGTGCCGGTCGTCACATTGAGCTTTTTAGCCAACAGACGATGCGCGGGCAGTTTCTCGCCGGGCAGCATCTGTCCCCCGTTGATCGCGTTCGCATAGGCGTAAGCGATCGCACGGTATTTGGGCTCGCCGCGTGGCAGCGCAGGCAACGTGGGCAACCAGCCGTTCATGGGTGTTTTCCCGAAGGTCGAAACGCGCCGCGCTCCCCGCACGACGGCTGCATCATTATCTCGCCCATTTCGCGGAATTGAAGGCTGTCATTTACTTCAATTGACTTCATTGAGTGTCACAAATTGCACCTCTAGGATGCCGTAACGCCTGAACAGGCTAAGGAGACCAACGCCGCTCGCACCGTCTGACAGACGCACCGGGCCGCGCCAGACACGCCATGACGAACCGCATCGCCCGCATCACGGTCAGCCAGCATCGCCTGCCGCTCGACCCGCCCTTTCCGGCCTCCTGGGACAGCCGTCCGCGCCGCGCCTTCCCCGCGACCATCGTGCGTGTGGAGGACACCGAAGGACGTGTCGGCATCGGTTCGGGCGACGCGATGTACGGCTTCGACGACTATCGCGATCTCTTTATCGGCGCCGATCCGCTCGATCTCGCGCGCCATTCGGCAATCCTCGACAACCTCAGCTTCCACGCGGGCCGTCTGTGGCCGCTCGACGTCGCGCTCTGGGATCTGGCGGGCAAGATCCTGGGCCAGCCGTGCTGGCAGATGGCCGGCGGCCGCGCGCGCCGGGTGCGCGCCTATGCGTCCTCGGGTGTGCATCGTCCACTCGACGGCATGGCGCGCTGGGCCGAACACGCAGTCGCACGCGGCTTCCCGGCCCTCAAGGTGCGCTTTGGCCGCGCGAGCCTCGCCGACGACATCGCCGCGCTCGCCGCCGTGCGCGAAGCCGCGGGCGACGCCGTCGAAATCATGGTGGACTGCAACCAGGGCTGGCGCATGCCGTGGGACACCCAGGCGCCGTGGCGCGTAGAAAACGCGCTCGCCGTCATTCGTCAGATCGAACGTTATCGCCCTTACTGGGTGGAAGAGCCGCTGCATCGCGGCGACTACGCGGGTCACGCGCGGCTGCGCCATCTCACGGATGTGCTCATCGCGGGCGGCGAGATGACGCGCGAGGCCCACGAGTTCGCGACATTGCTCGCGCACGAATGCCTCGACGTCTACCAGCCCGATGTGGTCTGCACGCTCGGCATGGAAGGCGCGCGCCGCCTCGCCACGCAGATCGAGGCCAACGGGAAGATCTTCACGCCGCACACATGGGGCAACGGCATCGGTCTTGCCGCGAATCTGCATGTGGTGGCGGGCGCGGCTCACGCGCCCTTCGTCGAATTCCCCTACGACCCGCCCGAATGGACGCCCGCGCGCCGCGATTTCCCGCTCACGCGCGCAATCGAGCCCGACGCGCAGGGCTGGATCGACCTGGGTGACGCGCCGGGCCTCGGCATCGAACTGGATGAAACCGTGCTGGCCGCCACGCGCGCCAGCGACAGCCGCTACGACTGAACGCCCCTCGACGTCAGCGCAATCCCAACGAATCGCGCGAACGATCGTACGTAATATGAAGCATTCCGAAACATTTTAATCAGAAGGAGACTGACAATGAAAAAAGCAACCAGCCGGATAGGCCAACTGCTTCGCGCCGCCTGCCTCGCCGCGCCGCTGGCGATTGCCGCCCTGCCCGCGCACGCGGCAGGCACCTGGTGCAGCCAGGGCAAGCCGGTGCACTTCGCGGGCGTGACGTGGGAAAGCGGCAACTTCACGAGCGAAGTGCTGCGCTACATCGTCAAGAACGGTTACGGCTGCCAGACCGACACCGTGCCGGGCAGCACCGCCGCCACCGAAACCGCGCTCTCCCGCAATGACCTGCAAGTGTGGTCCGAGCAATGGACCGGCCGGTCGGAAATCATCGCCAACGCCGTGAAGGCCGGCACGGTGAAGCTCGTTGGCGACACGCTGCCGGGCGGCACGAAGGAAGGCTGGTACGTGCCCGATTACGTGATTCACGGCGACCCGAAGCGCGGCATCAAGGCGAGCGCGCCCGACCTGCAATCGGTGAGCGATCTGCCGAAATACAAGGCCCTCTTCACCGACGACGAGGAACCGGATCGCGGCCGCTTCCTCAACTGCCCCTCGGGCTGGGATTGCGAGCGCGTGAACACGCGCCTGCTGAAGCTGCTCAAGCTCGACGACAGCTATACGAATTTCCGCCCCGGCACAGGCGCGGCGCTCGACGCGGCGATTTCCTCCGCCTATGCGCGCGGCAAGCCGATTCTCACCTACTACTGGGAACCGGCCGCGCTGATGGCGAAATACAAGTTCGTGCAACTGAAGATGCCGCCGTTCAACGAAGCCTGCTGGAAGACTCTGCGCGACGAAAAGAGCACGCAGCAATGCCCTTCGTCGTATCTCGTCTCGCAACTGAAGATCGGCGTATCGACACCGTTCTATCAGGCCGAGCCGGACGTGGCGACGTTCTTCTCGAAGGTGAACTTCCCGATCGACTTCCTGGACACGACGATTCTCGACATGACCGAACACAAGGTCGATGCGCAGGCCGAAGCGCTCAAGTTCCTCAAGGCCCACCCGGAAATGTGGAAGACGTGGGTGCCCGCCGATGTGGCGGCCAAGGTGCAGAAGTCGCTCGGCGCGTAAGCGTCGCTTAGGGAATTGATTCGCATCACCAGGTAACCATTCAACCAGCAGGAAGCGCCGTGACAAGCGGCGCCAGCAACAGGAGACTCGTAGTGAAGAAGAAACTTCTCGCGGCGCTGCCGCTCGCCCTCGCCGCAATGGGCGCCCACGCGCAAAGCAGTGTCACGCTGTACGGCATCATCGACCTCGGCGTGGACTACGCCAACAACGTCGTCAACGGTGCGAACGGCAACCTCGTGCCGGGCAGCGGCGGCCATCTGGTGCAGATGCAGAGCGGCGTGCCGGCGGGCAGCCGTTGGGGTCTGCGCGGCACGGAAGACCTGGGCGGCGGCTATTCGGCGATCTTCCGCCTCGAAAGCGGCTTCAACGCGGCCACGGGCTCAGCCGGCGGCGGCCTCGCCTTCTCGCGCAACGCCTATGTCGGCCTGAAGTCGGAGCAATACGGTCAGGTCACGTTCGGCAAGCAGTGGGACGCCACGGTCGACCTGATCGAGCCGTACTCGCTGAACGGCAACTACGGCGGCTGGTACTTCGCGCACCCGAACGACATGGACAACCTGGACAACGGGTTTCCGGTCAACAACGCCGTCAAGTACGTGAGCCCCGTGTTCGCGGGCCTGCAATTCGAAGGCCACTATTCGTTCGGCGGCCAGGCCGGGCAGTTTTCGAACAACGCGTCGTACAGCGCGGCAGCCGCCTACACGCTCAACTCGTTCAGCGCGGGCGTGGGCTACCTGCGCATCAACAACCCGATCACGGCAGTGGCCGGTTATGGCAGCGGCGGCGGCTACGTCAACACCGTCTATGGCGACGCGCTCGCGAACGCGCGCTACCAGGGCATTCTCTCGGCGGGCGCATCGTACGTGCTGGGCAGCCTCAAGCTGATGGCGAACTACTCGAACGTGGACTTCTCCTCGGGTAACGGCAGCCACGACCTCCATTACCAGAACTACGAGGTCTCGGGCACCTATGCGGTCACGCCGGCAGTATCCGTGGGCGCGGGCTACACCTTCACGATGGGCCGCGATCACGCCAGCGACACCGAGCCGAAGTACCACCAGGTCAACCTGATTGCGCAGTACGCGATCTCGAAGCGCACCTCGGTCTACGCGATGGGTTCGTACCAGCACGCGGCGGGCTCGGCGGAAAACGCCCAGATTACGGGCTTCAACCCGTCGAGCACGCAGAATCAGGTCGTCAGCCGCGTGGGTATTACGCACTCCTTCTGACGTTCGCGGTTTGAGACGCCGGCGCAAGCCGGCGTTTTTCCGTATCGAGACCCGTCTCACGTATTGCATCAAGAGGTTGCAGCATGCGCCGCCTTCCCTCACTTTCGGCCCTGCGCTCGTTCGAAGAAGCCAGCCGGACTCTCAGCTTCACCAAGGCGGCGCAGAATCTGCACGTCACGCAAGGCGCGATCAGCCGCCAGATCCGTCTGCTCGAAGATTACCTGGGTACGCCGCTTTTCATGCGGCATCATCATCGGCTCGAAATCACCGCGGCGGGCAAGCGTCTGCTGCCCACACTCCAGGCCGCGTTCGACAGCATCGCCCACACGCTCGACACGATCCGCGCCGATCCCTCGAATAGCCTGCTGAGCCTGAACGCCGCGCCCACACTCGCCACACGCTGGCTCACGCCGCGCCTGCGCGATTTCCAGACGCGCCATCCCGATCTGCGCATTTCCATCACGAACGAATACGGGCCGCTGCATGGCAGCGAGCGCAACGAGGACTGCCAGATCCGCTTCGGCATGGAGCCGCTGCCGGGCGGGCAAAGCACGCTGCTGATGCGCGAGCGCCATGTGCTGGTGGGCTCGGCACGCGAATTCGGCGGCGCGCCTGCGAACACCGAAGCGCTACGCGAAATCCTGGCGCAGCATCCTTGGCTCTACATCCTCGATATCGACCGGCGTTTGCTGGTGTGGGAAGCGTGGCTCGAAGCCGCCGCCCTGGACGTGGCGATGGCGCCGCGCGGCGAGCTGGAATTCAGCACGCTCGATCAGGTCATCCACGCGACGGTGGCTGGCCTGGGCATTGCGGTGGCCGACCGCCACATGATCGAGCAGGAACTCGCGAACGGGACGCTCGTGCAGTTGAGCGAGATCGAGGTGAACGGGCCGTCGGGCTATTGGCTCGACGTGCGGCCCGAGGTGCAGGAGACCGTGCGGGTGCGTAACTTCAGTAGCTGGTTGATCGACGGGCATGCGGTGAAGGCGTAGGCCGTCGCTCACGGTTCATTTGAGTGCCCAGAAAAGGATCTGCCGCGATTTGCCAAGGTCCGGGTACCCGGCGGCCTTCACGCCAACCCGAAACCGAAAGAACGATACAAGCTTTCCCCGAATACCAGGCGATGTCAGGGTGTGACCGTTCCAGAGATCGATATGATCCCGGGCGGTCCCGCCAACGCGCCCCGTCTTGCGCGACCCATAGCCCGAAAAGTACACGATCCCCGTCCTGCCCTTGATTCTGCGTTGCCAGTCCACGCCCGTGATATCGGTCAATGCGGCCAGTCCCGTCATGGGGCGCAACGTCAGCCACTCCGCCAGCTCTCGCGCACGCAACGCAGTCCGCTTGCCGTCGACCAGAATCTGCCCCGTTCCGCGAAACGAATTCATCTCGACGCCTGCACGGTGCAAGGTAATGCTGAGTCGGATTGCACCTTGGCTGTCCGCGTGCGCGGGGGGCTTGCCGTTTGCCGGGCCGGCGAATGACGCCTCCTTGTCCGGATACGCCGACCAGAGTTCGTCGAACTTCACCGGCCTCAAATAGCCATCAAGGCCTGAATGGGATGTCGAGTTCGTCCTGACTACAGGTTTTGATTGGGGCACCAGTCGATCTCCGGTTCACTTCCCTTCTTGCGAGGTAGCGCGCCCTCTCAACGCGGCGCGACCATCAGGGTCTGAAAAGTCAGCAACGGAAGGAATCAGAAAAAACCGAAAATCGCAGTCGCCATCACCCTGTCCGTCGATGAAACCGCGCATCGGCAGTTGATGGACGCGCTTGCGCAGGAGGACGTCGACCTGACCTATGTGAAAGTGCCGGTCGAATTCGGTCGCATCGGGCGAGGGGCGAAACCAGGCTAAGCACACGTCGCAAAGAAAAAAACCGCCACGTTTTCACGTGGCGGCTTCCGCCCAGACCAGGCAACGCGCGGCAAAGCCGCGCGATTAGCGCAGAGAAAGCTCAGCTCACCCCAACCCACCCATCATCATGTACTTCGTTTCGAGGTACTCATCGAGTCCGTACTTCGACCCTTCGCGCCCGAGGCCCGACTCCTTCACACCGCCGAACGGCGCCACCTCGGTCGAGATGATCCCTTCGTTGATGCCGACCATGCCGCTTTCCAGCGCACCGGCCACGCGCCACACGCGACCGATATCGCGCGCATAGAAGTAGGCGGAAAGACCGAAGTCCGTATCGTTCGCAGCCTGAATGGCCTCTTCTTCCGTATCGAAACGGAACACGGCTGCCACCGGCCCGAACGTCTCTTCATGCGCGAGCATCATGCCGCCATGCGCGCCCGTGATGATAGTCGGCTCGTAGAACGTGCCGCCGAGCGCATGCGGTTGGCCGCCACACACGACCGTGCCGCCCTTCTCGCGCGCATCGCTCACATGCGCCTCCACCTTGCGCAGCGCCGCCGCGTTGATGAGCGGCCCTTGCGTCGCGCCCGCGTCCATCCCGTTGGCCACCCGCAGCGCCCGCACCGCCGCCGTCAGCTTTTCGACGAACGCGTCATGGACGCCCGCTTGCACGTAGAAGCGGTTCACGCACACGCAGGTCTGGCCCGTGTTGCGGAACTTCGAAGCCATCGCGCCTTCCACGGCGGCGTCGAGATCGGCATCGTCGAACACGATGAACGGCGCGTTGCCGCCCAGTTCGAGCGAAACCTTCTTGACGCTGTCCGCGGCGGCGCGCATGAGCAGCTTGCCCACCCGCGTCGAGCCCGTGAACGAGATCTTGCGCACGGCCTTCGAGGCCATCAGCGTGTCGCCGATCGCGGGCGCGTCGCCCGAGATTACGTTGAACACGCCGCGCGGAATGCCCGCTTCCTCGGCCAGCACGGCGAGCGCGAACGCGCTCAGCGGCGTTTCCTCGGACGGCTTGAGCACCATCGTGCAACCTGCCGCCAGCGCCGGGCCAGCCTTGCGCGTCACCATCGCGAGCGGGAAATTCCACGGCGTGATCGCACCGACCACGCCCACGGCTTCCTTCGTCACGACGATGCGCGCGCCTTTCTTCGGCGCGGGAATCACATCGCCATAGGCCCGCCGCGCTTCTTCGGCGAACCACGTCAGAAAGCTCGCCGCGTAGGCCACTTCGCCGAGCGCTTCCGCATAGGGCTTGCCCTGCTCCGCCGTCATGATGCGTGCGAGGTCTTCGCGATGCGCGAGCATCAATTCGCCCCAGCGGCGCACCTTCGCGCCGCGCTCGGCCGCCGTGGCGTCGCGCCATGCGGGGAACGCGTGCGTGGCGGCGGCCACGGCCTGTAGCGTTTCACGTGCGCCCGCGCGCGCCACTTCCGCAAGCGCAGCACCGCTCGCCGGATCGATTACCGTGAAGGTGGCGTCGCTCGCGACCCATTCGCCGTCGATGAAACTCGACGTGCGCAGCAAGCGCGTCTCTTTCAGGCCGTCGATCATGCTGCGATCTCCAGGCGGCGTGCCGCGCGCGCCACGCGCGGAATGCGCGAGGTCACGTAGTCGTTGATCACATCGCACGGCGTGTAGTTGCGGTCGAGTTCGTAGAGTTCGTCGGCGTCGAGCTTCGTGTCCAGGGCCGCGAGCGCGCTGTCGAATTGCGCGACCGTATCCGCGCCCACCAGCATCGAGGTGATGCCCGGACGATTCAGCACCCATGCCTGGGCGATCTGCGCGCACGACACGCCACGCGCCAGTGCGACTTCCGCCACCGAGCGCGCCACGTTGCGCGAGGTTTCATCGTCGTACATCTGGCCGGTGAAGAAGTCGGTCTGGTTGCGCACCGATTTCGCGTCGCCCGAGAGCAGCCCACGCGCCAGCGGACTGAACACCGACACGCCCACGCCCTGATCCTGGCAGAACGGCACCATCTCGCGCTCTTCCTCGCGATACGCGCAGTTCAGTTGCAGTTGCATATTGATCGGGCGTGCGAAGTTATAGCGCTCGCAGGCTTGCAGGATCTTCGCAAACTGCCACGTAAACATGGTCGACACGCCGATATAACGCGCCTTGCCCGAACGCACGATATCGTTGAGCGCGTCCATCGTTTCTTCGACCGGCGTATTCACGTCGAAGTAATGCAGCATGTAGATATCGACGTAATCGGTCTGCAAACGGCGCAGCGAACCGTCGATGCCGTCCATGATGTGCTTGCGCGAATGGCCTTGATTGTTCACGCCGCCGCCGATCGGATAGCCGACCTTGGTGGTCAGCACGAGCTCGTCGCGCTTCGCGATGCGCTTGACGATGCGGCCCACCACTTCCTCACCCACGCCGGTCGAGTAGAAGTCGGCGAGGTCGATGAAGTTCACGCCCGCTTCGAGCGCATGGCGCACGATCGGCTCGCTTTGCTCTTCGTTATAGATCCACGGCTTCCAGTCGGGCGTGCCCATGTTCATCGTGCCGAGGCACAGGCGCGACACTTTCAGGCCCGAACGGCCGAGTTGCACGTATTCCATCGTAGTCACCTGCCAGGAGAGTCGGGGTTCAGGCCGCGCGGGCCTTGGGCGTATAGAACGGATTGCTGATCTGATCCTTGATCTTCGCAATGTCGTCGAGCTTGGGCAGCCCATTCATCGCGGCGTGGATCGCGGTCTTGCAGGCGGCGTAGTTGTTCTCGTAGACGGCATCGAGATCGTCGCAGGACCAGTTCACCCAGTTGGCCGTCACGATGCACCATTCGTTTTCGGCTTCCGGCGGCAGCGTGCCGTCGAGCATCGCTTCGGTCACGGCGCGCGCGATGGCCGCCTGCGAAGCGCCCCACGTGGCGTTGCCGTGCAGATCGCCGCGAATGTCGGCCTTGTTCACATAGAGCGTGGCGGGCTTCACCGGCACGTTGGGCTGCGCCACCACCATGAAGGGCACATGCCCTTGCGACGGCGACGAAAGACTGTTCGTGAAGGCCTGGCCCACGGGACCGTTGCGCGGGCCGATCATGATGTTGATATGGGCAGCGTTTACGCCTGGTCCTGCAAAACCCTCACCGATATAGACTTCCAAGGCTTTCATATCTGACTCCGTCTCCATAGTGCCGGTGTTTGATTGGTGCGCCGCAGCGTCGCCGTTTGGTTCATTGCAAGCTGCGCGTCGAGACGAATTCCAGCACACGCCAGGTCCGGCAAAAAGCTATGAAATCTCATGGGGGCATGACACCCGATCATCGGCATGAGATCCGGTAATGCTTCGATGACTTTTCGTGGCTTCGCAACCCAAAATGCTGCCGTTAGACTTTGTTCGCGCCAAATCGAAAAGCCCGTTGCACGCAGTAGCAAACAGGACAACAGCAAGGGCGACCCCGACATCACGAACAACTTGTGTATGGGACCAGAGACATGCTCCAGAAGCACGAACGCTGGTCGACAGGAGGAGACATGAAACGAATCACACGCGCAGGCGTACAGATCGCCGCCGCGCTGGCGCTCACGTGCGCCGCCACGAGCAGTTTCGCGGCATCCAGCTGGTGCCAGGCCGGCAAGACGGTGAAGCTCGCGCAGATCACCTGGGAGAGCGGCGCGCTGATGACCGAAATGGTCCGCACCGTGCTGGAAAAAGGCTACGGCTGCAAGACCGAAGTGGTGCCCGGCGCCACGGCCGCAACGGAAACGGCGCTCGCTCACGGCGACCTGCAGGTATGGGCCGAACACTGGACGGGCCGCAGCCCCATCATCGCGCGCGGCTTGCAGGATGGCAGCGTGAAGCTGGTCGGCGAACTGATCCCGGGCGGCGACAAGGAAGGCTGGTACGTACCCGACTACGTCATCAACGGCGACCCCAAACGCGGCATCAAGCCGCTCGCGCCGCAACTGCGCTCGATCGCGCAACTGCCCCAATACAAAGACCTCTTTAGCGACGACGAAGAACCCGGCAAGGGCCGCTTCTACAACTGTCCGGCGGGCTGGGACTGCGAGCGCTTCAACAATCGCCTGATGTCGGCCTACAAACTCGGCGACGACTACACCAACTTCCGCCCGGGCACGGGCGGCGCGCTCGATGCGGCCATCGCCTCGGCCTACGAGCGCGGCAAGCCCATCCTGTTCTACTACTGGCAACCGGCCGGGTTAATGGCGAAATATCACTTCGTGCAGCTTGCGGGCGCGCCCTATTCCGACGCCTGCTGGAACACCATCGCCGAACCGAAGGGCACGCCCTGCGCTTCCGCGTTCAAGGTCTCGCATCTGAAGGTCGCGGTCTCCACGCCGTTCTTCGAATCGGAACCCGGCGCGGTCTCGTTCTTCGAGAAAGTGAGCCTGCCGCTGCCGCTCGACGAACAACTGGTCCAGCAAATGCATGACAAGAAGCTCGACGCGTCCACCGTCGCGCGCAGCTTCTTCGAGCAGCACCCCGAAATCTGGAAGCAATGGGTCACGCCGGATGTCGCGGCGCGCGTACAGGCCGGTCTGAAGTCGTGAAGTCCTGACCGGCTCACCCGCATCACGTCACAAGCAGTCATACGCAGTCACAAGCAGAATGAGGCTCATCATGGGATCCCCCTTTCTTCACCTGTCGATCGCCGATTGGGTCAACGATCAGGTCACGGCGTTCGTGCAGCAGTACGGCGACGCCTTCCACAACTTCAGCGTGCTGATGCTGCGCGACGTGCTCGTGCCGCTCGAAGGCCTGCTGCGCGCCATGCCGCCGTTGCTCGTGCTCGCCCTCGTCGGTCTGCTGAGCTGGCATGCGTCGCGCCGCGTGGGCGTGGCGCTGCTGTTTGTCGGCCTGCTCTGGCTGATCGGCTGCTTCGGGCTCTGGGACAAGCTCATGCAGACCTTCGCGCTGATGGTCGTGGCCACGGTCATCTCGGTGGCGCTGGGCGTGCCGCTCGGCATTCTCGCGGCCGGCAGCAGCACGTTGCGCCGTGTCCTGCTGCCCGTGCTCGACGTCATGCAAACGCTGCCGAGCTTCGTCTACCTGATTCCGGTGCTGATGCTGTTCGGCCTTGGCAAGGTGCCGGCGATTCTCGCGACTGTGGTGTACGCGCTGCCGCCGCTGATCCGTCTGACCGATCTGGGCATCCGTCATGTGGATGGCGAGATCGTCGAAGCCGCACGCGCCTTCGGCACCACGCGCATGCAATTGCTGTTCGGCGTGCAGTTGCCGCTCGCGCGTCCGAGCATCATGGCCGGTATCAACCAGACCACGATGATGGCGCTGTCGATGGTGGTGATCGCCTCGATGATCGGCTCGCGCGGCCTCGGTGAAGACGTGCTCGCGGGCATCCAGACGCTCGATGTGGGCAAGGGCACGCAAGCCGGCATCGCCATCGTGATTCTCGCGATCGTGATCGACCGCATCAGCCAGGGCTACGGTCAAGGACGCCGCACACGCGGCATCGCACGCCAGGGCAAACAGCCCTCGCGCATTCCGTTTCGCCGCGCCCGTCAGCAGGCCGATAACGATGCGTCCAAGGCCAGCGATCTGAGCGGCCAGCCGGCTAAATAAGGCGCGCGGCTGCGCCCAACGGCGCAGCGCACCCACGCCTTGCACCCCGAACAAGCAAAGAGGTAACGAACATGAGCGGCATCGAAGTCAAACACGTGTACAAGATCTTTGGCTCACGCGACGCGAGCCAGCGCGCGCTGGAACTGCTGCGCGGCGGCGCGGACAAGGCCGAAGTGCTGGAAAAGACGCGCTGCAATGTGGGCCTGAACGACGTGAGCCTGTCGATCGGCTCGGGGCAGATCTTCGTCATCATGGGTCTTTCGGGCTCAGGCAAGTCCACGCTCGTGCGTCACTTCAACCGCCTGATCGAGCCGACGGTCGGCGAGATCCTGATCGACGGTAAAGACGTGCTCAAGCTCTCCGACAACGGCCTGCGCGAATTGCGCCGCTACGGCGTGAGCATGGTGTTCCAAAGCTTCGGACTCCTGCCGCATCAGACCGTGCTCAACAACGCCGCCTATGCGCTCGTCACGCGCGGCGAGAAGAAGGCTGCGGCACTCGCAGGCGCACGCGAATGGCTCGGCAAAGTGGGCCTGGGCAATTACGGCGAGTGCTACCCCGACGAATTGTCGGGCGGCATGCGCCAGCGCGTGGGCCTCGCACGCGCGCTGGCCGCCAATACGGATGTCTTGCTGATGGACGAAGCGTTCTCCGCGCTCGACCCGCTGATCCGCACGGAGATGCAGGACCAGTTGCTCGAACTGCAGAAGACGCTCAAGAAGACCATCGTGTTCATCACGCACGATCTGGACGAGGCGCTGCGCATCGGCAACCAGATCGCGATCCTGCGCGACGGCCGTCTGATCCAGTGCGGCACGCCCGACGACATCCTGCACCGCCCCGCCGACGACTACGTGCGCCGCTTCGTCGAGCGCCGCAGCGGCACGACCCACTAAGGCACGCATGCGGGCGCTCTACGGCCTGCTGGGCGGCTACACGATTCTCGTCTGCGGCAACAGCCTGCTCACGACGCTGATCTCGCTGCGCATGCTCGAGGCGGCGCACGGTGCGCTCGGCGTCGGCCTCGTGCAATCGTGCTACTACGTCGGCTTTATCGTCGGCGCGCTCGGTCTCGGTCCGCTCGTGGGGCGGATCGGGCCGCAGCGCGCCTTTATCGGCTTTGGCGCGCTCACGGCGCTGGCCGCGCTCGGCTATCTCTCGTTCGATTCGCCCGATGTCTGGGCCGTGCTGCGGCTTGTTACTGGCTTCAGCATGGTCGGCGTGTTCACGTCGATCGAAAGCGGCGTGAACGGCGCCGTGGCCAATGAACAGCGCGGGCGCGCCTTCGCACTCTATCTCGTGCTCACCTATCTGGGCGTGAGCGCCGGGCAGTTTCTACTGGGCGTAGGTGCGCCCGGCAGCAATCTCGAACACGCACTCGTGAACGGCCTCTACGTGCTGGCGCTGATTCCCGTTGCGCTGGTCGGCGACTGGCAGCACAGCGTGCCCCCACCCGTGACCGCCGCCGCGGCCCGCGCCTCGCCGCTCGCCATGCCCAAGCGTCCCACGCTGCTGCTCGACGGCCTGCGCGAACTCGCGCGCGTCGCGCCGCGCAGCGTGCCCGCCTGTATCGGCGCGGGCCTGCTCTCCAGCGCGTTCTATGCGCTCACGCCGGTCTATCTCGCGCGCATCGGCTTTCCGGCCAGCGACATTTCGCACGCGATGGGCATTGTGCTGATCGGCGCGCTGCTCTCGCAATGGCCCGTGGGCCGCCTCTCCGACCGGCTCGGCCGACGCGCCACGCTCGGCGCGGTCTCGCTCGTCGCCGCCGTCGCAGCCGCCGCGCTGATCGTGGTGCGCACGCCCTGGCTCGTCGATACGCTGCTGTTCCTCTACGTCGCGCTCACCTTCACGCTCTATGGCGTGATCGTCTCGGACGTCAACGATCACGTCGACCAGACCCGCCGGGTGCAGACGAGCGCCACCTTGCTGCTGGTGTTCTCGCTGGGGGGCGCGGCCGGGCCGACGCTAGCCTCCCTCTTCATGCGCCTGCTCGGCCCCGGCGGCCTTTACGTGTTCGCGCTGGCCATCACGCTTGGGCTCGCGGCGCTCTCGCGGGCGCGGCGCTGAATGGCATCGCCCTGAATGGTGCCGCCCTGAATGGTGCCGCGCGAGCAGCGTCGCGCGGAATAGCCTCGCGCCGTCGCGCCACGCAGCCCGGTATACTCCGACGTTTTGGCGCCCCGTCTTTTCGAGACGGCGCCGCCCGCGAGGAGACCACCTTGAAGCGAAAAATGCCGGCGCTCAATGCCCTGAAGGCGTTCGAGGCGGCAGGCACGAGCGGCAGCTTCACCCGCGCCGCCGAGCAGCTGAACGTGACGCAGAGCGCGGTGAGCCGCCAGGTGCGCCAGCTCGAAGAGCAACTGGGCGAGACCCTGCTGGAACGCCACCATCACCGGCTCGAACTCACCGACGCCGGGCGCGCGCTGTTGCGCACGCTCCAGCAGTCGTTCGACCGTATCGAGCTGACGGTGCGCACGATCCAGCAGAAGAGCGACCTGAATCGCCTGCGCGTGAACGCCCCGCCCACCTTCGCGAGCCGCTGGCTCGTGCCGCGTCTCACGCGCCTGCACGCGCGCCATCCCTCGCTCGAATTGAGCCTCACGACGCAGTTGCAGGACAGCCTCGCCGATTCGACGGCGCTGGACTGCGCGATCCGTTTCGGCGATGGCGAATGGGAGGGACTGGAAAGTTCAGTGCTGATGCACGAATCGCATATCGCGGTGTGCGCGCCCGCGCTGCTGGCGAACGGCCCCGTCGATCTCAGGCAGCAGACGCTGCTGCACGTGCTGGCCGCGGAAAACCAGCGCTACCTGACCTGGCGACACTGGCTGGACGCCGCGCGCATCGAGGACGTGGACACCTCGGGCGGCTATGAATTCGATCTGCTCGACCATGCGATCCGCGCCGCCATCGAAGGACTGGGCGTCACGATGGCCGACCGCAACATGATCGGGCGCGAACTGGCCGACGGCCTGCTCGCGCCGGTGCGCGACATCCACGTGGAGGGTCGGCAATCCTACTGGTTCGTGGTGCGGCCCGAACAGAAAGCGTCCAGGCCGCTCCAGCTTTTCAGGCAGTGGCTTCAGGAAGAGATCGCCGCGGCGCGCTGAACGGTCCTGGCCAGCCCCTGCGCGGCGATCGTGCTGTCCGCGTCTTCGAGGATCAGGTCCGCACCCTTCTCCGCCACCATCATGGTCGGCGCATTGGTGTTGCCGGACGTGATGTTCGGGAAGATCGACGCATCGACCACGCGCAACCCGTCGATGCCGTGCACACGCAAGCGCGCATCCACCACCGAGGTACGCGGGTCCGGGCCCATCGCGCAGGTGCCGCACAGGTGATAGATCGACCCGCTCTGCTCGCGAAAGAACTTGAGCATGCTGGCGTCGTCGGTGACTTCGCCTGCGGGCGTGACTTCTTCTACGGTGATCGCCTTCAGCGCGCGGGCCTCCATCAGCTTGCGCACGAGACGGCTACCCGCGATGGCTTCGTCGCGATCCTTCTGCGTCGACAGATAATTGCCGCGAATCTTCGGCGCGTCCGCCACCTTGCTTGAGGCAATCTCGACCGAACCGCGACTTGTGGGCCGGCACGGATTGAAGCAGACGAGAAAGCCCGAGTACGGTTCCGGCGTCAGTTGCGCGCGATTTGACTTAGGAATCCGATACGACAGCGGGTTGAAATACACCTGCATGTCCGGATGCGCCTGATCGGCCGTCGTGCGGAAGAAGCCGCCCGACTGGTTCACGCTCATCGAGAACGGTCCCTTGCGCTGGAACAGATACTGCATGCCGAACTTGAGCTTGCTGGCCCAGCTGCTGAACGCGTCGTTGAGCGTCTTTACGCGCGAACGATAGTAGAAACTCACGCACAGATGGTCCTGCAAATTCTGTCCCACTGCAGGCAGTTCATGCACCACGTCGATGCCGTGCTGCTTGAGCAGCGCGCCCGGGCCCACGCCCGAGAGTTGCAGCAGCTTGGGCGAATCGACCGCACCCGCCGCCACGATCACCTCGCGGTTCGCGCGGAAACTGCGCTTCACGCCCTTTTGCTCGATCTCCACGCCAATCGCGCGCGGCGTCTCTCCGTTGCCTTCATTCGCGGCAAACAGCACGCGCGTGGCATGCGCATGATGCTCGATCTTCAGATTCGGCCGCTCGCCAGCGCGATGCAGATACGCGAAGCTACTGGACGCGCGCTGACCGTCGCGGGTGTTCACATCGTAGATGCCCACACCTTCGAGCTTCGCGCCATTGAAGTCGTCGTTGCGCGCATAACCCAGTTGCTCGCAGCCTTCGAGGAAGGTCTTGCAGATGGGATGCGCCCCGTCCTTCATCGGCGTGATGCGCACGGGACCGTTCGCGCCGTGCCAGGCCGTATCGCCGAGCGGATGCGATTCGAGCTTGCGGAAATACGGCAGCACGTCCTGATACGACCAGCCCGGATTGCCGGCGGCCGCCCAGTCGTCGAAGTCACGCGCGGCGCCGCGCACATAAATCATCGCGTTGATCGAGCCCGAACCGCCCTGCACCTTGCCGCGCGGCGCGTAGATCTGGCGCCCGGCGAGTTCGGGTTCCGGCTCGCTGTAGTACATCCAGTTGTGGACTTTGTTGTAGTACAGCTTGGCGAAGCCGATGGGGATCTTGAACCAGAACGAGTTGTCCGAGCCACCCGCTTCGAGCAGTAGCACCGAATGGCGTCCCGAGGCCGAGAGCCGTTCGGCGAGAATGCAGCCCGCCGAGCCCGCGCCGACGATGATGTAGTCGTAGTTCATCGCATGTTTCCCACGTTTATCCGCGTGCGGGCGACGTATCGCGCACGTCGGCCGGCTGGCTCGCCATCTGCAGATGCAGACGCTTGCCCGTATAGGGCGAATGGGCGCGCACGACGTCCATGTTCAGTTCGACGCCCAGACCCGGCGCCTTCGACGGAATGATGTAGCCGTCTTCCCATTGCAGCGGCTGCTTGAGGACTTCCGCGTGGAAGCCGCCCCAGGTGCCGATGCTTTCCTGAATCAGGAAGTTCGGCGTGCAGGCCGCGAGCTGGATGCTCGCCGCTGCGCCAATCGGCCCGTTATAGAGGTGCGGTGCGATCTGCGCGTAATAGACCTCGGCAAGCGTCGCCACTTTTTTCGCTTCGAGCAGACCGCCCACGCGCGCCACGTTCAACTGGATGATCGAGGCAGCGCCCGCTTCCAGCAGCTTGTGGAACTCATATTTGGTGGTCAGGCGCTCGCCCGCCGAAATCGGAATGCTGGTGTGCTTCGCGACTTCGGCCATCGCATCCGGCTGGCCCGGCGGCACCGGCTCTTCGAACCACAACGGGTCGTATTTTTCGAGGCGCTTCGCCAGACGAATCGCCGACGACGGCACCATCTGCCCGTGCGTGCCGAACAGCAGGTCGGCCTTGTTGCCGACTGCCTCGCGCACCTTGCGGCAAAACGTTTCGCAACGGTCGAGCACTTCCAGTGAAAGCTGGTGGCCCGAATACGCCGTGTACGGACCTGCCGGGTCGAACTTCACGGCGGTGAAGCCTTGCTTGACGTTCTGCACCGCGCATTCGGCGGCGAGATCGGGGTCGTCGTAGTCGTACTCGCCCTTGCTGTTCTTCGGATAAAGATAGGTGTACGAACGCAGACGCTCGTGCACCATGCCGCCGAGCAGTTCATAGACCGGCTTGTTAGCCGCCTTGCCGATGATGTCCCAGCAGGCCATCTCCAGCCCGCTGACGATGCCCATCATCGTGAGGTCGGGACGCTGCGTGAAGCCGCTCGAATACGCTTCGCGCCACAGGCGCTCGACGTGATGCGGATCGCGGTCTAACAGATAGCGCGTGAACACGTCTTCGATGGCCGGCACCATCACGTCCGGATGGAAGGTGGCCGCATAGATTTCGCCAACGCCCTCGATGCCGCAATCGGTTTGCAGCGTGACGAAGATCCAGTACATACCGCCGAGGTGCGGGGGAGGCACCGCGACGACGTGGGTTTGCAATGCAACGACTTTCATGGTTCGAGCGAATTCAGGCAGATTGGAAATGGGACATGCGCTTGAGCACCAGCGCCGCGATACCGCCGAGCGTGCCGATGGCCGCTACGTAAGCGAAATAGAACTGATAGCCGAGCATGCCCGCGTAGTGCTCCGTGATATAGCCGTTCAGGAGCGGCAGGAAAATGTCCGACGAATAGCCGATCAACGAAACGAGGCCGATGGCGAGGCCCGTAATGCGCATCGGAATCGCGCAGTAGTCGAGCAGCGTCCAGTAGAGGCCGCGAATCGCGTAGGTCATGAGGCCGATGAACAGCACGACCGCGCCGAGCACCGCCATGTTGTGCAGCGAGGGCAGCACGATCAGGCCGATCAGACCCGCGACGGCCAGGAACAGCGCCCAGATCAACACACGTAGATTCGAAAGACGATCGCCCAGATAGCCGCCGCCGATGCCGCCGAGCGGACGCATCCACAGCTTGAGCGTCGTGACCATGCCCGCCGCCACCACCGTCATATGCATCTCGCCCTGTTGCAGGTACGCGGAGAAGCTATAGGTCGCCCAGAAGATCTGGTAACCGCAGAACACCACGGCCGCCACGAGCCACAGTTGCGGGATCGCGGCGAGCATCTTGAGATCGCTCCAGAGTGCGCCGCGCTCTTTCGACTCGCTGGCATCGGCCGCATCCGCCTGGACAGGCGCTGCGTCCTTGAAGAAACTCATCAGCGCGCCAATGCCGATACACGTGAAGGAATACAGAAAGATCACGTGACGCAGACCGGTGGCTTCGCCGCGGCCCGAGCCCGTGGCGGCGGCAAACAGCGCGAGCGCGACGGTCGCCAGCAGCGCTTCGACCAGGCCGCGGCCGCCGTCCAGCAGGCCGAAGAAGCGCCCCTGTTCGTTCGCCCCCGCGATCATGCGCACGCGCTTGAGCACCGAAGCCCAGAACGTGAGACCCGTCGTCAGGCCCCAGCAGCAGAAGATCACCAGCAGCATCGGAAACGACGGCGCCGTCGAATACCAGAGGCCCAGCGCGCCCGTGCCGATCAGCGAGAAGCAGATCAACAGACGCGGCGCGACACGGTCGGCGAGCCAGCCGCTCGGCAGGTACGAAAGAAAGAAGATGATGCCGAGCACCGAGTACAGGTAGCCCAGTTGCGCATTGTCGATGTGAAAGACATCGAGCATGGTGGTCTGATAGACCTGGCGCAGATAGAGAATCGGGTAGATGGCGCCCGCTGCCAGCACGAGCAGCAGCAGTTGACCGTAACGCTGCATCTTGCCTGACGAGGTGACAATGGACGAGGCGTCGGCGCGCGGCGAGGCCGCCGGCGCGATGGGTTTCGCGATGGACTTCTGCAAGATTGTCTCCATACCGCCAACGCGCTTGCAGGGACATCCAGAAAGCGTCCATGCAGCAGCCGGCGTTTCTTCAAGCGGGCCTCCGTTGCAGCGGACGCCCTTCCACACATTCGCTCAGCTATCCGAACGAATCGATTGAACTACTACGTTTTTAGAACGGCATGACGACGAGGCGCGTCTGCGTGAATTCGAGCATGCCGTGCTTGCCGTCGTCGCCGCCCAGGCCCGAGCGCTTCCAGCCTGCGTGGTAGCCCTGATACGGGTCCGCTGGCGTGCGGTTGACATACAGCTCGCCCGCCTCGATTTCGTTGGCGACGCGCATGGTCGAGCGATAGCGCTCCGTATAGAGCACCGACGACAAACCGAATTGATGATCGTTGGCCATGCGCAGCGCGTCGTCGAGCGTCTCGTACGACAGCACCGGCAGCACCGGGCCGAAGATCTCTTCCTGCACGATCTCCATGTCCTGGCGGCATGCGCTCAACAGTGTGGGCGGATAGAAATGGCCCGGGCCTTCGGGCAGATAGCCGCCGGTTTCGATCACGGCGCCATCGGCCACGGCGCGCTCGACCATCGCATGAATCGCGGCACGCGCCTGCGCGCTCACGAGCGGGCCCATGCGCGCCGCGTCCACCGCGCGGTCGCCGAAACTCACGGCGCTCATCTTCTCGCGCAGCAGCGCCACGAAACGCGCATGAACGGACGCCTGCACATAGACGCGCTCGATGGCCGTGCAGAGCTGGCCGCAGTGCGTCGTCTTGGAACGCACGATAGCCGTGGCGGCCGCTTCGAGATCGGCATCGGCCTCGATGATGGCCGGCGTTTTGCCGCCCAGTTCGAGCGACGGCTTCGCGATGTTTTCCTTGCAGTAGTCGAGCACCTTGCGCCCGGCCGTGACGCTGCCCGTGAGCGTGATCATGCCGACATCGCGATGCGTGCAGAGCACCGCCGCCGTGTCGTGGTCCATCGCCAGCAGGTTGAAGAGGCCCGGCGGCAGTTGCGCGTCCTGGGCGGCGCGCGCCACTTCGAACGCCGAGCACGGCGTGTTGTTGCTCGGCCGCGCGACCACGGCATTGCCCGTGATGAGCGCCGGCGCAATCTTGCGCAACAAGGTGTAGATCGGGAAATTGAACGGAATCAGACAGGCAGCGACACCGATCGGCTCGCGCATCAGGATCAGGTTCTCGTTCGCGCTGTCGCTCGGGATCACCTCGCCTTCGATGCGGCGGGCCCACTGCGCGTGGTAGCGCAGGATCTCGGCGGCGTAGTGCGCTTCCGCCGTGGCGTCCGCGACGCTCTTGCCGGACTCGGCGGCCAGCACCGCGCCGATCACGGGCGAGCGGGCGTCGATCGCGTCGGCGAAACGGGTCAGGATCGCGCCGCGCTCGGCGGCCGGCAGGCGGCGCCAGCTGCGCTGCGCGGCGACCGCGGCCTCGACGGCGCGGATCGCGTCGGCGGCGCTCGCGGCGCTCACGTGGCCGATCAATTCGGCCGTCGCGGGGTTATGGACGGCGATGCGCTGCCCGTCCGTTTCGGTGAATGTCCCGTTAATGAAGTTGTAATCTGCTCGCATGATGTGATGCCTGATCGTCGCCACGTCTGAGGTGGGCGCAGTATCCCGCCGTCGCGGATTGGCTCACAAACGATTAATTGTCGAGGGAAGCATGCGGAAAACGCATGCTTCCCTCAGGCCCGCCAGGCAAGGTTTTCAGCCCTTACCAACCGCAAGGTTGCGCAACATTTTCCGCGGCGCAATGGGGCTTGGGCGCGGGCATTTGTATACCCGCGAAAGGGCTCGTAAGGCTTTTGGCAAAGGGCCCCTTGATTATTGCTTCATGGCGCGCCGCTTGACGCGAAGATTCCCTGCGCCGCCACGGAAGCCACTTTTCGTGCGGCGCCTCGCGGAGGGCGGCCGCTGCGACAGCGCGCACCCTCCTCCTCGTTTCACTCTGCCAAGGAGGCCCCATATGACCAGCCCTATCGGCTCCGGCACCCTCTCCCAATCTTCGTCGCTCGAACCGCTGGCGAATAACCGCAACACCAGGACCGGTGGCACGCAAACCTCGTCGGGCAGCACGCCCGCCCAGCCGGAAACCGTGCGTCCGACCATGCCGAGCGGCCCGCTCGGCAATCACATCAACACTACTGCATGACCGCTGCGTCGACCGCTATGTCGTACTCCAAAGTTTCGTCGCGTTTGCTCGCCATGCGTGTTCCCAAGGGTATTGCGCGCACCGCGTCGGCACTCGTGCTCGCCAGCCTTGCGCTGCCGCTCGACGGCTGCGCGGTGGTGGCGCTTCCCTGTCGCCTCGTCTCGGCCACGCTGAAGATCGTGCCCGTCGTCGGTCATCCGGCGGCGATCCCGTTCGATGCGTGCTCGGCGGCGATCGACTAAACGGAGTCGCTCGATGAAACGGGCATCGTGGATCGTCTGTGCGGTCGGCGCCATCGGTGCGCTCAGCGCCGGCATGCTCGCCATGCCGGCGCACGCCGATGGATCAGGCAACGTTGTGACCGGCACCGTCCGGATGGCGGCCGCTGGGTCGGGCGCCGCTGCGTCGGGCGCCGGTGCGTCGGGCGCCGGTGCGTCGGGCGCCGCTGCGTCGGCCCATATCACGCAGGCTGACGCCCAGAAAGTGCACAAGGCCGACCCTGCGCAAGTCCAGCAGAAAACGGCCAGCGCAGCGCCGTCACACGCGGCGCCGCAACGCCGTGCGCCAGCGGCACCGTCACGCGCGCGCGCTGCCGTGCCGGACGACACGCCGTTCGCGTTTCGCGGCATCTCGCTCGGCATCACGCTCACCGCGTTGCGCGAGGCGAACATGGTGCGCGCGACACCGCACGAAAGCACCTTGATCTGCGAGACCGATGTGACCGGCGGCAGCATCGGCATGATGCTCAAGAGCGACGGTAGTCCGACGATTGCCTGCCGATGGGCGCATCGCACCTCGAACGGCTGGGCGCCCTCGCTCGCGGTCGTGGCCGGCGCGCCCGCCATCGATCACGTACTGCGCTTCGCGCACGATGCGCCGGGCGAGCCGCTGCGGCTCTATGAAATGTCCTTTGTGGTGGACAGCATGACGGCGTTCGATCTGCGCGACCTGCTTGCGGCGCGCTACGGCAAGCCGCACATGCGCGGCAATAGCGACGTGCCCCTGCTCGAATGGGACAACGCATCGAGCACGATCACGATCTGCGTGCTGCCCGACGGCGGGCGCGCCACGCTCACCTATCTGCTCAAACCATCCAGCCCGCGCCCCAAGGGCTTCGAGCGCGCGTTGAAGGTCAGCCAGTTCGACGAAGGCTGAATATTCCGGCTGTCAAACCGAGCCCACCTTCACGCGCAACCCGACGATACATGATGAAACCTTCCTGCGCCCACGTCGCACCGATCAAATCGGAATCCTTACTTTCCGTTACGCACTGGAAAGCCATGAAAAGATCGCTGCCCTGCGTATTCGCAGGCGCCGCCATCGCGGCGACGCTCGCGGGCTGCTCCACGCCCGAGTCGATCGTCCAGACGCCGATGACGCCGCCGCTCGCCGAAGCGCCGCTCAATATCAACACGGGCGGCTCGATCTATCAGGCGGGCACGTCCATCGCGCTCTACGAAACGCCGCGCGCCCAGCGCATCGGCGAAGTGCTGACGATCCGTCTTTCCGAAACCCTTACCGGCAACGACACGGCCACCGCCGCGGCCAAACGCTCGAGCGACATCACCGCCACGGCCGCCGACCAGTCGACCGGAACGGCTGCGCGTCTTGCGCGTCTGTTCAATATCGGCTCGGCCTCCACGACCTTCAACGGCTCCGGCAGCCACGCGCTCTCGAGCGACATGAGCGGCACGCTGGCCGTCACCATCATCAGCAAGACGCCAACGGGCAATCTCGTGGTGTCGGGCGAAAAGATCATTGCAATGAGCGGCGAGCATCAGCGTCTGCGCCTGTCGGGCATCGTCAACCCCAACGATGTCGAATCCGACAATTACGTGGATTCCAGCAAGATTGCCAATGCGCGAATCGAAGAGGTCGGCCACGGCCTGCTCAACGACGCCACGACCGTGGGCTGGCTGCAGCGCATGTTCCTGAGCGTGCTGACGTTCTAATCGAACGGCGAGCAACATAAACAAAGGGCGGTGCGCTGAATGACGCGCACCGCCCTTTTTTCTTACTCGTCGTCGCTACGAAGATCGGCGGCAAAATCGCCCTTGTCGCCTTTGTAGTCGCCCTTGTATTCGCTGTAGCGCTCCGCCACGCCCACTTCGCCGTCGGGCACGAACACATAGCCGTGACCCCAGACCGTTTGCAGATAGCGCGGCTCGGATGGATCGGTTTCGATCAACCGGCGCAGACGCCAGATCGCCACATCCAGACTGCGGTTGCGATAGCGCCCCGCTTCGCCGTAGACGATCTCGATGATCTGCTCGCGCGAGAGAATTGTCATCGCGTGATTGACGAACAGCTTCAAAAACGCGAATTCGCTCGAACGCAGCGGAATACGCTCTTCGTCACGGAAGAGTTCGCGCGAGCGGAAGTCCAGCTCGAACGGGCCGAAGCTGAACGAGGCGCGACTTTCTGGCGCACCCGTCGCGCTCGCCACGCTGCGGCGGCGCATGACCGTGCGAATGCGCGCGGCCAGCTCGCCCGGATCGAACGGCTTGCCCACGTAATCGTCGGCGCCGAATTCCAGACCCAGCACGCGGTCGATCACCTCGTTGCGCGCGGTCAGCATGATCACGGGCAGGTCGTCGCCGCTCGCGCGCAATTCGCGCAAGGCGGTAATGCCATCGACCTCCGGCATCATGATGTCGAGCACGACAACCTGGGGCCGTTCGGAGCGCAGCTTCTGTTGCAGGGCGCGCGCCGACGGCAGCGCGGTGACGGTAAAGCCGCGCATCTGAAGATACTCGGCGGTGACGTCGCGCACGACGGGGTCGTCGTCGACGAGGAAAACGTTATTGGTCATGCGCAAATCGTAAGGGACACCGGCGTGCGAGGCATAGACCCCTTACCTTCCCATTCCTTTCCGAAAAACAGGCAATGCGAAAGGTCACTGATCGCTCGACGCCGCCTGGAAGGTGTTCGCGAGGCGCGTCTGGTCCACCACCATGCGATCGATCAGACCCTGAAGCTTCACCGCCGCGCTCGAATAGCGGTCGGTGCTCAGGCCATGCACTTCATAGCGCGCTGTCACGGCAATGCGGTTGTGCAGGAAAATCGTCATGTTGATGGTCGACAGATAGGCCTGACTGTCGTCGCTGAACGTCGGCCGGCCGAATTCGATCGAGGCGTTATACACCAGCCTGCCTTCGCAATTGGCCGGCTCCGTGCCGGGGCTATAGAGGTCCGAGCGCACGCCGCGCTGCGCGAGCGCGAATTGCAGTGACGGCACGAAGTCGGCCGCCGTGACCATCGGATTGATCTCGACGCATAGCGTGGCGAGATTCACGGGCTGCCCCGTCACGAATTTCGGCGACGAATAATTCGACGCGACCGCGTAGCCGGCCTGAATTACGGAACCGGTGGCATCGGCGGCCGTAATCAGCGTCCACGCGCAGCCATTGAGTGCGAGCGGCGCAGCGAGCGCCGCCGCGCAAAGTGAGGAGCGGAAAACGTTGAGCATGGAGGCGAGGACAGAACGCGTCGATAGGCTGCCCGTCGCACGCGATACGGTTGCGCGGACGGCAGGGCTCGACGTGCATCATCGGGGCAAAGCGTGGCGCACGATGGCGCAGACATCGGGCAATGTTGAAAGCGGCTTTCCAGTCCTTCGCAAATCTCCCTTCTGGTAAGCACGTTTTGCGGATTGCGCACGAGATCCGCGCGTATGCCCCCAACTGCGCGGTCCACGCCTTACCTTTTGCGCCCCATTTGAAATGTTTCGTAAGCGATTCCGCAATCGCCCCGTTGAGCGAAGCTTTACTCGAGAGGCGCTGCGCTATCGTTTTCCTTGCGGTGCCATGCGCCGTGGCGACGCCGGACGAGCCGCCTGTCGTCCCCTGCCAATTCAACATGATCATGCCCGCCATGAACCGAGAACCGAAAATCCGCCGCGCCGAATCATTCCTGCATCGTGGCCTGAACGCCACCGCGCTCGCGCTCTTCGCTACGCTCGCCGTTTCGACGGCCGCGCAGGCCGCAAGCTTCAAATGCCCGCATAACGCCTCCGCGTCGGAGCGCATCGTCTGCAACGATCCGACGCTTTCCGCGCTCGACGACAAGCTCGCTGCGCTCTATCGCACGGCCGTCGATGCGACGCCCGACGCCACCGCGCTCGAAGCCGATCGCTTGAGCCAGTGGCAATGGCGCCAGCACAACTGCAAGGACAAAGCGTGCGTGACGGACTGGTATAACCGCCGTATCGCCGAACTCGAAGGCGATTACCTGCACGGCCAGCAAGCCACCGTGCAACGCGTGAAGGACGGTGTCGTCGACCAGCATCTGGCGCCTTCGGCACAGGACGCCGTGCTGCAAATGAAGGGTATCGAACCCGCATCGGGCAAGCACGTCGCCACGAAGCACGACGATGCCCAGGCCAACGCCGAAGCGCTGCGCCTGCGCAAGATGCCGAGCGGCCTCGCAGCGGACACGCGTCAAAAGCGTATCGCCGACGCGCTCGCCAAGCACATTCCGGCAGCCGTGCCCGCGCCGTCCGCATCGAGTGCGGAAGCGAACAAGGCCGTCGCGAACGCCACGAGCGTCGCCTCGATCGACGACGCCATCGCGCGTGCCGCCGACAAGCCGGTCAAGCCGGCTGCGGATTCGACCCCTACGGCAAAGTCCTCAGGTCAGACGAAAGCGAAGACGGTCGCGAACAGCGCGCCCATCGCTTCGGCACAGACCACGCACGCTACCCACGCTGCGCAAACGACCGTTCAGGAAGCGGCTGTAACGGATAAGTAACGGACAAGTAACGGACCAGTTAGTCCGCTTGTAAGCGAAGGTAAGATTTAGTCACACTGGGGCTATTCTGCGTAACGTCGACATCAAATAAAATTCGACGATGAGTCCACACGTTCTCATCGTCGACGACGATCCGGTCGTGCGCGATCTTCTTTCCCGTTTCCTGCGGACCCACGGTTTCCAGACTTCCGTGCTGCACGAGGGCACCCACCTCGCGCGGCGGCTCGAGCGCGAGCGGCCCTCGGTCATCGTGCTCGACGTCATGATGCCGGGCACCGATGGCTTGCGCACGCTCGCCGCGTTGCGCGCACAAGGCGACGACATTCCCGTGATCTTCGCCTCCGCGCGCGGTGCGGTGACCGACCGCATCGCCGGCCTCACGCTCGGCGCGGACGACTATGTCGCCAAGCCGTTCGATCCGCAGGAGCTGTTGCTACGCATCCAGACCGTGCTGCGCCGTCATGGCGCAGTGCCGCCGGGCGCGCCCGAAGCGCGCGAGCGCTGCCAGTTCGGCCCGTTCGAGCTGGATTTCGCCACCCGCGCGCTGCTGCGCGACGGCGAACGCGTGCCGCTACGCGACAGCATATTCGCTCTCCTGAAGATTTTCGCCCGCCACCCGTACCGCGTGCTTTCACGCGTGTTGATCCATGACCTGCTGCGCGAAGACGGCGTGCCGTTCAACGACCGCAGCCTCGACGTGCCGATCTGGCGTCTGCGCCGCGTGATCGAAGAGGATCCCGCGCAGCCGCGCTTCGTGCAGACCGTGCGTGGCAAGGGCTATGTATTCGTGCCGCTGCGCGAGGACGAGATCGAAGGCAACGGCCCCGCCGACGCTGACGCAGGTTCATGAACAATCCGCTGAATACGCTGTTTGGCCGCATGGCCTTGATGTCGGCGCTCGTGCTGTTTCTGGTGCAGGCGTGCTGGTTCGTGGTATTCGCGCCGCAACCGCGCCGCCACGAGGTCGAAGGCTTCGAGCGCGGCCTGGTGCTCATGCTGCACGCGGCCACGGGCGCCGCGCCCAACGAAGTCGAGCTGGCCCCGGCGCTACGTGTGCATCTCGTGCCCACCTGGAACATGCCCGCCGACGTCAAGCTCGAAGTGCCCACGCGCGAGCCGCTTGCCGATCTGCGCAAGCAGTTGCTGCGCGACCTGCCCGCCGGCACCGAAATTCTCGCGGACCTGCATCACAGTCGCGGCGCGTTATGGGTGCGTTTCGCGGGCCATCCCACGTGGATCGTCGCGCCCGTCGATCTCCCTCCGCCGCCCAATCTGCTGCCGCTCGCGGGCGGCCTGCTCGCCGTATCGTTGCTCGTGGCGCTGCTCGCCATGTGGCAGCTTCAACGGCCGCTATCGCTCGTCGCGCAGGCGGCGCGCGCCTTCGGCAGTGGTCACCGGCCCGCCCCCGTCGAAGAACAGGGGCCGCGCGAGCTGCGTGAACTGGTCGGCTCGTTCAATCGCATGATGAAGCAGCTCAATGAGGCCGACGACGATCAGGCCGTGATGCTGGCCGGCGTCGCGCACGATCTGAAATCGCCGCTCACGCGTTTGAAGCTGCGCGCCTCGATGCTCGCCGACGACCGTGAGCGCCAGCAGCTTTATCGCGAAGTAGATTCACTCAACGATATCGTTCAGCAGTTCCTGGAATTCGCGCGCCAACGCCCTGAATCCGGTCCTGAAGTGGAAGTGGATGCCCTGTTGCGCGAGCAATACTGCTCCGATACCGGCAGCGACGAAGACGTACTTTTCAGGCTCGATCTGAAAGCGGGGCCGGCATTCAAGCTGCCGCGCACGCTGCTGGACCGGCTGATGTCGAATCTCGTGGACAACGCGCTCGAACATGGCGTGCCGCCCGTCGAGATCGCCACACGCCGCGATGGCGCGCAATGGGTCATCGAAGTGCGCGATCACGGCCCGGGCATTCCCACCGATCGCGTGGCCGCTGCAATCAAGCCCTTCGTGCGTCTGGACGAAGCGCGCGGCGGCGAAGGCCATTGCGGCCTGGGGCTCGCCATCATCACGCGACTCGTGCGCAATCAGGGTGGCCAGTGCGATCTGTCCAATCACCCCGAAGGCGGGTTGCGCGTGAAGATCGCGCTACCCGTGCTCTGAATCGCGGATCATGCGGGCGCTCACACCACGAGGCGGGCGCGCAAGCGGTCCACGGTCACCGAGTCGAGGCCCAGCCCGCTCGCCAGGTAACGGTTGATATTGCCGTAGCCCGACTGCAATGCGTCGAAGGCCGCCTGGAGATAGCTGGCCTGCACGGGCGGCGTGAGGTTGTCCGTATCCACGCCCGGCGAGCGATACGCATTCGTCAGAAGAAAATCCTGCACGACGATTTCGAGCGGCACGTTCGCGATCAGCAGCAGCAGCGCCGACGCCCACCCCGCCACATCCACCCCATTCCCGCCAACGATCAATTGCGGCCCCGGCGCCTCGGCAATGTGTTCGAGCAGCGCGCCTAGCGCAATGCATTGCACGCGCCCGGTCACGAACTCGCGCCACTGCGCCTGCATGGCCTGATCCAGCTGGTTGCCTGTATAGCCCGCGAATGAGCGCGGACCCGGCATGCCGAGCACATTGAGCGCGACACGGTTCGCACTGGTCAACGCGATGTTGGGCGCATTGTCGCTTTCCGCGGGCGTACGCAGATCGTAGACGCAGGCGAATGCCATGCGCTCCAGCGTCGTCGTATCGGCGTTATTGGGCGTGAGCACGTCTGAACGGTACAGCAGCGCGCGCCGCACGTGCGCACCATCGCTCGTGGAATAGCCGGGCGCCGCGCCGCCGAGGTCGCGGAAATTGGCCACGGAATTCACGACGGGCGTGGGCGCAAACTGCGGCCCGCTGCCGTCCGAATAGTCTCCGCCACAAGCGCTCAGCAAGGTGCTCGCACAACCGCTCAGGGCCAGCACGCTCATCGTGCCCTTGAGCAGCATGCGCCGCGGTGGGCTCGCAGGCGCCCCGCCCGCGCTGCGTGCGGCGTGCGCGAAACCACCGGACGCGGCACCAGGCAAACGCTTGCGCGCTTGCCTGAACGAATAAGAGCAGGCGGAAAAGGGAAGGATCATCGATAGAAAGCGAGTAATGGTGCTCGCGTTCCGGCGAGCCCGCGGTGGCAAGTATTCATGCCAGACGCGTAAAAATTGGAAAGCCGAAGTTTACCGGCAAGCGGGCACAAAAAGGTTACACCGCAAGACTCCGTAATAATCCGTATTACCGTGCGTTGCACCACATACGCGCAGCAGCGACATCATGTCGCGCCATAAAGGCCCCGTCACGGGTGTTTTGACCGCCAGATCTTTCCATATCTTTCCAATTGGACACATCTGGAAAGTCGGCATGAAAGATCCTCTTTGCTCGCTTCTTAATGCACTTCAAGCGATGCGAAAAGTCGTTGATTTCATTATCGAAACTTCCTATTACTTCCAAAATATTATTCTTGACGCTCATTCTCCCGCTTTTATAATCGCCCGTGAATTCAGGCATGGACGCCTCGTTGTCGCGGCAGCGGACTATTGCCCAAGGGAGTGCTTCGTCATGTACAAAGGCAGTGTCACCGAAGAGGCGCGCGAGGTCATGCGCGCGATCGAACTGATCCAGCTTGGCGCACGCATGCCGGTGCTGGAGAAGGAATTGAATCTCTCGCGCAATCGTTTGATCCGGCTCTACCGCGAACTCAAGGATGCGTCGCCACCCAAGGGCATGCTGCCGTTTTCGGCGGACTGGTATTTCACGTGGCTGCCGAATATTCATGCCTCGCTGTTCTACAACATCTATCTGTATCTCACGAACGAGGCGAAATGCAGCCGGCTCGACGCGCTCACGCGCGCTTACCGGCTCTACCTCGAGCACTGCGAGTCGGCCGAAACCGAACGCGTGCTGAGCTTCACGCGCGCATGGACGCTACTGCGCTTTTTCGAAGGCGGCCTGCTCACGCTGACACGCTGCGGCACCTGTACGGGCCGTTTCGTGCGCCCTGTACGCGACGCCAACAAGCCCTATACCTGCTGTGTTTGCGCACCGCCTTCACGCGCAGGCGTCACGCGCGCCGTGCTGGAAAGCCGTAACGCGGAAACCGGCGCAAGCTTGCGTTTTGCAGCGGGCAGCGCCCTCCTGCCTACGCCGCACGCGGCCTGAACGCAAGCTGCGCTGCAATCTGAACGCGCAACGCACGGCCTAGACGCCGTCGCCTTGCGCGTCTTCAAGCATCGAGCGGATGTCGCCCGCACAAAGGCGGCACGCTGCTTTGCTTTCCTGATTAATGTGTGACGCCTGCCGCTGCTCGCAGATCTGCGCGGCCATCTCCAGCGCATGCGCGTGAGCGGCCTGCCAGATTTCCCAGGCGATTTGCGGGCCGCTTTGCGCGTATTCGTTATTGAAGTCGCGCGCGAGCTCGTCAGGAAGACGTGAATGACCCTGTAGATAGGCGGCCCGATAGAGCGCCTCGAATACCTTGCGCGGCGAAGGCCGACTCACGTCCCGCACTCCAGTTGCGACGCCTGTTTTCCCGTGCGCAGGGGCTTAATCCACATGAGGCGTAGCAGCGTGACCATTCATACCGACATTTTGCCGGTACGCGCGCGCGAAAGGGTCTCGGAATATCGCGCATTTCTATGCGTTATTCGTCGGGCGAACTGGCACCACAACGTGGGAACATCGCAGCGTAGCGACAGATCTAGAAGAGGGGAAAATGGAAATCGGCAGTTTGGCGACTGGCGCGAGCGATCGCGCTGCGTACACCCGCGCGAATCAGGCGGATGCCACGACCACAACTCAAGACAAGCCGACCAAGGGCACGAGCGATAGCTCCACGCCGATCTCGCAGGACGACGCCGTGCAGATTTCGCCGCAAGGCTACAACGCCGCGTCAGCCGATGCGTCGTCGGATGACGCGTCGGATTCGTCAATCGACGCATCGCAAGATGCATCGGACGATTTGAAGACCGATGCATCCGATACGTTTGATGCGACCGATGGAACCGATGCGTCTGACGAGACCGATGCATCGGATGCAACGGATACAACCGATGCGTCCGATACCGCCGATGCAAGCGGTGCGGCCGGCGCCGCCAGCGACGACTCGAACGAAACCGACGCACAGGCGAACGCGCAGCCCGTCACCTCCCTCGTCGCCGGGGCGCTGGGGCTCGCGCGGCCCGACCAGCCGGCCAATCCGAACCACGCCTACACGATCGGCCGATGGATGGCCGCGGGGCTCACCATCGGCGGGGTGATTTCGCTCTTCATTTAAGCGCAACGAAGCACGGCATCCGCGCTTACTCGACCGAGTCGTGAATATCGGTCAGCCGGATCATGTGCGGTTGCGTGCTCGCGTCTTCATCCGCCTCGTCCTGCGCAGGCGGATGAATCAGCGCATCCAGCCGCGCGCGCGTCGCGAGAAATTCCGGCGAATTGAACTGTGCATAACTGCGCGGCCTCGGCACGGGCACTTCAATCAGTTCCTGTACTTCGCCGGGATTAGCCTTGAGCACGAGAATGCGATCAGCCAGAAAGATCGCTTCGTCGAGATCGTGCGTGATGAAGAAGATCGTGACATCGACGTTGCGCCAGATATCGAGCAGATGACGCTGCATCTTCGCGCGCGTCTGCGCGTCGAGCGCGCCGAACGGCTCGTCCATCAGCAGAATGCCGGGCCGGTTCGCGAGCGCACGCGCAATTGCCACGCGTTGCTTCATGCCGCCCGATAGCTGGTGCGGATACGCATCGGCAAACTTTTCCAGCCCCACCAGATCGAGCCACTGGAGCGCTTCGCGCTCGGCTTGCGCAGCGCCCTGCCCGCTCATGCGCAGGCCGAACATCACGTTCTTTTTCACGGTGAGCCACGGAAACAGCGTGTAGCCCTGAAACACCATGCCGCGATCCACACCGGGCCCGCGCACGGCCTTGCCATTCACGCGCACCTCGCCCGAAGTCTGCGTTTCCAGCCCGGCGAGAATGCGGATCAGCGTGGATTTGCCGCATCCCGACGGCCCAATCACGCAGACGAACTCGCGACGATGCGTCGTGAAGCTGATATCGGCCAGCGCCGTATGTTCACCCTGCGGCGTGGCGAAGCGCTTGGTGAGATTGCGCACTTCGAGCAGGGGCTCGCGTGCCTTGAGCCGCGCGAATCGCTCGCGCACCGCATCGGACTGCAAAAGATAGTCGGGGACGGGCTGGGGATTGAACATGGTGGCGTCCTTGTAAATGAAAACGTGAAGCCTGCAACGAGGATAAAGCGCGTTCACGCCTTCAATGTGCGATCCCACGGGAAAAGCTTGCGTCCGACCAGGGCCAGCACGAGATCGGTGCCAAGACCAATGATGCCGATCATCATGATCGCCGCATACACGTTGTCGAAGTGCTGATAACGGGCCTGCTGCGTGATGTACCAGGTAATGCCCGAACTCGTGCCTACCAGTTCCGCGACGATCAGATACGTCCACGCCCAACCCAGCAGAATGCGCTGGTCGCGATAGAGGTCGGGCAGGATGCCCGGCACCACGACATGCGTGAGCAACTTCAGGCGCGAGGTGCCGAGCGTCATGGCCGCTTCGAGCAAGCCGAATTCCAGCTTGCGCGTGGTGTTCGCGATGATGAGCACCTGCTGGAACAGCGTGCCGATCACGATAATGGCGATCTTGGGCGCGTCGTAAATGCCCAGCACGGCCACCATCAACGCACCGAACGCGGGCGCGGGCAAATAGCGGAAGAACTCGAAGAACGGCTCCTGCAAGCGCGCAATCGCGCTATACGTGCCGCAGATAATGCCGATCGGCACGCCCACCAGCGAGGACACCAGGAAGCCCCAGAAAATGATCTGGATGCTGTGCCAGAGACTCTGATGCAGCCACACGCCGTCCGCCGAAGCGGGCGGCGTGGTGAACGCCGTATAGAACGCGCGCAGCACTTCATGCGGCGCGGGCAGATAGACGGGATTCGCAGGCACGCCGGCCGGCAGCGCCGCGTGCGTTTCGCGCGCGTGCGAGAGTTCGTCCGCGAACACCGCCTTGTCGATGCGCATGCCCGGTTGAAAATAATCAACGCTACCGGGCTGCGTGATCAACATCTGCGGATGCCAGACGAACGGCAGATAGCTCACCATGCACCAGATGAGAAGCGGCACCAGAAACGAGCCGAGTCCCAACATCCACTTACCGCGCGGCGTGAGCTCGCGGCGTACTGCAAACATACCGGTCTGGCTGATTTCGGCCACGGTGCTCTCCTCTCTTGCTGCTGGACGGCGATACGGATTACTTCAACGCGCTCGTGAGCGTCGGGTCCACATAGACGCCCACATCCTGCGACGTCTTGTAGACCTGATACTTCACGTTGAAGGCGTCGGCGGCGCGGCTGGAACCGTAGAGCGACTTGAAGCCGTCGGCCTTCACATAGGCCTGTTGCGCCTCGGGCAACGTAAGCAGCTTCGTGCCCTTGAGCAGCGGCAGATATTGCTCGGGCGTGAGGCCCACGCGCGCGGACATGATCTTCACGGCATCGCCCTGGGTGGCCGGATCTTCGATGTAATGCACCACGCGATACCAGACCTTCGCGAGCTTCTCGTAGTCGGCCTTGTGCGCCGCGAGGCTAACGGGATTGACGGCGAGCACGTCGTAAATGAGACCAGGCTCGTCGGCCGACGTGAATACCGGACGTGCGCCCGGCACCGCGCGCTGCGCTTCACCCGCATTCGGCTGCCACGCGGCAATCGCTGCGATATCGGACGATGCGAGCACTTGCGGCGTTTCGGTCGTCTTCGCGTTCACGAGCGTGACGTCGCCCTCCTTCATCCCCGCGCGCTGCAAGGCATCGAGCAGCAGCAGGTGATCGACCACGCCGAATTCCACGCCGATCTTCTTGCCCTTCAGATCCTGAATCTTGCGCGCGGGCGGCTTGGCGATCACCATGTCGTTGCCGTTCGAATAATCGGTGATCAGCGCCATCACGTTCTTCGCGCCGTTTGCGCCCATCGTGAGCGCATCGCCGTTGGTCACCAGCACGGCGTCGAGCTTGTTGGCCGCGAATGCGTCCATCGAAGCCGCGTAGTCGAACCAGTCGAACTTCACATCGAGACCGGCTTCCTTGAGCCAACCCTTGTCGATGGCGACCTGCCACGCGACCCAGCCCGGCCAGTCGCTATAGCCGATGCGCAGCGGCGCAGCGCTTGCGGCCTGACTCCCCGCCGCGAACAACCCGGCGGCGAGCGCGACGCCCGCTGCAATACGAGTGGCCCAGCGGCGCGCTGGTGCCGCGCCTTGTGCAAACGTGAAGTGCGTGGTCTTCATGGCTGATCTCCAGGTATTGAAAAGTACAGAGGGGAATGCTGAAACTCTACGGTTTGAAGTTTTCATCAGGATGTCTATGTTCCTGACGATTCTGCGGTTTCGACCGAATCGCGACCCAACCACGCTCGCCACCCGCCGAATTCACTGATGTCCGTCGCACCCTGCAGGGCGACGCTCTCACAGAGAAAGCCCTGCACACTACGGCCATCGTCGAGCAGCAGCGTGCCCATGCCGAGCGGTGAAGGTATCAGCGCGACGAAAGAGCCGAACTGTTCGACAGGCATTTCCCAGACCTCGACCTCGATCGCGACACCCGCTTCGGCGACACGCACGAGGCCCGGCTTCGCGCTCTGCGGCAAGGCGTAAAGACGATAGACAGGGGCGGTGAGCGTGGTCTCGACGAGACGCGCGCCGCGCGTCGTGAGCTGGCCATTGAGCGGCTGACCGCTCAAATGCGCGCCTACCACGGCAACTCGCACGTTTTTCTCAGCATGCGGCAAGGCCTTCTGCGGCGCAGCTTCGTCCAGCCATGCCCGGGCAATCGCAAGGAGCTTGTCGTCTTCGTGTGCGCGCGCAACGAACGTGATCCCGAACGGCTTGCCTGCATGCCTGCCAATTTCACAGATCCCTGCGGGCACGGCCAGCGCGGACAGATCGAGCAGATTGACGAAATTCGTGTAGTAGCCGAACTTCGCGTTCACGCCGATGGGGTCCGCTTCCAGTTCCGCGACCGTGGAGGTGGTCGGCGACGTGGGCGTCAACAGCGCGTCGATCTGCGACCAGACCGGCTCGGCCTGCATACGCAGCGCGGCCAGCCGGTCGAGGGCTGCGAACGTGTCGGCGGCGCTCCAGCGCGCTGCGCCGCCAATGATCGCGCGCGTGACGGGATGCAATGCGTCCGGGTTCTCGTCGAAGAACGGCTGGATCGCAGCCAGCCGCTCCGCCACGAACGGCCCTTCATAGAGCAGGCGCGCGGTGTCGAGAAACGGTTCGAAATCCACTTCGATGATTTGCGCGCCTTGCGCACGCAGTGCGTCGAGCGCGGCATCGAACGCGCGCGCGTAAGACGCGTCGCCATAGAATTCGCGTTGCGCCGCGCGCGGCACGCCGAAGCGCAACTGACTCAGCGAAATTGAGCCCGTATGGCGCCCTTCCCATTCGCGCGCATAGGGATCGCCTTGCGCCACGCCGCGAGCCGATTCAAAGACCGTCTGCGCGTCGTCGGCAGTGTGCGCGAAGATCGACACGCAATCGAGCGAGCGGCACGCCGGTACGACGCCTTGCGTGCTCAACACGCCCTTGGTCGGCTTGAGTCCCACGAGACCGTGAAAGGCGGCGGGAACGCGTCCCGAGCCCGCCGTATCGGTGCCTAGCGAGAAAACCGCAAGACCCTGCGCCACCGACACGGCCGAACCCGAACTCGACCCGCCCGATGCGTACTCCGGATCGAGCGCGTTGCGGCACGCGCCATAGGGTGAGCGCTGGCCGGACAAGCCGGTGGCGAACTGATCGAGATTGGTCTTGCCGATCGGAATCGCCCCTGCTGCGATCAGCCGTGCGACAACAGCTGCACTATGGGCAGGCGTGTACGCGTACTCCGGGCACGCCGCCGTAGTCGGCACGCCCGCGAGATCGATGTTGTCCTTGATCGCGAACGGAACGCCATAGAGCGGCAGCGTCGCGGGATCGCGTCCTGCGAGCGCTTCCACGTAGCGCATCATTTCCTCACGCGTGAGCGCGCGGATCCAGACGTGGTGCGGATCGTCGCCCGATGTACGCGCGGCGATCTGCTCGACGACCTGCGTTGGTGTGAGGCTGCCGTCGAGATAGCGCGCACGCAGCGCGGCGAGGGTCATCGGCACATCGAATATCGTTGTAGGCGCATTCATTGGCATGCGGCCTCCTCGCCGCCCACGCTTTCGTTTTCGGTTGCCTGCGCAACTGTTTCATCCATACGGATCACTATGAGGCGTTGGCCTGCGGTGACGGCATCGCCTTCGGCGCACGCGATCGACTCGACCACGCCCGCTGCCATCGCCGACACGCTCACTTCCATCTTCATCGATTCCAGAATGGCGACATCCTGGCCCTCCTCCACGCGCTCGCCCTCAGCGACCAGCAACTTCCACACGCTGCCGGAAACATCGGCGCCAATCGCGCGGCAATCGTCTGCGAGCGCGTCCTGCGTGCCCGCTTGCGCCGTGCTCTCCGCACCGGACTCGCCCACATAATCGGCGTGGCCCGCTTCGCGCCAGCGCTCGCGCTCCGCTTCGAACGCGGCCTGCTGCGTGGTCTTGAACGCCGCGATCGAAGCGGATTCATCCCGCAGGAAGCGCTCGTATGCGCCAAGATCGAAAACCGATTCTTCGATCCGCAATGCACGCCGCCCAGCGATGAATTCACTGCGCCATTCGGCCAGCTCGGCCTCGCTGACCTCGAAGAAGCGGATTTCATCGAAGAAGCGCAGCAGCCACGGCTGGCCCGGCGCGAATTCCGCCGTCGTGCGGTAGCGATTCCACATCTGCACCGTGCGGCCCACGAACTGATAACCGCCAGGCCCTTCCATGCCATAGACGCACATATAGGCGCCGCCGATACCCACGGCGTTTTCAGGGGTCCATGTGCGGGCCGGGTTGTACTTCGTGGTCACCAGACGGTGGCGCGGATCGACCGGCGTCGCCACCGGCGCGCCCAGATAGACATCGCCGAGACCGAGCACGAGATAGCGCGCGTCGAACACGATGCGCTTGACATCGTCGATGCTGTCGAGCCCATTGATGCGGCGGATGAACTCGATATTGCTCGGGCACCACGGCGCATCGGGGCGCACGCTCTGCATGTAGCGCTCGATGGCGATGCGCGTCGACGGGTCGTCCCAAGAGAGCGGCAGATGCACGATGCGATTGGGCACGCGCATCGCGTCGACGGCAGGCAATTGCGCTTCCGCGCCTTTGAGATGGTCGATCAACCGGTCGAGTGCCAGCACCGCAGGATCGAAATGCACCTGCAGAGAACGGATGCCCGGCGTGAGATCGACAATGCCCGGCACACGATGCTCGTCGAGCCAGTTCATCAGCGCATGCACGCGAAAACGCAGCTTGAGATCGAGCACGGGCGGCCCATATTCGATCAGCAGATTACGGTCGCCCGAGCGCCGGTAGACGACCGCCACGCTTTCTTCGGCGGGTTCGCTGCGGTAGAGCACGCATTCGTGCGGTTCGCTCGGCATTGGCTCGTTGTTACGCGCAGGCACGAAGCGCACCGTATCGCCGGGGCGCAGTTGCCCGAGCTTCCATAGTTCTTCGGCCACTACCGTGACGGGACACACGAAGCCGCCGAGGCTCGGGCCATCCGGGCCCAAAATCACGGGCATGTCGCCCGTAAAATCGACCGCCCCGATCGCATAGGCGTTGTCGTGGATATTCGACGGGTGCAGGCCGGCCTCGCCACCGTCGGTGCGTGCCCATTGCGGCTTCGGACCGATCAGGCGCACCCCCGTGCGGCTGGAGTTGTAGTGCACGGTCCAACGCGCGTCGTACAGCATCGCGATGTCGTCGCGCGTGAGGTAGTCGGGCGCGCCATGCGGGCCGTCGAGCACCGCCAGTGCCCATTCGTGCGTGAGCACAGGAATACGCTCAACCGGCAGCGTGACGCCCGCCTCGCCCTTGCCCGAGCCCGGCGCGAGATGCAGCACGTCGCCCTTGCGCAGCGCACGGCCTGCATGGCCGCCAAACTGGCCGAGCGTAAACGTGGCCTTGCTGCCGAGATAGTCGGGCACTTGCAAGCCGCCCTTCACCGCGAGACAAGCGCGTACGCCTGCGCCGGTCACGCCGCCGAGCTTGAGCACGTTGCCCGCGGTCGCGCGCATGACCCGCCAGAACGGCACCGGCTGGCCATCGAGCGTGGCGGCCAGCGGCGCGCCGCCCAGCACGAACAGCGTCTCGCAGTTAAAGCGCAGCGTCGCGCCGACCATCGTGAATTCCAGTCCCGCCGCGTCGGCGGGATTGCCGAGCAATTCGTTAGCAAGACTGAACGACAGATCATCCATCGGCCCAGAAGGCGGCACGCCCACGTCCCAGTAGCCAAGACGTCCCGGCGTTTGCTGCACGGTGGTCTGCACGCCGCCGTCGAGCACATCGACCGTGTGCGGCGCGAACAGAAAACGCCCTAGAAAACCGGTGGTCTGCTCGCCCGCCGCAAACGTCGCCGAACCGATCACCGCACGCAAATAGTCGAGATTGGTTTCGATGCCGTAGAGCTGCGTGCGATCGAGTGCGTCCGCCAGCTTGCCGAGCGCGTCGTCACGCGTGCCGGCTGTCGCGATGATCTTGGCCACCAGCGGATCGTAGAACGCACTCACTTCGGTGCCCGCGTCGACCCACGTATCCACGCGCACGTCATCGGGAAAGACAACATGGGTGAGCAGGCCCGAACTCGGCTGGAACTGCCGGTTGGGGTCTTCGGCATAGACGCGCACCTGAATGCTCGCACCCTGCGGCTCGGTCAACAGCGAATCGAGCGGCGCGAGCGTGCCTTCGGCCTGGCGAATCATCCATTCGACGAGATCGACGCCATAGACTTGCTCGGTCACGCCATGTTCGACCTGAAGCCGCGTGTTCACTTCGAGGAAATAGAATGCGCGCTCGCGGGCGTCGAACACGAACTCCACGGTGCCCGCATTCGCGTAGTGCACCGCGCGCGCGAGACGCACCGCCGTTTCGTGCAACGATTGACGCTCCACAGCACTCAAGCCCGGCGCGGGCGTTTCCTCGATCACCTTCTGGTTGCGCCGCTGCACAGAGCAATCGCGCTCGCCGAGTGCGATCACCTTGCCCGCGCCATCGCCGAAGATCTGCACTTCGATATGGCGCGCATGCTCGACGAACTTTTCGAGGTACACGCCCGAATTCGCGAAGTTGCTCTGCCCCAGACGCGCGACCGACGCAAACGCGGCTTCCAGTTGCACGGCATCGCGGCACAGCGACATGCCGATACCGCCGCCGCCCGCCGTGCTCTTGAGCATGACCGGATAACCCAGCGACACCGCCGCTTCGAGCGCCGCCTGCGCATCGGGCAGTAAGCCCGTGCCCGGCAGCAGCGCGACGCCGTTGGCCTGTGCGATTTCACGCGCCGTATGCTTGAGGCCGAACGCGGTCATCTGTTCGGGGCGTGGCCCGATGAACGCAATACCCGCATCCTCGCAGGCACGCGCAAACGCTGCGTTCTCCGAAAGAAATCCGTAGCCTGGATGTACGGCCTGCGCACCGGTTTGACGCACGGCATCGAGGATCGCCGCCGCATTCAGATAGCTCTGCGCAACGGGCGCGGGTCCGATGCAAACGGCTTCATCCGCGAGCATCACATGCATGGCGTGGCGATCGGCTTCCGAATAGACGGCCACCGACGCAATACCCAGACGCTTGAGCGTGCGGATCACGCGGCAGGCAATCTCGCCGCGATTGGCGATGAGAATCTTGTTGAACGCCATCACGCCTCCCACACGAGCAGGCGCACCGGCGTGGGGTTGTAGCCGTTGCAGGGATTGTTGAGTTGCGGACAGTTCGAGATCAGCACCGTCACGTCTTCTTCGGCACGGACTTCCACGTATTTGCCGGGCGCGGATATGCCGTCTTCGAACGTGAGTTTGCCCAGCGGCGTGACCGGCACGTTCATGAAGAAGTTGATGTTGCTGACGAGATCGCGCTTGCCGAGCAGCGCCGCCGCGCCGCAGGTGCAATGCGCGAGTGCATTGAGGTAGCTATCCCGGCAACTATGCATATGACGTTTGTCGAGCGCGTAGCGCACCGTATTGCTCTCCGCCGCGCAGGCGCCGCCCAGCGTATCGTGACGCCCGCACGTGTCCGCGACGATGGTGAGCATGGGGCGGCCGAGATTCGACATCAGCACGCTGCCTGCGCTCAGATAGAGATTGCGTTGCGCGCGGATGGTGTCCTGCGCGCTGTAGCGTTCGACGGGATCGTCACTGCGATAGAACAGCGTATCGACGGCCTGATTGCCTTCGAGATCGACGATGCGCAGCGTCTGGCCGCGTTTGAGGTCATACAGCCACGGCTCGCCTGCCGGCAGCGTGAAATCGTACTGGGCGTGGCGCTCGTCGAGCGCGCTTTCGATGATCGGCATGGCGGCTCCTCAGGCAAACAGGCGGTCGGTGTTGGCGAATGCGCGGCCGTTTTCGGCGCACGACATGCGGCAGAAATCGTCGGCGGACGCGGCTTGAGCAGCCGCATAGGCACGCCATGCGATCAGTTTCACCGGCTTAGGCTGATAGCCCGGCTGAGGATCGAGCGGATGCGGCGCGGTAGAGAATGCTGCGAGCGTGTTCATTTCGAAGCGCAGATCGATCGCTGCGCCCGCTTGCGAATGGCGCGGCACATATTCGAGCGAGCCATCGTCGCCCACCGACACCTTGCTGAAGAAGTTCACATTGGCCACGAGATCGCGCGCGCCAAGGCCGTATTTCGCGAGTTCGAGCACGAGGCTGTCGCGGCCATTGCGGATCATCTCGTTGCGATGCGCCTGATAGCGCTTCTCGCCGTATTTGCGGGCGAATAGCGCAGCATCGCCCACCCCGCCGAGCGGATCATGCCAGCCGAGCGTATCGCCCGTGATGGATGCGATCACGCGGCCCATGTCGGTATGCAACGCGTGGCCGCGCGTGAGATGCGCGGTGTGCTGCGCCTTGAGCGTATCCGCCATGTTGTAGCGCTCGAGCGGATCTTCCTGCCGATGGAAGACGGCGGCGAGATTCGCCCCGCCTTCGAGATCGACGATGCGCAGTGCGAGACCGCGGCGCAGAATGCCGGACCAATGCGTGCCCGCGGGAATCACGGTTTCCCAGAGCGGTGCGTCGATCGGCGCGAGTTCAGTGAGGAGGCTGGACGGCATGGGAGGCTCCAGGTTGCGAAGGGAATAAGCGTGAGAGGGCGACCAAACGACATCGCGACCTCCCGGGCTTTTATCCCTCCGTGGAGCCTCGGCACCGCCCTCGAAACGAAGGTGGGAGACGAGACCGGATTGCTCTCGGACCAGGCATCGGGCGCAAGACTGAATGAGGCGTTGTCCTGCGCAGCGACCGGAACCCTAGCGATCCTAAGATGATGCAAATTACTTCGCACCTCTCGGATGGGCATGTAGCGAGATTTGTGCCAGTGGTGGCGTGGGGGTGAGAAAGCCTTGCTGGTTAAAGGCCTTGGCGGGGATTTCGCGCAGCGGATTCTCGCGGTGCTTCGGGTGCATGAGTGGGCACGCTGCGCCCCGTTTTGGGGATTCATGCGCTGCGGCTGAAACCGTCGGCACTATTTATGGGCGTAATCGCGAGTGAATAACGGTGGCGGCTGCGATTAAGCCGATGGCATGGCTGTTGCGTTCCCAACGACGACCTTCGAATCGCTTTCGGAACGATCATGTCCAATGCCTTGCGCCTGCGCCAGTTTCTTTATTCGATTTTTTCCGCGCGTTTCATTGAATTGCAGCGCGGCCAGGCATCGTCGACGAAAGACGCGGGGGGAGCCAACCCCACCGCGCCTCTTTCAGGTCATTGATCCCCCGTCACCAGAATAATCTTGCCCACATTCGCGGACGACTCCATCCGTCGATGGGCGTCCGCCGCACGCGCAAGCGGGAATGTACTGTCCACGACCGGCTCCAGACTGCGGCCACCTGAGAAGCGGGCGAGCCAGTGCTCGCTGAAACGGCGCACCATCGCATGTTTCTCGGCCGGGGGACGAGACTTCATGACGGTGCCGATAATCTGGATATGTCGATAGAGAATGGTCTCGAGTTCGACATTCACCTGCCCTCCTCCACCGAGAATGCCGACCTGAACCAGCCGGCCGCCGTGCGCGAGCGATGCGATATTGCGCGTGAAGTATGGCGCACCGACGAAATCGATCACGACGTCTACGCCACGGCCATTCGTTTCGCTCGCAACGACCTCCGCGAAATCCTGAGTGCGGTAGTCGATTGCATGGTCGGCGCCGAGTTGAAGGACACGCTCGCGCTTCGACGCCTCCGCCGTCGCGAACACGGTCGCGCCAGTCGCAACCGCGAGTTGCACGGCCGCGGAACCGACACCACCCGCCGCGGCGTGAATGAGCACCGAGTCGCCTTGTTTAAGGCGGCCCAGATGCATCAACGCTTCGTGCGCGGTGACGAACACTTCCGGAATGGCTGCCGCGTGAACGTAGTCGAGTGACGCCGGAATCGGCATCGCCATGCGCCAGTCGATGCGCGCAATCTCGGCATAAGCCCCGCCGCCCACGACACCCATCACACGATCGCCGATGCGGTAACCCTCGACAGCCGCGCCGACTTCGAGCACTTCACCCGCGATTTCCAGACCCATGATGGTCGAATCACCGAAATTTGGCCGGCCATAGCCACCACGACGATGCGTGAGGTCTGCGCGATTCACGCCTGCCGCGTAGACGCGGACCAACAAGTCGTCGGGGCGAACTTCCGGAGTGGGAACCTCTGCGATCGCGAGTACGTCTGCATCGCCGAATTCGTTGAAGGTGATCGCTTTCATGACTGCGTGTCCTCGATTGCGTGGGTATGGCCGAGTGTCGCTTGCGCCACGGCGGACGCCGAAATGGCGGCCGGAAATCCCGCGTAGAACGCGAGGTGGGTAATCAGCGCCGACAGTTCTTCGCGCGTCACACCGTTCTTCACGGCACGACGCAAATGCGCGGGAATCTCGTCGTGATGGCCGCCCGTCACGAGCGCGGCCACCGTCACGAGGCTTCGGTCGCGCGGCGACAATGCCGCGTCGGCCCACACCTCGGGAAACAGCACGTCGTCGACGAGCGCGGCGAGTTTCGGGGTGAACGCACGCGCGGCTTCGCGCGGACTGTCGAAATTCGTGTTGGACATGATGCCTCCCTCAGGCCTGGCTGATGAACTTGTTGGTGAGATAGAACTCGATGCCTTCCGCGCCGCCTTCCGAACCGATGCCGCTTTCCTTGATGCCGCCAAAAGGCAGTTCGGTTGCGATGATGCGGTACTGGTTGACGCCGATCATTCCAGCCTCCAGACCATCCGCAACGTCGATAGCGGTGCGTGCGTTGTTCGTGAACGCATAGGCCGAAAGACCGTACGGCAGCCGGTTCGCTTCGGCGAGACCGTCGTGCAGATTGTCGAAGCGCATCAGCACTGCGATGGGGCCGAACGGCTCTTCGTGCATCACGCGAGCGTCCATCGGCACATCGGCGAGCACGGTAGGCTCGAAGAAGTAGCCATTGCCCGCGATGCGCTTGCCGCCCGTGAGGACCTTTGCGCCACGCGCTACGGCGTCGGCCACGAGTTCCTCCATCTTGGCAATCTGGCGCGGATTGGCGAGCGGACCCACCTGGGTTCCGGGCTGCATGCCATCGCCCACTTTGAGCGCTTCGGTCGCCCGCACAAAGTGTTCGACGAATGCTTCGTAGACGTCGCGCTGAATCAGGAAGCGCGTCGACGAAATGCAGATCTGGCCCGTGCCACGGAAGCGGTTAGCGGCACCCTCTACGGCCGCCCTCTCGACATCGCCGTCCGCGAAGACGAGCACGGGACCGTGGCCACCCAGTTCCAGCGTAATAGGCTTGACGCCTTCGGCGGCGCGCGTAGCCAGCAGGCGGCCGATGGGCACCGAACCCGTGAAGGTCACCTTGCGGATGACGGGCGAAGCGATCAGCGTCTTCGAGATGTCGTCGGGCACGCCAAATACGACTTGCAGCACGCCCTTCGGCAATCCTGCATCGTCGAGCGCACGGGCGAGCGCCAAGGCCGTCGCGGGGCTTTCCTCACCCGGCTTGATGATGACGCTACAACCCGCTGCGAGCGCCGCCGACAGCTTGCGCGCCGGCGTAATGGCCGGGAAATTCCACGGCGTGAAGGCCGCAACCGGGCCGATGGCCTGCTTCTTCACGAGTTGCTGCACGCCCGGGCGGTTCGACGGCACGACACGACCGTCGATGCGACGCGCTTCTTCGGCAAACCATTCGAAGTATTCCGCGGCGCGCAGCACTTCATCGCGGCTTTCGGCAAGCGGCTTGCCTTCTTCGAGCGTCAGCAACTCCGCGATATGCAGGGAGCGCTCGCGAATCAGGTTGGCGCCGTCCTTGAGAATGCGTGCACGCTCGGCGGGCACGGTGTTGCGCCACACGTCGAAGGCGCGCTTCGTGACCGCCAGCGCATGGTCGAGGTCGGCAGCGGTGGCAAGCGGTACGCGGCCCAGTTCCTCCAGCGTGGCGGGATTGACGACCGGTGCAGTGTCCCGCTCGTTCGCGCCAATCCATTCGCCGTTGATGAACAAAAATAGTGGATCGTATTGGGTGTTCATGGCAATGTCCTCGATGTTAATTCGGAATCCAGATTAATCTTCATTTTCTCCGGTCGACGCCGCCTGGTGGCGGTCTGCCGGGTCGGTAGGTTGGGTGGCGCTCGCTGGCCCCTTGAGGTGGCCGGTGTCGAGTGCCTGTCTGCGGAACCCAGTCTATGCGGGAAGGCCGCGCGGTTTTAGTCGGGGCAGAAAGAATGATTCTTTCCGGCAGAGGGAAAATCGCGGCGCGTACGCCGGGCAAGCGTTACCGACACGGAATCGGGCACTCGCCTATCATGGCCGGCAAGCCTTGCGTGGCAGGCGGCCGTGGGGCGCTGGACTCGACGGACTCAGACGATAAGGAATGGCGGGATGGACAAGTTATATAACATGTCGGTGTTTTCGAAAGTGGTCGAAATGGGCAGTTTCACGGCAGTCGCGAACCACCTCGACACCACGGTTGGCAATATTTCGCGCGCCGTTTCGGTGCTCGAAGAGTCGCTCGACACGCGGCTGATGCAACGCTCGACGCGCCGCCTGGTCATCACGGATGCAGGGCGGCGGTTCTACGACCGATGCGTGGCCATCCTCACCGACGTCGAACATGCCGAAGCCGAGGCACGCGACGCCCTTCTGGAGCCTCGCGGCACGCTGCGGGTGCACTCGGTGCCTGGACTGGGCCGCGATCTTGTCACGCGCGCCGTGATGGCTTACCGCGGTGCGTACCCTGAGGTTTCCGTCGAACTCCTGCTGTCGCAGCGCATGCCGAACCTTCTCGAGGAACAACTGGACCTCGCCGTCGTGATTACGAGAACGCTGCCTGACTCCGCGTACGTCAGCCAGAAGATCGGTTCGAGCCACTGCATCCTTGCCGCGTCACCCGCTTACCTGGCCACCCACGCGGCGCCAGAGCGCCCTGAAGATCTCATCGACCATCAATGCGTCCTGCTGGGGACGGTGGACTATGCGCCTGACGAGTGGCATCTCGAGAGCGCAGCCGGGAACACCACGTTCCGGCCGACAGGGCCGCACTTTAGCGTCAACGATATGGACTCGATGGCGCTGGCATTACGCGAAGGCGCGGGAATCGGCTTGCTCGCGGCGTTTTCGGCGATGGACGATCTACGCAGCGGCAAGCTGGTGCGGGTGCTGCCGCAGTTTCACACGTACGCGCGCAGCGTTTATGCGGTGTACCCGTCGCGGCAGTTCGTCGACGCCAAGATCAAGCGCTTTATCGACACACTGAAAACGCATGTTGGCGAGCCGTTGGGGACTTACGCGCAGGAACTGGAGTGCCCGGTGGCGGAGTGAGGCACGTGGCCAGCAGAAGTCGATCGACTCATTCAGCTTGAGAGTGTTCCCGATGTTTGAGATGCAACCCGTTTTGGCGACGGAGAACACTTGCATTGACACCGGTCGCCCTCCAGCGCGACTTGCTTTCCCATCATTGTTCCTCGCGGCCGTATCCACGGCGTAACAATATTGAATAGCGCAAGGACGCCGAGAATCAGACCCAACCCGGCTGACAGGAAATACGCCAACGCCAGACCTACGTGCCCCTCACCCCGCTCTTCCCCTGCGTTTTTTAGATCCGCACTCGACAACAACCATTCATACCCAGGAAGTCACCGGACTTACCCGATCAGTAGATACCATTATGTACGGAACTGTATCGTACACATGAAACTACGCTCCTGGGGATGGTCCTCGTCATAAGAGGGCATGTCCTACCCGTCAACGCGAGGCGCGTCCAGTCGCGCCAGACACGGCCGAGCAAGGAAAGGAGATGTCCTTAATGGGTAATCAACCGAACCGCGAGGGTGCGAGCGAAGCGGTCGCCCTTCCCTTAATCTCTTCAGGGGAAGCCTGCACTAACCAGGCCACAGGGGACGCCGGACGGTTTTACGGCTGGATCAATGTGTCGATGGCAGGACTGGTCCTGATGATCTCGATGGGCGTGGAATTTTCTTTCCAGATCTTCCTGCCCATCTTGTGCAAAGAGTTCGCCTGGAGCAGTGCTCTGGTTGGCGGAGCCGTCTCCCTGTCGATGTTATTGCTTGGTCTCACCTCGCCGCTTTCCGGCGCAATCACCGCCAGATATGGCTGCAAAATGGCGATCATCGCCGGCCACGTATTGCTGGCTATTGGGCTGCTGGTCCTTTCTTTCCAAACCCAGCCGTGGCATCTCTACGCGGGCCTATCGCTCATGGGCGCAGGATGCGGCATCGGCGGCATGGTGCCGGCAATGACACTGGCAAGTAACTGGTTTTTCAGAAAGCGATCGCTTGCCATGAGTCTCATCAATTCGTCGATCAGCATCGGCGGCTTCGTGATGATTCCGTTCACGACAGCACTCGTTGCCCATTCGGGATGGCGAAGCTCGTTGCTGGTTCTATGTGCGGTAGTGACGGTCTTTACAGCGGTGATACCGGGGATCCTCATTCGCAACAAGCCCGAGGATGTCGGCCACGTGCCGGATGGCGCGACCGATTCGATTGCGCAGGCGAAGGCGAAGCAGCGCGAAACATCGCTCCCCACTCTTTACAACACCCCCGTTGATTTCACCCTGAAACAAGCGTCGAAAACCTGGGCGTTGTGGATGTTGATCATAGTCTATGGCGCGGTCCAGTACACGATCACCATGCTCATGACTTATCAGATTTCGTTCCTGCAATCGTTGGGCATCGAAGGAATGGTCGCGGGATCGGCAGCAGGCCTCCAATCCGGAGTGGGGCTTATTGGGGCACTGGCCATCGGATTTCTGGGGTTCAGATTCAACATGCGGACACTGATCATTATCTGCATGGCGTTGCTGACGGCCGGAATGGGTCTCACCCTGACAGCCCAAACCGTCCCTATGGTTTTTCTGTACAACGTCGTGCTGGGACTGGGCATTGGTGCCTTTACCACCAGCATCATGGCAATTTTCGCCGCCTGGTATGGACGATCGCATTTTCCCAAAATCCTCGGGCTCACCACGCCATTCTGGATGCTGATGGGCAGCTCGGGCGCTGGCGTCAGCGGCGCCCTGTATGACGCAACGGGCGGATTCATGACGCCATTCCTTGTGGCAACAGTGGCGCTTGCATTAAGCCTCGCACTCATTTGTTGCACGAAGCCGCCGAAGCACCCATCGCTCGCATGACGAAAACATCGATAACGTTTCACGCAACCTGATAGAAAAGGAGTCCTTATGCATGCCAGTCATCCAGGTGAATATCCACAAATGGGATATCGAGAAAAAGCGCGAAATGGTCGCCAAAGTCACCAACGTCTTTACCGAACTGGGCGTTCCCAGGGAATTGGTCATGATTCAGATCCGCGAGGACGAGCTTGACAATGTCGGCGTGGGCGGCGTCCTTCTCGTCGATCAACCGCCGCCTGGCGCCAGATAAATCCATTCATTGACTAATTCGAAGGAGAGAGAGATGGGAAAGCTGAACGGGAAAGTCGCGATCGTGACGGGTGCGGGCAGTCCGCTCGGACTCGGGCGGGCCTATGCGCTTGCGCTGGCGAAAGAAGGGTGCAGTGTCGTCGTCAACGACATCAATGACAGCGCAGATCAGGTCGCCAACGAAATTACCGATGCCGGCGGCAAGGCCGTGGCGGCGGTTGCGAAAATCGGCACCCGCTCCGCAGGTGAAATGCTGGTGAATACGGCTGTCGAAGCGTTTGGCCGCATCGATATTCTGGTCAACAACGCCGGCATTGTGTCGTTCGCCAAGGTTGCCGAGCTGGACGAGGCACGCTGGGATGAAGTCTTCAATGTCCACGTGAAGGGCACGGCATTTTGCACGTCCCCGGCGGTGAAGTGGATGATCGACAACCAGGTCAAAGGCAAGATTATCAACGTCACCTCCACCGCTGGCATGTATGGCGAGCCAAGCGGCGGTTCGGACTACTGCGGAGCCAAAGCCGCCATTATCGGCATGACGAAGACGCACTCGCGCGAACTGGCTGAGCATGGAATCTGCGTGAACGCCATCGCGCCTGGCGCCTTGACGATGGATATCACGAAGATGCCGCCGGCGTTCAAGGAAGTCGCGGACAAGATGACGGCTACGAGCGTCGTGCAACGGGTTGGGCGTCCCGACGATGTCACGCCGCTCATTACCTTCCTGGCGTCCGACGATGCGAGTTATATCACCGGCCAGATCATTGCTGCGACCGGCAACTCCGGGGTCGTCTAGGGAATCGTTCCTGCCGCGCTGAAGAATGACAAACATGGGCCGGGAGCTTCGCTTCCGGCCCATGTTTCATGATGTTTTCGGAATCGGCGCGCAAGCCTCGGACAGTTGCGCGAGTTCGCCGGTCGTGAGCTGAACCGACGCGGCCTGCAACAGTTCGGTCAGTTGCTGCACGCTCAACGCTGCACTGACAGGCGCCGCCACGGCAGGTTGCGCGGCAAGCCACGCGAGTGCGATGGCCGCCGGCGACACGCGATGCGCCGCTGCGAGGTCCTTCAACAGGTCGAGTAGATCGGCTTTGCGCGCGTCTGCCCAATACATCGCAACGAGCCCGGTCCACGGCGGCGGAACGGCGTCGCCCTGCCCGTACGCGCCCGCGAGAAAGCCATGCGCCAGACCTCCCCACGGAACCTCCACGATCCCCAGTTCGGCGATGGTCGGCAGCAACGCCAGCTCAGGCTCGCGCTCGACGAGGTTGTAGTGATCCTGGGCCACCGCATACGGCGTGAACCCTTCTCGCGCAGCGATCGCTGCCGCGCTTCGCAGCCGATCCGCCGTAAAGTTCGACGCACCGATCTCGCGCACCTTCCCCGCACGCACCAGTTCATCGAAGGCGCTCAGCACCTCCTCCTGCGGCTGATCCGGGTCGTCGCGGTGCGCATAGTAAAGATCGACCCGGTCGGTGCGCAAGCGCACAAGCGACTCGTCAATCGCCCGCGTGATGTTCTCTCGCGAGAGCCCGGCACGATCCGGTTTATTGCCGACCTTCGTGGCAATCGTCACCCGGTTTCGCGTTCCGCGCGATGCGAGCCAGTCGCCGAGAATCGACTCGGACTCGCCGCCGGTGTGCCCGGGCACCCACACCGAATAGGCGTCGGCGGTATCGATCGCCTGGCCGCCCGCTTCGATGAAGGCATCGAGTATGGCGAAGCTCTGTTCGCGGTCGAGCGTATCCCCGAAGCCACCCGCACCGAGCACGAGTGAGCCGAAGTCCAGGACGGTCATCGCGCGGTCTCCCCCCCGTCGACAAAGATCGTCGTACCGGTCGTAAACGACGCCTCCGGCGAAGCAAGATACAGCGCAGCAGCGGCGATTTCCGCCGCGGTTCCCGGGCGCCCGGCGGGCAGGCCCGCGGTCATCTCCGCCACCACGCCAGGCGGGATTTCATGCGCCTGATCGGGTTCGAGCGTGAAGCCTGGCGCAATCGCATTGACGCGAATTTTCTGCGGACCCAGTTCGAGTGCGAGCGCACGGGTCATATTGATGACACCCGCCTTCGCCGCCGCATAGACCGCGCTGCCTACGCGGGCCTTGACACCCATTACCGAGGAGAAGTTGATCACATTGCCGCCGGTGCGCGCCATGACCGGCGCGGCCTTCTGCACGGCGAAGAACACCGCCTTCAGGTTGATGTCCATGATGTCGTTCCACTCGGTCTCCGTCGTTTCCGCGAACACGGGATTGACGAAGATGCCCGCGCTGTTGACGAGAATGTCGAGACGCCCATAGCGGGCATCGACCTCTGAAACCAGGCGTGCGTTTTCGTCAACCCGGGTGACGTCGGCGGCAATCGCCGAAGCATGGCCCCCGGCCGCTTCGACCGAAGCGACCACGGCCTCGAGCGGCGCAAGCGAGCGGCCGACTACGACGACTTTCGCCCCCTGCTCCGCAAAGGTGTGCGCAATCTGCTTACCGAGGTTGCGGCCACCGCCGATGATGACGCAAACCTGACCGTCGAGCTTTCCTGCCATGTTCGTTCTCCTGCATGTATTGAATTTGAGTAATGGATGCCACGCCGATCACCGTGATGCTCCCGCAAAAAACAAAGTGAACGGAAACGTACTGTATCCACAAAAATCTACGAATTCAAGCATGAAAACCCTTGCCAGCCAGCTCACGCGAGTGTGCGTCACCCTCAATTCCTCAGGTGCCAGCCTGATAGATACGCGCCTTTTTACGGGATTTATTTAGCGCCACGACGATTCGTCACCAGAAGGCGGATCATCGGGCGCTCAATGGCCGAAGCGAGCCAAGGGTGAGATCAATCAAAATTTCAACAGTACAGAATCGTACCTTTTTATACTTCAACCGCATCGACAGGCTATAATCCGGGAAAACACCAACGCTTTCCGGCCCAAAACCGCCGATCATGGACTCGAACACGACCCTTGCTGCACCTACCGCCCCTCATGCCATCCGCGGCCCTCGGACAAGCTTGCGTGCACTACTCAAACGAGCGCTGCGTCGTCATATGGAATCCTGCATGATTGTGGCCAATAGCCACCTCGCAGTTTTCGAGTTGTTCCGTTGAATACTAAAAGGCGCTACAGGTCACGCGCGTAGCCGCGCGAATATCGCCAGGAGACCGGGAACAGGGGACACTCAACCGTGCTTGATGACTTGCAGGCGCTGAAGCCAGCACCGGCACGGTTGATTCAGAGAAAACAGCGAACGCAATGCAGGCCTGCCGGGCGAGCAGCCAACGCTGCCACACACCCGCGCCGGCTATCGCGCATAAAAAGAAGTTACTTGCTGACGAGTTTCATGAGGACATCGTCGAGCAACATACGCACCACGCGATCATCAATGATCTCGTCGAGCATGGCGCGATGCAAAAGCACAGGTAGTGCAATTTCGGACACGAGGTTCAGATCCGTTTCCGGACCAATCTCCCCCCGCGCAATGGCCCGCTTCATCGGTCGCTGTAGCGACTCGCGATAGTTTTCGCGCGTCTCCTGCCGCATGAGCGCCATGATGATCGGATCGCGCTGGCCGCCGTCGATCAGCGCGATGATCAGACGCCGGTTCGTGCGCAGCATGGCTGCGGCGGATTCCAGAATGAGGCGCAGTTCTTCGCGCAAGGACCCAAGGTCGCCCGGGTCGCCAGGATGCGCCCCGTCGAAACTCATGCGAATAGCGTCGCGAATGAGTTCCGATTTAGTCGGCCAGCGCTTGTAGAGCGTTTGCTTCGAAGCTTGCGCGGCGGTCGCGATCGCGTCGATCGTGACGCCCTCGATTCCGCGGGCCGCAACCAGTTCCAGCACCACACGACGAAGATTTTCAAGCCGGATTTCACTACGCGGGCGAGACGAACCCGCCGCTTTCGGCGAGGATTCGTGATTCGGCTTCCCCGGCGCTGACGTCAAAACCGTATCGTCTTGATCAATGTCCTGTGCGGCCTTTTGCGATTTCTGTTTTCTCATGGGCTTCCCGGTTCGATATGGAGGCTCCTGCCCGTATGCTGGCGAACCGTTTTCGCGGCTATTGATCGTCATTTCTGCAAACCTTGCTCGTACTGACCAGGGGTCTGGCGCGCCCTTTACGTTCTCGTGGGCGGCGTGCGCGACCAGGCAGGTATGTCGCGTGGGCGAGAACTAAACAGTTCGATGATACCATGCATCCGCACGCCGATTGATCGGGTCAGCGGCGTCCTCGCTATTCGCAATCGCCTTGATTTGTCGAGCGAAAAGCATCATCGAGAACAAACGATCAAGAGATGACGAAAGGAGTTCGTTCATGAGCAGCAGCGGTCCGACCCGGCGCCCGGCCACCGCACACGAAGTGGCCAAACTTGCTGGCGTATCGCAATCGGCTGTATCGCGTGTCTTCACCCCGGGCGCCAGCGCGTCACCCGCCACGCGCGAACGCGTCCTTGCGGCCGCTGAACAGCTCGGCTATCGCCCCAATCTGGTGGCCCGTTCCTTGATCATGGGGCGCTCGCATCTCATTGGCGTCGTGGTCCCCGGCAACGGCAATCCGTTTTATCAGCAGGCGCTGGAGCAGCTTTCCGCGGCTTTTGCGACTCAAGGGTATCGCGTACTGCTGTTCACCACCGACCAGGATATGCCGTCCGATCCGGTTCTGGAGGAAGTGCTGCGCTACAAGGTGGACGCCCTCGTACTCGTCTCGACCGGTCTTTCGTCGCGCTTCGCTGAGGAGTGCCTCCAGATTGGGCTGCCGGTCGTCATGTTCAACCGCAAGACCGACAGCGACGCCTCCTCCAGCGTCACGGGAGAAAACCGCAAAGGCGGCAAGCGGGTCGCGGAGTATCTTCTCGCGGGCGGCCATCGCCGCTTCGCCTATGTCGCCGGGCTCGAACAGTCGTCGACGAGCCGGGATCGCGAAGCCGGCTTTACGCAATGTCTCGCCAAACACGGCATACAACAGATCGAGCGACAGGTCGGCGGCTATTCCGCTGCGGGCGCGGAACGCGCCATTCGTGCACTGCTCTCGCTCAAGCGCGCGCCCGATGCCGTTTTCTGCGCCAACGACCATATGGCGCTGATCGCCATCAGCATCGCACGCGGCGAATTCGGCCTTGAACCCGGCACCGATCTTTCGATCGTGGGCTTCGACGACATCCTCATGGGCACATGGCCCATCTTTGGACTCACCACGTACAGCCAGCCGGTCGGCCGCATGGTCGAGCGCACCGTCGAGATCGTGCTTCGCCAGCTCGCGGATCAACCGGCCGCGCCGGTCCAGGACGTCGTCAGCGGCCAACTGATCGTGCGCGACTCCGCGAGAAAGCCGAACGCTGGCATCACCGTCGAAGGCGACCGCCGCACCTGGGCCCCGCCCGCCGCCGTCCGCGCCCGCTGACACCCCCGCGCGGGTTTACGCTAACGCCGATTTGCTTGCCGCCACTGCGCCAATGATCTAATGTGCTTGCAATTGCATACGTATGCAAAACCCTGTTCAACGACGATACGGAGATGTGGCATGGCGATATGGCTCAAGAAAGGCGCTGAAGCCGAAGTGGTCAAGGCGGCGGCAAAAGAAGTGCGCGAAACGGTGGAATCGACGCTCGCCGATATCGAGGCGCGCGGCGACGCAGCCGTGCGCGATCTCTCGATCAAGTTCGACAAGCTGGACCGCGACGACTACCGCCTGACGCAAAAGGAGATCGACGAGTGTCTGTCGCAACTCTCGCCGCGCGACCTTGCCGATATCCAGTTCGCTCAGACACAGGTCGAGAATTTCGCGAAGCATCAGCGCGCCTCTGTGCGCGACATCGAAGTCGAGACGCTGCCGGGTGTGGTGCTTGGTCATCGGAATATCCCCGTCAATGCCGCTGGGTGTTATGTACCGGGCGGCAAATACCCATTGCTGGCGTCCGCGCATATGTCCGTGATCACGGCGCGCGTCGCCGGCGTCAAGCGCATCATCACCTGCGCCCCGCCCTTCAATGGCAAGCCTGCTGCCGCGATCGTCGCCGCGCAGCACATGGCGGGCGCAAGTGAGATCTATTGCCTCGGCGGCATCCAGGCCGTTGGCGCGATGGCGATCGGCACGCGCAGCATCGCGCCAGTCGACATGCTCGTCGGGCCGGGCAACGCCTTCGTCGCGGAGGCCAAGCGTCAGCTCTTCGGCCGTGTGGGCATCGACCTCTTTGCGGGGCCGACGGAAACGCTGGTGATCGCAGACGAAAGCGTGGACGGCGAAATGTGCGCCACCGACCTGCTGGGTCAGGCAGAACACGGACCCGATTCGCCCGCCATTTTGCTGACCACCTCGGAAAAGCTCGCCAGGGACACCATCGCACAGGTCGAGCGACTGCTCGACATCCTGCCCACAGCCAATATCGCGCGCCAGGCGTGGCAGAAATTCGGTGAAGTCATCGTCGCTGAAAGCGATGACGAAATGCTTCGCATTGCAGATGAAATTGCTTCGGAACACGTTCAGGTCATGACCCGCGACCCCGACTGGTTCCTGCAACGCATGACCAACTATGGCGCGCTGTTCCTCGGCCCGCGCACCAACGTCGCATTTGGCGACAAGGCCATTGGCACCAACCATACGCTGCCGACGAAAAAAGCCGCGCGTTACACGGGCGGCTTGTGGGTCGGCAAGTTCCTCAAGACCTGCACGTACCAGAAGGTCCTGACCGACGAAGCGTCGACGACAATCGGTGAATACACCTCGCGTCTGTGTGCGCTGGAGGGCTTCGCCGGTCACGGCGAACAGGCGAATCTGCGTGTACGCCGCTATGGCCAGAAGGACGTGCCCTACGCGGGCATCGCCATCTGAGCAATCCGCTGCACAGTTTGAACATGGGAGCCGGTACACTGCGCGTCCGGCTCCCATCATCGACGCCCATCGCTTTCGCGTGCGAGGCCCGACAAACGCGCTAGTCAGCCGTCCATCCGCCGTCGATCAACAACGAAGAACCCGTGACCATGCCAGAGGCGTCGCTCGCGAGATAGATCAGTCCGCCTAACAGATCGTCGACACGCGCGAGGCGGCCAAGCTTGATCTTGCTGAGGACTTGCGTGCGGAAAGCGTCATCTGCGAGAAAACCCGCTGTCATCGGCGTCTCGATGAATGTCGGGCATAGCGAGTTCACGCGAATGCCCAGCGGCGCAAGTTCGACCGCCATCGCTTTAGTGAGCCCCTCGACCGCGAATTTGGACATGCAATAGAGCGTGCGGTTGGCCGCACCCACATGCCCCATCTGCGACGAGACATGAATGACCGAGCCCCGAATGGCGCCCTGCGCCATGCGCGCGCATACGGCTTGCGATACGAAATACGTCGCGCGAACGTTGAGATCCATGACGGCGCTGTAATCAGCCGGCGTCACGTCCACCATCGGTTTTGGGCGATTCGTGCCCGCGTTGTTCACGAGAATGTCGAATGGCGGCAGGTCGTTCACGAGCGCGCGAATCGCGGCAGCGTCGCTAACGTCAACGGCGATGGCGTGCGCTTCGCCGCCGCGATCACGGATAACAGCGGCAACTTCATCGATTTCGCTGGCAGTGCGCGCAAGCAGGGTCACGGCAGCACCGGCGTCTGCCAGCGCCGCAGCCGCACCCGCGCCAATCCCTCGGCCCGCGCCCGTGACCAGCGCACGCCTGCCGCCCAGATTGAACGCTGGCGCGCGCGGCAAGTTAATCGATGACTCGTTCATTTCAGTTTCCCTTTTTATATGAATGCCAGTGTCAGGCGTGCCGCTCCGAGGCAGGTTCTCTGAGCAGCGGAAAGAACGCGGCGAGAGAAAGGCAACCGGGCACCAGCATGCAGATCGACATGGCCAAAGGCGTGCCGTCGTAAAAGTGGCCCGCGAGCGAACTTGTGACACCCGCGAGTCCGAACTGGAGCAGGCCGAGCAACGCCGACCCGCTTCCCCTGTTCGCGCCTGCTGCTGCCATTGCCCTGGACGTGCTGGTGGCCGCGGCAAGCGGTATTCCCGAAACCGACACGGTCAGCACGAGAAAGAAAATCTGGACGGCAACGTGCCTCCCGCACAGTAGCAACGCAAGCGCCCCAAGCACGTTGACCGACATCGACACGACGAAAACCCGCTCGGACGACATCTTGCGCAACAGCCGTCGCGAGCACTGCGAGAATCCCATCATCCCGACCACGACGCCTGCAAAGATCCAGCCATACAGACTTCGATCGATGCCGAAAAACGACATGAAAACGGCGGGAGATCCGGATATGAAGGCAAAAAGACCCGCGAACGCCAGTGCGCCTGCAAGCATCGGCAGGACAAACGCGCGAGTGCGCAGCAACCGCACGGATGCCAGCGCTGCGTCGCGGAATGCAGCGCTGCTGCGTCCATGCGGGGGCAACGTCTCCGGCAACATGACGCTGACGGCCGCGAGACAAACGAGTCCAAAGACACTCAGAAAGAGGAATATCGCACGCCAGCCAAGCCACGTGACAATCAGGCCGCCCGCAACGGGCGCCACGATAGGCGCGAGCGAGCCGACCAGCATGATGACCAAGAACTTGTCGGCCGCCTCGCGTTCGTCATAGAGATCGGAAACGACCGCGCGGCAGATAATCATTCCGCTGCAACCGCCGATTGCCTGAAGCAGCCGCAGTAAGACGAAGACGCCGATCGTAGGCGCGAAGCAAAGTCCAAGCGAAGCCAGCGCAAACAGTGCGATGCCAAATTGCAGAGGAAGTTTGCGCCCGTACCGGTCAATCGCGGGGCCATAAAGAACCTGCCCCGCGGCCAGACCGAACACGAACACGGAAAGCGTGGCCTGCACTGAACCCAAATCGGCGTTGAACGCAGCCGCCATCGCAGGAAATCCGGCGAGATACATGTCTGTCGAAAACGGCGCGAACGCCGCCAATGTGGCAAGCGTCGCGATCAATCGAAACTCATTCAGGTTTCGATCTGCCATGACGGATCGTTCATGCATCTGCGCAATTCCGGGTAAGAGAAGAATCCAGCTGTCGATGAATAGCCGATTAGATAACGATCAATATGAAGTAATGCTCACGATATTCTTTTACGAGCACGGGTCGCACTGCCTTGCGATCCGTGCTGCATTCAGGCTTCCACAGAACGAATCACGTTGGCGCTCACCGCCACGCCCGGTCCCGAGAACTCGATCATTTCCGCGCCCAGATATTCGACAATCTCAAGATCCGCGAGACCGTTGACCACATGGAACGTCGTGGGCAACTGCTCGAAGGTCGCACGATTCCATTTCACCGATCCGCCCGTCCCCTTCCACTTGCGGAAATTCGCGTCGCTGAACTTGATTGGCGAGGTATCGCCGGCCGCGCCGGGCAACGGCTGCGACGTCGTCGCATACGCGATGTCGCAACCGCCGCTGCCTGAAGGCCCCGTGCGGGGCATGTATTTGTAGAACAACGTGGCGCCGCCGGGACCCGGCAGTTTCTTGTCGCCGGTGGTTTCCTCAAGACCGTGCAGATCGATTTCGAAGAAGCGAAAATCGAACCACGAAGCCTCCCCGCCTGCGGTGCCCGTCGCGTGATCGATGCGTAGATCGGGGATGTTCGCGAAGAGTTTGGGAAAGCCCAGTTCCTCACGGCCCGTCAGGATCGCATCCGGAATGCCTTCGAACAGCACCGGGCAAAATGCCCCGTCGATGGTTTCCGTTTTGCCGTGATAGACGACCGGCACTTCGACATTGAGAATGCCGTAGCCGCGGCCGGCCAGCCAATAGAGGTTATGAAACCAGGCAAGCGATACATGGACCTCCGGCTCGCCACGCAGCGCAAACCCGGGCGGCAGGATCCGCTCCAGACTCGCGCGTTCCGTGCGGTAGCTCACGGTCATCCATTGGGCTTTCATCGTGCCGGTTTCTTCTGGCGTCCAGATCGTGCCATCGGCTTTCTGGCGCGGGCCCGGTGCGGGACCGAACACGGCGGGCATGCGATAGCGCACACCAGGTTTGAATTCCACAGTCATCGACCCTCTCCTCTATTCGAACAGTTTCAGCATGGCAACTGGCGCGTCAGACCGGCTCGTCGGCCACCGCGTTTTCGATGTGACCGAGGCGCTCGATTTCCACACGCACGATATCGCCCGGTTGCAGGAATTTCCCCAGCGCAATGCCCACGTTCGCGCATGTGCCCGTCGCAATCAGATCGCCGGGTTCGAGCGTCATCACCTGGGATAGCTCATGAATTTGCTGCCAGATGTTGTGGATCATGTCGCCCGTGCTCGCTTTCTGACGCGGCTCGCCATTCACCCACAGCTCCATCTGAAGCGCGTGCGGATCGTCGATGTCATCGGCAGTCGTGATCCACGGACCAATCGGGCCGTGGCTGTCGAAAGATTTGCCGAGCGTGAATGTCGGGCTCTTGAATTGCCAGTCGCGCGCGCTCACATCATTGGCGACGAAATAGCCGCCGATCACGCTGGGCGCGTCTTCGACCGACACATAGCGGCAGCGTTTGCCGATCACCACGCCCAGTTCCGCCTCGTAATCCATCTTCTCCGAGACGCGCGGTTTGTAGATCGGATCGTACGGGCCCGTAATGCAGGTGACCTGCTTGTTGAACCACAACTGGTTCTTCGGCACCGTCATACCCGCCTTCGCCGACTCTTCGGCGTGGTCGTGATAGTTCATGCCGATGGCGAGGTACTTCTGCGGATCGGGAATCGGCGCTTCAAGACGCACCTCGGCAAGCGGCACGCCGGAGGTCGCGCCAGCCAGCTTGCCGGTGAGCCGGTCAATGAGCGCGGGACCGGCGGCCAGCACTTCGCGGATCGTCGACGGCGCCGACGCATCGAGCGACGCCAGCGGCACGACGCGATCCTCCACCACCGCACCGATCGTCGTGACATCGCCGTAGGTATAACGTGCGAGCTTCATTAAGCTGTCTCCTGAAAAGACGTTCTGGAAAGCGATTACCGGAAAAATTCCGGCGACAGGGGCGGCGCCCACTGGCTCAATTCGTTGTCGGTGATTTCGGCATGGCCCACCGGCGTGTGATCGTTGACGAGATCGCCGTCGGTCCAGTGCTCGATCTTGTTGCCGAACGGATCGCGCCAGTAATCGAAAATCTGGCTGCCCTGCACGTGACGACCCACGCCCCACGTGTGCTGGTAGCCACGTTCGCGCAGATGTTCGCCGCCCTGGTACAGATCGTCTAGATCGATCACTTCGTAGGCCGAATGATCGAAGCGCGCCGCACCGTCCTGCGTGGCCACCAGCGCGATCGTGTGGTGATCGGTCCACTGTTCGCCCAGGCCGCAATGCAAAAAGGCCGCAATCGTGTTCTGGTCGCTGCCGGCCCAATAGGTGTCCGAAACACGGAAGCCCAGCACATCGCGGTAAAAGGCCAGCGTTTGCGCGAAATCCGGCACCAGCACGGCCACATGACCAAGACGCACGACGGCACTCGGCTTGCGGCCAACGCGAATCGTCTTGCCAAAGCGCTGCCGCTCTACCGAGGCGTTCATCGCAAACGGCTCACGTGCGGGCAGCGGCGCGTGACGCGCCTGTCCATGCAACACGTCGACCACGAACCCCGCGGGATCGGTGAAACGCACGCGCTTGCCACCGCCCGGTTCGGGGTTGTCCTCCACGACCGACCCCAGGCGGCCCGCGAGTTGCTCAAGATCGGCCAGCGATTGCGCCAGAAAGCCGAAGCCCAGCGTCGCATTGCGCTCGCCGAGTTCGCTGACATGCGCGTGATGAACGGGACTCGCCGCGCGCATGTACAAGGCGCTGCCCGTATGCGCGACCCGGTGCAGGCCAAAGTCGCTCAAGAACTCTTCCATGCGCGCGAGGTCCGTGACCTGGTAACGCACATACGCGATATCCGCGACGGTAACCACTGCTTGTCTCCTGTCGATCAGAGCGATCGCTGATTCCATGTAAAACTGCCGGCCGGATACGGTCGGTCTCGTGATGCACGCCGCCAGCGAACCGCCTTGCCGGCGGCGGTGCTTTGCTGGAATGGATGTCCGGGCTGCCTTAAGGCTTCGGCCCCGCGCCCGGCGGCGGCGGGGGCGCACCCGGCGGGAGTTCGCGCTTGCGCAACGGCACTTCCTTGCGCAGGGGCTCCAGCGCGTTGGTCCAGCGCAGCAGTTCGTCGAGGTGGAACGGCAGCGTGGCGTCCATGATGGGCGTGGTCGAGAGCACGCCGTCCTGCACCTGCTTCATCACGAAGGGAATGGCGACGCCGTCCGAAATCGGCATCATGCGAACCGCCGTTACCGCTTCCTTGAGCGCCTGCACGGCGCGCAGGCCGCCCGACAAGCCGCCATAGCTCACGAAGCCAACCGGCTTGTACGTCCACTCCCAGTACAGGTAGGTGATCGCGTTGAGCAGGCTCGCCGGCGCGCCATAGTTGTATTCCGGCGTGACAAAAAGGAACGCATCCGCGGAGCCGACCAGCTCGCTCCACTTGCGCGTGCGCTCGCTCGTGTAGTTGCCCATGCGTGGATGATGCGGCTCGTTGAAGAGCGGCAGATCGAGTTCGGCGAGGTCGGCGATGTCAACCTCGAAACCCTCGTGCTTTCTTGCGGCTTCGGCTGCCCAGCGGGCGATGGGCAGGCCGAGCCGCCCCGGGCGCGTGCTCGCGATCACAATCAGTAGTTTCGGCATTGTCTTCCTTGGTCGAATGGGTGGGGATAGCGTGCCGGACTACTCCGGCAGCCTGGATTTCACGTCGATCCGATGCCAGGCGCGGTCGTGATAGACGAGCGGTGCATGTTCCTGGGAGAGCGAAACATGTGCGTCAAGCGCATGGCATGCGATGACGATCGCGCCGCCCACCTGCATGCGCAATTGCTCGACAACACGGCCGAGCACCCGCACGGGCGCATCGACGAGATACGGCTCGCCGCCCGGCAGGCGATCCCATAGCGTGGTGTCCGCGAAACGGTCCACGCCCCTCGTCGAAAAGATCTGCGCGACGTGGCGTTGCTCAACGCCCAGCAGATGGATCACGACCGTCCCGGCGTTGGCGATAGCCTGGGCCGTGGTCGATGCCGACGAGAGCGAGAAAGCGAATAAGGGCGGCTCCGCGCTGACCGAGAAGACCGAAGTCGCCGTCAGCCCGACCGGCCCGTTGCCGTCGTCAGCCGTGATGACCGCGACCCCGGCGGGATGCGTGCGAAACGCCTGCCTGAACGCGTCGGGTGACAGACCGCCAGCGGGCGTCGACGGCGCGGCGCCCTCTTCGGCTACAGCGCCATCGCGACTGAGCGGCCCATCCTGGTGAGACAAGAATCCCATGAATGCCCCCGGCTTCAAAGTGTACGTTTTAGTACTATATCCGCACCAGTCTAACGCCGCAAGATCATGGTCAACCCTGGTCAACCGCGCGTGCCCGCGGCGGATTCCAGCACTTGCACGCAGCGTCGCGATCTCTTCTTAATCCTTATAAATACTGGTTTCATAGGATTTTCTGCTAACTATCGATCACCTGATCGCCCACCCTCGCTTGCATCAAGAGACGTCTAGGGAGTTTCCCTATCGCTCAATTCGATCATTGACAGAACCGTTTCGTTTCCAAGAAACTGCGCTTCATCGCGATACGACGCGTCCGGCATGACCGGAAGGCGTTTCGCAATCGACACGAGGAGGAGCACATGAGCACAGAGAGGCCAGCCGTCGCCGAGGGATATCGATTCGACGGACCCATCGCCACGATCTCGGACCCGTCGTTCTTTCGTCGATGGATGGACGACGACGACTATGTGGAACGACTGGTCCGTTCCGCCGATCCTGCCGACACGGCGCGCAAGCTGGTCGCCGTCGCGTTCCAGCGCGAGTTGGCGCAACTGATTGCAAGCGGGCGAGTGGCCGAAGGCATCGACGATCTTCTGGCGAAATTTATTTCGGATACCTATCGACAACACGATCCGCATCTCGCCGACGGACGCGAGTCGCTTGCGCAGTTCTTCCGCGGTGCGGCCGCAGCCGGTGTCGATCTGTGGCCACCCATGCCCATCTGCGTGATGAACGATGGCGATGTCGTCGCATTGCTGCTTCAGGGCGTCAACGATCGCGGCCTCGAGCGCTTTATCCCGACCATGTTCCGCGTACGCGACGGGGTGATGACCGAGCACTGGAGCGCCGCGGCGCCGCCTCCGCCCGCCGCGCCGACCCGATAGCGATGCGATACCACCGCACACAAGTTGCGAATAAAAGGATGAACCGATGAACGACACAGCGCAGGCAGTCAAGGACCTATTGAATCAGGGTCGATCCTCTTCGGGGCGAGCGTTGTTCTCGCCGGACAGCACGTTGTCGAAAAGCGCCGCGCAGATGCGGCGCGAAGTGGCGGAACTCGTTCCGGCATTGCGGGCGCAGGCGGACGAAGCCGAGCGCCAGCGCTCGCTCACCGTGGAGATTTCGAAGCGCCTGGGTGCGATTGGCGTCTTCGATCTGGGCACGCCGATGGAATATGGCGGCCTCGCCGCCGGTGCGCGCGACATCGTCGAAGTGCTCCGCGAAGTCGGCCGCGGCGATGGCTCGGCGGGCTGGCTGACCGGCACGGCGGCCAATAACCATCTGCTGGTCGTGGCGTACCCGGATGAAGCCGTGCGCGAAGTCTTCAGCAGCGGCCGCAGCCTGAATGGCCCGCGTCTGGTGGCGGCCTCGATCTTCGCGCGCCAGGTCGGCACCGCGCGACAGGTCGAGGGCGGCTGGATGGTGCGCGGTCGCTGGGGCTTTGCGAGCGGTTGCCGCACCGCCGAATGGGCGATGGTCGGTGCGGATTTCGAAGGTGCGAACGGCCCCGCGCGCGGACTCGTGTTGCTGCCGCGCGAAACCTACGCAATCCTGAACGACTGGAACACCGCCGGTATGGCGGGAACGGCGAGCAACACCATCGTGATCGAGGACGAAGTCTTCGTGCCCGCTCACCGGATGTTCGATCTCGCCGAGCTTCCCGCCCGCATGGATGCCCTGAAGGACCGTTACGAGGGAACCGCTTTCACGTGGCGCGATCAGGCGCGCATCGTCGTCATCACGCTGAACCTGGCAGCGGTCGCGGTGGGCATGGCGGAAGGCGCGCTGGAATGCTTCATCCAGCAGGCGCCCAAACGGACGCCGTTCAATCTGCCGCAGTATCCGACCATTGCGGACTGCCCCGGCGCACAAATCAGCGGGGGCCGCTCGCAGGCCGGCATCGACGTGGCGCGCGGCACCATCGAGCGCATTGCCGACGGCATCGACCGGCTGAGCGCAGCGGGCCTCGATCTGACCCAGGTCGAAGCGACGCGCATGCACATGGAACTCGTCTTTGCAATCCGCCTGTGCTCCGACGCGATTGCCGATCTCGAATCCGCACTGGGCTCCGCCGCGTTCGCCCTGGCCAATCCGGTTCAGCGCTTTCACCGTGACATCCGCGTCCTCTGCTCGCATGGCGCGATCCGCTTCGATCCGCTGGCCGAGTTGAGTGGCCGCGACGCCCTCGGCCGAACGGAAGACAAGACCTTCGCAGGCGGCCTGCCGAACGTCGAGGCCCAGATCGCCAACACCCTTGGGACAAAAAAATGACAGTGATTAGCGAAGGCCGGCTGCGTCCGGCAACCTTGATTCAGGCTGCGGTGGATCTCGCGCCCCTCGCGCGCGAATATGCCCAGCAAGCGGATACGTCGCGCCGGATTCCCGATGCGCTCATCGCCGCGTTCCGCGAGGCCGGTCTGTTCACGGCGATGCGCCCCGCCGAGGTGGGCGGCGCGGCGATCCGCTTTGGCGAGTTCATCGACATCGTGCGCCACATCTCGCGCGGCGATGCCTCGGCGGGCTGGGTAGCGGCGTTCCTGATCTCGCACGAATGGCTGCTTTCGCGTCTGAATGCACAGGCGCAGGCCGAGATCTTCGCGGACGGCTTTGGGCTCGCCGCCGCGGCAGCCGCGCCGCCCGGCAAGGCGGAAGCGGTCGACGGTGGATATCGCGTGACGGGACGCTGGCGATTCGCATCGGCAATCCTGCACTCGAACTGGGTGGTCGTCTCCGCCGGTGGGCCGGCAACCGGCCCGCTCGCGGTCGTCGCCCGTATCGGCGAAGGCACGATTCACGACACCTGGCACGTACCCGGTATGCGCGGAACCGGCTCTAACGACTTCGAACTGAAGGATGCGTTCATTCCGGCGCACCGTGTCGTCGACTTCGTGCGCTATTCCTCGCGCGAGAACGATGGCGCCCAACTCTTCCCGTCGTATGAAGCGCTGCAATATCCGATGTATCGCGTGCTGTCGTTGATCCACGGCGCCGTTGCGGTGGGCACGGCCGAAGCGGCGCTCGAACTGTATCCGTCGATCATCGGCAACCGCGTACGCCCCGCCACCGGCCAGCCGCTGGCCGAGGAAGCCGGCAATCACTCGGCGTATGGCGAGGCGGTCCAGCAGGCCCAGATCGCACGCCTGCTGCTCGACGATGCCGTCGCCCGCACGGAACGACTCTACGCACGCGGCAGCGAAAACCCGTCGCTGGAAGAGCGCGCCCGCTTGAATCTGGCCGTGACCGGCAGCGGCACCGAAGCGCTGAAGGCCGTCGACACCCTCGTGCAAAACGCGGGTGCGAGCATTCACCGCGACGGGCATCCGCTCGATCTGATCAACCGCAATAGCCAGGTGATGCGCAGTCACGCCGTTCTCGACTGGCGTTACGCGCAATCGCTTGCAGGCCGTGTGTTGCTGGGCCAAGGCCCGGGCAAGCACCTCGACGCCTTGTATTGATAACGGGAGTGGACACAATGAGCCGCCAGCTGTCGCTCGAAAAGAGGATCGAACGTCTCGAAGCCACGGTCGAGATCCAGAACCTCATGAGCCAATACCAGTACCTGCACTCGGCCTATCTGAACGAGCGCATCGTCGGACTTTTCGCGGATCGCGACGACTTGTCGATCGACGCGCCTTTCGGGCGTTACTACGGCCGCGATGCCGCCCGCCGCTGCTTTGGAGTGCTGTTCGAGAAAGACCTCACGCCGCGCGACCTGCGTGGCGAGATGGTCGAGCACACCCTGACGACCCCCATCATCGAAGTGGCCGGCGATGCGCAAACGGCGAAGGCCGTGTGGAATTCACCGGGCCACGAGGCGCACAAGTTCTTCTGGGTGGAGGGATCGCCGCACATCGCCTTCTGGAACTGGCTGCGCTATTCGGTGGATTTCATCCGCACCGAAGCGGGCTGGCGCATCTGGCACCTGCGCGTATATTCAACGTTTGCAGCCGACTACTACAAAAGCTGGGTCGATGCCGTGCCGCCGCCGGAGCCGCCGCTCAATGAAGGGGACGCAACGTACGACGAACCGCCGCGCCCGAGCACGAGTTACAGCAAGGATCGCGCCCCGCAACTGATCCCGGTTCCGCCCGAGCCTTACGACACCTACGAGACGGGGCAGTGAGCCGGACAGACGCATCGAACTACGCAACAGAGCCGCATAGGCCACATCAGACCGAGAGAGCGAATCCGGCGATTCGCCTCAAACAGGATACGGAGCGGAGACAGTCATGCATCAGATGGAGAGCAGCAACACGGCAGCGAATATTCCGTTTCCCCGGCCCGGGGAAAGCGACGCATCATCTTCGGCAGCGGCTTCGGCCTCAGGACATGCGCCGACCTGGAAACTGATTCCGTTGTGGTTCATCGTCGCGTTGATCGTGTCGTCCCCCGTGATCGGCGCGGCCGTGATCAATGCCCATATGGCCGTCGCCCTGAAAATGGATCGCACGGTGCTGGGCGCAGGCATCAGCCTCTTCGTCGCCCTCATGAGCCTGTCCGCACCGTGTGTCGCGCTCGGCTTTCGTTTCTTCGGCATTCGCAATGTTGCGCTGGCCGGCGTGACGCTGGCCATGATCGGCGCAATCCTGATGGCCACCGTCGTCTCGTCCGGTCCTTCGTTCATTCTCTCGTATGGCCTCGTGATCGGCCTCGGGGTCGGCGCTTCCGGCGTGCTGCCGGTTCAGACGATCGTTGCGACGTGGTTTCGCAACCGCCGCGCGCTCGCCGTGTCCGTGATTCTCTCGGCGATCGATATTTCGGGGGTGGTCACGTCGCCGGCCTATGCCTGGCTGATCGACAAGACCGGCAGTTGGCGCGACGCGTGGTGGGTGACGCTCGGCTGTTTCGTCGTGGCGGGTTTGCTGATCCTGTGGATGATTCCGCGCAATCTCTCCGCCGACCCGCACAGTATCGACGTGAGCGTGCCCGTGGTGGATCGTGAAGCATCGAGGACGCGCGTCTACAAGACGCCGACCCATTGGCCGATTGGCGAAGCCATGCGTACGCGCCCCTATGTCTATCTTCTGCTCTACAGCCTGACGACCTGCATCGTCTGGGTGTTCTTCCTCTCGCATGGCATCGAGCATCTGCACGACATCGGCTATAGCTCCACCAGCGCAGCAACGGCGCTCTCGATCATTGTCGCGGCTTCGCTGGCCGGCAATGCGGCTGCCGGGCTGCTTGGCGACCGCATCCCGCCTCACCTGCTGGGCGCCGGCGCCATGCTGATGCTCAGCGCCGGCCTCGCACTAGCGATCGCACCGTCCGGCTTTGCGGCCCTGGCGGCCTTCGGGATCGTGTTCGGATTCGGCTACGGCGCCGGCCAGGTCTGCTGGATCACCACGCTCACGAACTATTTCGGCACCAAGGCGTTTCCGATTCTCTACGGTGTCATTCTCGCAACCGGAATGATTGGCGGCACGATAGGCGGCATGGGCGCAGGATCGGTCTACGATCGCCTCCATACCTATGGGCCCGCCTTCGCAGTGGGTGTCGCACTGACCACGCTGATTGGCCTGTTGCAATTGCTCGCTTCGCCAAAATCGATCAAACGCGAGCACGCAATGGCTGGACAGGCTGCATCCTCCCACTGAAATCCGCTTCGCCAGAGCAAGACTTCACGGCTTAAAAAACCTCACATGCCGGATTAATCCGGCTGTCGATTGAATTTATTTAGTTTTCCTACATTTTAATAATCTTCAGCACGTAAGACAGTTTCCACTGATCCCACGTCATATCTAGAAGAAGCAAGGAGACATACTCATGAAGTTCGTGATTGCGGCTGCCTGTGCAGCCATGTGGTCCAGCGTTGCGCTCGCCCAGGCCAGCGCGCAGAACGATGCGCAAAAGACCGCGCAGGATGCCGGTAACGATGACGTTCAACAAACCGCGCAGAACACCGCGCCGGTCGGCAAACCGACGATCTCGGCACGTCCCTCGAGCACGCCTGGCACACCGGCGGCCACCGTACCGCCGCCGCCGACCAATAACTACGATCAACTCGGGGTCAAGGGCTGGGCGACGCCCTTCCCGCTTGCCAGCGACTCGCTGATCGGCGACGCGGGTGGCCTCCGCACCAAACTGGCCGATAACGGCCTCTACTTCCTGGGCTACAGCCTCAATGGTTTCGCCTACGACCTGCGCGGGAACAACACGCCAGGCGCGAACTACAACGGCCGCCGCCCCACTTACTACTTCGGCAGCACCGGCATCGCCATGACTTACGACGCGAGCCGCATCGGACTGGAAGGCGGGCAATTCGAGTTTCAACTCAATGCGCTCACCAACGCCGCGAACGATCTCAACGGGCCGAAGAACGTCGATATCGGCAGTCTGACCTACTTCCAGCCCTTCCTTCACGATACGTTCGAAGTGAAGGTCGGCTATATGGTGCTGGCGAACGAATTCATGGGCGCCAATGTGGCCGGCAGCTTTGCCAATGGTTCACTGGGCCCGTCGGCCGCGTTCATCGGCGTGGTCGGTGCCGCCTTCCCCGGTTTGAACACGCCGGGCATCACCATCAAATACAACGCGCCGAATCACTTCTACGACAAGGTCGCCATCGTACGGGCCATTCCCAACGAGGCCGTTCAGACGATCGTCGATAGCGAACGCTTCGGCATGCGTCTCTCGTATCCGGGCACGAAAGCACTCGTGATGAACGAATTCGGCTATAACCGGCCCTCGGCGCCCGACCAGCACAACCTCTGGTTCCGTGCGGGCGGCGTGTACAACTGGACCCAGTACACCCGCTTCGACACGGGCGGCACCTCGAGCAATCGCGGCGCTTACGCCGCCATCGACTACCAGTTGACCCAGCCCGATCCTGGCATGCCGTTCCGGGGCATTTATGCAGGCGCGTCCTTCACCTATGCGCCGCCCAATATGAACCTCTTCTCGCGATATTTCGAAGCGCGTGTTTACGGGCTCGGCATTATTCCCGGTCGCCCGCTCGATATGGCCTCGCTGGTCTTCACCGACAACTCGCTGAGCCGTTCAGCCTTGAATACCGAGTTCCGTGGCCTTGATACGGCCAACAACCTGGCGTCGATCACCGCAAGCTACGCGTACCACATTCTGCCCGGCGCATTCGTGCAGGTCGGTCTTGGCGTAGTGAAGAACGCCGAGATTTATCCCAAGGTCAATTGGGCGCTGGAAAGCTATCTCAGCGTGAACCTGATTTTCTGAGTTTGCATGGTCCGCTGCCTTGAGTTTGTCGCGCAGCGTTCATCGAAGAAGAAAGCGGCGATGAGAAAGCCGCTCTCATCTTCTGCAATCGATCATTGCCCCGCACACGCGCCTACATTTGAATTCGATGAAAAATATCGGCTTCCTCTCGTTCGGTCATTGGACACCTTCTGCGCATTCGCAAACGCGCTCAGCGGCCGACGCACTTCAGCAATCGATCGAACTCGCCGTCGCGGCAGAAGCCCTCGGCGCCGATGGTGCGTACTTCAGGGTCCATCATTTCGCGCAGCAACTCTCGTCGCCCTTTCCGCTTCTCGCTGCGATTGGCGCACGCACGCGACGTATCGAGATCGGCACGGCCGTGATCGATATGCGCTACGAAAACCCGCTCTACATGGCCGAAGCCGCAGGCGCAGCGGACCTGATCGCGGGCTCACGCCTGCAACTGGGCATCAGTCGAGGCTCGCCGGAGCAGGTTATCGACGGCTGGCGCCACTTCGGCTACGCACCCGCCGAGGGAGAAACCGGCATCGACATGGCGCGACGTCATACCGAAGTACTCCTGAACGTGCTGCGTGGCGAGGGATTTGCCGAACCGAGTCCGCAAGCCATGTTTCCCAACCCGCCTGGCTTGCTGCGACTTGAGCCGCACTCCGAGCGCTTGCACGAGCGCATCTGGTGGGGTTCGAGCACCATCGCGACGGCGGTCTGGGCGGCGCGGCTTGGCATGAATCTGCAAAGCTCCACGCTCAAGGATGACGAAGACGGCCGCCCCTTTCACATCCAGCAGGCGGCGCAGATTCGCGCGTACCGCGAAGCCTGGCGCGAGGCTGGGCATGCTCGCGAACCGCGCGTATCGGTCAGCCGTAGCATTTTCGCATTGGTGAATGATGACGATCGCCGTCATTTTGGCGGCGACGCGCAGAGCCGCGATCAGATCGGTTATTTTGGCGACTTGCGGCTGATCTTTAGTCGTTCCTACGCAGCCGAACCCGACCGCCTGATTCGGGCGCTTGCGGAAGACGAAGCGATTGCAGAAGCCGACACGCTACTGCTGACGGTGCCGAACCAGTTGGGTGTCGATTATTGCGCGCACACTATCGAAGCCATTCTGGAGCATGTCGCTCCGGGCCTTGGGTGGAGATGAGGTTGACTGCACGAGAGGGGGTCGTTCGTTCTCGCGCTGCTGCTTGTAGAGGAACTCAAATGGCTTCCGAAAAATTATCCAAATAACTTCCGCTTAGGTATGGGTATGGGCTCAAAATCTGTGTCGTTTGACTGGTCTGTTACCCAAATAACTTCCGAGATCGACGAGTTTCACCATAAGTCTTCCATGGATCTAGCGACCTCATCAATAGCCAAATAAAATTACAATTCTATTATCGATAAACAAAAACAATCGACCAGTCTGTAGTTGGCTACACGATCGCGGAGAATCCCTTTCTTTAGCGATTTTGGCTAGTTTTGCTGTACAGCTAAACTAGCCAAAATCGCTAAACCAACGTTTCTTGTGACGGCACAGGCCAGTTGCATTCAAGGCTGGAGACTTGATTGAATCCGACCGCTGCTGAGCAGATGTATTTCACTCCTCATGTTCCTTGTCCGCAGCAGAGGCAACCGGGTGGAAGCCAGCACGCTTAGCCCAAGTCACTAACGCTCATCGTGAATGCGGGAGTTCTGCGAAGCTCGATGCCGAGATCAATCAGGCAATCTGGGGAAGATTAGCGTCCGATGTGAGTTACACCCAAACGGATCTGCCTTCCCGCACTGAGCGTCGGGTCCGCGGCGTCCGGCGACGCGAACGCCCCACCGTAGTACGCATGCTGATGTGCGATTCCCTCCAAAACGTGAGACTTGAGCCCCGTAAGTTGAGTTATTGGTACACGGTGCGCCGCTTTCTCCGGGAATCTATGCGGGTAGATTTATCCGAGAAAACGCTCACCACGCGGGACTATGGAAAGCCTATCGCTAGTACTCCAGCAACGACGCGGGCAAAACATCCAGAGCTTGCGCGATACGCTCAATGTTATAGATCGTCACGTTCTTCTCGCGCCTCTCCAGCATCCCAACATAGGTTCGGTGCACTCCTGCCAACTCGGCAAGTGCTTCTTGGGAAAGGCCTAGTTCGAGCCGGCGGCGCCGGACGTTGGCGGCAAAGACAGAAACGAGGTGACATTGTGAGGGATTAACGGACATCCCGAAAATGTCCGCGATTGCATACTGCGATTCTACATACTATGATTAGCGTTTTTCGACGCAATCGACGACGTGCGTTTCGTCGGTTCGAACACATTGCGCTCGAGTTAGATATACAACCGCATCGATGCTATTGACCAAGGCCAGCTGGGAAGACAAGAACCCGGCCAGAAGCAAACTACTTTCTCCTTACACAGCCTTTCGATGTGTTGCAGTTCCTCCAACTTGCTTCCTCATCCAGTCTGGTAGGAAGACCGAGCAAGACGAATATCCAATTGACACTTTTCTCTCGGCTATGGCGGAGGATCTGCTTGAGATCGTGAGCCAACTTGAGGCACATAGCAGAATCTTCGTGATCAACACCCGGATGAATGCAGACGAACAATGTGCTATCCAACCGGTTTCCTCGATCCACAGCTATGTGGCGGACGGAACACGGTGGTATTCGTATCAAGTGTCCGACGGTACCCTCATCCCGTTCCTTCCATGGCAACGTCACGCAAGCACGGAAACAAAATGGACAACGGAATGGTCCTCTGCACCCTACATTGAGTGTGATTCGGTGCAGTAAGAAAGGGGACGAGGACTTCAGGCTGTCGCACTTTCGCTTCAGTTGACCCCGCACATACGCAATTAAACGGGCGACTGTGTGATCTGCCTCACGCCACAGCGCCTCACCGTGCCCTCCTCCCCGCCTTCGCGGGGTAGGCGAATTTCCCGCGTCGCGAGGGGCGGAAACTCAAACTTCCATTGAGTTTCTGACCGACTAGATTTAACGCGACATCGAATCGCCTTAAGACGATCTGGCAGCACAAACGATAGGCCGTTTGAAGTCTTGAATACCCCATATATCGCGCGTTGCTGTCGATTATTGCGCTGCCCGCTGGACACTAGAGTTCAACTTGATAAAGATCGCACGGCGCCTCTTCCCTCGCGCCCAAGACAAAGAAGCCCTCATTGCGCTATCGGCCGTCGCAGCTGGCTTTGTCGGGTCTATTGCCACCATAGTCGCTATCGCCATGATCTTGACTGGGCGCTGAACTCGATAGATCCAGCCCTGGGGAGCCGACCGGCCCGAACTGCGCCTGCGCCTAAACATAGCGCGCCTTGATCATTTAGCCCCCGCCGAGCCTTGATATGCTGCAAGGACGTCGCGAGCCACGGCCATCTTCACAATGATCTGCGTGCAACGGGTAACAGGTCACCCTCTCGCAGCAGATGCGCAGAGCAGCTCCGTAGCACCAAATCGCATCGAACATTGACAATGTTTAAGGCATCCGACAACGACGATAAACTAGTCGACCACCATTCTCGATTTATTAACATTAATAAAAACAAAATCTTATATTTACTTTAATTTAACTCCAACGAGAAATAATAAAAATAAAATCACTGAGCCTTTGCAGGATTTTTCCGCTCCCGTCGAAACCCGCTTTCTCTCGAAGCTCCGCGACCATGTTCCGTCACAACTGTCGAGACGGAGGCAATTCCGGCGTGCAGCCTTCGCCGACTTGCAAATACTTATCACCTGTGCTCAGTAACCCGGAGACTCAATCATGTCGTCGTTCATCCAATTCCCGCTGAATAATCTCGGAGAACCGCATCGTGTCTATTCGCCGCTGCCTGAGCGGCAACTCGAAGGCAACCAGATCTGCCGCAACTGGAATGTCGATAAAACTCAAGACGAAACCGTGGCGACCGGCGTATGGGAAGTCACGCCAGGTGCCTACCGTTCGATGAAGCAGGATGCGTGGGAATTATGTGTGATCCTGTCCGGCGTTTCAGAAATCACCGAGGATGGTGGAGAAACGGTCACTGTTCGCGCAGGCGATACGTTCGTTTTGAAGCCCGGCTTCGTCGGCACCTGGAAAGTGCTGGAAACCACGCGCAAGATCTGGGTACTGAAAAACTGATCGAACTCTGTGAACCGCGTAACGCGGTTCACAGCGCGAAGCGCGCGTCGTACTTCGCGCTTCGCGCCGAATACAGTGTTCAGGCGCTCCACCACGTAGACTCGGCGAACGAATAACCCATCATCGGTCCTGTCGGAATCGACTCCAGTCCGTGCAGTCGATTGTCGTAAGCGTCAAGCAGGCTCATGAAAGCGGGAATACCGATTCCACCCTTATCAGACACGAGTTCCTGCATATCTCCGTATAGAGCCTTGCGTTTAACCTCATCCGTCTCCGACCGCGCCGCGACGAGTAGCTGGTCAAATTGTGCATTCTTCCAGCCCGACTCGTTCCATGCAGCATCCGAGCGGAAAAACTGTGTAAACAACGCGTCCGCGCTGGAACGCGGGCCAATGTTGCCGAATCCAAGCGGATGCTTCATCCAGTGCTGCGACCAGTATCCATCCGAGGGCACACGATTGACCGCCAGATTCATGCCGATTTTCAAGGCGGATTGCTGCAGCAGCATCGCCATCTCAACCGAACCAGTCGCCGTCGGCGCAGCGAACACCGGCGGTGGCGGCGACGCAATGGCGCCGGCCTTCGACAAAAAAAACTTCGCTTTGTCCGGGTCATACGGCCGTTGAGGCAACGACGCATTGAAATAGCGATGAAACGGTGGAATCGGCTGATCATTGCCGATTGTCGCGTAGCCGCCAAATACCCTCGCCTTCACCTGCTCGCGATCGAGCAGGTATTTCATGCCGAGCACGAAATCCGGATTGCCCGAGATCGGGTTATCCGCGCGCATCACCAGATCCGTATATTCGCCGGATTTCGTCTCCATCACCGTGTAGCCGCCTGCTGTGCCGATCCGTTTCGTCGTGCGTGGATCGACGTTGTCGATCAGATGTACGTCGCCGGCCAACAGCGCGTCGACGCGCGCGTTGTCGTCGCTGATGCCGATCACCTCGACCTGATCGAGATACGGCAACCCTGCTTTGAAGTAATTTGGGTTTCTGATTCCTACCGTCGACACGCCCGGCTTGAATGTCTTCACCCGGTACGGTCCGGTGCCATTCGCCGACGTGAAGTCCGTCGTGCCCGCCTTGATGATGACCAGTTGCGGCGTGGCGAGAATGGTCGGCAGATCGGCATTCGCCGAGGTCAGCGTGAGCGCCAACTCGTTCGGACCGGTCGCCTTCGCCTCCTTGAATTGATCGGCCAGCGCCTTCACTTTCGACGCAATCGCCGTGTCCTTATGGCGCATCAGTGAATACGCTACGTCGGTGGGCGTCAGCGGCGCGCCATTGTGGAACGTAACGTCCTTGCGCAGCTTGATGACCCACACAACGCCGTCCTGGCTGTCGATCGCTTCTGCCAGGTTCATCTTCGGCGTCAGGTTGCGGTCTAGCTGCGTGAGGCCGCTGTAGAACATGAAGAAGCGGATATAGTCCGAGCCGGTCGAACCGTGCGCAGGATCCAGCGTGTCGGACGTCGACATCGAGTCGTACGCAACCCGTATGCTTCCGCCGCGCTTAGGCACAGGCGCGGCGTTCGCGATGCCGGGCAGCACCCCAAAACCCGCGCCAACGGCGAACGCCCCAGCACCCGCAATCAGGCGCATCATGTCGCGACGGGTGATGCCAGCCGCTTTGCTATCGAAGTCATTCATGCGACGTGCTCCATAAAAACCGAAAAGTTCAACAGATTGCACCGCGACCCAACTCACCAATTCATGCCCACAACTCCCCGACAGCACGAACCGGATCGGCAGATCGAACTGGAACGCCCGAAACGCTGACGACACACGTCGCGCCGCCAGCCTTCAAACTTCGTTTTCACTACCAGGAAGTGACCTGCGACAGCGTGCCCGTCACATCCGTGCTGCGTTATTCAGCGAAGCCATATCGATCACGAACCGGTACTTCACGTCGCTCGCCAGCATCCGGTCGAATGCTTCATCGATCTGCTGGATGTCGATCGTTTCGATATCGCAGACGATCTTGTGCTCGCCGCAGAAGTCGAGCATCTCCTGCGTCTCGGGAATCCCGCCGATGTACGAACCCGCGACCGCCCGGCGCTTCATCAGCAGCGGCGTCGAATTGACCGCCGGTTCGAGCTTACCGAAATGCCCGATCATCACCAGCGTGCCGCCGGGCGCGAGCGTCGCGACATAAGGATTGATGTCGTGCTGATACGGCACCGTGTCGACGATCAGATCGAAGTGCTCCTTCGCCGCGGTCATCTGTGCGTCGTCCGTCGATGCAACGACGTGATGCGCCCCCAACGCACGTGCATCGGCGTCCTTGCCTGCCGAGCGCGTGATCAGCGTGACCTCGGCGCCCATCGCTCGCGCGAACTTCAGTGCCATATGTCCGAGGCCGCCGAGACCCACCACGGCGACACGCGAGCCGGGACCGACGCGCCAATGCCGCAGCGGCGAATACGCCGTGATGCCTGCGCATAGCAGCGGCGCGGCCGCCTTCAGGTCGAGGCCGTCCGGCATCTTCAGCACGAAGCGCTCGGACACGACAATCTGCTCTGAAAAACCGCCGTAGGTACGCGAACCGTCGTGCCGGTCGACGTTGTTATAAGTCGAGGTCGCGCCGCGCTCGCAATACTGTTCGAGCCCCGCACCGCACGAGCTACACGCACGGCATGAATCGACCATGCAACCGACGCCCACGTAATCGCCAACGGCAAAGCGCGTGACGTCGTTTCCCGTTGCCGTGACACGGCCAACGATTTCGTGGCCCGGCACCATCGGATATTTCGCGCTGCCCCAGTTATTGCGCGCGCCATGCAGATCAGAATGGCAAACGCCGCAATACAGGATCTCGATGACGACATCGTCCGGACGCGGGCTGCGTCGCTCGAAATCGAATAACCTCAGCGGCGTGTCGCCGGAGCGCGCAGCGTAGCCGCGAATCGCGTTTCCCATGGGGTTCCCTCACCTTCGTGTGCACTGCGTTCGTATTCATGACACGTGATGCGCCGCACGCGTATGCGGCGGCGTTCAACGAATCGCTCAGAGAATGACGTAGAACTTGCGCATGGTTTCCGGCATCTCCCACAAACCCTGCGTGTTCGCGGCGAAGAACAGCGTATCGCCAGGCGCGAAATCGACCGGCGCTTCGCCATCGGGTGTGAAGCGTCCGTGTCCCTGGAGAATGTGCATGACTTCTGGTTCCATCACGATGCGGCGATAGGAACCGGCCGTGCATTCGAAGATGCCGGTGTTCGTGACTTCTGCGCCGTCGACGGCCAGGCGTATGCCACGAAGCTCGATGTCGGGGCCCGCAAGCGACGCGATGCTGCCGCGATCCTCGAGATCTGGAAATTGAGCGCTGTTGCGAATGCTGATGACTTTCACGTGGATTCCCTGATGCGTATTCTGTTTCGTGTTGAAGGCGATAAATCCTGCCGATCTGGCGTTGAGTCGATCGACGTTGCCCCACTATAGAAACGCAAAACGGCGGCGGGTTTAATGGCCATTAAACCCGCGATTAAAGCGGATTGAACGGCACGGACCACACAGGGGACGGCGCAGGAAGCAGCGCTAGAAAGGAAAGAAAGGGGAAAATCGCGAACGCGATGGAGTCGATCGGGTTCGGCGGCGTCAGGCGCCGCCGCCCGAATCGAGCAGTCAGTTCTTGAAATACTGCTGGGCGAGTTCGACCCAGTAACGCACGCCGACCGGCAGGATGTCGTCGTTGAAATCGTAGGTCGGATGATGCAGACCCGCAGGCGCGCTATCCGGTTTCGCGTTACCGATCAGCACGTAGGTGCCCGGCCGTTCCTCCAGCATGAAGCCAAAGTCTTCCGACGTCATATTCGGCGGCACGTTCGCGTGGACACGCGCATCGCCAAAGGTATCGCGCAGGACCGTTTCGCAGAGCGCGGTTTCCGCGGGCGTATTGACGGTCGCCGGATAGTACTGGAAATACTCGACCTGGACGCGTGCGCCATACGCGGCGGCAAGCCCCTCGCACATCGTCTGGATATCGCGCTGCAACTGTTGTTGCAACGCCGACGACAGCGTGCGGATCGTGCCGCGCAGTTCGGCCGTTTCGGGGATCACGTTGTCGGTGTCGCCCGCGTGCACCATGCAGACCGAGATCACGCCGGGATCGACTGGATCCTTGTGGCGCGCGGCGATCGTCTGGCATTGCAGCACCATCGAGCACGCGAGCGGAATCGGATCAAGGCCGAGATGCGGTTGCGCCGCGTGCGCGCCCTTGCCGGTCACGGTAATCCGGAAGCGTGAGCCCGCCGCCATGATCGGTCCTGTGCGCAGCCCGAATTCGCCGGCTGGGAGACCCGGCCAGTTGTGCATGCCGAACACCGCTTCGGTCGGAAAGCGCTCAAACAACCCGTCGTCGATCATCTTGCGCGCGCCCGCTCCGCCTTCCTCGCCCGGCTGGAAAACGAAATGCACGGAGCCCGGTAGTTGCGGCAGTGACTTCAGCACGCGCGCCGCTCCGAGCAGCATCACCGTGTGCCCGTCGTGACCACACGCGTGCATGAGCCCCGCGCTGCACGACGCATACGCAAACGTGTTCGCCTCATGAATTGGCAACGCGTCGAGGTCGGCGCGTAGCACGACGCCCCGCGATGGATCGGCGCCCGGCAGGCTCGCGACGACGCCCGTTTTGCCCAGACCGCGTACGGTCGCGTAGCCGAGCGATTCGAGTTCGCGCGCGACGACGTCCGCCGTGCGGGTCTCCTCGAAACGCAGTTCAGGGTTTGCGTGCAGGTCCTGCCGCAGCTTCGTCCAGTGCGCGTGATGGACGCGATAGAACGGCATCGAAGTATCGGGTTCGGTGATGTTCATGGTGTGCAGTGAGAGCGGATACAGGCGCTTGGACTGGCTGCAAAACGCGCGACGCAGCAACGAACCGCGCATTTCAGGCGTAATACCCAAGGATCGACTTGATCTCCAGATATTCCTCCATCCCTTCGACGCCGTACTCGCGCCCGTTGCCTGACTGCTTGTAGCCTCCGAACGGCGCCTGCGGATCCCACGCCGGATAGTTCAGATGCACCTGCCCCGAGCGGATTTGCGCGGCTACTGCGCGCGCCGCATCGAGGTCCGTGCCCTGCACGTGCGCACCGAGTCCATACACGGTGTCGTTGGCGATCGCGATTGCTTCGTCGACGCTATCGTAGGCGAGAATCGCCAGCACCGGCCCGAAAATTTCCTCGCGTGCGATCGTCATGTCGGAGCGCACGCCGGAGAAGATCGTCGGTCGAGCGAACCAGCCGCGCGTGAATCCTGCGGGCCGCCCCGCACCGCCCGTCAGCAGCTTCGCGCCATCGTCGATGCCCGCCTGGATCATCGTTTGCACGCGCTCGAACTGCGCGCGGTTCGCCAACGGCCCGTGCGTCGTCGCCTCGGCGAACGGGTCGCCCACCACCATGGCCTCGACCGCCGCCAGCGCCAGTTCTTCCACCTGCGGCAGTAACGCGCGAGGCACAATCATGCGTGTGGGCGCGCTGCACGATTGCCCCATGTTGCGGAACGCAGCCGCCACGCCAAGTGACACTGCGCGCGGCAAATCCGCGTCCGGCAGCACGAGGTTCGGCGACTTACCGCCCAGTTCCTGCGCGACCCGTTTGACCGTCGGCGCGGCCGCTTGCGCGACCAGAACGCCAGCGCGTGTCGAACCGGTAATCGACACCATGTCGACCTGCTCGTGCGCGGCCAGCCGCTCGCCGACTTCCGGTCCCGTGCCATTGACGAGATTGAAGACGCCCGCCGGCAGCCCGGCCGCCTCGACGACCTCGGCGAACAGCAGCGCCGAGAGTGGCGACAGTTCGCTCGGCTTGAGCACGACTGTGCAGCCTGCGGCGAGCGCCGGGCCGACTTTCGCCGTGATCTGGTAAATCGGCCAGTTCCAGGGCGTGATCAGCGCGCAGACACCGATCGCCTCGCGCACGAGCGCTGTCGCGCCGCGCTGCGTGCGGAACGAATACCCGGCGAGGTTATCGCGCGCAACGCGCAGATGCTCGGCCGCGAGCGGCACGTGCGCGTTGCGCGCATACGAGATCGGCGCACCCATTTCGGTCGTGAGCGCCTGCGCGAAGTCTTCGGCGCGCTCCAGCATCAGTGCATGGATCCGGCCGAGGTACGCCGCGCGTTCCTGCGGCGGCGTGGCCGACCAGCGCACGAATGCGCGGCGCGCGGCCTGCACCGCACGCTCGACATCGCCGGCATCGCCAAGCGGCAGCTCCGCGAGCGTTTCCCCGGTCGACGGGCACACGAGCGGCACGCGTTCGGCGCCGCCGGGCGGCGTCCATTCGCCGTCGATGAAGAGCCGCGCCAGATGCCCGTTGCGGCGCAGTTGATCAAGCGGAGATTCAAACGTCGATTCAAGCTGTGAACTCATTGCGTTGCATCCTTGTATCGGTACCATGCGCCGACGATCGGCAGAAACCACGGTTTGCCGAAGTGCCCGGGAATCGCCGGCCACGAAAAATCCTTCCACGGGTTCAGATCCGCGCGACCGTCCATGATGTCGGCCATGCGCGTGCCCATCAGCGTCGACATTTGCGTGCCGTGGCCGCTGTAGCCCATCGAGTAGTAAATGCCGTCCCGCTGACCGGCGCGCGGCAGTCGGTTTTTCGTCATGTCGACCATGCCGCCCCAGCAATAGTCGATACGCGTATCGGCCAGTTCGGGGAACACGCTCGCCAGTTGCTGACGCAGAATCTGACCGCTCTTGCCGTCAGCGCGCGGGCTCGATACTGCGAACTGCGCGCGGCCGCCAAACAGCAGCCGGTTGTCCGGCGTGGTGCGGAAGAAATTGACGAAATTCTTCGTGTCGGTCGCCATTCGACGGTGCGGAAGCAACCGGTCGAGCACGTCGACAGGCAGCGGTTCCGTGACGATCAGGAACGCGCCCACGGGCACGATGCGGCGCCGGATCCAGCCGAACGGTCCGACCTGCGAGATGCCACTCGCGAGCAGCACCTGCTTCGCACGGATCTCGCCGCGCGGCGTTCCAATGCGGTAAGCGCCGCCCGGCTCGCGCTTGAGCGAGAGCACCGGATTGTTTTCGAGAATATGCGCACTGCGGGCTTCCGCTGCGCGAGCGAGTCCGCGCACGTAACGGCCAACGTGCATACCCGCACTCTTGCCGAAAATCAGGCCGCCGTGATAGCGGTCCGAACCGATCTCGTCGCGCAGTTCTGCGCGCGTCACGAGCCGGGTGTCCGGGTCCACGTTCGCTGCCAGCAGCGCATGACTGCGTGCGAGCTTGTCGAAATGCGCGGGCTTCGCAGCGAGCTTGAGCTTGCCGGTCCGAGCGAAATCGCAGTCGATCGATTCCTCGCGTACGAGCCGCTCGACCGTGTCGACGCCCGCGTCGAAGGCGCGATACAGCTCGTTCGCGCGCTCGACGCCAATCAGTTGCGACATCGTTCCGTAGTCCTGCGCGAAGCCGTTGTTACACATGCCGCCATTGCGACCCGACGCCGCTTGCCCGACTGTGCCCGCCTCACAGACGACGACACTCGCACCCTTCTTCGCGAGCGCGAGCGCGGCGGTCGTGCCCGTAATGCCACCGCCTACCACGACCACGTCACACGCATCGACAGGCAGCTCCGCGAAACGCGAGACGAACGGCTCGGACGTATCCAGCCAATAAGAAGTGAATTGCATCAGGACTCCCTTGCCCCCCAACTGGCGACACACACGCACGTAAACGCGCGCCGCGCTGGCATCGCGCTTATCACAGACCGACGACGCCGGCCAGGCCGGAAATATCGCGAATCTCGATGTTCTCGTAGAACGGATTCACAGGCTCATGGCCGCGATTGACGAACACCTTGTTCTTGATGCCCATATCGTGCGCGGACATCAGGTCATAGCGGAACGACGATGAGACGTGCAGGATGTCTTCCGGGCCGCATCCGAGCGTGTCGAACATATATTCGAATGCGCGCAACCGGGGCTTGTACGCGCCCGCCTGCTGCGCGGTCAGCACCGCATGAAACGGCGCGCCGAGCTTCGCGACGTTGTGCGGAATCTGCGCGTCCATCGAATTGGTCAGAATCACCAGCGGAATTTCCTTCGCGACCTTCGCAAGACCTGCGGGCACATCTGCATGCGGACCCCACGTCGGAATGCTTTCGTAGATCGCCAGCGCGTCTTCGGCACGGAACGGCAGCGCGAACGCCTTCGTCGTGCGCTCCAGCGCGTTGTGAACGATCTGCGCGTACGGCTTCCAGTCCCCCATTGCCTCGTCGAGACGATAGGCGGAAAAGAGCTTGCAGAAACGCGCCATCTGGTCCGCGTTCAGCTGGGTGCCGTACAGCGCGTGCGCGGCCTCGTTCATCTCGAAGTGGATCAGCGTGCCGTGGCAGTCGAAGGTGATGTATTTCGGGCGAAGCGTTGTCATCTACGAATCCTCAGTGTGGATGTGGCAGCATCCGTGCGAAAAGGCCGGATACCGGTCAAGCGATCAAAAAAACCGTGGGTAGGCGTGCGCATCGCGTTCAGAAGTCGGCCACCTTGCCCCAGACGGACTGTTCGAAGCGCGCGTGCTGATACGGTTGCGGATCAACGATGGGTGTCGTGCCGCTCACGATGTCGGCGGTCAGATGTCCGACGCCCGGCCCGATGCCGAAGCCATGCCCGCTCAAGCCCGCCGCGAACACAAAGCCCGGGATCTGCTGAGACTCACCGATCACTGGCACGCCATCTGGCGTCATGTCGATATAGCCCGCCCAGGACCCTGCAACGGGTGCGGCGGCGATGGCCGGACAGAGTGCTGCGGCGCGGCGGCGGATTTCGGCGACGGTCGGCTCGTCAACGCTCGGATCGAGCACGCGCATGTGCTCCATCGGCGTTGGCTGATCGAGACGCCAGCGCTTACTGCTTTCGTGGCCGGAGCGCACGCCCTCGAACGTGCCGAAGCTGAGGCTGCGCCAGCGCGAACTAAACATCGGCAGGAAATCCCGTGCATAACGCACTTTTTGCCATGTGGGATCAAAGCGCGCGATCCCGCTGATCGCCAGCGTGTAGGTCTCGTCGCCGCGCCGCGTGATCGTGATGCCTGCTGTGTGCAGGGCGTCCGGCAGCGTGCCGGCCTGCAGCGACACGGCAGCTACCGAAGCACGGATCGTCGCCTGCGGAAAGCGGATACCAAGTTGGCGGCAGAACGTCGATGCCCACGCACCGCCCGATAGCACCGCGACTGGCGTGCGAATGGTGCCGTGCTCCGTGACGACAGCCGACACACGGCCACCCGAAGTTTCGATGCCGCGCGCCGCGCAGTTCTGGTGAACCGTGCCGCCAAGTTTGCGGACCGCACGCGCGACCGCCGGCGCGGCTCGGCCCGGGTCGGCGGTGCCGTCGGTCGGCGCGAACACGCCGCCCTTCCAGTCACGGCCGGTCACGCCCCCACGCGTCTTCGCTTCACGGCTGCCAAAGACTTCGGTACGCACGCCTGCCGTACGCGCGAAATCGCACCAGCGAGCCCAACGCGCGAGTTCGGCGTCATCGTTACTCAGATAAAGCAGGCCGCCGCGCCGGAATCCAGTCGTCTCGCCCGATTCAGCCTCGAACTGTTCCCATAGGCGCAAGCTTTCTGTGGAGATCGGCAGCTCACGCGCGTCGCGGTTCTGCTGACGCACCCAGCCCCAGTTGCGGCTCGACTGCTCGCCGCCGACGAGCCCCTTCTCCACCAGCGCAACCTTCATCCCGCGCTGTGCGAGAAACCACGCGGTAAACACACCGACAATGCCCGCGCCGATCACGACGACATCTGCGTGGGTCGGTAGCGGATCGGTGGTATCGATCCGGGTCAGCGGTACGCGCATGGTCTAAACACTCCCTTGGTATCGGACGGCATGAAATTCGTTGGACTGATTATCGAGTAGCCCCTGCGCGCTTTGTTGAATGGTCAATAAAGCCAGCGTTAAGGCAAAGTTAATGATGAGCGCGCTTGCGAACGAGTTGCGGCGCGGCGTTCGTCGCACGCCGGCGAAACGGAACGGCCCGCGCTAAGCGGGCCGCGTGACACGAAACGTCGACGTGGCGAGGTAGCACAAAGGCCGCCCCGCAGGTGCGCGTCATCAGGCTCCCAGCATGGGAGCGGGTTCGGATTGCAGCATCGTTAGATCCGCCTCCGTGCGATGACACAGCACCTGCGCACCATTGCCGAAAGTGCGCAGTGACGGCGCCGTGCGGTTGCAGACGCCATCCATCCGTGACGTGCAGCGCGCGAGGAACGTACAGAGGTCGGGGTCTGCCGCCACCTCGCCAATGGGCGCAAGCGGACGATGGCAGCGCTCGCCAGCTTCGTCGAGCCAGCCTTCGCGCGGCTCCGGCGCCGATGACACCAGCAGGTGCGAATACGGATGCAAAGGCGGCGCCGAAAGCGCATGCCGATCGCCCGACTCAACGCGATGCCCGGAGTACAACACGACGATGTCGTCGCTGATCGCGCGTACCTTCGCGATGTCGTGCGTGATGAACAGATACGACACACCGAGCTTCTTCTGCAGATCGCGCAGCAGATCGAGAATGGCCGCACCGACCACGGTATCGAGCGCCGACGTGACCTCGTCGCACAGAATCAGGTCGGGTTCAGCGGCCAGCGCACGTGCGAGATTCACGCGCTGCTTCTGGCCGCCAGACAGTTCGGTCGTACTGCGCTGTGCGACCGATGGCGGCAACTTCACCAGTTCCAGCAGTTCCGCCACACGACGCTTCGCCCTGGCACCCTTCAACCCATGATAGAACGCGAGTGGTCGCGCGAGCGTGCGCTCGACCGTATGCACCGGATTCAGTGCGGTATCCGCGTTCTGGAACACGATCTGGATACGCCGGAACTGGTCGCGCGTGCGGCCTTGCAGGCCGCGCGGCAACGGTTCGCCGTCAAGCAGCACACTACCGCCGCATGACGGCACCAGCCCCGCGATCACCTTCGCAAGCGTCGACTTGCCCGAGCCTGACTCGCCGATCACGCCCACCGTTTCGCCACGGCGGATCGTCAGATCGATGTCGTTGAGGATCATCTTTTCCGGCCAGCCCTTCGCGTCGCGGCGCCCGTAGCCCGCCGCCACGCGACGGATTTCGAGCAGCGGTGCATCGGCTTCATCGGCCTTGTCTGCCGCGTCGGTGTCGTGCTGGACTGGCAACACGTCGGCGGGTGTGACGGCCGCAACGAGACTCTGCGTATAGGGATGTGTAGGCGCCTGCAGGATCTGCGCCGTCGTGCCGATCTCGCGTACGACGCCGTCGCTGAGGACCGCGATGCGATCCGCCATCTGGCCGACCACTGCAAGGTCATGCGACACATAGACAGCAGTCATCCCGCGCTCTCGTATCACCGAACGGAATGCTCGCAGCACGTCGACCTGGGTCGTCACGTCGAGCGCCGTGGTCGGCTCGTCGAGAATCACCAGTTCGGGATCGGTGATGAGCGCCATCGCGGCCATCAAGCGCTGCAACTGGCCGCCCGAGACCTGATGCGGATAACGCTGGCCGATCAATTCCGGTTGCGGTAGCGCCAGCGCGCGAAACAGCTCGACGGCTTTTGCCTGTGCGGCGGCCTTCGTCATCGTGCGGTGGATCAACGCGCTTTCGATCACCTGATCGAGAATCGTGCGCGCCGGGTTGAACGCCGCTGCCGCGCTCTGTGCGATATACGCCACGCGGCGACCGCGCAGCGCCGCGAGTTCGCCCGCGCCGAGCGCAAACACATCGGTGTCGCCCACGCGCACCGTGCCGCCCGCGATGCGGCAGCCGCCGCGCGCATGGCCCATCAGCGAGAGTGCGATCGTGGTCTTGCCAGAACCGGATTCGCCGATTAGTGCCAGCACTTCGCCGCGTGCGATGTCGAGATCGACGCCGTGTACGATCGTCGTATCCGCTTCGCCGGGACGGCTGCCGACGACGCGCAGACCGCGCACCTCGACATGCACGCCCGAAAGAGGCTTTGTCGTCATCATGCGCGACCTCCTGTTTTCTTTGTCGTGCGGCCACCGCGGCGCGGCAGGCCGTCGACCAGCAGATTGACGCCGATCGTCAGCATGGCGATCGCAAGCGCCGGAAAGATCACGACTGGCGTGCCCTCGCCGAGCCCCGTCATGTTCTCGCGCACAAGCGAGCCGAGATCCGCATACGGCGGCTGTACGCCGAGACCGAGGAAGCTCAGGCTGCTCAGCAGCAGGACGATGAACGTGAAGCGCAGGCCCGTGTCGGTCAGCATCGGATGAATCATGTTCGGCAGCATTTCCTTGCATGCGATGTACAGCACGCCCTCGCCGCGCGAGCGCGCTACCTGCACGTACTCCGAGGTGCCGATGTTGACCGCCAGGGAGCGCGCGATACGGTACGAGCCCGGCATGTAGCTGACGGCAGCCGTGAGCACCAGCAGCGTCAGGGACGAGCCGAGCGCGGCCACGAACATCAGCGCGAACATCTTCGAAGGAATCGACGTGAAGGCGTCGAGCAGGCGGCTCAGCGGTTCGTCGACGGCACGCCCCGAGACTGCGGCGATAAGTCCGAGCAGCGTGCCGACAATCGCCGAAAGCAGCGCGGCCGCGAGCGCGAGCAACACGGTCAGACGCGTGCCGTCAATGATCCGGCTCAGCATGTCGCGGCCGAGATAGTCGGTGCCCAGTGGCGTCTTCACGCTCATCGGGCCGTACAGATCCTGCGACACGATCGAGCCGACTTGATGCGGCTCCAGCCACGGCGCGAACAGCGCGACAAAGAGTGCAATCGCGACCAGCAGCGCACCCACCCAGCCGCCGATCGAAAGCCGTACGCCCGCGAGGCGGCGCAACCCGGACGACGGCGCACGCACGACGGCGACGCCGGCCTGATCGGAGCGAATTCGTGAAAACATCATGTCCGCAGCCTCGGATTGGAAAGGATCGCGCAAAGGTCCGCGAGCAGGACCAGCAGCAGATAACCGGTGCAGAACAGCAGCGTGCACGCCTGCACCAGCGCTAGATCGCGGTTGCTCACCGCGTCGACCATCAGGCTCGCGAGCCCGGGATAGTTGAAGATCGTCTCGACGACGATCACGCCGCCCAGCAAATAGGACAGGCTCAGCGCGATCGCGTTGGCAATCGGACCGATCGCATTGGGCAGCGCATGGCGCAGGATCACGCGGGCTGGCCGCGCGCCCTTCAGCACGGCCATCTCGACATACGAAGCGCTCAGTTGCTCCAGTACCGCCGCACGCGTCATGCGCGCCATTTGCGCGATAACCACGGCGCACAGCGTCATCACCGGCATCGCGTAAGCGCGCAGCAGATCGTGCAGACTGTCGATCTCGCCGCCATACGAGAGCGCGGAGAGCCAGTGCAGCTTGACCGCGAGCACGAGCACCGCCACCGTCGCGATCAGGAATTCCGGCGTCGCGATCAGCGATAGCGTGCCGAGACTGATCAAACGGTCAATCCACGAATCGCGCTTGACCGCCGCGACGATGCCCCCCGTCACCGCCACCGGTACCGACACCAGCGCGGTGATCCAGGTCAGTTGCCAGGACTTCGGCAGACGGGATTCAATCAATTGCGCGACCGGCATGCTGCTCGACGACGACATGCCAAAATCACCGTGCGCGAGCGCATTGAGCCAGTGCGCGTAGCGCAGCCACGCGGGCTGATCGAGCCCGAACTGATGCCGCAACGCAGCCACGGTTTCCGGCGTCGCGGACTGGCCGAGCGCCGCCTGCGCGGCGTCGCCGGGCAACAGGTTCGTGATCACGAAAATGATCGCCGACACCAGCAGCAGGGTCAAAAGCGCCGCCCCGATCCGCTGGACAATCAATATCGCCATGCCGCGATTCATTTGCCACCTCCGTCTATCGAACGAACAGCAACGCGCATTCGCGCGCCGCCGTCCTGCACTGCATCAGGCGTTCCACCACACGTACTCGGCAAACGCGCCGCCCATCATCGCGCCCGTCGGAATCGAACCGAGCCCCTGCAAGCGCGTGTCATACGCATCGAGAAAGCTCAGGAAAGCGGGAATTCCTATCCCGCACTGCTCCGAAACGATCACCTGCATGTCGCCGTAAATCTGCTTGCGCTTCGCCTCGTTCGTCTCCGAGCGCGCAGCGAGCAGCAACTGGTCGAACTTCGGGCTGTTCCAGCCCGACTCGTTCCACGGCGCGTTGGATTTGAAAAACTGACTGAACAGCACATCGGCGCTCGAACGCGGATTCGTGTTGCCGAAGCCGAGCGGATGCTTCATCCAGTGATTCGACCAGTAGCCGTCGGACGGCACGCGATTCACGCTCAGGTTCACACCGATCTTCGTGCCAGCCTGCTGCAGCAACTCGGCCATTTCGATCGAACCGTTCGCGTCGGTGGTCGCGTACATCGGCGGCAGCGCGATGCCAAGCGCGCCAGCCTTCTGGAAGTGAAACTTCGCCTTGTCCAGATCGTAGGGTCGCTGCGGCAAAGCGGCATTGAAATAGCGATGACCCGGCTGGATCGGCTGATCGTTACCGATCACCGCATAACCTTGGAAAACCGTGCTGCGAATCTGCTCACGATCGAACAGATACTTCATGCCCTGCACGAAATCCGGATTACCGGTCAGCGGGTTGTCGCGACGCATGATCAGGTCGGTGTACAGACCCGACTTGGTTTCTTTCATCGCATAGCCCTGCGTCGAAGCGATCCGGCGCGTCTGGCGCGGATTCACCGAGTTGATCAGATGCACATCGCCCGCGAGCAGCGCATTGACGCGCGCGGCGTCGTCGCTGATGCCGATCAGCTCGATGCGGTCAAGATACGGACCCGCTCCAGTCTTCCAGTAGCTGTCGTTGCGCACGCCGACCGTTGACACGCCCGGCTGGAACGACTTCAGCCGATACGGACCGGTGCCGACCGCCGTCGTAAAGTTCGTCGTACCCACCTTCACGATCACCAGTTGCGGCGTCGCGAGAATCACCGGCAGATCGGCGTTCGCGGAGTCAAGCGTCAACGTAACTTCATCGGGGCCGGTCTGCTTCGCCTCGGCAAACTGCTCGGCGAGAACCTTGATCTTCGACGCAGTATTCGGATCCTTGTGACGCATCAGCGAGTACACGATATCGGCGGGCGTCAGCGACTTGCCGTCGTGGAACGTCACGCCGGGGCGCAGCTTGATCACCCAGACGCGACCGTCGTGCGATTCGACGCTGCGCGCGAGATTCATCTGCGGACTCAGCGTGGCGTCGAGACTCGTCAGGCTGCTGTAGAACGTGAAGCAGCGGATATAGTCGGAGCCGGTGGAGGCCTTCGCTGGATCGAGCGTATCGGCCGTCGACGACGTGTCATACGCCACGCGGATCGACCCACCTTTTTTTGGCGCTGGCGCCGCGAAAGCACGCGCTGCAGTCCCGATCCAACCGCCACCGGCCATCGCTGCGCCGCCCGCCGTCAAGATGCGCAGCATGTCGCGGCGATTAATGCCGCCCTTCCCTTGATCCTGTTCCGTGTTCTGCTCGATCATGCCTTGTATTCCTCGTTAATTCGCTGGGATCGGAACGCCGCTCGACACGCAATAGCGCTCCGCACGACGACGCCCGATCAGCATGCAGATCGCGTCGCCGTTGTACGGTTCAGAACATTGCCTGGGTAATCAGCCCGTACCAGCGCAGGTCGGGGTCCGGTGCAACGCGATGCGCGTCGGCCGGCGCATTGCGCACCATCTTGACTACGGAGTCGACGCACGGCAGACCTTGCTGGGCGAGCCAGTCATCGACGCTCGAACCGTCAGGCACATCGACACGGATATATTCGTTTTCGCGACCAGCCAGCCAGTGGCCGATCAGCGCCTTCGCATGCAGGTCGTCAGCCGACGCTGTGGCGACGACCGGGCCAATCACGTATCCGCGCCCAAAGCGGCGGAACACCGAGAAACCGACGATCGCGCCATCGCTCTCCAGCACCACGCCCGCACCGACCTGAAACAGCGCCGCGAGCATGGCATGGCGTTCGAGCCCCGTAGCGCGCGTAGCCAGATCGGACAGCACCTCCACGTCGTCCGCTTGCGCATCGCGCAGATGCAAGCCGTCCGGCAACGCGACCGGCAACGTTTCCGTCACGCGTCCCTGATGCTGGTTCAGCAGACCGCAAACGCTGAAGCCGAGCTTTTCATAGAGCGGTTGGCCGGCCGGCGTCGCGTGCAGGAACGTCACTCGATCTCCGGCTTCGGCGAGCAGCATCTGCATGAGCGAGCGCCCAATTCCGCGCCCCTGATACGCATCCGACACAATCACGAGACCCAGCGACGCGCGCTGCGGACCATGTTTCCAGCACAGCGCCGTGCCGATCACAGTGCCGTTCAGTTCCGCGACGAAACCGGTGCCGGCATCCAGTCCGAACTGCCAGTCTTCCGGGCGATGCGGCCACGAAACCGCAAGCGACATCGCGTGCGCGGTCGGGATGTCGGCCGACGTCATCGCCCGATAGCTCGGGGACGTTTTCGAAACGTCTGCACCGGTTTCTTCAGTCAATTTCATATTCATACGTACACCTTATTGATTGTCGTCGCGATGCGATCCTGTCGCAGGCACTGAAGTGGTTGGAATCGCATGGTGCAGAATCACCGTCGAACCAATTATCTGCGACCAAAATAAAGATCAATTAACCGCCGCCTAATATTGCATTAAGAAAAATTTAATGACTGGCGGCACCTGTCTGGCCCGATCATCGTGCTTTTGCGGTTGCGCCGGATACACATCGATCAGCTGAAACCCGCGCTGGGCCTGTGTCTGAGGTCGATGTAAAGATGCAAACGCACAGTGCCTCGGCGATCGCGGCGGCGCTGCACACTGCGGCATGGCCAGGCACACACGATACGAGGCCGGAATTTTGGCGTGTTTAATATCCAGTGAATTGATGATTTAGGGCCATTTAATGATCGAACTCGACGACATGCGACTGTTCCGCGCGCTCGGTGCATCGCGCTCGCTTGCCGCCGCCGCGCGCCTGCTGAACCTCACGCCGCCCGCCGTTTCCGTGCGCCTGCAACGCATGGAGGAACGGCTCGGCTTGCGGCTCGCCGTGCGCGAGGCGCGCGGCGTCACGCTGACTGACGAGGGCTTGAAGCTGCTCGAGGAGTCCATCGAATTGCTGGAACGGATCGAGTCGATCGCGTCGCGCGTGGCCGAGCAGTCTGGAAGCGTTAGCGGTCAGTTGCGCGTCGTCGCGCCGTTCGGCTTCGGCCGCACGCACATCGCGCCGCTCGTGCGCGACCTGTATGTGGAACATCCGAAACTGGCAATCTCGCTGATCCTGGCGGAAAGCCCGCTGTCGGCCGCATCGGGCGCTGATGTCGTGCTCTCTATCGGGGCCGCCAAATCGTCCTCATGGGTCGGGCACTTTCTCGCGCCGAACGAGCGCTTCCTGTGCGCGAGTCCCGCCTACGCGAAGCGGATTGAGCGACTCGATCATCCGGCCGACCTGTCGCACTATGAATGCCTGACGCTGCGCGAGAATGATGAAGACGTCACGCGACTGCGTTTCATGCCCGCTGGCGAGACGCACAAGCCCGGTGCCAAAGGCATCACTGTGCGGCTCTCCGGCACACTGTCGTCGAACGACGGGACGGTCATCAGCGACTGGGCGGCCCAAGGCCTTGGCATCATCGAGCGCTCGGAGTGGGATGCCGCGCGCCTGATCGCGTCCGGCAAACTGGTGCGGGTACTGCCAGCATGGAGGCTCGAGCCGGCACCGATCATGGCGCTGCTGCCTTCGCGTCATGGTGTGACGAACCGCCAACGCCTGTTCCTCGATGCGGCCAAGCGGGCGCTCGATCCTCCACCATGGAGGCGACCGGCAGGCGTTAATCCAGTTTAACGATCGGTTTATCGTCCGTTAAACACAAGCTGAAAACCGACTCCTATAGTGGGAACTCCATCCAGGCGGCACAGCCATGTTGTTGAGCACTGTGCGCCGGTATCTCGCAAGGAGTCGAATTTTGAATTTGCAGTCGCTGAACACGCCGGCCGCTTTGATCGACGTCGCGCGCATGAATCACAATATCGCGCGCATGCAACAGCGCCTTGATGCGCTCGGCGTCGCGTTCCGGCCGCACGTCAAAACCACCAAATGCGAACCCGTTGTGCGAGCCCAGCTCAAAGCCGGCGCGCGCGGCATTACCGTTTCCACGCTCAAAGAAGCCGAGCAGTTCTTCTCGGCGGGAATCAAAGATATTGTCTACGCCGTGGGTATCGCACCCGGCAAACTGCCGCAGGCGCTCGCATTGCGACGTGCCGGCTGCGATCTGAAACTGGTTACGGACAGCCTTGCCAGCGTCAACGCAATCGTCGCCTTTGGACGCGAGCACGACGAAGCGTTTGAGGTCTGGATCGAGATCGACGTCGATGGCCACCGCTCCGGCATCCCGCCGGAAGACGCAACACTGTTACCAGTGGCCACCGCCCTGGTGAACGGCGGCATGCGTCTGGGCGGTGTGATCGCGCACGCGGGTTCGAGCTACGAATACGACACGCCGGAAGCACTCGCGCGTATTGCCGAGCAGGAACGCGCGGGCACGGTACGCGCCGCGCAACGTCTGCGCGAGGCGGGATTGCCGTGCCATGTCGTCAGCATTGGGTCCACGCCCACGGCGCTTGCCGCTGAGCATCTCGACGGCGTGACCGAGGTCCGCGCAGGTGTCTACATCTTCTTCGATCTAGTCATGCACAACGTCGGCGTCAATCAGACGTCCGAAATTGCGCTCAGCGTGCTGACCACCGTGATTGGTCATCAGCCGGAGAAAGGCTGGGTGATCGTCGACGCGGGCTGGATGGCAATGAGCCGGGATCGTGGCACGCAAAAACAGAAGCGTGATTTCGGCTACGGACTCGTTTGCAACGAGCTTGGAGAAGTCCTGGAAGGCTATCTGATGTCTGGCGCCAATCAGGAACACGGTGTGATTTCACACACGGGTTCGCCCGATCACGATATCGAAAAACGTTTCCCGATTGGGACGCGGTTGCGCATTCTGCCCAATCACGCTTGCGCAACCGGTGCGCAATACCCCGACTATGTCGCGGTCAACCCGAACGGGGAAATGCAAACCTGGCCACGTTTTCATGGGTGGTAACAAACAATAGCCACCGCGGTGGCTCTATCCCGCCAGATCATTCCGATATTCGCCATCTGTTCGCTCATTGATAAATTATGGACGCCTACGCGCAACTCCTTCTGCTCGACAAGGAATCCGTCGAATTCGCCTTGCAAACCGAGGACGTACTTGGTGCAGTCCGTGAAGCTTTCGTACTCCACAGTCGACGCGCTGGTCGCGTGTTCCCGGTTGTTCGGGAGAAGCTGCATACCGGTGGCGTCTTTGGAATCAAGGCAGGCGACGTCGCGGACCAGAATCTGCTGGGTTTCAAGGCCGCCGGATTCTGGCCATCTAACCGTCAAGCGGGAAGCGAACCGCATCAGGCCACGATTCTCCTGATCAACCCGGCAACGGGTCGGCCACAAGTCGTCCTCGACGGGAACGCCATAACGACAGCACGGACTGGCGCTGCAGGTGCGTTGGGCCTCAAAGCCTTTGCCCGTCCTGACAGTGAGCGGCTTTGCCTCTTTGGGACGGGAGTCCAGGCCCACATCCAGCTGACCTATGCACTTAGCACCCTGCCGGATCTGCACGATGTTCATTACGTAAGCTATTCCGGCGAAGCAGAACCTGACTTCGAAGCGCAGTTCCGTGATCGATGCACGATTCGTGTGGCGAAGGACCGTAACGACGCAGTCGCCCGGAGCGACGTCATCATCACCGCGACGCCAGGTGGGCAGCCGCTATTCGATTCGGCAGCCATCAAGCCCGGTACGCACCTCACCTGCGTCGGTGCAGATACCGCCGGAAAGCGCGAACTGCCGCCCAACGTCCTCGAACACGCGCGCGTATTTGTCGACGACATGCAGCAAGCGCAAACCATCGGCGAGTGCCAATGGGTTAATGGCATCAAATGCACGGAAATCGGCGATGTCCTGGAGGGCAAGATACCGTTTGAGCGCAACCGCGATGATGTCACCGTTTTCGACATGACCGGACTCGCTCTACAGGACCTCACGGTTGCGCGTCTCGTCTACCAAAGCGCCATCTCGAGCGGAAAAGGTCGAACGGTCGCGTGGCCCTGGTAATGAATCGCCTTATTGCGCGACAGTGAAAACGGCACACATTGCGTTACTAACGTAATACGTTGACCTGTTCCAGAACGGAGTGAAGCTTAAGGCGGCAATGTTTTTTGGCTCGCTGGCAATCGTGCCCAGGCGACAACAAAACTCGCCGCCAGCGATTTCTACTTAGGATAGCAAAATGTCTTTCGATATCAGCAAGGACTCCCTCCTGCCTGGCCGAAACTATGTCGACGGCGCGTGGGTGGAAGCCGTCGACGGCACCACCTTCCCGGTCAGCGATCCGGCCACCGACGCCGTGTTCACCGAGGTGCCCAACAGCGGCGCGCAAGACGCGAAGCGCGCCGTGGATGCGGCACACCGGGCGTTTGCGTCCTGGCGCAAGGTGCCCGCAAAGCAGCGCGCCGCCATCATCAAACGCTGGAACGATCTGATTCTGGCGCACACCGAAGACCTCGGCAAACTGATTTCGCGCGAACAGGGCAAGCCGCTCGCCGAAGGCAAGGGCGAAGTGATCTACGCCGCCAGCTACGTCGAATGGTTCGCTGAAGAAGCGACGCGCACGAACGGCGACATCATTCCGGCGCCGGTCCCGGGCCGCCGCATGTACGCCCTGCGCGAGCCGGTGGGCGTGATCGCCGCCGTTACGCCGTGGAATTTTCCGGCTGCGATGATCGCGCGCAAGATCGCTCCGGCACTCGCCGCCGGTTGCACGGTCGTGTGCAAGCCCGCCGAAGACACGCCGCTCACTTCGCTCGCGCTGGTCAAGCTCGCCGAAGAAGCCGGTGTGCCCGCCGGTGTGCTGAACATCGTCACCGCCTCGCGCGAAAACACGCCCGCCGTAGTCGACGTCTGGCTCGACGACGCGCGCGTGCGCAAGATCACGTTCACCGGATCGACGCCCGTGGGCAAGCATCTCGCGCGCCGCAGCGCCGACACGCTCAAGAAGCTTTCGCTGGAACTGGGCGGCAACGCACCGTTCATCGTGTTCGACGACGCCGATCTCGACGCGGCCGTCGAAGGCCTTATGATCTCGAAGTTCCGCAACGGCGGCCAAACCTGCGTGTGCCCGAACCGCGTCTATGTGCAGGCCGGCGTGCATGATGCATTCGTCGAGAAACTGGCCGCGCGCGTGGGCGCGCTGGTTGTCGGTCCGGCCACCAGCGCCGGTTCGCAGATCGGCCCGATGATCAATGCGCGCGCGGTCGACAAGATCGAGCGTCACGTGTGCAATGCCGTCGAAAACGGCGCGAAAGTGGTCGTGGGCGGTACGCGCGTGCAGTCGGAGCAATGCGCCTCGGCGAACTATTTCGCGCCGACCGTGCTGATCGACGCGACGCCGTCAATGGACTGCTCTTGCGAAGAAACCTTCGGCCCGGTCGTGCCGATCACGCGCTTCGAAACCGAAGCCGATGTGATCGCGCAGGCGAATGCGACGCCTTTTGGTCTCGCCGCCTACTTCTACTCGACGGACGTGCGCCGCATCTGGCGTCTCGCTGATGCACTGGAAAGCGGCATCGTCGGTGTCAACGAAGGCGCACTCGCCGCCGAAGCCGCACCCTTCGGCGGTGTGAAGGATTCCGGTTACGGCCGTGAAGGATCGACGCATGGCCTCGAGGAATACATGCACATCAAGTACGTCTGCCAGGGGCAGCTCGATTGATTGATTAACTCTGGTAATCGCGCGAGCGCAGTGTCGGTGTTGTTGCCTCAGCTACGGAGGTCAATGCACATAGTGTCCTGGGAAGCAGCACTTTCAACGATCCGGCAATGAACGGCTTTTCGATTTTGATCCCCAGTACTGCAGCGGATCCCGCCGAGACAGCCCTCGATGCATCCGCGCCATATATCGCAGAAAGTTCGATGACCAAAAACACCCATGCCCGCGCTGCGGATCTTAACCAGATACTGATGCTGCGTCAGCAACTCGAAACGCAGACGACAGCAGAGATCCGCTTCGATCCGGCCACGCGCGCGATGTATGCGTCGGAGGCGTCGAACTACCGCCAGCCGCCAATCGGCGTCGTGATTCCGCGCACGATCGACGATTTCGGAACCACCATCGAACTCTGCGCGAAACTCGGCGTGGCGATCCTGCCGCGTGGCGCGGGCACGTCGATGTGCGGTCAGGCGGTTAACGCCGCCATCTGTATCGATCATTCGAAATATCTTCATGCGATCGAGCAGATCGATGCTGGCGCGGGTCACGCTATCGTGCAACCGGGCGTGGTGTGCGATCAACTGAAAAAAGCCGCAGCGGCGCACGGCCTGACTTTTGGCCCCGATCCCGCTACTCATAGCCGCTGCACGCTCGGCGGCATGATCGGCAATAACTCGTGCGGCGCGCATTCGGTGATGGCGGGCAAGACGGTCGAGAACATCGAGCGTCTCGAAGTGCTGACGGCAACCGGCGCGCGCTTCTGGGTCGGCCCGACCGATGACACGGCTTACGCGGAACATCTCGCAGCAGGCGGCGAACGCACGCGCATCGTCAAGGGTCTGCGCGAAATAGCCGAGCGCTATGCCGACGATATTCGCGCGGGCTTCCCGAAACTCAAGCGCCGCGTGTCGGGCTACAACCTCGATCAACTGCTGCCGGAAAACGGTTTCAATATCGCGCGTGCGCTGGTCGGCAGCGAAGGCACGCTCGCCACGACGCTGCGCGCGCAGGTCACGCTGGTCGAAGGTCGGCCCGAGCGCGTGCTGGTCGTACTCGGCTTCGAAACGATTTTCGACGCGGCCGATAGCGTGCCGCATCTGCTGCCGCTTGGCGCGATTGCAATGGAAGGGCTTGACCAGGGCATCGTCGGCGGCCTCAAGGCTTTGGGGCTCAAACTCGACGATATCGCCGAACTGCCGCTGGGCGACGCGTGGCTGCTGGTCGAATTCGGCGCGAGCACGCGCGAAGCCGCCATCGCGCAGGCGCGTGCAATGGCCGATGCCGCGCAAAACTTTCCGCAACGCCCGAGCGTGCGTTTCGTCGAAGACGCGGCCTTGATGAACCGGCTGTGGACGATACGTGAAACCGGCGCGTCGGCGACCTCGCTGTCGCGCGATCCTGCCGCACCGGACCCGGTAGTCGGTTGGGAAGACGCTGCCGTCGAACCCGCGCTGCTGGGCGCCTATCTGCGCGAATTCACCGCGCTCGTCGAGCACTACGGCTACAAGACCAATCTGTACGGCCACTTCGGCGATGGCTGCATTCACTCGCGCATTACCTTCGATCTGCGTTCGGCCAGCGGCGTGCACGACTGGCGCGCGTTTCTCGACGAAGCCGCGCGTCTCGTGGTCAAGTACCAGGGCTCGCTCTCAGGCGAGCACGGCGATGGCCAGGCCAAGGGCGAATTCCTGCATCTGATGTACACGCCGCGCCTCATGCAGGCGTTCCGCGAATTCAAGGCATTGTGGGACCCACAAGGGCTGATGAACCCCGGCAAGCTGATCGACGCCATGCCGGTGGACGAGAATCTGCGCATGGGGCCGCAGTATCGCCAGGGCAACGTGAAAGGCATGTTCACGTATCCGATGGCAGCGCAAAACACCAGCGATGCCCCACCCGCCGATGCGCTCGAAGAACGCGGCTACGGACGCGAAACCGAACGCTGTATCGGCATGGGCAAATGCCGCTCGATGGATGGCGGCACGATGTGCCCGAGCTTTAAGGCCACGCGCGAGGAGCGCAATTCCACGCGCGGTCGCGCCCGCCTCTTCTTCGAAATGCTCAACGGCGAGGTGATCGACGAAACGTCCAACGCCGAAGCCGTCAAGGAATCGATGGATCTGTGTCTGTCGTGCAAGGGCTGCAAGAACGATTGCCCCACGCACGTGGATATCCCGAAGTACCGCGCCGAATTTCTGCACCGCTACTACAAGACGCGGCGCCGCCCGCTGATGGAAGCGGCGGTGGGTCGGATCGGCGCATGGCTGCCGGTCGCTACGCGCGTGAGCGGGCTCTTTAACGGTGCGATGCGCCAACCGTTCGTCAAGAAGGCTTCGCAGCGCTTCGGTCTCGCGCCAGGCGCTGCGTTCCCGCCCGTCGCGCGGCAAGCCTTTCGCGACACGGCGGCGGCGAAAAAGCTGATTGCGCCGTGGCCCGCGCGCTTCGGTGCGAACGACATCGTGGTCTGGACCGACACGTTCAACAACGGCTTCTCGCCCGCCGTGCTTGACGCCGCTTTGCGCGTGGTCGAAGCCGCGGGCGGCACGCCGCGCCTCACGCCGCGTCATGTCTGCTGCGGGCGTCCGCTCTATGACGTCGGCCTGCTCGACGAGGCGAAGAAAAACCTGCTCGACATCGTCGAGATGATGCGTGCGCCGATTGCCGCTGGCGTGCCCGTGCTGATTCTCGAACCTAGTTGTCTTTCCGTGTTCCGCGACGAAATGCTGGCCTTGATTGGCCACGATGCCGAAGCCGGTCAACTCGCGCGCAAGCTGTCCGCTGCGTGCATCACCGTGGCGGAATATGCCCAGAAACGTGGGCTGAAACTGCCCGAGGCCTTGCCCGAAGACGGCTCAAGCGCAGCGCCTGTGCATGTGCACACGCACTGCCATCAGCGTGCGTGCGGCGGCGCAGGCGCGGAGAAAAACCTCGGCGCGAGAGTGCTCGATACCGGCTGCTGCGGCATGGCTGGCGCATTCGGCTATCACCACAAGACCGCCGAAGTCGCGAAAGCCGTCGGCGAAAAAGAGCTCGTGCCGAAGCTTGCGGCGCTCCCCCACGACGCCATCGTGGTCGCCGACGGCTTCAGTTGCCGCTCGCAGATCGGCAAGCTCACTGGCCGCACGGCGCAGCATCTCGCGCAGGCGATTGCCAATGCGAACCCACCCGTGCGCACCGGCCCGGACGATCCTGCATAGCCCGCGCCAGCTAGCCCGTGACCTGACTCATTCACCTTTGCTCAACACCGTCTGAGTGCGGTAACCGAATCATCAAGAGAGAACCTGACATGACCCGCGACAACTCAACCCTGATCGAACATCGCCAGCATCACGTGCCGCGCGGCGTCGTCACCGCTCATCCGCTGTTCGTCGAAAAAGCGCAAGGCGCGGAACTGTGGGACGTCGAAGGCCGCCGCTTTATCGATTTCGTCGGCGGCATTGGCGTGCAGAACATCGGCCATAGCCATCCGCGTGTGATTGAAGCCGTGCAGAAGCAGATGGCAAAAGTCACGCACGCCGCCTTCCAGGTGGTCGGCTACGAGGTCTACACGCAACTGGCCGAGCGCCTGAACACGCTCGTTGGCAATGGCGAACACTACAAGTCGTTCTTCTCGACCACGGGCGCCGAAGCCGTCGAGAACGCGATCAAGGTCGCGCGCGCCTGGCGCAAAGTGCCGGGCGTGATCGCCTTCCGCGGTGGCTTCCACGGCCGCACGCTGCTCGGCTCGACGCTCACGGGCATGAGCACGCCGTACAAGCAGAATTTCGGACCGATGGCGGGCGAGGTCTATCACACGCCCTACCCCGACGCGTATCGCAACTTCAGCGCCGCCGATGCGATCCGCTCGCTCGAAGATCTGTTCGCCACGCAGATCGCCCCGGACCGCGTTGCGGCGATCATTCTGGAGCCGGTGCAAGGCGACGGCGGTTTCCTCCCGGCGGGCAAGGAATTCATGCAGGCGCTGCGCGAACTGACGACGCGCCACGGCATTGTGCTGATCTGCGATGAAATCCAGGCGGGCTTCGGCCGCACCGGCGAGATGTTCGGCTTCCAGCACTTCGGCATCCAGCCGGACGTCATCACCGTGGCCAAGAGTCTCGCGGGCGGTCTGCCGATTTCGGGTATCGTTGGCCGTGCGGAGATCATGGACGCGCCGCTGCCCGGCGGCCTGGGCGGCACGTATGGCGGCAACCCGCTGGGTTGCGCGGCGGCACTCGCGGTGCTCGACGTGTTCGAAGAGGAACAACTGCTGGCGAAGGGCCGCGCGCTCGGCGCAAATATCCACGCGGGCCTTGAACAGATTGCACGCGACCATGCGGCGATCGGCGCCGTTCGCGGCCTCGGCCCAATGGCGGCGCTCGAATTCGTGCGCGGCAGCGATCCGTTCCAGCCCGACGCCGATTTCGCCCAGGCCGTTATCGATCAATGCCGCGAAGACGGCCTGCTCGTGATCAAATGCGGCGTGCATCGCAACACGGTGCGCCTGCTGGCGCCGCTGACCGTGAACGACTCGATCCTCAACGAAGCATTGACAATTCTCAAGGAAGCAGTGACAAAAGTCTCGGCCAGGGCATGAGTGGTCCGCGACAGCATACGGACGCTTCACAACACGGCCAGTGGCCCGGGACGATGACTCCAGATCCAAAGATGACCTGTCGCTGAAAATCGACTGGAGTGCTCATCGCCCCTTCCTCCCGCGGTGTCTGCCACTGCGGGTTTCCAGTCAACTAACGTCCAACGCTTAGCCCGAAGATGGCAGCTGCGCAGTCGTGAGAGCCACGGATGGCGAAAGCGCCCTTGCCATTAAGTTTGGCCAAGGAGCGCTTGTATCCTCAGTGCGCCGACCGCGGGCGCGGAGAAGACTCCGCGTTTAAAATCGAACTCCATAACGCCATCAGTTCTGCGCTTACCACGGTCATAGGCGCACGCAATTCATTGCTGATTCTGCCAGATTGCGAGATCGCAGCCTTGATTGGGCCAGGGTTTGGCTCCGCAAAGGCTGCGCGCACGATCGGCACCAGTGAATGCCAAAGGCCACGCGCAGTAGCGAGCCGGCCCTCGTCCAACGCTCTCGCCATAGCTACAAACCGTTCAGGCATCAGATGCGCGGACGCCGAGATGGCTCCGCTTGCGCCCGCGCATAACAGCCCAAACATATCGAGATCCTCGCCACACAGGACCTGCAAACGTCCGTCGAGAATCAGCGCAAGCGACTTGTCGAGAGAACCACCACAATCCTTCACGGCCACGATGCGCTCGTGGGATGCAAGCTCCAGTAACGTGCCGAGCTGCAACTCGACACCCGTTCGCGAAGGGATATCGTAAAGGATTACTGGGAACTGGCTTTCGTCGGCGACCGCCCTGAAATAATTCACAATGCCAGCCTGTGCCGGACGCACGTAATAAGGCGCAGCAACCAGTATTCCGGCAATCGGCTTCAGGTTCAGCCCCCCGATGCGTTCGAGCACGGACTCAATGTGATTGCCGCCCACTCCTGCTACAACAGGCAGACTTCCAGCGGCTGAGAGAATCGTGTTGAGTACTGCGTCTTGTTCCTGTTCGCTAAGCGATGCGGGCTCGCCGGTCGTCCCTAGGGCAACAAGTCCCGCAACGCCAGCCTCGGCATAATGGCGAACCAGCCCATAAAGTGCGCCATGGTCAACAGTCCCGTTGTTGAACGGAGTAATAAGCGGAATCCAGATTCCGGAGAAATTCGACACGGCAATCCTTGCTTGCGGCCAGGTTGTAGAACACCTCAACGGTCTGCCGAATGTGACGGACACCTATGCGGCTTGCGTCTTTACATCGGACAAAACAACTACCACTGACTAAATGAGTAGTTGCTTGCGGTTTCGCACAAAGATCGCACGTCGGCCGTCACCCGACCGATTCACGAAGATCGACGCAACGTGAGAAAAGGGGAACTGTGGGTAGTGTGCGCAAAATTCTACCGCATTCAGCTACTGGATTGAATCATTTGTTGCATTACATATACACTAAATGCACTTTGACAGGCCTCTACCATACCTCATGGCGGCGCGAATTCAACTTCCCCCCGAACGGGCTATTCAAATCTCAGGGCTGAAGTCGGAGCTTTCTGGCTGCTTACGGACTGGTGGTTCCCATCCGTCCATGGTGCGATCGCTACTCCATGTCGCGGACTCATGCGAATCGGCATCGTTGTCACTAACGTGGGACCTAGACACTCCGGGATCAGTCCACTTTCCTGCCTGGATAGCGTTCGGTATCCGAAAAATTGCGTGTAGATAGTCATTTCCCTTTCTAGACAGCCTGCCCCTCCAAACGAACCGCCCCACCAAAACGCTCGTACCGTTGTCCACTTGCCACACGGCGAAACCAGGCGCCAAGTTTTTTGCGAGACGGAGTGCCCGTCTTGCACAGCGTAACAACGCACGTCGTCAATGCTCCCTCTTCTGCACAATGCGCACGTCATTATTCGCGGTGGCTTTCGTTTTCCACTAGGGTAAGCACCTGGCGCACATCAATTTACTTAGTGCGTTTAGTGACAATAGAATGCATTCACTGCGGTAGTTCGGCAACGCGGTCACGAGTACGCTTTGATCGGGTTTATTCATCCGTATCCACGCCGCTCCAGACTCGTGAACTCCGTAGATATATACTAAGTAATACGAATCAATTGCGGCACAGAATACGATAAAGCAAACCTGGAGATCATTTCATGAAGAAGTCACTTCTCGCTCTCGCTGCCCTGGGAGTCTTCGCAAACTCTGCATATGCGCAAAGCAGCGTTACGCTGTACGGGATCATCGACGAAGGTTTCAACATCAACACCAACACCGGTGGCAAGCATTTGTACAGCCTCGCCAGTGGCGTGATGCAAGGCAGCCGCTTCGGCTTTCGTGGTTCTGAAGACCTCGGCGGCGGCCTGAAGGCACTCTTTGTGCTCGAAAATGGCTTCGACGTGAACAACGGGAAGCTCGGCCAGGGCGGGCTGATGTTCGGCCGCCAAGCCTACGTCGGCTTGGGAAGCAGCCAGTTTGGTACGGTCACACTCGGCCGGCAGTATGACTCCGTCGTCGACTATGTCGGCCCTCTTGAGACAGGAGATCAATGGGGTGGCAATATATCGGCTCACCCCGGAGATCTTGACAACTTCAACAATGCCTATCGCTCGAACAACACGGTCAAATTCACGAGCGCGAATTACTCTGGTTTGCGTTTCGGCGGTACCTATAGCTTCGGCGGCGCAACGGGAAACATCTCGCAAAACCAGATCTGGTCGATCGGCGCTGGCTACAGCAACGGGCCGCTCGTTCTCGGCGTTGGCTACCTCAACGCGCGCACGCCGTCGAACATTGGCGGCCTGTTCGGCAACAGCACGTCGTCGACTACTGCCGCAGCCGTCACTACCCCGGTCTATTCTGGCTTCGTTAACGCGAACACGTATCAGGTGATTGGAGCTGGAGGCGCATACACAGTAGGCGCTTCAACGTTTGGCGTCACCTATTCGAACGTGAGCTTTCGCAATCTGGGCGCAAACGGCACGACGATCTATCGGCACGGCACCAACGCAACGTTCAACAACGTCGAAGCAAACTTCAAATATCAGTTTACGCCTGCATTTCTCGCTGGCGCTGCGTTCGACTACACGGACGGTAACAGCCTGACGCTGGCAAATGGCACGGCGAGGGACGGTGCAAAGTACTACCAGTATTCACTCGGTCTCGATTATTTTCTGTCGAAGCGCACAGATGTCTACGTACTCGGCGTGTTCCAGCATGCCTCTGGGCGTGATTCCACAGGCAAGACGGCGGTTGCCGCAATCAACACGCAGTCGGCCTCCGGCAATGACAACCAGCTCGTTGCCCGATTAGGCATTCGTCACAAGTTCTAAACCCTCAGCCAAGTGCGTATCGCCGGTTCCTTGTGGAACCGGCGCATTCACCTGTTCTCAAGATGTGTCCTGATGGCTTATACAACTCGCTATCGCTCGATATGGTGGCACCCTGCACCTTTTGCGCAAAGGTGATTTCGATGTCCGGCACTTCTGGAGCCATGGCGCCGCGTCTAGAGTCAGGTCAGCCTTTGAATGCGGCTCCCCACTCCACGAACGGATTCGCACGAAGCTCTCTGAAAACCCTTAAGGAGCACACCATGCTGACCGTGACATCGCCCGAGCTTTCCAGCGAACTTAATGTCGTGACCGAAGACGCGCAATATTTCGAATACACCTCGTCCGCCAATCCGATTGGTGCGAAGCTCATTTCGCGCGTGCCGTTCCACAGCTTCCCGCCTTCGCTGTATGCGGACGGCGCGACGCGAGTCGTGCCGCTTGACCTGTCTGCGGAGCTGGGCTGCCCTGGACCCGCGACGGGCCCCGGCCTGAGCGCCAATTTCCTGCGCATCAATGCAGGCGATGCGTTGACACTCGATCCGAACGCGACCTCGCAGGTCTGCTACGTGATCAGCGGTGCGGGCAGCGTGGAGCAGGCTGGAACGCGCTTCCCTTTTGCCATGGGCGACTTCTTCACGCTCCCGGGCGGCCATGTTGCCACGCTGGCCGCCGATGCAACATCGACGCTCTACTACGTCAACGACGCCCCTCTGCTTGCCTATCTTGGCACGACGGGAGTGCAGGCGCGATTTGCACCCACACGCTATCCGGCCGCCAGCGCGCAGGCAGCATTGCGCGATGTCGCCGAACAAGCCAACGCGGGCCGTCGCAACCGTATCAGCGTGCTGATGGGCAACGCCAATTTTCCACAGACGCGCACGGTCACTCATGTGTTGTGGGCGATGTTCGGGATCGTGCCGCCCAACTCCATGCAGAAGCCGCATCGGCATCAATCGATTGCACTCGACTTCATCGCAGGCGGCAAGCCAGGTGTCTATACGCTGGTCGGGACGGAACTGGACAGCGACGGAAATATCGTGAATCCGACCCGCGTCGATTGGGAATCGGGAATGGCCTTCGTCACTCCGCCTGGATACTGGCATGCGCATTTCAATGAAACGAACGAAAACGCCTACGTAATTCCTATCCAGGATGCGGGCTTGCAGACTTACCTGCGCACGCTGGACATCCGCTTCGCCCGTTAAGGCCGACGCTAGCGTGCGAGGCCCTCGTCCCAGTACGGTGGCTCGCCAAACGCATCGGCATAGAAGTCCACAAAGGCGCGCACTTTCGACGAGACGATTTTCTTCGGCGGGTAGGCAGCCCAGACCGCAGGTTCGGCTCGTCCGGTGCGTGCCTCCCATTCCGGGAGTACGTGCTGCAGGTGTCCTTCGCGCAGCGCTGCAGACGCAAGCCACGTTGGAATGAGCGCCACGCCGCAGCCGGCCACGGCGAGCGCGAGCACGGCTTGCGCGTCGTCGGCGCGCAATCGCCCCTGCAGTTGTACCAGCACGTGTTCCTGTTGTTGTGACGCTTGCGTACCAGTGGCAACTCGCGTGAAAGACCATCTGTCGTCCGGCACCAGGGGCAAGCGAAGTGCATCGTGCGCGCCAAGGTCGTCAGGGACACGGGGCGTGCCGTGACGCTCGAAATACTCCGGACTGCCGCAGACGATACGACGATGCGGTGCAAGGCGCCTCGCCATCAATGAAGAATCGGGCAGCACGCCAGTGCGTATCGCCACATCAATGCCCACGTCGATCATGTTGAGCGTTTGATCCGTCGAGACGATGTCGAGGTCGATGCTGGGGTAGCGGGCCATGAAGGCTGGCAGATGCGGCACGATATGCAGGCGACCGAAGGCGGGGGGGATTGTCACGCGCAGCGCGCCTTGCGGGGTGCGATTAAGAGACGATGTCACTTCGCGCGCGTCATCGAGTGCCTGCAACGCCAGCAAAGCGTGTTCACGAAACAGCCGGCCGCCTTCTGTGAGGACGAGTCCGCGTGTCGAGCGGTTGAACAGGGCGATGCCCAGGTCACTTTCCAGCTCGCTCACGTAGCGCGATATGGTCGATGTCTTGACGGCCAGTTCATTGGCCGTTTTGCTGAAGCTCTTCAGCTCCGCTGCGCGAACAAAGGCCCGTACTGCAGCGAAATAGTCCATGAATTATCTGCCGCGAATCAGATGGTTGTGCTTTTGCTTAGGCCGGTAGTGTACGCCCTTTCAACACGAGAGCCTCGTCGGGCTTAGAACGGAGTGCGCAGGGAAAGAGAACCGGCGCGGCGCTACAGCAACGTAGCAAGATGTGGCGTGAGGACGCACACAATCGCCGAAGCGTGTTGAACCGACGTTTCGACAATTTACCTTGAAGCGCTGACGAAAGCTGAAAACAGCCAAAGCTCCAGTCGACCGCAATTTAACGCCCTTCGCAAATAGTTCTCGACATCGCAGCAAATAAGCACCGTCGCGCCATATTGTGACAATGATCTGATCTCCCAACTAAACGCACTCCGTTTCAAGCCAAGTGAATCTCGATACCCTGCCCGCCGCACCAGATCGCAATATCCCGATGTATCGATTTCGAGCCCATCATGTCAGCGACCGGGGGGGCCATACGTCGAATGGCAACACTGATCAATGTGGATTGTTCGCTGCTCGCGAACAGCATGCGTTACCGATCACTCACCAGAGTGAAAGTCGATGCAGTCTCGGCAAGCATACTCGCCTGACTCTGCAGCGCTTGTGCCGCTGCCGCTGCCTCTTCGACCAATGCAGCGTTCTGCTGTGTCGCGTGATCCATGGCATTGACAGCGGCGCTCACCTGCCCAAGCCCGTTGCTTTGCTCGCTCGACGCCGCCGCAATCTCAGCGACAAGCGTGTCGACGCGCTCAATGGATGAGATTACTTCTGTCATTGCTCCACCCGCTTCCGTCACAAGCGCCGCGCCGGAATCGATGCGGGTAGTCGAGGCGGCGATGAGTTCCTTGATCTCCTTGGCTGCAACAGCGGATCGCTGCGCAAGCGTCCGAACTTCACCAGCTACAACCGCGAATCCTCGTCCTTGCTCACCAGCTCTCGCTGCTTCTACAGCGGCGTTCAACGCAAGTATGTTGGTCTGAAATGCGATCCCTTCGATGATCGTTGTGATTTCGGAAATTGCGGACGAACTGCGGCTGATCTCCCCCATATTCGACACTGCACGAGCGACGACTTCATGACCCTTCCTCGCTATCTGCGCCATCGAAGACGTCAGCTCGCTCGCGCGCGCCGCATTTTCTGCATTCTGGCTAACCGTTCCAGCGAGTTCCTCCGCGCTCGCGGCTGTCTCTTCGAGCGATGCCGCTTGAGACTCTGTCCGTACCGAAAGATCGGCGTTTCCTGCCGCTATCTCTCGTGTTGCAGTCGCGATAGCTTCACTGCCTTCGCGTAATGACACGGCAGTACGAATCAGGCTGCCCTGCATTGCCACAAGGCCTTTCATCATGCGCCCTAACTCGTCGCTCGTTCGAACGACAATTTCGCGACTAAGATCTCCGCGTGCAATTTCCTCAAAATGAGAAATCGCCTCGTTTACTGGTTCGAGAATTGCACGCCGCAGATAAAACCAGCTAAAAAGCGCCGCTATCGCACCCAGCGCAATCACCATCACGCTGCCCACCAAGAACCACTCATATGCACGCTCGGTTTCTTCGTAGTCCGCCCGCGCCTGCTTCAGCTGATATGCTTTCAGCGCATCTGTCGCACTCTGCATGTGCATGTACACCTGACCAAGCCCCCCTCTTAGTCGTACAACTTCCTCCCGATTGCCACGGGACGTCGCGTCGCGATACCGACCAAGTTCGCGCTCAATCGTCTGGTATTCCCTTGTGACATCCGATGCCAGTTGGTCCTCTTGTGCGTCGCGCGCAAAGGAAAGGTAGCGATTCCAGGCCGCCCCGGCTGCCTCACGTAGCCCGTTTTCCATCGCATACATGCTTTTAGCGTCACTGGAATCAAGCTGGATTGCGGCGCGGTCGAGTGTTGTGCGCTGACGTCCGACAAAGATCATCATCTCTCCGACCGCTATTGATTTCGGCATCTGGACTGCGTATGTCTTCCGGTTTGCGTCATTGCTCACCCTCATGCCTATCATCCCGAAAGCCCCGATTCCGACAAGAAGAAGTCCAAGAATTGCCATGGCAAATCCGATTCGCGCACTGATGGTAAAACGCGAAAACATATATTGCAGTCCTTATCAATTATTGTGTAACAACCAACCGAACATTGGTCTCATCCGGGCTTACGGCTGACCGATCGTTAACTTGAGTGTCGTTCGCTTGAGTTCTGGCTGCCCCCTTCATGTGCGGGCACCGCCAGAAGGCCGACTGATAATTAGATCGGCAACAGATCCTGTCAGCCTCTCGAAACCAGCGCTATCCCGGTATCCTCGGCAGTCCGCCTCGGCAAGCCTCTCATTGGTGAGATGAGAGCATCCCCATAAATAGCGCCACACCAAGCGATAGCACGACGCGGAAGACCTGCATGCTGCGAAATCGCATCCTGTAGCATAATAATGCAATCCCGCTAGTCGCCGCTAGGCAATATTCAGGCCTGTAAGGTATAGGCCTGCCGAAGCAGTGTAAACACTGAGACCGCGCGTTTTGAATTGCGTTTTATGATCATGAAACGCTATACTGCGATCTAGAGGCAGGCTTCATGCTAGACCCATACCCTGCGGTGGTGCCATGCGAGCCACCAACCGGTGGCCTGCCTCGCCCAATCAGCCAGCGCCACGGCGCCGCGGCGCTCCCCACACTCTGACCGGAGACGTAGCATGACCACGAAGACCCCGTCGGGCGCAAGCCTGTTGAAGCCCGAAACGCTCCCCACGCACGAACGCGGCGGCGGCGCACGCACCACGCCTCTCGTAACGCGAGACGTCGGCACGACCAGCTTCATCACTGGCTACACGTCCTTCGATCCGGGCGTGGAAATCCCGTTTCACAGCCACAACGTCCAGGAAAGCGTGGTGCTGATTGAGGGCGAAGCAATCATGGATATCGACGGCCTTGAGTACCAACTCAAGCCGCAGGATGTCACGTTCATCCCGCCGAACGTGAATCACCGCTTTCGCAATCTCTCGAAAACAAATCCGATGAAGATCCTCTGGATCTACGCAACGCCCGAGGCAACGCGCACCCTGACGGATTCGGGCCAGACCAACCCGGTCTCCTCCGAGCACGGCAAGCGTTAATCACAACCGTTTTACGGTGCTGCCTACCGAATACAAGTTCGACGTCTGATTGCTCCTGCCTTCCATCGCAATGCAAACCAGCCGCCCGGCAGTCACCGTGTCGCAAGATATTTCGGCAACACCAGGAGATACACATGCCTATCACCGTTCAAGCGGAAGGGCTCACCCAGTTCGGTACAGCCGTTCTTGAATCCTTGAGCGTCCCCCGCGACGATGCACACCTTTTGGCTGACAGTCTCGTCACAGCAGAGCTCTGGGGCCACTCGTCGCACGGCATGCTGCGTCTGCCGTGGTATGTCGAACGCCTGCGCACCGGCGTAATGAAGTCGATCACCAAACCAGAACGCGTCATTGATAGCGGCGCCCTAGCGGTGCTCGATGGTCACCATGGCATTGGTCAGATCCTGACCACACGAGCCGTTGAGCTTGGCATTGAACGCGCACGCGAGTTTGGCGTTAGTGCAGTCGGTGTACGCAATTCAAATCACTTCGGTACAGCCGCGTATTTCACGCGCATGGCGGCCGAAGCTGGTTGCGTCGCACTCCTCGCAACAAACGCAAGCCCGGCGATGGCACCCTGGGGTGGCAAGCAAAAGGCTGTGGGCACCAATCCCTGGTCGATTGCAGCCCCGGGAGGCAAGCGCGGCGTCGCCGTGATGGATATCGCAAATACCGCAGTCGCGCGCGGCAAAATCTACCTCGCTGCAGAGCGCGGCGTAGCAATCCCCGACAACTGGGCGGCCGACGAAAATGGTGTTCCGACCACCGACGCCAGCAAGGCTGTGCATGGTCTGATCCTGCCTATGGCCGGTCACAAGGGCTACATCATCTCGTTCATGATGGATGTGCTCGCAGGCGTGCTGACAGGAAGCCACTTCGGCTCCGATGTCGTTGGCCCGTACGACGCAACGAAGCCCAGTGGCTGCGGGCATCTTCTGCTGACGATCGACATCAAATCCATGATGCCCATCGCTGAATTCGAGCAGCGAATGGAAACGCTGATCGACGAGATCAAAAACACCCCCAAGGCTCACGGCATCGACGAAATCTTTTTCCCGGGCGAAATCGAAGATCGCAACACGGAAAAGCTTCGCAAGGAAGGCATCACGATCGCCGACCACACCTGGAAGAGCCTTGAAACGCTCAGCAACGAGACCGGCGCCGCTTTGCCGGTTCCAGCTCACGCCTGACCAAAAAGGAACTGAAAATGCTCGCTCTTATCGTCTCGGTGAACGTCTATCCCGAGCGCCTGGAAGAATTTCTCGCCGCTATCAAGGAAAACGCCGCTCGCACGTTTAATGACGAGTCTGGCTGCAAGTACTTCGACGTAACTCAAGACACGAAGGATCCGCACCACTTCTTCTTCTACGAGCTCTACGAGAACGAGGCCGCGATCGACGCTCACCGCGCCGCGCCTCACTTTGCAAAGTGGCGCGAGGCCGCTGACCGATGTGTGGTCAAAGGCAGCCAGGTCAACACCATTTGCACGCAACTTTTTCACCACGCCTGATGGCCTACCAGCCGCAACTTTAGTGCGGCCGGTTTCCATAGACGACAGGATCCAATGTCATGACGCAATCCATCACCACCGTCAACCCGCTCAACGGCCAGACCATCGCAACGTATGAGAGCTGGTCGTCACAGCAAGTTGAAGAAGCCGTCGAGCGTGGCCACGCCGCTGCACTCGCGTGGGGCAAGACGCCCCTGAATGAGCGCGTGACCGCAGTTCGCCGTCTCGCTGAAGTGCTTCGTCGAGAAAGCAAGGCGCTGAGCCAACTCACGACGATGGAGATGGGCAAGGTCATCGCGGAAGCTGCTGGTGAAGTCGAAAAGTCGGCAGTCACGGCGCTCTACTACGCTGACAATGCTGAACGCTACCTCGGTGACGAGAAGGTAGACATCGACGGCGTCGACACCTGGATCAGCTACGAGCCGATCGGACTTGTACTCGCGGTCATGCCGTGGAATTTCCCGGTATGGCAAGTTATGCGCTTTGCCATACCGTCTGTCACCGCAGGCAATGGCGTGATTCTAAAGCATTCCCCGAACGTGACGGGATCCGCACTAGCCCTCGAAAAGATCTTCGTAGAAGCAGGCTTCCCGCAGCACCTCGTCACGACGCTCGTCGTGGCGGAACCGGAAGTACCCCAGCTTATCGAGAAACTGATCAGCGACGATCGTATTGCTGCGGTCACCCTCACCGGCTCGAATCGCGCTGGTGCGGCTGTTGGCAGTGCCGCTGGCCGTGCCTCGAAAAAGTCGGTGCTAGAGCTTGGTGGCTCGGACGCTTTCGTGGTCCTCGACGACGCAGACCTTCCCCGTGCTGTTGAGGCCGCTGTCAAAGCGCGCTTCAACAACGCTGGCCAAAGCTGCGTATGCGCGAAGCGCTTCATCGTCTCAGAATCGATCGCCGACGCATTCACCGAGCAATTCGTCGCAAAGGTCAAGGCACTCAAGGTCGGTGACCCGACCGCTGCCGAAACGCAAATGGGCCCGCTCGCGCGCGGCGATCTGCGCGATATGCTGGACAGTCAGGTGCAGCGCTCCGTCGCCGCGGGCGCTTCGCTGTTGACAGGCGGCGCCTCAATCGACGGCCCCGGGTGCTTCTACGCGCCCACGGTTTTGGCGGTTTCTGGTCCTGGCATCGCAGCGTTTGATGAAGAAACGTTCGGCCCAGTGGCAGTCGTGGCACGGGCGAAAGACGACGCCGATGCAATCCGTCTTGCGTCCGCAACGCAATTCGGTCTTTCGATCAGCGTCTGGTCGGCTTCCAGGCAACGTGCTCTCGCGATCACCAAGGGTGTGACGACCGGCGCCGCGTTCATCAACTCGATGACTGCTTCCGACGCACGCGTACCATTCGGAGGCACCAAGAAGTCAGGATACGGACGGGAACTCGCATCGGCAGGTATTCGCGAATTCACAAATACACGGACCTTCTGGGCAGTCGAGCCGAAATAATCGACTTCGCAAGAGGGGCGGCACATCGTGTGCAGCCCCTTTTCTTCGAGAGGATGCTGGAAACCCCATCCTCCTCCGCGCCAACTGTTCAACTAGCCCAGATCGCACATCCCACCTGCACCGTCCGCGGCGGGCGGCCATCGGCCAAGAGCGGTCAGTCGACAGCGCCTTGAAGATTGGTAACAATAGATTCTGTCTACCACCTATCCGGCCTCTCGATATGGCAACGCTGGCACATGAAGCGGATTTACCTGACCCCGAGGATGCGAAGGCTATCTTTGCTTTTGCGATGTCATTCAACGGGTATGAACGATACGGCTCATTCGAGAATTCCTCGGCTCTCGCAAAACAAAAGCCGCGACAGACGTTGGATGAGTTGCGGAACGAGTTATTCTTCGTTGCTCGCGCATCTCGGCATGTCGGAACCGATAGATACGTTGCTCTCTATCGAGAACTGCTTCCGTTGTTCAGGATGCACTTGCAACGTTGACGCGCTCCCCTGTAGGGACGATACGGGTCGCTAACGCCAGCAGGTACTTGCTGAATGGCTGCTATCAAGCAACCTGACTGACCGCTCAGGGTCGGGTTGAGCCGGCCAGTTGAATCACTAGCTGGCGCATCGATGCAAATCGCATGAGCCTGCGTGCGGCGAGGAGCGGCCACTCATCCCCGGCGCGTGCGGACATTCGAACGTCTCTTCCACTCAGACAACCGACCCTCTGATACACGACGAAGGCTGCCCTAGATCGTGTTTCGGACGACAGTCGTCGCGCTCAAGAACTCGGCGCCACGAGAGGCTAGCCGAGGCAACGCAGACCTCGGTTGTCAAGCCGTCTGCCCGCCCGCCGTCAGTATCGATTGGGCCACAGGAGCAGCCACCGGGGGCGAGCCTTGTCCGGGCACGTGGAGGTCCGCGATCAGGAATACCACCGCGACCTCCCGGTGGTCGACCCGGTAAGTCGCGATATAGCCGCTGGTCTCATAGTCAGGGGTGCCCAGAGATTCGCACCCTAGAAACGCGAGTCCGGCCGGCACCTCGCTCTCAAGCATGTGCCGGAGATAGTCCAAGATGGGTTTGACTTCAGCGGCGTAGGAGTACGTAACGTGGAAATAAACGTCGCAAACGCCGTATGCAAGCAACTTGTCGAAGTGCTGCTTGATATAACTCCGATTGAGGCCAGAACAAACGAGCGCTTCGTAAATGCAGATTTCCTGACCGGCCACGCGGACAACGGCGTCTCGCTCTCCGGGGTTTCCATTTGAGGTTGACCCGCCGAGCGACTGGTCGCCGACATCCCACTTTGCCACCGCGAGCGACGCCCCAAGAACCTCTCGAACGGCGGTATTGAGGTCGTTCTCGAACCTCGCCTCGTTACCTGGGCTCTTTCTGTCACGAAGCATCGCCCCCATGTGCTGGAGCGAAGCTACGGCGCGTGAGACTTGCCGCACCATGTAGCCTCGCATGCCACCGCCGGAAGGACCTAGCACCTCTCCAACCAGCGAAGGTGGCAACTCGGACAGCTGCTGGAGGGCAGCTCGAATCGACGAGATCGGATCCACGTTAACCGCTGCCGACGTGACGCTGGACGTGGGCGCGCCGGCTTCGAGGTCGTTCTTGAGCGCAACCAGCCGGTCGTCGGGGCCGAACTCCGTGAGAGCCGCGTCCAATATCGCCATCGCCTCGCCGCGATGCCCGAGCGCGATCTTTGCGAGCACAGTAACCATGTCTAGGTCCACGCCCGGCGCCTCGGCGCGGCGCGCGGCGATGCTCTTCATGGCGTCCTCGGGTCTCTGCAATGCGAGCAAGAGCAGCGCACGGTTGGCCAGCAAATTGTTGCCAGCAATCTTCTCGTCCGGAGAGACCGCTGCGTTGATCTCAGCGAGCAGTTGTTCGCCAGCCACCTTTTCCGTGCCGACCAATGGATGAAGGGTCGGCGCCAATAGCTGTTGAATGGCAATTGCGAACATGTTCTCCCGGTATGCCGGTGCGGCACCTGGGCGCGCTGCCAGCCCTAAGAGCGCCGCCCGCGCCTGTGCCAATTCGCCGTTCGGGCGCAGCAACTGCGACGTGGCCCTGTAGAACGTCAGGTGGTCGTGAGCTTGGCGAGTCGCAGACACATCCAATGTTGACGGAATCACCGCAGCATCGAGGGACGACCAGTCTTTCTCCTTCATCAGAAGTTGAAGACTGAGATTGAACAGGGCCAGACGGAACTGGGAGGGCGCCCGGTCGATGTCCTCCGCCGCGTCGTCGAAGTGCTCTCGCGCGAGTCCGTATTCCCCGGCGGCCAGCAGCGATTCGATACGTCGCTGCAGTTCAGTCCAGGTCCAGAGCGTCGACGCTTCCTCTGGCTTCAACTGTCGCAGCCTCCCTTGGATGCCCGCCTTCGCTGCAGAGGGCAGATGCTGGCAGAGTTCAGCGAGCAACACCGGATCGTCAGATTGCGCGAGCGATTGAAGCAAAACGTTCTGCCGAGAGCTGTCGAGCCGCCGCCACGCGGCCGCGAGATCCTTCGCTGGCGACCCGTGCTCACACGCGAGAAAGCGGTTCGGGCTGTACCTATCCGTGAGTACCCCCATCCGTCCCTTCTCGGCATGCTCAATTGTGCTGCGCGAGACGAGCGCCAAGAATGGGTCGCCGAATTCCGCTGGCACGTCCCCTTTTGGCCAACCGGCTACCGCACGGGCGAGCAACCTCACGTGCTCTCTTAGCGTTTTGGCGATGTTTGTGCGAACAGAGAGCTTTTCCTCCCCCGCCGTCTCCCGCAAGAGCTTCGCGCTATCGAACGGTACTAAAAGCGAGTCTCGCTTGGTCGGCGCCTGAGCAAGCGCCGTCGCGACGAGCCGCGCAGCGAGTTCCGGAGACAAGCTATCCGCGTCCGTCCAATCCAGATGCAGGTCACGTGCGAACTTCGCGTACAGGTCGACGATTGCCGAGGCGTCGGAGTGCGCGTCTTGGAGGCACTCCAATCCGGCTAGTACCGCTGCGAAGTTTGCGCGGGGAACATTGTTTTCGTAGGCCGCTTGGTCGATGAGGTGCTGTAGAACCTCAGACTGAATTTCGCCAACTTCCTTCGCGAGCAGCCCGAGAAGCTGGCGGCCGACAAGTCGCCTCGAATCGGCGACCGCTCGCCCGCGAACGCCAGCGTAGCACCAGGTGACCAACCCCGCGCATTCTTCGAGGTCAAGCGTGCCCTGCTTCAGTTGATGCGCTAGGAGCGACAGCGCATCCTCAACTGCATACGCTTTGGTCTGCGCTTCACGGCGAATAATTCGGTCACTGTCGCGTCCCGACCCCGACCGCCACTCGATGATGAGCCTCGCGCCTAGGCTCACGACCAGCGGGTCCATTAGCATGTCCACCAACAGAGCGGGTACGACATTAACTCGGTACAGCAGTTTTTGCATCGCCAAAGGGTGAGCGGCGGCGAACGATAGAAACGTTGCAGCGCGATGCCTAACATTCGGTCCGCTACCGGTCTTCTCGAGTTCAGAGCAGAGTAGCTCGAGTGCGAAGCTGACCGTGCTCGCACCGAGCCGATGCATCATGAGATGCTCAATTTCCATCATGCCCAGCCAGTCGACGCGAGCCACGAGCGTCCGGGGCGCTGGCTTCGTCGGCAGCCTCGAAAATCTCAACCGGTCGAGCGGTATCGCAAACGTCTTCTCGAGCACGTCCGCGTAGCGAGCAGCATCGTCGTCCCAGGTTCTCCAAAGCTTCTGGCGCTGTAGAACTCGATGTGCGGCCTCGCGGCAGTACTGCGTCTGGGTTGTGCCCCAGTTGATGTCCCATCGACCGCTGCAGCGAAGGACATCGCACCACGTAGACCATTCTAAGAAAGCCCTGTCAACTTCCCCGGCGTCCGGGTCCATCGCCTGCGCCGGTGTGCTCGCCTCGTCAACTTCTTCAGCGCGCGCGGCCGGCCGCGGGCATAGGCGCTCCCACAGGCGTGCAGCAATCCAGTCCGGGTCTCGCGTGGGAATCTGCGAGTCCAGCCATCCTTCAAGTGCGATGAGGGCAACGAGGGCTTCGGCATCCGGCGAGGGTGCTTGCTCCTTCGGGATGAATCGAGCCTTGCGCAAGCCCTCCAAGAACGACTGTGTGCTTGGGCTCGGATAGCTAATGTCGCTGTGCGCACCCGCTGGCGTGCTTTGCATGACCCAGCGGCCTCCGTCAAAAAACACCCACCCTAGGCGGACGAGCTCGCCGAAGTCGGGGCCGCCGTCTGCAATGCGCTCTTCGGAACGATCCCACGCGGTGGCGACGTCTTCGGCACCGCCGGCGTATTCAAGCCGGTAGTGCCTGCTGACATCGAGGAGACTTAGCTCGTCGACCATCCCCTCCGGGTTGAGGATGACCCGCGGCTGCCGCGATCGAGGCAGCCAACGCTCGAACATCTGCCTCAGCTCGTGGCGCGCTCGCAGTGGCGCAGCCATGCCCTCAAGCGGCAGCACGTCCTCGTATTCAGCCACGATATCTCCTCCAGATCAGACGAAGTTGTTGTCACGGCGCTCGAACCACCGGAGGCGCCAAAAGTGGTTGTCAGCCATGAGGACCTTCTCGATGAAGCTCACTTTGCCGGCCCTTGGCAGGTTGAAAGCAATGCCTGAGCATGTGGGTGCAATCAAGCTTGGTCGCAACGGTGAAGCCGCAGTCGTCCAGCTTGGCCGATATGTCCTCGGCGTCGTTTCCCGGATTCTTGAGTACGCCGGCATCCGCATAGTCCGCGTTGCCGATCACTAGGGCGGTGAGGCAGCGGCTCACGGGCGCAGCTCCCCGCCGTTCTCTTCGACGGCCGCACGAACCAGTTCGCGAACGCCGCGCATGAATTCGATGGCCGGCGCGGTGTTGACGGTGCCCGGGACGGGCGCGGCAAGCTCGTAGATGCCGCGAATGTCACTGGCACGGCGCGCGGCGGAACCCTTGCCTTTATGCTCCAAGCCGCGCCGCCAGTCTTCAAGATGCTTGTCGATCAGGCGCTGCAGGGCAAGCTGGTGCAGGCGGTTGAACACGACCTGACGGATCGGCGCGATGGCCTGCTGTGCTTCGTCGGCATCGTCGGGTGACCGCGACCACTCCATCGGGTTGTCGAGGAAATTCGCGACCTCTTCGGTGATGCGGCCGACCAGATCGGCGACGGGGCGCAGCGAGTCGTACTCGACGCCCATCTCGGTCGAAATCTTGCGATTGAGCGCCTTGATCCGGGTCCAGTGCTCGGCCGGCAGGGTCGCGCCGATCGACAGGCCCAGACGGGCAGCCCACGCCTTCTGAAAGCTGTCCGCGGCACGCTGCACAGCAAAGCCGAGACCCGAGGCGTCGTAAATCGGTTTCGCGTCCGGCACGGGCGGCGGTTCGACCGACTTCTCGACGAAGGCGATCAGCTTGTTGAGCTGCGCCTTGACGCCAGGCGGCAGCTTGGTGCTAGGCCCGTCGAGGGCGCCGAGCATGAAGGTTTGGTCGTCGATCGTCCGTTCCAGCGCAGTCACGATAGGCGCGTTCAGCACCTCCTTCAGTTTCGACAGGTAATTGTGCACCGAGGCTAGGACGTGTGCGCGCTTGTCCGCGAAGGTCGGCAGGTTGAGGCCCTTGACTTGGTCGAAGTGCGTGAAGGCGATCAGCAGCTTCTTGTTGTTGCCGCTCGATGCGACCGCACGCAGCACCGACTGGGCGGCGGCCTGGATGGGCTGCTCGGCGTTGTCCACCAGCAGGATCGCATCGACCTCGGAGAAGCGGCGCGTGATGTGTGTCGTCACGCTCGTTGAAGAGTCCGGCGTATGGCCGAGCCCCTGCCCGTCGAGCAGCACGACCTTTGCCTGATAGTCGGTGAAGGTTGGAAACAGCGGACCCATGACGCGGATGCCGTCAACGAGCGGCGTCAGCAGCTTGCCGAACGAGGGCGCAAAGTTGCTTGAGAACCAGCGTACCTGCTTCAGAAACTCGGCGCGGTCACCAGTCGTGTAGACCCACATCATCGGCCACTTCGCACTGGTGCCGTGATAGGTCAGCTCGCCGCTTTTCAGCGCCTCGAAGCGTTGCCGCGCTTCGTCCAGCACGTCATGGACGATCTCGTGGAACTGCTCGTCGTCGAACAGCTCCCCCTGAAAAATCTCGAGGGCGGCTTCGCGGTCCTCGGCGGTTGCCGCGTGCGGATCGGGGAGCAGCGCGTCGCCGATGGTCTTGGCTTTCGCCGCGGCCAGCTTCGTGATGCGGCCGACATAGTCCACCAGCTTGGCCTGCAGCGCTTCGGCGTCTGCGCCTGAGACCGCTTCGTCGCTGTTGGCCGCAGCCGTTGCGGCGTCATCCGGCGTACCGAAATCCCACTCGTCTGCCGCGGACTCGGCGGGCAGGTTCTTGCGCCACGAACCGAGCAGGTAGCTCAGCCGGAAGCGCTGGTCCGGATGATGCAGGAAGCGATCGGCGATCTTGTCTTCGGGGAACTTGTCCCACACCGCCGCGCAGGCGTTGAGGATGCAGTCCTCGATGTTCGCCTGAATGACGGGCTCAGTGAAGAAGGTCACCGCGGCCCGGAATTCGCCTGCAGCCGGGATCACCTCGATGTCGGACACGGTGGTCTTCGCCGTCGAGGTCGAGGGGAAGCGGTCGAGTTCGGGGTCCGATCCGATCAGATGGCGCAGCAGCGAGGTCTTGCCGGCACCGGTCGTGCCGACGAACAGCGTGCGCGCGTAGCCTTCGGCTTTCCCGGGCAGGGGAATGATGCTGTCGCGGGTCGCGAACGAGTCAGCCATGCCCGCCTGGATGCCGTCGTAAAAGGCGGCCACGATGCGGGGATCGAATGCCTGCAGCGCATCCTGGTGCTTCGCTGCCGTCCACCATGCTTCGTCCTGCAGGAGCTGGTTCATCTCGGCAACCAGACTTTCAGCCTTGGCCTTGTCGTCGGTACCGAGGCCGCGACGCATCTTCAGTCCCGGTTTGCCCTTGGAGTCGAGCTTCAGCGGATGCCGGAAGCTGATGCTGAAGCCCGGGCGGCCGGGCGTTGTTGAGACTGAAGCAATATTCTTGGCCATGCGAGCCCCTTGTTGTTCCGCGTTGTTCCGTGGTGTACCGTGATCACACTTTAGGCTGCTGGCGCTCTACAGTCAAGTAATTTGGAACAACGCGGTACAACAAGCATGCGAAAATTGGAGCGAGCGCTCGCTGAGATCACGATGCGCTCGACGACATCAACAGTGACATCGTCGTCGCGGCGGTCAAGAGCCCGGTGGTGCGGGCGCTTTCGTGGTTGGCCATCCACTGCGGTCTTCAAGCTTAGCTGCCATTAACTGACGAAGATCGAACGGCGGCAACGGGTCGTCTACGGAAGTTCAAGGCCGGATCGCCACCGAGCCCCTGGTGGCCGCCCGCCTACTTCCAGGTTCGGCCAGGTGCAGCTGTTCGAGGGCGATTGTTGGCGGACGCTCGAACGCCTCTTCTACCTTCAAATGGTGTCCTTTTCCCTGTGACGAGCGAAGAGCTGTGAAGACTTGACTCTGTTCATAGCAAGCTAGAACAGCAGGCTAGGTGGCGCTCATCAAAGCGCAGAACGTATATGACAAGCGACCCGCTCCCATATCTGCCGGATGCGTAGCTTCTCACGCTCTTCGGTCGTGCCGCCAGTGTAATGAAACACGTTTCGCTCCTGCTCTTGCAAAGAGGGGCTTGTGCCTGTCCGTGTTCGACCGCACGCCGTCCTCGCGTATGCGCATCGGAAGCGCCCAGCGGAAACCCGCATGAAGTCACGCTCCGCTGGAAGCAACCGCACGGACTCGCGCGGCTTCAACTCAAACGGGAAGCTCAAGCCTTGCGGCGAGACGTACTTGATCGGCGGATCATTCCCATCACGCGGTTTCAATCCGACCTCGGTGATGTACACAGGGAACACACTGAGGTTAACCACTTGAATCCGCATTTCATACGTGTCACGGTCTTCAGCCCGCGCTGGACCTTGCAGTGGAATCGTTGGCACGACTAACAAAGAGACGCGGCGCGAGCGGATCAACACGACGGCGTTGAACACGCCGAGCATGATGTTTATCGTAGTCGCGACTGATGTCATTTCGCTATCCTGGTTTCAGAGAGTCGGGCCTGCCTCGCGAAGGCAGCCTCTGCATGGTCGTCCAGATGATAGCGCTTCCCTTACGCGAGGCGCGATGTCCACCGCGGCGGGCGGACGGCCGATGTCCTTTGGGAAACGGCCAGAGCGCGGTCATTGTCGCCGTAGACCGCTTCGGGTCGCACTGCGACTTTCGCCTCAGCTCGACATGCGCTCACGCTACGTCAATGCACATGAGACACTTCATAGCCACCAACCGACCTTCGACTTCGGCTACAAGATCGCTAACAATGGGCGCCGGAAGTAATTAGAAGTCGTCTAGGGGGCTACTTCACATGCAACTTCAATCAAGCGTCCCTCTCCTACTATACAAATGAAGAGGGAGCTTCGATAAATCGCGGTCAGACTTGCGCGCGCGCTGGCGCGGCAGCTTGCGACACGCCCGTTTGCACAGGGGAACGGGTCATGGTGAGGACAATGACTGCACCAGTGAGGAGCAGGAGACCGGCGATACCGAATGCCCAGTCATAGCTGCCCGTCGCCTGGATAACGTAACCCGTGGCGATCGGCGCAATCATGCCGAAGATGTTTCCGCCTACGACAACGAATGCCATAGCCTTGGCGACGTCTTTTGCGTTCGGCAGCATATCGTTAAGGAGCGCAAAATTGAGAGACGTCGTAGAGGCGATGCCAGTGAGTGTGATAGAGAAGACAACGAGCAGCAACGGAAGACTGGTCGTAAATGGCACAGCGAGGATTGCCGATCCTGTCAGCATGGCGATCGCGACAGCGTTACGTCTCGCACCGGTACCGACACCCGTTTTCTTCAGATGCTGATCACTCATCCGACCAACGAAAATACACAGAATGACAGCTGCCGCGTACGGCACCGCAGAAAACAGGCCCGTATGCGTCAGGCTGAGATGACGTGTCGATTGAAGGTAGCTCGGCAGCCAAGTCAGGAAGAGGTACTGCGTGTACACGTTGCAACCTTGCGTAAGGGCAAGTCCCCAGATCGTCTTTGACTTGATGAGGTTACGCAGGCCCGTCGTTGTGCTCTTATCCGTCGGATCGTCCACCGGCTTCGACCCACGCTCACGCACGATCTTTTCCCGCTCTGCATTACCAAGCCAACGTGCCTTTTCAGGCGAGTCGAAGAATATCAGCCATGCTGCAAGCCAGACAAAGCCGATTCCGCCGGCTATGACGAAGGACACGCGCCAGCCAAACGCGGCGATGAGCGACCCAAGCAACACGGAGCAGATTGCAGGGCCAGCGTACGAACCGCTGTTGGACATCGAAGTCACCATGCCTCGCTCACCAGCAGGTATCCATTGACGAATGACCTTCGCGGTAACAGGATTGCTGGAGGACTCCCCAGCACCCATGACAAGGCGAGCAGCAATGAGCGAGATAAAACTGTTCGCCGCTCCCGTCAGGGCCGTCGCAGCGGACCAGACAAAGATACCGACACCGGCCATCTTCTTTGTCCCCAGCCGATCAATCAGAATACCCATCGGAAGGAGAAAAAGCGCATAGCTCCAGATAAACGACGAGAACAAATAGCCCATGCCGACTGCCGACAGTTTGAACTCGTGTTCGATGGGTTTAGCTGCGATGGAGAGCGCGATGCGATCCATGTAGTTGATCATGGAAAGCGAAAAGAGAAAAACGGCTATCCAGCCTCGGCGATATGACATGGTTGTCTCCGCGATACCTCCGACCTCAAGGTTTCCCCGGATCGGATTAAGTGTTTTGTTATCACAAAACGCAATTCAGACTTTAAAAAAACGCCGCGGAATCCGCGACGTCGTCCTGCCTTACTTCCTTACTTTTTTCCTACAAATACTTCACGAGCATGAACTTTCGCTTTTCTGGCACCCTCGATGTGATCTCTAAGCAAGCTTGCTGCCTTCAGAAGATCCTGCCGTGCAATCGCGTCCAGAATTGCGAGATGCTCCAGGGATTGCTCCTGTCGGGGCTTTCGGGCTCGAGCCTGCCGATACTCGACTAAGCGGCGCAGGCGATCCATCCGACGCACCGATTGGGCAATAAAGCGATTGCCAGACCACTTGGCGATCGTTTCATGGAATTCGCTGTTCGCCTCGAACAGCTCCACAGAGTTCATGGTCAGGTAGCCAGAATCAACGATGAACTGCTGACGGCGACGCAGGGCGGCAAGCTCAGCAGCATCGGCCTTAAAGGTCGGAGAGAGCACGCCTGTCGGCTCGATCGACGCCCGAAAGAGATAGCTCTCTTCGTATGCTTCAACCGAATCGATCATCGGCATGAATTGCCAGCCGTGCCCAACCTGACGCTCCAGCCATCCCTCCTCCTGCATTCTGGACAGCACGCGACGAAGTTCACTGCGCGAGACGTCGTACTGTCGCATCAGGTCGGCTTCGGTCACGACATCATCAAGACGTTTCGCCAGCCGGTCTTCCGCAATCTTTAGATACAGCGGGTTGTCCGGCTCATTGAAAAACTGGGCCGCGATGTCCGTCACATCCCGCGCGGCCTTTTCCATGAAGAAACCGCGGTTCGCGTCGTAATAGACAACCCCCAACGACACGAGGTGATGGAGTGCCACGTTGACCGGAGTCCGCGACGTTCCAATCTTCTCGGCAAGAAGCGACTCGGCCAATCTGTCCCCAACGGCCAGGTCTTCACGCCTCGCAATTGTCAGAATTTCCCTGACAACCCGCGTCTGCAGCGGGGTAAGGCTTTCGGTAGAGGCAGCATCCATGTTTTCGGCACACGACAAGGGATTGGTCAACGCCATCACAACGGATGACGAAATTTCATAATCAACCAATGATTTTGCCATTTGCATGCTGCCGGTGGGTTGCCCCGCCGCACCTAGGGTAGATCCAGCAACGACATGATTCGTTTGCTTATTGCGTTTCATGATCATAGAATGCACAGACAGGGAACGCAACATATAGTCGCAGGCATTCAGGAAAACCCTGGTTCATCGATGCGCCGGCCGTTCATGGCGTCCGTACGTCGTTTTGAGCCAACTCCCTTGTCAGCCCGAGCAATCTTAGTGAAGCACCATCATGCAACGCACATTCGCTTATGTAGGCTGCCGCACCACGCGGGAGCGCAATGCCCAGGGCACTGGAATCTCAGTGTTCGAAGTCCACTCCACCGGAGTCTGGAGTCATGTTCAAACGCTGGCGCCACTTGTGAACCCAAGCTTTCTGGCGATCCATCCTGATCAGAAGACCTTGTACACGGTCCACGGCGACAACGAGTCAGTTAGTGCATTCCGTATCGACCAGTTGACCGGGCAGATCAGTCCCTTGAACAGTCAATCAGGCATCGGGCGCAACCCAGTACATCTGTCATTTAGCCGGGAGGCCGCTGCATTGGTTATCGCGGGATATGCAACTGGCGATGCGACCAGGATACCGCTCTCCGATGATGGTACTTTGCAGGCGCCCCAAACGCCCCCGATTCGTTTCGAAGGCTCCCCCGGCCCCCACAGAGTCGAACAGAAGTCCTCCCATCCGCATCACATTCCCCGCTATACGACACGAGAGCGCGATTCCGACTGGCACATCGTGCCTGACAAAGGCCTTGACACCGTATCTGCGGTTCGTTGGCTCGACGACGGTACAGGCGTCGTCCGTAGCAGACATACGCGTGAAGGCGCGGGACCACGCCACGTCGCGTTCCATCCACGCCTGCCTTTGCTCTACGTGGTCAACGAACTGCACTCCACACTTACGACGTGGTCGTTCAATCCGGTCAGCGGTGACCTGGAACCACTACACACGAGTTCCGTCATTCCGCCAAATCATCACGAGCTGACACGCGCTGCAGCAATTGCAATCGCCGCCGATGGAAGCAAGCTATACGTGACCAATCGGGGTCACGACTCCATCTCGACAATTTTCCTCGATGGGAAAAGCGGCTATCCCATTTCAGTTGAGTGGACATCAGCCCAAGGAAAATGCCCTCGATTTCTTTGCCTCGGACCGGACAACAAATCACTCTATGTCGCCAACGAGAACTCACATCTCATCGCCCAGTTCCAGATTGACGAGTCGGGTGTACCCAAGCCAACTGGGCGCATAGTTTCTACCGGCAGTCCGGTATGCATCGTATTCAACACCGTCGACGCATAGGTCCACTGCGTAGCATTTAGATTACCCGCCGCATGCCGCCTCCAATTCAGCGGCATGCGGCTATTCCAGCTTCGCCGGATGTGTGCTCCCGGTCTTCGTTAGTTTCCTCTGGGATAAACGTCGCATCTGGGCACGCGAGCGGGGCCGATGAAGGAGATAACGATTGGCTGAGACGCAGGAATCACCGGTGGCTAACGGCACGCACGACAAGGCCCCAAACCAGAAGCACTCCCGAAGGTCAAAGTGGCCATACGCGTGGTGGGAAATAATGGACATCAGGATTGGAATCATCCCCCTGCCCGTCTACTTCGTTCTTGTTGCTACGATCGCTGCCTTCGTCCTGACCGGGAAGCTTCCATCAGAAATATCCGTTGCAATCGCAGTGCTGGCGCTGTGTGGCTTTACCTGTGCGGAACTTGGGAAACGATTGCCTGGATTAAAGAAGTTCGGTGCGGCCGCCATTGCCGCAACCTTCCTGCCGTCCTTTCTCGCGTACCGTCATCTGCTGCCACATACGGTGCTGGCTACGGTCGACACCTTTACCCACGCGAGCAACTTCATGTATCTGTTCATTGCCTCGATAATCGTAGGCAGTGTTTTCAGCATGGATCGCCAGATCCTGATCCGGGGCTTTGTCCGGATCGTCGTCCCGTTAGGTCTTGCCGCGCTCGTCGCCGCATTCGCCGGTACTCTTGTTGGCACCATGCTGGGACTTGGATGGCAGCATACGCTTCTCTACATCGTCTTGCCGATGATGGCGGGTGGCGTTGGAGAAGGAGCAATCCCGCTGTCCATGGGATACGCAGAGATTTTTCATATCCCTCAGGGTCAGGTTTTTGCACAACTGTTGCCAGCAATCATGATCAGCAGCCTGTCGGCAATCCTCCTCGCGGGCTTGCTCAACTGGATCGGCGAAAAGCGACCACATTGGACAGGTCGCGGTGTACTAGAACGTCAACCGGTACAGCGTTTCGAGCGTGAGGATAACGTTCCCTCGCATCCAGACTCAGGCACCATCGCTGCCGCGGGACTCACAGCCATTACACTCTACCTCGTCGGGCTGCTATGCCATCGACTCTTCGGCTTGCCCGCGCCCGTTGTGATGCTTTTCGTCGCAGTGCTCGTAAAGGTCTGTCGACTCATTCCCCCAAGCATTCAGGGCGGCGCCCGCGTGGTCTATGAATTCTTCTCGACCGCCGTTACCTTTCCTTTGCTCTTCGCAATCGGGACCGCTATGACGCCCTGGTCATCGCTCATGTCCGCGCTCACCGTCCCGGTCATCATCACCATCGTCTGCACCGTGACAACTCTCGTTGCAACCGGATTCCTCGTGGCCCGGGCAGTGAACCTGCATCCAATCGATACGGCAATTGTGACTGCATGCCAAAGCGGCCAGGGCGGAACGGGGGACGTCGCAATCCTCACCGCGAGTAACCGCATGAGCCTTATGCCGTTTGCCCAGATCGCAACCCGCATCGGTGGTGCGATCACGGTCACAGGCACCCTGCTCGTTTTGACGCGCCTTCACTGAGCGAGCCCCGCAGCGCATCCCCCCTCGTTGTCGAGTGCTCGCCCTCAATGGGGCCAGCACTCGATGGAGATGCGAGTCCCCGGTTGGGCATCGTCAATACGCAGGGAATACCCATGCAGGTTCACGACCGCTGCGACAATGCTAAGCCCGAGGCCGGACCCAGGCAGATGTTGTGTACGCTCCGAGCGAAAAAAACGCTGGAGCACTGCGCTGCGCTCGCCCGGCGGAATACCAACGCCTGTATCAGAGACTTCGATACGAGGGCCCTCTGGACAACTGACCAGGGAAATCTGGACCGCCCCGCCCGCCGGCGTGAACTTCACTGCGTTATCGACAAGGTTGCTCAGTGCCTCAAAAAGCAAAGCCCTGTCTCCGCGCACGATATCATTCGCATCTGAGCGTAAAGACAATGTCAGGGCACAGTTCTCGGCCAAAGGTTCAAACAACTCTTCTATGTCGCCAAGGAGCTCGCCGAGCTTGATATCTTCAAATCCGCCCCGGCGACTGAGCGTACCGATCTCCGAAATCCGCATCATTGCCCGAAACCTGTCCAACAGGTGATCAGTCTCGCGACGAACATCCAGAATGCGCTGATTGAGGTCTTCGTCCGCGTAACGTGCAGCTTTATCGGAGATGTGCGCGAGCTTGGCACGAACGTGTGCAAGTGGAGTGCGCAGATCGTGTGCGATGCCATCGCAGGCCCCCTTTACCTCCCCCATCAGCCGCTCAACTTCACCCAGCATATGGTTCACAAGGTGGGCAAGCATATCGATTTCATCTGCCCCCTTGACCGGCAAACGTTCCGCGAGATCACCTGCTGCGATACGCCGAGTGACCAACTGGATTTCGCTGATCCTCGCGCGCTGACGTCGGTTCAAAAGCCACGCGAACAGAACGCCAGCCGAAAGGCAGAGACTACCGACCACAATCAAGGCATTAATCGTGCGCCGCTGAATACTGAGGATATGTGTCAAATCATGCGCGACGATCAGAATCTGACCGTTGGGACGTCGCAGCACCATGACCCGGACCACAGGTGAAGTTGGCAGAGCGTCGATTGAAAGCGTGTGCTCAAAGGTTGCGCCTGTGCGATCACTCGGCAGAAGCTTTGGCAACATGGCAACATTTCCCGCAACGGCCTTGCCAGCCTGATCGAACAAACCATAAAACGCTGTGTGCTGATGCTCATGTGCAAGCCGGTCGCGTATCGCGCCCTCAATCTCACCCGGCGGAAACGCATCGAAGTAGTTCAGTTGCCACTCAATAATTAAATCGGTACTGCGCTCCATGGTCTGGGTGGTTGATACACCGATAAAAGCGAGCAGGAGCATCACTGCGACCGAAAACAGGGTTGCGTAAGCGGCAATAAAGCGCGAACTTGAAGATCTCCATCGGTGCCGTACAGGCACGGCAGCGCCGTCGCTGCCATCTTTTTCTGAAGGTGAGGAAGTCTCAACTCGTTTTACAAAAACATTCATCGGTGACCTTTTCTGTTGCGATGGCTGTCGCGTGCGACGCTGAATTCCTGTTGAGCGAACCGCGATACGTGATTGCCATCTTGTCTGACAAAAACGCATCTACCCACGACGCTCACCTATGACACGCAGCGTAGGCGGGCACATTTCACCTTCATAAATCTTACGTCTGGATGAGAGGAACCTGACGATAGATGTCGCCCCCCTTTTTACGCCACTCGACGAAGTTGCCCGCTTGCAAATTGCATTTTATACACGTAGAATGCACTAGTCGATCAGCATTCGATACTACTGCCAAGCCTGCACCCACCGTTGCTCGAAGCCTTCAGCTCGAGCGCGTCGAATAGCACCACGCCCGCTGGTTTCGAGTTAGCGCTTCAAAATTCTCACATACAGAACTCTCAAGGTCACATATAAAACTGGCCTTAAATTCCTATTTCTTTTTCATTGATAGTTCGTTGTCCTATTAAATAATCTTTAACTTAAGGACTTCTAGAATTTCAGCCATCTTCGCGCCTCTCTATCCGAGAATTCATGCCTGTTACGAGTGATGAGGTGAAGCATGAAAAAGGCAATGGCCGTTCGCATGATCAACGAATACGGTGCACCGTCAGTATGTTTTGAGATGGACGGAAACGCTGCACTCTTCGATGCTGAAGAGCTCGACGGGCTCATCGAAGAACTCTGCAGGATGCGATCGACCATGCGCCCCGGTGTCCCGCACACCCCCTCTCGAACACACCAGTACGTAATGGAGATGAATCCGTCCTGGTACACCGAACGCACTCCGCTCTTTGATGGCGCTGCCCTATTTCTACGTCACAGCGGACTTGGCTGGGCATGCTTCGCGCTGCCTGTAGAGAGCTTGCAGAAGCTTGCGGATGCGCTCTACATGCACATTCGCGAAAACAGCGCAATGCAGCCCCACCTCACGCTCAATTAAGCCACGGCGAAACGCGAGGTAGACACGATGAACCAGCTCCAGGCAATGCGAGTTTTCACGCGCGTCGTAGACGTCGGCAGCTTTTCTCTCGCTGGCAAGCAGCTAGGCATATCGCCAGCAGCGGTGACCCGAAGCATCAACATGCTGGAAGCGCATCTGAACATGCGGCTCCTCAACCGCTCAACGCGTAGCAATTCGCTCACGGAAGCAGGAAAGATTTATCTCGATGGTTGCAGAACGGTCATCGAGAAGCTCGACGAGCTCGACTCGGAATTGTTCCGCGCAACGCGAGATCCAGGTGGACAACTCCGCATCGCTGCGCCTGCCGCATTCGCCAACACCGAGCTCACTTCGGCACTAGCCGAATATCGCCTTTTGAATCCTCGTGTCGAATTCGAAGTCGTGACGTATGACACAGCGATCGACCTGATCGAAGGCGGGTTCGACGTCAGCTTCACGACCGATCGCCACCAGATTGGCGCGAACCTCATCAGCAGACCACTTACGTCCGTACAACACAGTCTGGTAGCGGCGCCCGGTTGGATCCGCCGTAACGGCGCTCCTGGAGCTCCGAATGAATTGCCTGAACATCACCTGCTTGCCACCGCTGATCATCCGAAGGCGCTTGAGTTGGTAATGGCGGGCGCTTCGTATCGCATCCACTTCCGCGGTCCGCTGTCTGCCTCCCACTATTCCGTCGTGCGATCCGCTGCGATCGACGGTATGGGAATCGCGCTACTGCCCGAGCTGTCCATTGCACCGGACATAGCGAACGGAAGGCTGGTCCGTATTTTGGAAAACTGCTCGTTCAATTGTCCTGGCGCCGAGCTTCGCCTTGTCTATTCCGGTCGCAAGTATCTGTCAGTAAAGGTCAGGAATTTCATCGACTTTGTAGTCGAGCGCTACAGGACGAACTGCGACGCGCAATCCGGCCAATTGATCGCTGCGGCGGCTTGAAGGAAGTCAGTATGCTCCAACCCAGTTCCCAACGACCCATGCCGAAAATTCTTGCCATCGAAGCGGAGACGCCTGAGGACCGAAGCTTCACTGCTGCCCTCACTTCAACAGGCCTTAGCGTTGACGTTGCAACCTCCGGGCGCGAAGGCATTGCGAAGGTCATGGCGGGTGAATACGACGCTATTGCGCTCGATCGCTGGCTCCCTGACCTTGATGGTGTGAAGGTTCTTACAACCCTGCGCGGCATTGGCATCGAAACACCCGTCGTGATCATCAGTGCGACCACCGCGGTCGAAGAAAGAATCGAAGGCCTGCGCTCCGGTTGCGATGACTATCTGGCACGCCCATTTTCGAATGACGAAATGATTGCGCGGATCGAGGTCGTTATGCGGCGCAGGAACGGACCGGCTCAGGAACCTCACGTTCTCAAAGTAGGCCACCTTTCGCTTGATCTTCTCAAGCAGAGACTTTCCTGCGGAAAGAACGCTGTGCGTCTGCGACCGACCGAAAGGCGACTGCTGGAATTCATGATGCGTAACGCCGGCCGAGTGCTGACCCGCACAGCAATACTGGAAGGCGTCTGGGGCAGCTCTTTTGACCCCGGAACAAACCTCGTGGACGTGCACATTGGACGCTTGAGAAACGCCATCGAGATTCCGGGTGAGCAACCGCAGATCCGGACCGTGCGAGGTGTTGGTTACATCCTTCAGGAGTAACCGCTCTTCAGTCGCATCGCCTCCAGATTACCCCAGTGATGCCGCAGCCATCCGCGTCGTCGCAAGAACCTGCTGCAAAGCGAGACGTGAACTTGCAGCTTCGCCGCCTAATAGAAGGCGGTCCGCCTGAACCGAGAGGTATTTCAACGTGAACCTTCACCGAAATGCTTCGCCTTTTACCGACATGCGAACTCGTATCTCCAGAACAGTCAAATGAACGCCATAGTTGAGGTTGCCCTTCGTCGGCCACTAACCTTCGTCGTGATGAGCATTCTCATCGTGCTGACAGGTGTGGTTTCGATCGTGAAGACGCCAACGGACATCTTCCCGTCAATCAAGATCCCCGTTGTTGCTGTCGTCTGGACATACACCGGTCTTTCCCCGCAGGATATGTCCGGTCGTGTCGTTTACTACTACGAGCGCACGCTCACCACTACTGTTTCGAACATCGAGCATATCGAGAGCCAGTCGGAATACGGTCGTGGCGTCGTCAAGATCTTCTTCCAGCCGGGCACCAACATTGCCGCTGCTCAGGCGCAGGTCGCGTCTGTTTCCCAGACCGTCCTGAAGCAGATGCCCGCGGGCATCACTCCGCCACTGATCATCTCGTATAACGCCTCGTCAGTTCCTGTTCTGATGCTTCAGGTCGCGGCGAAGAATATGACGTCGGCCCAGGTCTACGACATGGCGTCGAACCTGATCCGGCCGGCGCTCGTTTCCATCCCAGGCGCTGCTATTCCCACGCCTTTCGGTGGCACGACACTCAATGTCGAAATCGATCTGGATCAGACCAAGCTGCTATCCCATGGAATTTCCGCGGTCGACGTAGCAGCAGCGCTAAAACGCCAGAACGTCGTTTTGCCCGCCGGCGACCAGAAAATTGGTGCGCTGGATTTCATGGTGCAGACAAATTCGACGCCCGCGGAAATATCGACGTTTAACAACATGCCGATCAAGACCGTGAATGGTGCCACTGTGTACCTTCGCGACGTCGCGCACGTCTATCGCGGACCTCAACCGCAAATCAATGCGGTGCTCGTGAAAGGCAAGCAGTCAGTGCTCATCGAAGTGCTCAAGAGTGGCGATGCTTCGACGCTGAGCGTCGTCGCGGGCATCAAGAAGGCGCTGCCGGGCATCATCCGGACGCTGCCTGCGGGTGTCTCGATTACACCGCTGAACGACGCATCCGGCTTCGTTAAGGACTCGGTTCGAGAAGTGATCCAGGAAATGGCAACGGCAGCCATCCTCACGGGTCTGACCGTCCTTCTGTTCCTGGGGAACTGGCGCTCGACCATCATTGTCGCGACGAGTATCCCCCTGGCCATTCTTTGCTCGATCATCATGCTGCACCTTACGGGTCAGTCTATCAACGTGATGACGTTAGGCGGACTTGCATTGGCTGTCGGGATCCTGGTGGACGATGCCACAGTGATGATCGAGAACATCGACGCTCACCTTGAATCCGGCGCCGAGTTGGAGCCAGGCATCATCGCGGCAGCGAACCAGATCGTCATTCCGACTTTTGTGGCAACGCTCTGTATCTGTATCGTCTGGCTTCCGCTCTTCCAGCTTGACGGAATTTCGGGCTATCTGTTCAGGCCGCTTGCAGAAGCTATTGTGTACGCGATGATCGCGTCGTTCATTCTTTCCCGGACCCTCGTGCCGACGATGGCTGCGTGGCTCCTGCGTGGCCATGTTCACAGTCATCATGGCGCATCTGAAGAAAATCCGGGATTTTTCAAACGCTTCCAGCGCGGATTCGAACAGCGCTTTACAGCGTTTCGCGAGAGCTATAACGATGTTCTCTCTCGCGCCGTCGAAAACCGGAAGAGATTCGTTACGGTTTTCATGGTGTGCACCGTCGCATCCATGGGTCTCGTGGCGTTTCTGGGACAAGACTTCTTCCCCAGCATCAAATCGGGCGAGATTGACATGCACATGCGCGCGCCGATCGGCACGCGGCTGGAGGAAGCAAGCAAGATTTCTGTACTCGTGAACCAGCAGATCCGCAAGCTCCTTCCGGGGCAGGTGACTAACCTGGTCGACAACTGCGGCCTGCCGGTGAGTGGCATCAATCAGGCATACAACGCAGATGGCACGATCGGACCTCAGGACTGCGACATCACGATCGGCCTGAAGAACGATGCCTCGCCGGTGGATGACTACCGGTTCAAACTGCGTCAGGAGTTGCCGAAACTGTTCCCCGGCACGGAGTTCTCTTTCCTCCCGGGCGACATTACGTCGAAGGTACTTAACTTCGGCTTGCCTGCTCCAATCGACATCCAGATCTCCGGGCGCGGTCAGGCTGCGAATCTCGCCTTCGCACAACAGGTCGCGGCGCGTATCAGAAAGATCCCCGGTGCCGCGGATGTGCACATCCAGCAGGCATTCAACGAGCCCACTCTCGAGTTCAAGGCAGACCGTTCGTTTGCGTCCGGCATGAATCTGACCGAAGAAAACATTGCGAACAATGCACTCACGACACTTTCGGGTAGCGGACAAACTGCGCCGACCTATTGGCTAGATACGGCGAACGGCGTCTCGCACATCGTCAACATGCAAACGCCCCAAAACCAGCTCAGCTCGCTGAATGACCTTGAGACTGTTCCAATTGATTCTGGTGGCGGTGCTCTTGACGGTCAGAAAACGCAGATTCTAGGTGCCCTTGGCACGATTTCTCAGACTGGCTCGCCGCTGCTGGTGTCGCACTACAACATCCTTCCTGTCGTCGATATCTACGTAACGAATCAGCGTCGAGATCTTGGTGCCGTCTCGAACGCAGTCGCCAAAGTTGTAGATGAAATGCAGAGCCAGGTGCCTCACGGAGCAAGTATCCATATTCGTGGGCAGGCAACGACGATGCACTCCGCCTATGCGCAATTGCTCGGCGGACTGGTGGTGTCGGTTGCGCTCGTATACCTCGTGATCGTTGTGAACTTCCAGTCGTGGCTCGACCCGTTCATCATCATTACAGCGCTTCCCGGAGCGTTGGCCGGTATCGTCTGGAGCCTGTTCCTCACACATACGACCCTATCCGTCCCGGCGCTCACTGGCGCGATCATGTGTATGGGGACGGCGACCGCGAACTCGATTCTCGTTGTCTCGTTTGCACGTGAAAGGCTCGCGGAACACGGCGATGCGGTGCGCGCGGCAATTGAGGCCGGTTACGCCCGTATCCGCCCGGTGCTGATGACGGCACTCGCGATGATTATCGGCATGCTGCCGATGTCCCTCAGTAACTCGCAAAACGCACCGCTTGGCCGCGCCGTGATTGGCGGCCTCCTTGTGGCGACGTTCGCCACGCTGCTGTTTGTCCCCTGCGTTTTCGCGATCATGCATCGCAAGAAAGAAGATACTCTGGAGTCCATCTGATGAACGTTCGTGAAGAAATTAATACGCAGACGAGTTCGCGACCGAAGTTGCTTGCACTCGTTGCCGCCATCGTGCTTGCAGGCCTTGTTGTATATGGCGTAGTCGAGCGCCATGAAAATGTGTCCAGCCTTCAGACTGTCGCGGATGATGAGGCAGTGCCGAAGGTGCAGATTGTCACGCCTTCGCAGGGGCCCGCGACGCACGCCGTGTCGCTACCTGGAGACATCAAGGCGTGGTACACCGCGCCAATTTACGCGCAGGTCTCCGGCTATGTGAAGAAGTGGTACGTCGACTACGGAACTTTCGTCAAAGCAGGAACGCTTCTGGCGACGATCGACGCCCCGGCAGTGGATCAGCAATATCAGGCAGCAACCGCAAACCTCGCGGTTGCTGAAACCAGCAGCAAGCTGGCCGAGGTTACGGCCAAGCGATGGAAGTCGCTTGAGGGTACAGAAGCAGTTGCCCAGGAGGATGTCGACATCAAGGTTGCCAGCGCCGAGGAAAAGAAAGCGCGCGTCGAAGCGGCCAAGGACGAAGTCGCCCGATACAAGGCGTTTGAACAGTTCAAGAGCATCGTCGCTCCGTTTGATGGCATCGTCACCGCCCGTGACACCGACGTTGGCAATTACGTCAACGCAACTGGTGGCGATGTGAGCTCGCACGGCTCCGCGGACGAACTGTTTTCCGTCGCAGACGTGCACGCCATGCGCATCTTCGTCTCGGTACCGCAGGACTACTCGGACATGCTCAAACCTGGCCTGACCGCAACTTTCACGGTTCCCCAGTACCCAGGCCGGGAGTTCTCCGCAAAGTTGCTGACGTCAGCCAATGCCTTCGATCCTCGCACGCGCACAGTCGTGACGGAGCTCGTCGCCGATAACGCAGACCATCAGCTATGGCCAGGTACGTACGCTACTGTTCACTTCAATGTTCCTACTGACAAGAACGTGGTCGTCATCCCCGAGCAGGCGCTGCTGTTCCGCGAAGAAGGCATGCAGGTGGCCGTCGTTCGCGACGACGGTCGGGTACATCTTCAGAACGTCAAGCTGGGGCTGAATCTTGGGCAGACGGTTCAAGTCACATCCGGGCTTAACACAACCGACCGCGTGATCATCAGCCCGTCGGCCGGCATCCTGGAAGGCCAGAAGGTCGATGTGGTCACTGGTGCTCCAGGAACTGCTCCGAAATCGAGTGAGGCTGCTCTAACGCGCACAGCCAACCCTGAATCTGGAAATGTCGAGAATCCCCAAAGCGACCAGAAATCATGAGTCTCCTCAAGTCACTTTTTCTCCGCGCGGGGCTGCTCATTGGAGCGGTCGTACCGCTCGCAGCGTGTAGCCTTGCGCCGACCTACAAGCCGCCGCATGTCGCCATTCCGGCTGCCTACAAAACCGTGCAGGCACCATTTGAGCCGGCGAACCCGAGCGCCCAGCTTTCACAAGGGCCGTGGTGGACTATTTTCAACGACGCTGAGCTAAGCGGTCTCGAAAAGCAGCTGGATGCCGCAAATCCAAGTCTTTTGGCCGCGCAGGAAACCTACACGCAGGCTCGATCCGTCGTGGCAGAAGCACGATCACAACTGTTCCCTCAACTGAGCGCACAGGCGTTTGGCTCGTTGAACGGGCAGTCGAAGCATGCACTTTTCCATAATCCGTCATCGTCGCCAGTCGAAGAGTCCTCGCTAGGCTACGGCGCAGCCGCGTCCTGGGAGCCCGACCTATGGGGAGAAATACGGAACAGGACGCAATATGCAAAGGCCAATGCGCAGGCAACCGCAGCCCTGGTAGCATCGGCCAAACTGGGGCTTGAACTTGAACTCGCAGAGGACTACATCGAGCTGCGTGGCCTGGACACCGAGCACGCGCTCTACAAAGGTACGCTCGACTATTACGGCGAGGCAGTCAAGATCACGCAGCTGCGCTACGACAGCAAGATTGCGGCAGGCCTCGACCTGGAAAGGGCGAAGGATCAACTCGCAAGCGCACAGGCGGCCGATACCGACGTTCAGGCAAAGCGCGAGGTGCTCTCGAATGCGATCGCCGTACTGACGGGGAACAATCCGTCCTCCTTTGAGATCCCTGTTGACGCACTGTCAAATCTGTCGGTACCAGCAGTTCCTGCAGGTGTGCCGTCAACGTTGCTTCAACGGCGTCCCGATATCGCTGCGGCGGAGCGTCAGGTCGCAGCGGCTAATGCCGCTGTCGGCGTAGCTCGCGCAGCTTTCTATCCAAATATCAAACTTGGTGCTGATTTCGGGTTTGTCGATGATGGCCTCGCACTTGCCGCCCTGCCTGAAAGTGTATGGTCCATCGGATCCTCTGCAGTAATGCCTCTGTTCGAAGGGGGGCTCCGGCGAGCCGAGGAGCAACAGAGCTGGTCAGCTCTTCGACAAGCAACTGACAGTTATCGTGCAACGGTATTGCAGGCGTTTCAAGAAGTCGAAGACCAGCTATCGTCGACAAATAAGCTCGATACAGAATCAACGCAGCGCAAGGATGCCGTCACTGCGGCCTTGAAAGTGCAGACGACCGCGATGCAGCTGTATACGAGTGGGCTCGATAATTACCTGAATGTCGCTGTTGCACAGAAAAGTGCGCTGAGCGCGGAACTGTCTGCGGTGGAGCTGCAGACACGCCGATTGCAGACAGCAGTGAAGCTTGTCGGTGCATTAGGCGGAGGCTGGACAGTCGCAAACATGCCTACCCCTGACCAAACCGTTCCATTTTCACCTTTTGGCATTGGCAACTCCGCCGGAAAAGCGAAGCAACAATAGCCCCGATGGGACACTATCGCCGGGTTTGAAGGTAAAGCACCCTGTCAATTGCGCGCTGGTTGATGTCTGCATGGCACGGTACACAAAAATTGTTGCAACGGTCGTGGCACCGTGATTTCTCTCAGCCCCGACATCATGAGTAGATCGTGTCAGGCGGCTTCGTCTTCCTGATGCGAACACGTTGCTGTTCCCCCGAGGCTCACTGCCTCGTTCGCGGCTCTGGCGGCTGGAACCCGGCCAGAGCCGCATTTTTTCTCCTCCGACAGGCTGCCACAATTAAAAGAGGGCCGCACCGATTGAAATTAATTGCGTTTTATGATCACATAGTGCATTATCCTCCCAGACGGATCGGGCACTGGCTGGTGCTTACTGGACTCCTCCTCCAGCGATTCGTCTGCTCTTGCAGTGTCATGTCTATGCATCTTTGAAGCTTTCAGCGTTCCCAGCTCCCATAGATTTACATAGGACTACAGTTAAAGAACGCATGATGGCCGAGGAGGTTATTGTTTTCGGGAACTCATCGCCTGAATCTACATTCGGCTGACCGACATATCCACACGGCAAAACTACTGTGAGACGACCAGCACAAGCCGCTGGGTAGCGCTCATTGGGGATGTTACTGACTGCGCCCCATCAATAACTCTCCTGAGTCTGCCCCCCGCCGCCAGACTTCATTGCCTTGATGAGACACAACAGCACCACCGCGTTGAATTCCGCAATGACACGCACGGCGATCACTGAGCTCACAGGAGCGGGTGCATTGCGGGTTGCGCTGAACCTGAGCAACGATCTGCTCGTTCGGAAAGCAGATCTACCCGGCTCGTTTGCGGGACTAGGTGTTGAAATCGCTCGACATCTCGCCACGCTGCTGCACACGCCGCCAGAGTTTGTCGTGTATGAATCAGCAGGTGCTGCCTACGCGGCCGCTGAGCGTGACGAATGGGACATTGCGCTGATCGCGAGAGACCACGCGCGGGCTCAGCGCGTGACCTTGACCCGCCCGTATCTTCTGCTCCCGGCTGCCTACGCAGTACCAGCCTGTTCTGGGATCTACCGCAATGATCAGGTCGATCAACAATCGACTCGCATTGTCGTCGAACGAAACAGCGTACATGACCTCTATCTCAGCCATTCGCTGGAGTTTGCAACGATCCGACGCGTTCCTACGTTTGCTGATCTGTTAGACATGGCAAGATCATCAGCGTATGTTATTGCGGCGGACCGACACCGGCTCGAGCGTGCAATTGCACCTGCAATGCATTTGCGCCTGCTCAAGGAACGCACCATGTTCGTTGAACATGCGATCGGAACGCCTCGCGGCCGGCACGCCGCCGCTGCTCTCCTCGATGCGTTCGTGCACAATCTTTTAAGCACGAAATTTGTCGAATTCCTGCTTGATCTACATGGCATCGGATGTGAGTTGACCGTCCCAGACACACATTTCGACAGCCATGCCTTGATTCAATCCAAAGCCCAGCAGCCTGCTGACGCATAACGCACCATAACAGCCCCAACTAAGCTATCCACAACGCTGGCAATGAGTTCTGCTAGCAACAGTCTGCCTTCTGAGCATTCGCTCTAAACGAAGTTAAATTTTCTTCATAGTGCTGCTTCTTTTCTGATAGTGCACCTGGAATATCCTGTTCACAACGGTTAGCCAATACATGACGAACCGCTTGTTAGAAACCTGACTCCCAAGGACACAAATCATGAAAGCAATGATGATCGCAGCTGCCGCTCTTGCTGGCCTCGCAACCGCCACCTCCGCCTTTGCGCAGACTCCTGCTTCGTCCCCGAACTATGCTGCACATCCCCCTGTTATCACGCAGGTCAAGCTCGTTGGAAATGCTGCTCAGGCCGGCCACTGGATCCCCCCTTACGGTACCGCGGTGCCGCAAGCTACCCGTGCTCAGGTGTATCACGACCTCGTGCACGCCGAGCAGGACGGACAACTCGCCTACCTGAACTCGACCGTATACGCCCATTCGTAATGGCACGCACGAGCTTGCAAGCGTTCTATCGCCGCCCTTTTACCCTCAGCGGTAGGCGACGGAACCTTGCGTAGCGGAAGCACTCTCGGTTTCATAAGACCCTACACACGTCGCATCAACGGCGACAGGTGTTTCATATCGAAATTGAATTTCGAGCCACGCAAACTATTTTGGAGTACGAACATGAACAAGATCGCGAAATTTGCAATCCTTCTATGCGGTGCGGCAGTCACTGCCCCAGCGTTCGCGGGCACAACGCTATCCCCTCAGGAATGCACTTCCTACCCCTTCGTCAAGACCACACATAACGTGACACACAGCCAGCTGAATACCGAACTTAAGGAACTCGAATCGGTTGGCTACCAGCCCGGTCTGTCCGACAACAACTACCCGCATCTGCTTAACAAGGCTGAAGCAAAACTTCAGGCCGCGTACAACAAAGACTGCATGCACGGCGCTTCCTCTACGTGATGCGGGAACGAGAAGCTTCGACGACAGGGCGGGAGTATCAGCGCGCATATGCCTGATCGCGCGGTACGCTCCTGCCCTGCTCGAGAGGCCACTCTCTTTCCTTGCCCCTCGAATTTTTAATCTGAAAGCTGCGTTAAAACAAGCGTGGCAGGGTCTCCAGCAAGCTTGAACAGATTTTTCTCCCCAACGCCCGGTAGAATTCTGCACGAAGATATTTTTTCGGCGATCCAACCCGGGGCGCAACTGGCAGCCAGCGTGGCGGCGATCTCGACTATTTCGACTGCCCCTCGTCGAGGAGGCGCACATCACTGCGGATCCTGCGCTTCGTCGTAAAGTCCGGCCCGGAGATGAGCAAAAAGGACGCGTCGTGCTCTGGCACAGTGATGAGGAGACGACCGATCCTGGCTGCGCAAGGCATAACGCTATTAACCAAAATCGAATCACACTCCCAGCACACTGCACGATCGCTGCAGCCCCGCCCCAAAGAGAGACGCGCATTCGGAGAGGAACGGCAAGGACTCGCGCCTCCTTCCTTTGTATCCACGAGTCCATTGCACCGCCCCCCGTTCTCTGCGCTGTCAGAGATTGAATTACCCTCAGCGCGACGTCCCGGTTGTGCACTATTTCCCGCATCGCGCCCAGTTGTTCCTCCACCCTGTCGGGCTCCCAGTCCGCTCCAACAGATTTCCATCGCAAACGCCGTCGCGTGCGCAGTGCGAACGGACGCCCCCAACCGGGTCAGACGACCAAGGCCATGCAGGCCTCAAAATTCCCAGACCTCCGGTCGGAAGTCCAGTGATCCGCACCAACAATCGCACAAAATTACAATTAACATACACACCACATCAAAGTGCTTTTATTTATTACTTAATGCACATTGTTTGTGTTCGAAAATAGGTCTCGAATGGTCTAATTCACATAAATATAGGCGTAAACACCGATCCGCCACTTCATGCGTTGCGTTTTATGATCATAAAACGCCAAATGGGACAATCAGATGACGTCACCGCGCCCTCGCCTGCCGCGTGTGATTCAGAAAGATCAGCCACGTGGCGACCTGTTGTTCGCGATCAAGTGAGTCAAGGAGACGACGAATGCAACAAACGCGAGACCTGGCATCGAACCAGGCTGAAACGGAACGCACGCCATTCTGGCCATTCGGATGGTGGGCGATCGTCGAGATCAGGGTTGGAATCATCCCCCTCCCAATCTATCTGCTGCTGCTCGCGTTAGTCGCAGGCTTCGTTGCCACGGGCAAGGTGCCGGGTGAAATATCCATGGCCATCGCCGTGCTGGTGCTCTGCGGATTCACATGCGCTGAGATCGGGAAACGACTTCCGATATTTAACAAGATCGGATCTGCTGCAATCGTCGCAACGTTCCTTCCGTCATTCCTCGCATTCCATCAATTGCTCCCAGCGAAACTTCTAGGCATGGTGACCAATTTCACCAATGTCAGCAATTTCATGTACCTGTTCATTGCCTCGATCATCGTCGGGAGCATTTTTAGTATGGATCGACAGGTCTTGATCCGTGGCTTCGCCAAGATCTTCTTCCCGCTCGCCGCTGGGTCCATCGTGGCTGGCATCGTCGGGACGACTGTGGGCACGTTGCTGGGGTTGGGTACAAAGCACACTTTGCTATATATCGTCATCCCGATTATGGCGGGCGGTGTCGGCGAAGGCGCAATTCCTTTATCGGTTGGCTACTCCGAAATTATGAAGCTTCCCCAGGGGCCGATCTTTGCTGAAGTTCTGCCTGCGGTCATGATTGGCAGCCTTTGCGCAATTCTCTTCTCGGGGCTGCTCAGTTGGATCGGGGAAAAAAGGCCGCACCTGACGGGCCGCGGCACGCTCCAACCGGCACTGGAGATTTCCAAATCGCCGCTGTTTGAATCCGCGCCGACGACACCAGATGTCAGCACAGTAGCTGCAGCCGCAATCACAGCGATCAGCCTGTACCTCGTAGGTTTGCTTGGTCACCGATTGCTCGGCCTGCCCGCACCTGTCGCAATGCTCTTCGTTGCCGTGTTCATCAAGATTACGCGACTGGTCTCACCAAACCTCGAAGGCGGGGCGAAGATTGTCTATCAGTTCTTTTCAACAGCAGTGACATATCCACTGCTGTTCGCGATCGGCACCGCCATGACTCCGTGGGACAAGCTGATGGCGGCAATCAACGTCGCCAACGTGATCACGATTGCGTGCACCGTCGCGGCACTGATGAGCACCGGATATGTGGTCGGCAGATGGCTGAAGATGTACCCCATTGACACAGCCATCGTCAACGCGTGTCACAGTGGTCAAGGAGGAACCGGCGACGTTGCGATCCTTACCGCCTGCAATCGAATGAGCCTGATGCCCTTCGCGCAAATAGCAACGCGCATAGGAGGAGCAATCACGGTAACGGTCACGTTGCTGATCCTCTCGCGAATCTCGTAAATATCGTAAAGGCCAGCGATCAGTTAGCCGTTACCGCGTCAGTCCGATCAGCCCGCCATCCCCGGATGTTGCATACGAACACAGGATGCGCCACTGTGCGCATCCAGATCTCGCTTTGACCTGGAGTCACTCTTTTGAAGTGGTTTGCACCATTTGCATTGATGATCCCGAGTGCGTGCGCGCTCGCTCAATCAAGCATCGAAATTTATGGCATCACTGACGCTGGCATTAACTATCTTAGTAATGCGCAGACCGGCAAGGTCGCAAGAAGGCCAACTGGCGTCGCTCGTTGGGCTTTTTACGATGGCAGCTTGGGCGGACAGCAAGGCAGTCGCCTGGGCGTGCGTGGATTCGAAGATCTCGGCGGCGGATACAAGGCGCTGATCCGACTGGAAAACGGATTCAGTCTCCAGAACGGTGCAGCTGGCCAGGGTGGCGCGATCTTCGGTCGAGAGGCTTGGACCGGAATCCAGGCGCCATATGGTCAGATAACGCTCGGGCGGCAATACAGCGCCATAGTGCAGTTCTACGCGCCAACCCTCGCCGCGCAGCAATGGGCAGGATATATGAGTTCCCATCCAGGTGATCTTGATGATGCGTCGAAGACATGGAGAATTAACAACTCCCTGAAGTACACGTCCCCAGTTATTTCTGGATGGCAATTTGGCGGCGTAATCGGTCGCGAAGGCAGCTCCGGTGAGCCCGGGTCTGATGCCGTCTGGTCGATCGGCGCGGCCTTTCAGGACGAGGGCTTCCGATTCGCTGCGGGCTTCCTTGACGCCGACAAGCCTAATACCTCGTTCTTCGGCTCAAACGCAAACAGCGCCGGAGAACTTTCCAACAATATGGGATCGACAGGCTCACTCACCACCGCAGAGAGTAATCCGGTCTTCGGTGGCTATGCCTCCGCACGATCACTGCGCATCCTCGCCCTTGCAGCAAGCTACGCCCATAACCCTGCAACCGTCACACTCGCTTACTCGCGCACCAGTTTCGCCGGACTCGACTCCAACGCTGGACCCAATCCGTTCCGATACACCGGCACGGCTACATTCGACGACGTCGAACTGAGCGCGCTCTATCAGATGACGTCGAGGTTTGACGTTGGCACTGAAGTGAACTACCTGCGCGGTGGCTCAGTGGACGGGAAAAATGACGCGAGATATGCAACGGCAAGCGTCGGCGTGATGTACTTTCTCTCGAAAAGCACTGATATCTATTCCCTAGCAGTCGGGGAAAAGGCAGCTGGTACGGACTCGTTCGATCAGCCTAGTGTTGCTGCGATTACAGGAATGACACCCTCATCGTCAAGCTTCCAGCTTGCCGTCCGCATCGGTATGAAACACACATTCTAGGCTAAGCAAAAGAGGTCAACGACTTAAGCAAGCTCTCGATGAATCACATCGAGATCGGCTCAGTTCGTGTTGATAATGCTGGGCGAGCGACAAGAGAAATCATCACGGCCGTGCGTTTGCGTGACTCAGTCAGCTCGAAGAATCTCCATGTAACTTCTGTATTCCTTCTGCCCTAGTCGGATGTTTTTTCCCGAACAGCATTATGCAAGTGAAGCTTCATGAAGTCAGCGGCGGCCTCCCGCTGGTCAGACAGCAACAAGTCGATCAACGTAAGGTGTTCGCGGCACCTACGCTCGGCCTGATGGCGGTCTACCGCCTTGCGGTACTCCATCAATCTGCGCAGTCGATCGAGTCGACGCAGACCGTCGAGAATAAACACGTTACCCGAGCACGCTGCAATGGTTTCGTGCAGGCGACTGTTCGCGTCAAAAAGCGCTGCGGGCGACGCCGTCCTTGCGCCGCCGTTGGCGAGCAATTCCTGCTCGGCCCGGCAGCGCAGCAACGCCTCGCGCTGGAGCTGGAACGTCGGTTCCAGAATCCCCGCGGCTTCGATCAGCAGTCGATAGCGGTAGCCCTGTCGATAGGTCTCCGACGAGGTGAGCACCGACTGGAACTGCCAGCCATGCCCAGGCCGGCGCTCGATCCACCCCTCCTGCACCATCCGTCGCAGCACCGCGTTGAGCTGTGCGCGCGTAATTCCATAGCGACGCATCAATTCGTTTTCGGTGATGCGATCTTCCAGCCTGCCTGCGAGCCGGTCTTCGGCGATTGCCAGATAGGTCTGCTCGCCCGCGTCGGCATTTTCTACTTCGCTGACTTCGGCTTCTGAAACAGGTTCGACGCCTTCGGCTACCGCGTAACCGCCGTCCGGATGCGGGGCGACCACTGCCTGCCCGGCCAGGCGCTTGAGCGCTTCACGAACGGGCGAACGCGAAACATTGAAACGCTCGGCGAGCAGACGCTCCGGCAAACGCGTGCCGGGCGGCATGCCGGACTGCGTGATGTGCTGATGAATATTGGTCGCGAGCACGTCGGCTAAGGCGCGGGGCATGGCAGTCGGAATAAGGGGAATTTGCCGCAATCGTACCACATGCACCTGAATGGATTTTTACAGCACTACAAGACCATTCGACAGTCACGATTCCTATGATCCAAACATCTGCCACCGCCACGCAATGATTCATATATAAAGCATCCAATTCGGGCTTCGGCCTGTAGTCTAGTCCGTTATTCATCACTTGTCGTTTACCCTTGATGGACTTTTAAAACCACAAAAAACCCTTTACATGGTTTCATGCATGCATAAAATACCAACCAACGCAGCCACAAAGCATTGGGAGACACATGTATCGCAGGAACCTTCTTGGCGCGAGCCTCGCCGCAGTCGGCGGCCTCGCGTTGTCGGGCGCATGCTCCGGCGCCAGCGCATCTGGCGCGCTCTCGGCGTCGACGTCGGCGCCTGCCGCCAACGCCACGGCTACGCCGCTCGACAATCCCAGCGCACTCGCCGCCACGCTCCCGTCCGACAGCTGCGACTGCCACGTCCACATCTTCGACGCCGCGCGCTATCCGTTCGCCGCGAATCGCTCTTACACGCCGGGTCGCGCGCTGGTCTCCGACCTGCTCGGCTTCGAAGCGCGCCTGGGCATCGAGCGTGTGGTGGTCGTGCAGCCCAGCGTCTACGGCACCGATAACGCCGCCATGCTGGCCGCGCTGCGCGATCTCGGCACCTTGCGTGCGCGCGGCGTCGCCGTCATCGATCCTCAAACGGTCACACCCGCCGAACTCCGTGCAATGCATGAGCAAGGCGTACGCGGCGTGCGACTCAATCTCGAAGTGAAGGGGCAGCGCGACCAGAGCGTGGCGCTCGCGCAGCTACAACGCGCTGCGGAAACGGTCGCGCCGCTTGGCTGGGCGATCCAGATTTACGCCGATGTCGATATCGTCGCCGCGCTCGCACCTACGATCGGTGCTCTGCCGGTTCATGTCGTGCTCGACCATTTCGCGGGCGTACGCGTGCCGAAGCAGCCGGAACAGAAAGACGCCTTCGATACCGTGCTGGCGCTCGTGAAGGGCGGCAACGTCTACGTGAAGCTTTCCGCGCCCTATCGTGCTTCGCGCCAAGCGCCCGACTACGCGGATATCGCGCCCTTCGCGCAAGCGCTCATTCAGGCGCGTCCCGACCGCATGCTGTGGGCGTCCGACTGGCCGCATACAGGCAGCGCGAGCCATCGCGATGGCGATCTCTCGCGCGTCGAACCGTTCCGCAACGAAGACGCAGGCCGCGCGCTCAACCACGTACTCGCATGGGCCGATACGGCCGCCGTGCGTCAACAGATTCTGGTCGAGAACCCTGCTCGACTGTATGGCTTCGCCGCCCAGGCGAGCTAATCCCGACCCTGATAATTTACTTAGGATGACTTTATGTTTCGCACTCTGAACCCCGCCACAGAAGAGGTCGTGGCCAGCTTCGATGCGGCGACGCCCGCACAGATCGAGCAGGCGCTCGCCAACGCACAGATCGCTCAGCGCGCGTGGGCAAAGCAGCCGCTGACCGTGCGTACCGCAGCCGTCGCGCGCCTGGGCGAAGTCCTGCTTCGCCGCAAGGCCGAAATCGCCGCGCTCATCACGCTGGAAATGGGCAAGCCCATCGCCGAAGCCGAAGCGGAAGTCGAAAAGTCCGCATGGACTTGCCGCTTTTACGCGGAGCACGCTAGCAACTATCTTGGCGACGAAGTTGTCGCCAGCAACGCAAGCGAAAGCTACATCGCCTACGACCCGCTCGGCGTGGTGCTGGCGATCATGCCGTGGAACTACCCGCTGTGGCAGTTCATCCGCTTTGCCGCGCCCGCGCTGTGCGCCGGCAACGGTTCGATCCTCAAGCACGCGGGCAACGTGCCGCAATGCGCGCTCGTCATCAATTCCGTTTTTGCCGAAGCCGAAGTACCCGATGGCCTGATGACCTCCCTGCTCATCGAGCCGGAAAACGTCGCCGCGCTCATCGACGATCCGCGCATCGCCGCCGTGACGCTGACGGGCTCGACGGCTGTGGGCAAGCTGGTCGCTTCGCAGGCCGGGCGCGCGATGAAGAAGCAGGTGCTCGAACTCGGTGGCTCCGATCCGTTCATCGTGCTCGCCGATGCCGACGTCGAAGCCGCCGCGAAGGCCGCCGTCAAGGCGCGTTTCTCGAACACGGGCCAAAGCTGCATTTCGTCGAAGCGCTTCATCGTCGACGAAAAAATCGCTGACCGTTTTGTCGAACTGTTCTGCGCAGGCGTCGCTAGGCTCAAGGTCGGCGATCCGATGCAGCGCGACACGACGATCGGCCCGATGGCGCGCGGCAATCTGCGCGACGAACTGCATCGTCAGGTCGAGCGCACGGTCGAAGCTGGCGCCGTGCTGAAGGCAGGTGGTCACGCCATCGACGGCGCAGGCTTCTTCTACGCGCCGACGGTGCTCGATCACGTCGCGCCAGATATGGCCGCAGCGGTCGAAGAGACCTTCGGCCCGGTCGCAGCCGTTCTGCGCGTCGCCACTACGGATGAAGCCGTGGCGCTCGCCAACGCGACCGAATTCGGTCTGGGCGCGGCGCTGTGGAGCGCAGATCTGCAACGCGCAAAGACACTCGTGCGTCAGATCGAAGCGGGCGCGGTCTTCGTCAACGGCCTCGTCGCCTCGGACGCGCGCTTGCCGTTTGGCGGCATCAAGCAGTCGGGCTATGGCCGCGAACTGGGCGCCGCGGGCATCCGCGAATTCACCAACGTCAAGACCGTCTGGATCGGCCCGGCCGCCTGAGCCGCCGCCCACGAACGTCTCCACAGGAATCCATCATGACCATCAAGACTCCCTCGGGCGCCGCCCTCCTGAAACCCGACCAGATGCCCGCGTACGACCGTGGCGGCGGCGCGAGCACCACGCCGCTTGTCGGCCCATCGCTCGGCTCGGACAGCTTCATCACCGGCTATACCTCGTTCGCGCCCGGCGTGAAGATCCCGTTCCACAGCCATAACTGCCAGGAAAGCGTGGTGCTGGTGGAAGGCCACGCGATTCTCGACATCGACGGCCTCGAATACGAGCTCAAGCCGCTCGATACGACTTTCATTCCGCCGAATGTGCCGCACCGCTTCCGCAATCTGTCCGACACCGAGCCGATGAAGATTCTCTGGATCTACGCGCGCCAGGACGCGACGCGCACGCTCTCGGACAGCGGCGAAACGCGCCCCGTGTCGGCCGAACACCAGCCCCCTGCGAATTAACCCGAGTAAATCATCATGCGTATTCTTGTTTGCCCCGGCGACGGCATTGGCCCCGAAATCATCGCTGCATCCATCGACGTGCTCGGCCAGGCCGACCAGATCTTCGATCTCGGCCTTCAGTACGATTACGAAGACATCGGCTTCGCAAGCCTCGAAAAGTACGGTACGACACTGCGCCCCGAAGTGCTCGAAAAGGCTCCGACGTACGACGGCCTGATTCTCGGCACGGTCTCACACGCCGACTATCCGCCGCCGGAAAAAGGCGGCCGCAACGTGTCCGCTGCGTTCCGCTGCGACCTCGATCTGTACGCCAACGTGCGGCCGTCGCGCACCCGGGCGTTCCTCACGTCGAATATGCGCGAAGGCAAGAGCATGGACCTCGTCATCATGCGCGAAGCGACCGAAGGCTTCTATCCGGATCGCAACATGCATCTGGGCTGGGGCGAAATGATGCCGTCGCCCGACATGGCGCTTTCCGTGCGCAAGATCACGCGTCATTGCAGCGAACGCATCGCGCGCCGCGCATTCGAACTCGCAATGAAGCGCAAGAAGAAGGTCACGGCCATCCACAAGTCGAACAGCTTCCACATGACGGACGGCCTGTTCCTCGAATGCGTGCGCAACGTGGCCAGGGATTTCCCCGAAGTCGAACTGAACGACCTGCTCGTCGATGCTTCGACCGCTCACCTCGTGCGCAATCCGGAGAAGTTCGACGTGCTGGTCGCGACGAACTTCTATGGCGACATCATCAGCGATCTGGCCGCGGAACTCTCGGGCAGCCTGGGGCTTGGCGGTTCGGTCATGGCAGGCGACACGCTCTGCTGTGCGCAAGCGCAACATGGTTCTGCGCCAGATATCCAGAATCAGGACAAGGCCAATCCGACCTCGATGATTCTCTCGGTCAGCATGCTGCTGCGCTGGATCGGCGAGCATCGCCAGAAGGCGAACTTCACCGCTGCGGCCGACGCCATCGACACGGCAGTCGACGCCGTGCTGGCGAATCCCGAAAGCCGCACCGCCGACCTCGGCGGCACGATGGGCTGCAAGGCCTTCGGTCTGAAGGTTGCGCAGTCGCTGCAAAAGTCCTGATCGACAGGCGACCGGCGGAGCGCCCTTCTCCGCCGGAATACCAGAACAATGAAGGAGACATTCGATGATAGCCACGCGAGCGCTGGCCAACACCGTTCGTTTTCCAAAAGGCATTGGAAGCGCGTTGGACGCTCTGGCGTCGCACGCATAAGCGCTTCATCAGGACACCCACGGCTTCGACCATTCGAGGCTTCATCGAAGGATTCAACATGCATTCCGAATCACTGGCAATGGACACGCAGTCGGCGGAGCGTCCCGGCAATATGGCGATCCGGCAACGTGCGCTGCGCAAGAATGCCTGGCGTCTGCTTCCGCTTTTGACGCTTGCCTTCGTCTTCAACTACATCGACCGCACCAGCGTCGGCTTTGCCGCGCTGACGATGAATCAGGATATTGGCCTCACACCCGCGCAATTTGGCTGGGGCGCGGGTGTGCTGTTCGCGGGCTATTGTCTCTGTGAAATCCCGAGCAACCTCGCGCTCTATAAATACGGTGCGCGGCGCTGGCTCGCGCGCATCATGATCACCTGGGGTCTTGCCTCGGCGGCGACGGCGCTCGTGCAGGGGCCGACGAGTTTCTACATTCTGCGACTTTTACTCGGCATCGCCGAAGCGGGATTCTTCCCTGGCGTCACCTTCTTCCTCGCGTGCTGGTTCCCAGCGCAATACCGCGTTCGCGTGCTCGCGTTCTTCATGCTGGGCGTGCCGCTGTCTTCGATTCTCGGCGGCCCGATGTCGGCGTTGCTTTTGCAAATGGAAGGACTCGGCGGTTTGCACGGCTGGCAGTGGATGTTCCTCGTACAAGGCTTGCCGGCGGTCGCGATCGGGTTCGCCGTGTTCGCCCTGCTGCGCGACGATCCGAAAGACGCGTACTGGCTCACGCAGGAGGAGCGCACCGAACTCATCCACATGCTGGAAAGCGAACCGCGCCAGAAGCCGAAGAAGGCGCTCTTTTCCGCACTCAAGGACGGCCGCGTGTTGCTGCTCGCCGCGGTTCAGTTCGGCTTCATTCTGGGCTCGTATGGCATTGGCATCTGGTTGCCGCTGATTCTCAAGGGCCACGGCTTCAGCCTTGTCAACGTCGGCCTGCTCTCCACTATTCCATACATCGCGGCCGTGATCGGCATGCTCATCTGGGCACGCGCCGTGGATCGAAGCGGAAAACGCGTATTCCATCTCGTCGCGTCGTGCCTTGCGGGCGGCCTGGGACTCGCGCTCTCGGGTTTGTCGAACGGCATCGTGCTCGAACTCGTCGGCTTGAGCCTTGCGGTGGTTGCGGTGAGTTCGGCGCGCGCGATCTTCTGGACGATTCCCACACGCTTCCTGACCGGCATCGCAGCTGCGGGGGGACTGGCGTTCATCAACTCCATCGGCACGCTCGGCGGCTTCGCAGGTCCGTACCTTGTCGGACTGCTCAAGCAGACGACAGGGACCTTCTCTGCCGGCATCTGGGCAATGGCGGCGATATTGGGTATCTCCGCAGCTCTGGCGTCCGCCCTGCCGATACTCGTTCGCCGAGACTGAACTTACATCTCGTTATCTCAATGCACGCCACACCTCTCCGATCAATACCTTGACCGGAGAGCTATCGGCGTGCTGCTCGAAAGTAGCTGTGCAACTCGAGCCAGCTACCGAGTGAACGTGCGCGTCTCGTCATGTTTCACCGAGCCTGGTGATCGCTGTTTTCATCCCGTGCGCGATCTCCAGGGCCGTTTCCACCCATGCTCTGATCGACATCGTGGCCGCAAGCATTCTGGCCTTGATCAATTCCAGCGGACGAGTCTCGCGGGAACGTATCTGGTGAGCATGCTCAGCCCGCCGACGAGATGCCGACCAAGCCAGGAGGCGCGAATGGAAAATGCACTGCAGTCAGTTATTGACCACTGAAAACAAGGACGACTTTCGTGAAAGAAAAGCATGCTTCTTCCGCAAAACCGCAGAAACCGTTGACCCGGCGCCGCAGCCTTTTCAAGGCTGCAGCGGCAACAGCGCTCGCGAGTTCACTACCATCCGCGTCGCTTATGGCGGCATCCGTCAGCGCGATTCCGACGGCCGCTGGGCCGACTGCAGGCGCCGCAATGTTGGCGAGACGCGAACGCGCGCGGCAATTGCGAATAGCACGTGCCGATCTGCACGCTCGCGAGTTCGTCCTCAGCCATCCCGACAACGGTGACGAGGCTAAATACGCAGACAGAAACTACTTTGCTTCGTTTAGCCGTGGCCTACCGCACAATGCGCTCGGAGAAGTTGAGCCGACCGCCTACCGGATGCTGTTGAAAGCTATCGAGATAGGCACGTTCGAGGCGTTCGAAACCGTGCCATTGGGTGGAAGCATCAAATTCGGCAACCCGCTCCAAGGATATTCATTCCTGCTCGAAGGACAGGACCCATGGGGCTTCGCCCTGCCGCCGGCACCGACGTTCGAAAGCGAACGCTTTGCCGCGGAACTAATCGAGACGTACTGGATGGCACTGACACGCGATGTGCCGTTTACCGACTATGGAACCAATCGTCTGGTTTCAATGGCGTGCGCGGATCTCTCAAAGACCCCAGGCTATGCCGGGCCGCGCGAGCAAGGCGATGTCACACCGGTTACGTTCGGACGTGCTGGGCTACCTGGTGAATTTCAGGGGCCACGGCTGTCTCAATTCTCGCTAATGGACGTTCCGAACGGATCGCTCGCACCGATCCAGCAACTCACTATCGCTCCGAAAGCCGATCTGGATTTCATGACTGGATACGACAATTGGCTCAGCATTCAAAGCGGCAACAAATCAACCAGCCATCGAGTTTTCGAATCCGAGCGGCGCTACGCTAGAACCGCGCGTGCGTGGTTTGAAGCATTCCGTAATTACACGACCTTCCAGACCCTGATCAACGCTGCAGAAATTATTCTAGGCATGGGCCACGAAGCGCTTGACCCCGCCAATCCGTATCGCAAATCGCGCACCCAGCTTCCCGGCACGTCTTTCGGCCGCGAGGACATTCGTGGCCTGCTCGGTCGCGTTTGGACCCCGGTCGACACGCTGGCAGGATTCCAGAAGTGGATCGTTCACCGCCGCCCCAAGCCCGAGCAGATAGGCGGTCGGGTTCACAACCACATGCTGGGCCGCGCGCACTATCCGTTTCACGACGATTTGTTTAAGTCCCCAGTGCTGGCCGAACTTCACGCACGCCAAGGCAGTTATCTCGTGTCGCAGGTGCTGCCGGACGGTGGCGGCCAGCAACCGTCTTATACGCAGTCATGCGCGACGTTTCTCGGCGCGGGAGTGACCGTTCTCAAGTGGTTCTTCAACGAGGATTATGTGATTCAGCGGCCCGTCATGCCGGACGAGAGCGGTACGCATTTGATGCCGTGCGCCGAGCAACTCACGCTCGGCAACGAGCTGAACAAGCTGGCTGGGGGAGCATTTGCCGCTAACTTTAACGGATCGCATTTTCGATCCGACACCATGGAGGGATTGAAACTCGGCGAACAATTCGCGCTATCGGTGATAGCGGACCACGTCACACTTTACGCGGAGAATTTCTCCGGATTTTCGCTAACGAAGTTTGACGGAACGAAAATCTCAATTTGATACAACAAATACATTGATTAATGGATTTTGTTTAAAAGAACAACAAATTTATCCATATTTCCTCGCCCGCGTGAACATACCGGGCGAGCTGCATGACAAGAACAACACAAATACTGGAGACAGCAATGAAAAACGTCGGCCTCGCGGCAGTTCTTTCGTCATCTGCACTTAGCATGAATGCGTTCTGCCAGAACAGCATGACGATCTATGGTCAGATAGACGAAGGCGTTCAATATGAAAGTTCTTTGGCCGGGAAGGACGTCACACGAATCGTGTCAAATGGTCGCTCCGGATCTCGCTGGGGATTCCGTGGCGTAGAAGATCTCGGAGATGGAATCAACGCAATATTCCAACTCGAAGGTGGTATGAGCGTCCAAAACGGAACCGCAGCCCAAGGTGGCCGGCTCTTCGGTCGCCAGGCCTTCGTCGAGCTTTCCAGCCATCTGGGCGCCATCGCAGCTGGGCGTATTGCTACCTTTGGTTCGGGCACGGGCGCCTTCGACATGGTGAGCCCCATCGACCCGTTCAGTACCGCGTGGGGTCTGGCCAGCTTGGGTTCGACATTTTCTTCTGCGACAGGTCTCAGGACTGACAATGCGATTCTTTATCAAACTCCCGAGATTCACGGCTTTCAAGCTGGCGCGATGTACTCATTCAACCAAAATAGCTCGGTCGTTACGCCGCAAAGCTCAAATGTCTCTGTCTTGGCAAGCGGTGCCAAATATTCAAACGGCCCTTTTTATGCGACTGTGACCTATGAGCATGCCCATAATCCGTCAGGTGCAAACGGGGAGACGCATCTGCAAGCAGGTGCCGCGTACGATTTTCGCATCGTTAAAATCTACGGCGCTTACGACCGCGAACGCAATCTGTTTTCAACCGACTTGAATATCAGCGGCACAACGAACGGCGCGGGCGCACATGCATTCATGATTGGTTTCTCGGTTCCCATCGGAGTGACCGGTAGTGTTCGTGCCTCCTATCAAAAACGTATCGGTGATGTCCATGACGGCGAGAAACGCGATATCCGAGTTGCCTCGATCGGTTACGACTATGCACTATCGAAGAGTACTCTGCTCTACGCTGTGATAGCCGACGAAAAGGGCGGCGCGACACTAGCGGGCAATGCGAGCTACAACAAGCGCGATTACACGGTCGGCATGTTGAAGCGATTCTAGAGTGCCGATGGACTTTTGAGTGCGACCATCAGCTCAAAACAGAACGACGAGCAGGACTGTGTGATCTGCAGCCTGAAAGCTGAGGTATTAAAGCTGATGTGCCCTTCATGTCGCTATCGATCAGGCTCCATCGGTAACTACTTTCATGCGTGCACTGTGCCGGGCGCTCATGATAAGCCCGAGGCATCATCGTTCAGCCGAACGCAATAGTCGTGGCTCCGCTGCGTTGATCGTGCAATCCTGGCGCCACGGGATGGCGTTCGGCACCTCCTGACGTCTGCCAAGCTTCCAGCTCGCCCCATTTCGATGCACAGCGGTCGAGTTCTTGATCCTCGTTCGACCAGCGGGATCATTCGCTCTTCTGCTTGGTCCGTTTTGCCGGCACGCGAAAGACGCATCTCGCCAAAATCTTCTCGCGTGCACGATGCATCAAGCATCAATGGGTTGAGGTTCTGTTGCTCAGCGCTACGACTGTGATTCGAAAGATTCTACGACGGCCCCAACGAAGAGCGTAGTCGTGACGCAGATGGGATTCCCTTAAGTTCATCCTCTCCGGATCTTTGGAGTTCAGTAATGTGGAGCAATATGCCAGTTTCCCACCTCGATAGTGATTCGCATTTATGCTTCCCGCATATCATCGCCAGTCGTCCGCTGGCATTCATGGGAAATCGGCGCACTGCTTTAGGCTTCAGACTGAAAAAGTCATTCAGTTCGCGAACTTAGAACGCCCTCCTGCGATAAAATCTCCTACACGATAGTCGTAAGATACGACTCCACAAATACGAAAATGATCTCAATCAAGTCTGAGGACGGGGAATGCGGATAGAAAAAATCGCGATTGAAAATTTCCGGCTTTTACAAAGCGCGGAAATGTCACTCGAACGTACGACGACTCTGATCGTCGGCCGCAATAACAGTGGCAAGACATCTATCACCGAGTTCTTCGCACACGTCCTCGGGGATGAACCGAAGAAGCTGAGGCTTGAAGACTTCTCGGCAGCGACAAGGGATGCCTTTCTCGCCGCGAAACAACTGTGTCGCGAATCAAAGGACGAGAAGGATGTCCTCGCGGCGTTGCCGGTGATTGCGGCTACCGTCTTTGTGTCTTACGACCCATCCAACGCACTTGGGACACTCGCCCCATTTGTGATCGACCTCGATCCGGAGTGCAAGACCGCAAAGATCCGTATTGAGTATCGACCGGCGCAGGCGGCCTTGAATTTGCTGCTTGATCCACCTCTCCCCGCTGGAGGAGTAGACGACGCTGCGCATCTCTTCAAGAACCTCAAAGAGGTTATTCCAAAGGCCTACGAGTATCACGTAACGGCCATTGATCCGAACGATTCGTCCAACGAGCGCATCATTGAACTGAAGCAGCTCGGCAAACTGTTCCAGTGCGGACTCGTCGGCGCACAAAGATCTCTCGATCAACACAAGCGGGGTGAGCCCAACGTGCTGGGTAAGCTCTTAGAGGCATTGTTCACTACGGCGGAAAGCGCCACAGCGACAGCAGCAGACCAGGCGATCGCCGCCGAGCTTAAGGTGGCTGTCTCGAACATCGAGCAAAGCATCCACCATGGCTTCAACGAAAAACTCACCGCATTACTGCCCAAGATCAAGAGCTTCGGATATCCAGGCCTCAATGATCCTGACTTGCGGACGGAAACGGCTCTGAATGTCGCCAGTCTCCTCAGTGAGCACACCAAGGTTTTCTACACAGGGGTACATGGGGTCCATCTCCCGGAGGGATATAACGGACTTGGCGCTCGTAATCTGATCTATATCCTCCTTCAGCTTCTAAGTTTTCATAAATCTTTTCGCACTAACCCGACCTTACCGGCGGTGCACCTGATCTTCATTGAGGAACCTGAGGCTCATTTGCATCCGCAAATGCAGGAGGTCTTCATCAAGCAACTCAATGCGATAGTCCAGGCTTTTTCGGCGGATTATCCCGGTCAAGAGTGGCCTGTCCAGTTTGTCGTCACGACACACTCATCGCACATCGCAAACGCAGCCTCGTTTGACGCAGTCCGCTACTTCCTCGCCAAGCCGTCCGCAAATGGGGCAACACGACATACTGTCATCAAGGACTTCCGGAAGGGCGCCGACAAGATTCAGGAACCCGATCGAAGCTTTCTTCATCGATACATGACGTTGACGAAATGCGACCTGTTCTTCGCCGATAAGGCCATTCTGATTGAAGGGCCAACCGAGCGTCTATTGATGCCCCGCATCTTCCAGCTCGTTGACGCCACGCTAGACGACTCCAAGAAGATATCTCAGCAATACGTATCGACCGTAGAGGTCGACGGCGCGAATGCGAAGATTTTCTCACCACTACTTGATTTTCTGGAGCTACGTACACTGGTGATCACTGATCTTGATGCCGTGAAGATGGGCGACAAGAAGCGCTATGTGAAATGCGCCTATTCGCAGGGCGAGCGTTCATTGAACACGACTCTTCGCGATTGGTTCAAGATCAAAGAGGGTGAGGCACTCACGCTCGATGTCCTGAAAGCAAAGACTCCGCAAGAAAAGGTACAGGGTTATAGGCGAGTCGCCTACCAGATTCACGAAGCCGGATCGGAATTCTGCTCGCGCACATTTGAGGATGCATTTATCCTCGCCAATCCCTCGCTCTTCTCGTTGAAGGACGGCGATCATTGGGGCGACCTTTCGTTCGACATTGCGGCAGGCCTGGGAAAGGTCGAGACCGCGTTGAAGTACGGTCTTTCCGAAGACGTGTGGAAGGTGCCTGCGTACATCAACGAGGGCCTTCTCTGGCTGGCCGAATCAGCACCACTGGCAGCTGCAGTTCAGCCCGCGAATGGAGGCATGGCTCATGGCGCCTGAAACACTAAGCCCTGCCGTCGAAGCCGCGCAAAAAGCGCAGGAGCGCGTCAATCATTGCATTGAGCATCACCAGTGCTTCCGTCTCGAAGCCGGCGCTGGAGCCGGAAAGACCTACTCCCTTGTGCAGGCCCTCAAGCGGCTCATCTCTGAACGGGGATCAGACTATTTGCGTCGCAGCCAGAAAATCGCGTGCATCACGTACACGAACGTTGCGAAGCGCGAAATTTCGCAAGAAATTGACGAGCACCCAGCCGTGCTGGTTGAAACCATTCATGCGTTCTGCTGGGGATGCATGAGCCAGTATCAATCCGTTCTGAGAACGGAAGTGGGCAAGCTGGAAAGGCATGTGGACAAGATCGCCGAAGCAGGTGGCGTTGGCGAACGCCGTATAGAGTACGATCTCGGATACTTCGGCATTCACGATGACCGGATCACCCTGCACCATGACGATGTCCCAGAGTTGATGGCCCGCTTTCTCGCGATGCCGAAGTTCCAGAAGATATTCACCGGGTCTCACCCGGTAGTGTTTATTGACGAATACCAGGACACGAATGACAAGTTCATGGGCGCGTTGGCGGCACACTTTCTGGAGCCTAAAAAGGGACCGCTGATCGGTCTCTTCGGCGATCACTGGCAGACCATTTACCGGGACGATTTCGACCTCACTGCTCTACCCAACGTAGAAGGAATCGATAAGGGTTCGAACTTCCGCTCAGTACCTGCGGTAGTGGACGTACTCAACCGTCTTCGGCCGGCTTTGGCCCAGGTCGTTGATGATGAGACAGCGCAGGGTGAGGCACGCGCGTTCCATGCCAATAGCTTCACCGGAGAGCGAACCGACACCGCACACTCGAAACTGGACACACCACCCGATGTCACGCGCGCCTATGTGGCCGCGCTGCGCGAACAGCTTAAGAATGAGGGTTGGGACTTTGCCCCCGGAATCACAAAAGTTCTGATGCTGACGCACGCCGCCCTCGCAGCCGAGCAAGGCTATCCCTCGATCGTTGAAATCTTCAAGTCCCATCAAGACGCTATTTCCAAGCTCGATGATGCAACGCTGGAATTTCTTGGCAGAGTTGTGGAACCTACCTGTTCGGCATACAAAGCGAAAAAGTATGGGCAGATGTTCGACCTGCTTGGAGTCGCGGGAACCCTCCAGAAGGCGTCAGAAAAACAGGCGTGGGCAGACGATATGAAAGCTCTAGATGCGCTGCGCGAAACCGGCACTGTCGGCGAGGTGCTGGATCTGCTCAAAAAGACGCATCGGCCTCGTTTGCCTGACAACGTGACCCGTCGCGAAGACGACATGGCTGCATTTGACCCGTCTTCTGAAGAGCCGGAGAAGCCCGCTGTGAATCGCCATCGACGCTTGCGTGATGTGAAGTATCACGAGATCGTGAGCCTCGTGCGCTTCGTCGATGGATTCACTCCTTTCGCAACTCAGCATAGTGTCAAGGGCGCGGAATTTGAGAATGTCCTCGTCGTCTTTGGCGGCGGCTGGAACCACTACAACTGGCCACGTATGCTCGAATACATGGTTGCCGATGCGAAACCGACAGCCGCGCATCTGAAAGGCTTCAACCGCGCGAGGAATCTTTTCTACGTCAGTGTTTCTCGACCGAAGCGACGTCTGGCAGTGTTGTTTACCCAGACGATGAACGACAAGTCTTTGGAGGTACTAGATACATTGTTCGCCGGCAAGGTGGCAGCGATCAATCTCACCTAACTGTGCAGTGACGCCGGGACGAACATAGCCATGATCAAATGAATATAACGTGGGTGCCAGCATCACGACACCGCACACCTGCTACCAAGCCGGTGCGGTAGAACGATAACCTGACAGGAGCATATCGAGTCATGCTTAGCCGTGCATGGTGGGAACATCTCACGCCGAGACAAATGCATTCGAGACTCTCCGAGGTGCAGACTCTCCTGCAACGTTGGTGTAGCACAGACTACGGCAGGTTCTGGCTAGACATCGCAACCCGAGAAGGCGGTGTGACCCGGGTTCTGCCCGGAGATTACATCCCGGCAGCCCATATCATCGCCCTCCCCAACAGACCGATGTTTATCGCGCCACAGCGGCGTATTCGGTCGGGACACCGCACGGTGGCACCAACGGATTTTGTGTCCGGACACGTGCTTGCGGATGAAGAGTTGGCGCTCGCGCCAGAGATCCGTCTGGATGTCGTGGAAGACGAGGCACTCGTGGCCGCTGCAATACGCCGCGACCGGTCCGCACATATCCCCGGGGTCCTCAAGCCTAGTCAGGTTTTCTCCGCGCCTGCGAGACTGCTGATCACGCCTGCGTCCCTACCTTCCAAGGCCTATGTGCTATACCAGCACATTTTCGGTAGTGGTCCTTCTTACCCAGATGACGGATTCTTCTACGTAGGCGTTACAAAGCGCAGCTGGCAGGCTCGCTGGGCGGAGCATCGTCGCGCGATGAGAAGCGGCAGCCGCCTGCTTTTTCACAGGAAGCTACGCGAGGAACTTAACGCGGAGCGGGTCACCTATATCCATCACAAAGTGATGGCTGTGACAGACGATATAGAACAACTCTACGCGTCCGAGGAGTGGCTGGTAGAGGGCCACTGGAAAGATCAGCGACGCCTGAACATGATCCCCGGCGGGAAATCCGGGCTCAAATACCTGCGCGAGCACGGCATGTTGAACCGGCGCGCCGTACCGGAGCCAGACGGACGCGATCGGCTTGTTGAAAACTGGTTGCGCGAGCACCCTCGAAAAGGTATGCCAGCACCGTGGGTCGCGGAAAAATGGAAAGACGCCGATTGGGCCATGGCACAGATTTGCTCGCAGGACAGCCGTCTGTCCATTGAACAGGTGCGAGCGATACGCGAACTCGCAAAAGCATATCCAGCAAGCTTGATCGCCGAGCGCATCGGCGCTCGCCATGCCGATCAGGTACAGCGAGTTATTGACGGCAGTACTTACGCGCGCGTTGTATGAGCGCTCTCATGCGCGTTTTCTTATCTGCCTCCCTTAGGCCGGGAGAGCCAGCCGGGCGAGTCACGTAGTTTTCGCCTCATCAACGGACACACGGCCGCGCTCCATTTCCCAGCCGCGACAAGACCAACGGCCTGCCGGTTGCCTCAGGGCAACAGCGGTCTGGCACACGCGTTTGTGTATGAAGTTTCAGACGTTCCGGCCGTTAACCTTTAGGTACGCTCACAAGAATTCGAAGAATGAAACGAGTCGATATTTACCCGAAATTCGCCAGGAACATGCTTGTTTTGATGTTCGCCGTTTTTGCGCTTTGCATAGTGCTTCTGATATTGAAACAGAAGTTCGACCTGCCTAACGGCAACGCAGGGTCTTTCGCTGCCGTCGCATCCGTGTTCCTGTTTTTTCCCTTGGCATCCACCGCGCAGTACATATTGAATATCAACGATACGGAAGGCCGCAATCATGCCTTTCGGGAAGCAAAGGAACTACAGGATTTCATCTCACCGCTGTTGACCGATCTCGACTATGAAGTGAAGGTTGGGCAGTACTCTTCGCATGATCTCAATGCTTTTGCCATTTCCTCCGTATTCGGCCGCACCGCTCTCATCGGTTTCTCCACACAGCTGGTAGTCCAAGCGTCGAAAGAAGAGCTTCTGGCGATCGCGGCACACGAGGTCGCACACCTCAGGAATGGCGACACCAGGAATAAGGCATACGTCCTTGCGTTCAACCACGCGCTGAAGTTCTATCCATGGATAATCGCGGAGCTATCGCGACGAGGGCTCAAACAAGCCGCAGTCCCAGTCGGTTGCATTGTCTTGGTGGCCGTCATCGCGATCGCCCTGCTAGCAGGACCAACGCAGGCTTTCCGCTTTCTATGGTCGCTTGCGCAAGGGATAGCGCCGTTTGTTTGCCGGGCAGGCATATGCATCCTGTTCTTCGTTGCACTCGAACACGCCTTGAATCGCATTTTCTGTAGCTACAGCCGCGCGCGGGAGTTCGCCGCTGACGCAGACGGGGCCAGCATGACGTCGCCCAAGGCTATGGTTTCCGCCCTAGGATTACTCACCGACCCGGGAACAGCGGTCAGCATTTTCGATACGCACCCGCCCCTCCAGGAACGAAAGCAGCGCTTGCTCGAGATCATAACGGACAAAAATACTTGAACGCCCTCCTGCCGCAGCCTCGGCTCTAAAGAGCATAACGTATCTTCTTGACCTCATTTTGCCCCCCATCCGCCCGTACAGGGTGATGCATCGAATCAGTTTGTGGCGGGATCGCACCCGTCGGCTTTTCGTGTCCATGTCGCCGTCGCTCGAGATGCAGGCAGGCGTGCTGCACGGTTGCGGGCGGAAGAGGCTGGGGAACTACATGCAACACAGGCATGCGACGGCAAAGGAGAAAGCCGTCCTAGCCGCACGTCATACGTCCGCCTGCAGACAACCATCAGCGTCGCCGTGACACTGCAGTGGCGGCACGTCACGTCAACCCGCATGGAGGGAGCGAGTGCAGCGAAGGTCATGAAGCGCGAAGGGCTTGGAACCGGTGCACGTGGCCCCGACGACCATTCGCACCGCATGCACAAACACGGCGTTTGCGATAACTCTTCTTATCGCAAATGCGCTCTGCGCGACCTAAACTGGATGCATGAAAACCGCCCCTGTCTCGGCCCGCCCGGCCGTCCGACCAGGGAACGGACCGTCCGCCGGATCGCCCGCTGCCCTGGAAACCCCGCTGCCCGCCGCACTGCCTGACCTTGCGTCGCTCGCCGCGCTGCGCGCCTGGCATGAGGGCCTCACCGCACGCGAGGCTGTGACGCATTACCTCGACCACGTCCGCGACGACGGTCAGTCCTCGCGCGGCGTCATCGCCCGCCTCCGCCGGCAGCTCACCGCCTGCGCCCGCGCACGACAGCGCGACGACCTGATTGCGCTCTTCGCCGTTCCTGCCGCAACCCGCACGCAATACGCCGCCCAGGTCGTAGCCGCCATCGACGCCCTGCGCGCCGCTGCGGTTCCGCCACCGCAGCCACCAGACCCCGTGGACCGTTGGCTCACGCCACGCACGGCACGCGCCCTCTCGGCTGCGGGGATCGGGACACTCGGTGAACTGATGCTCTTCAGACTGCGCCGGCGTCGCTGGTGGCAGCCGGTGCCGGGACTCGGGGAAAACGGAGCGCAGGCGGTCGCAACGTGGCTCGATGCACACCCGGAGCTTGCAGGACGCGCCGCACGGGTGGTGCAACACAGCCAGCCCCCAAGCCAGTTGCTCCCCGCCTGGTCTCTGGCCGCATTACCCGCCGACCTTGACGGCTCCCAGGGACGCTTTCGGGCACCGCGTGAAACGTGCGGTCTCGCGGCCACCACGGATGCCGAAGCCATCGCCGCCTGGCTCGGGTTGCACGAATCTGAGCACACGGCACGCGCCTACCGGCGCGAGGCCGAACGCCTTCTGCTGTGGGCCGTGGTCGAGCGGCGACTGCCGCTCTCTTCGCTGACCACCGAACACGCGACTGCGTATCGTGCCTTCCTGCGACGGCCGGTGCCCGCAGCACGCTGGATCGGACCACCCTGCCCACGTTCCTCGCCGTCGTGGCGCCCCTTCGCGCGCGGCCTCACACTACGCTCCGCCGCCTACGCACTGACAGTATTGCGCGCGCTCTTTGCCTGGCTCGTCGACCAGCAATATGTCGTGCTCAATCCGTTTGCAGGCGTCACGGTCCGCGGCGCCCGTCCGCGTACACCATTCGATACGGCCCGGGCACTTGATGACCGCGAGTGGAAAACCTCCAGGGCCTTTGCCAGCAAGCTCGAGCATCACGGCTGGAGCGCACCCGCCGCGCAACGCGCGCGCTTCGTGCTGGATTTTGGCTATGCAACGGGGCTGCGTGCGAACGAGTTAGTCACCGCGACGCTCGGCGACGTGGAGCGGGACCAGGGTGGCGCGTGGTGGCTGGAGGTGACCGGCAAGGGGGCGAAAGCCGGGCGAGTGGCGCTACCGCCACTCGCAAGAAGCGCCCTGCGCCAGCACCTGAAGGAGCGGCAACTTCCGGTCACCCGCGCACACTGGGATCCGTCGACGCCGCTAGTCGCCTCACTCAACCGCTGCGAGATGACGGGCCAGCGACGCGCACAGGAAACATCGCGGGAAGTGGGCATCGGGGCGGCGCGGCTGCGACAGGTGATGGGGGAGCTTTTCGGGAAAGCAGCGCAGCTTGTCGAGCCGCACAATCCGCAGCTCGCTGGAAGACTGCGGCAGGCGAGCCCACATTGGCTGCGTCATACGCATGCCACGCATGCGCTCCACGCCGGGGTCGAACTCGTAGCGGTACGCGACAACCTGCGCCACGCGTCCATCGCGACGACTTCAATATATCTGCGCGGCGATGACAAGCGACGCGCACGTCAGGTGGACGCCGCATTCAGGCGCAAAACCTTGCACCGATAGTGCTCACCGATGGAACCACCGGCAACACCCGAAATCGGCTATATGAGCCCCGGCATTGCCAGCGTCGAAAGTCCTCAGCAGAACGCGGTCCACGCTTGGGGCGGTGCCTCATCGCGCGATGGTAAAACCGTGAGAGATGTTTACCCGTCTCCACCTCGATTGAAAGCGGATTTGACCGTCTGCTCAAGGGGCGGCCCAAGCAGTTGGATTTCCTGCGCAACAAGTGTCGGGACGTCGAGGTACGTATTGGCTTTTTTATCGTCCAGCCAGCTATCTCAGAGGCCCGCATTACCAATGAGATGCTTACCGTACTCGGAGCAAGCTACATCTATCTCAAGAATATCTCCGGAGCGCAGCTAAAAGTCATTACCAGCAAATGATTCTAAGACGCCCTCTGCAGGCTCAGTACAGATGAAACGCAATCGGGCCTTAAAGAGTGTGGTGAGCGGCGGTCGTTCGCAGTGGAAGGCATGGTGCAACTTCGCGCTGTTGACGAAGAATTGGAGGCGTCCCCGGTGAACCGCCCGCTGAACGCCGATCCTATCTTCAGCAAGTCAATGGTTTGCGACACAGCAGCGGTGTCGACGGAACAGTTCAGATGTCTTTTCCGGTGAACCCGGCGCTGCATCTATCTTAGGCCCGAGCGCTGGTAGTCGGTGATTCCTTGCCGCTGGCGAAGCTGTTCCTGAATCCATGAATAGTCAGATCTGCGAAGCTGTATCCCCGCACAAGTCAGCTTTTTTTGGATACTGCGCCGCGTAACCCGCTCTCCGCTCGCAATCAGTTCGCTGCGTGCAGCTTGGAACATGTTCAATAGATGCTCACGGCCCGCCGTACGACGCTGCTGCGCGAGATTCGATCTGTATGCCACAAATCGCTTTGAGATCACCTCTGCCTCATCGGGAAACCGACGTCGCAACTCGCACTGGTCAACCCCAGCCTCTCGAGCCACCGTCCGCCAACTGACGACGCGCCCATGATCAACGGCTACATGCTGACGAATACGTGCCTGGATTGACACCCAATCCCGTTGCACGATTGACGCGCGCACCATCCGCTTCTTCGACCACTCGTCCCTCCCGAGATGACGTGGAACGGCACTTTGCCATGCTACGAGGTCGCCCAGAAACCACGCCCTGAGACTCACATCACACGCCCACGCCAGTTCGATCAGTGTGGGCAATGAAGGAATGACCTTCCCTGCTCGCCACTCCGACAAGCTACTGGCTGATCGCTGAACCAGCTTTGCAAATCGGGCCGCGTTACCATCGCAGAATGTACTCACGCCACAATCGAGCATTATTGGGACACTCGTGGCGGAAACTTTCGATGTCTGCTGCCCGTCCAGTTCCAGCAACGCCGAGATCTGCTCCGCCACCCATATCTCGCGATTGGTCGCCCTTCCATCCTCGCGCGATGACGGCTGTACTGCTACGTCACCCAGCCATTCGTTGCACCTCCAGCACATGCCGGACACCGCCCTTCTGGACATCTCACTTCGATGCCTATACCCGCAATGTGAACACGTGTCTATCAACGTCTGCCCATGTTCAGGACAACACCGGACAACGCGGATTGTCCATAAAAGGCGTTCATAGGGAACGACACCAGAATCAAGGTCGAGTTGAAGGCATGCTGGACACCATCGCCTGCTCGGATCAATAAGGGCGTCGGGATCGTTAAGGACTGAGGCAAACGGCTGCCATGTTAAAGATTTTAGGTCATCCCTTCCAGAAAGCCCGTTGAGCGCACCCGTCCAGTATGCTGCGGTCATCCCCGAAGCGTTCGCGAGGGCAGCGTTTTGCGCCGTCCCGAACGCGTCGCCCCTTGAACCAATCCCCCTAGCGGCGCGAGGCGGCCAATCAATCATCTCCCTGACCAGTGATGCAAATGGCACCTGGCAGACCATGGCGGCGTGTATCGCGTAGTCGGTAAGCTTTTGGCGCTGTCGTCCATGCAGGCACCTCGGCTCCAGTTTGAATGCAGCTCGCAGCGGTAGCAACTCCTTCCACATCTAACTTCCTCCGGAAAAATCTCAAGAGCAATTCTTGACGGAATGACATTACTTGACCAATGGATCGGTTCGCTTCCAGATTCCTTGATGACGGAGCTCCTGCAATTCCTTCGCGTAATATGCCTTCGCCAGCCGAATGAGATCAAAAGTTCGATATGTCACGTTGACCCCTCTTTCCGCGATCATCGCCTCGACCAGATTCTTGGACGGATAGGTTCTCTTGCTGATCAGTTCGCCAACGCATTCGGTCGCGATGGCAGATTCGCGCTCAAGACGACGCTGCTCATTTTCAAGCGCCTGCTGCCGTCGTCGCTGACGACCGGCGTCCCGAATCGCCACACACAGATCCGGAAATCGCGTACGAAGATATGATCCGTCAAAACCCATGTCGCGTGCTGCAGCCGCCCAGCTAGGATATGGCTTGTCACTCGTGAGTGACGCCTCAAGTCGAGCTCGAATCGCCTTCCAGTTGTGCCGGAAGACCGGCTTTGCAACGTGTTGCTCCGACTCTCCGACGGTCATCGATTCGCCCCCCATACGCGCCCAGCAATTCACATCGCCCTCAAGCCAAGATCGCATAGGAATGCGGAATATCCATGAGAGCCTGACTAGCATTTTGGTTGAGACAGGATTGATCCCGAAGTACCAACTGCCAACGGTCTTAGAACTAATTCCCACGAGTTCTGCGAACGCAGGGTAGCTTCCTTTGCAAAACGCTGCTACCCCCGCTTTTAGCATCTTCCTGACATTATCCCGCGATAGCTGCGCGGCCTCCTCGATACCGAGCGCAAGAAGATTGGCATAGTCTTTGGCCACCCATAGGTTGAACGCATCTTGGCTCTGCTCACGACCGCTCCCCCGCGATTTTGACGGCACCTCGCCGAACCACAATCTGCAACGCGCGCAATGAGCCGAAAGACATCGACTGCTCAATTCGCTTACCCGACTATCGCCACACTCCGGGCAGCGTTCGAATAGCTCAATCTCATGCAACGGACAAACCCTGACGTCAGCGATCGACCACAGAAGGCGTTCATACGATTTCCCACCTCCGAGCACGTCGCAACGGAGACATTGCCAGCACCATCGACGTCTGCTTGCCATGAACCCGCCGCTACCGCCAAGAACGTGTGCGAAAGGCACCATCGTGGTCTCTGCAAGGCTTTGCATACCGACCAGCGGCTCCACTGCCGTCGCCCACCGCGCCGCCAGAGTTCCCCTGCCATTGACTTGCTCAAGACGCATGCACGAGCCGAATGGTCGGTCGGATACACAGGTGGGCCAAGCTATAAGGCGATTCAGAACCGCCTGGGGAGGGACGCACGCCGATTCGGCAATATCAAGAATGAAATTGCTAAGACGTTGCTTTTGCCATGTCGTCAGCCCCCGTGGCATTACCGGAAACGATATTCGGGGTGGCAGACCACCAGGATACGCTGATTCAGTCACGCTTTTTCTCCAACGGCTTCCTATCGGGAAGCGGCTTGCCAACATGATCCTTCCGCCCACGACGTTGCGCAGTAGCTGTCGGTTCTTCTGACGGCCCCTCCGACAGTCGATCCGTCGCAATATCGAACATCACTGACGGAAGTTCCGCCAATTTACGGCCGTCGTCGGGGTGCAAGCGTCCCTCTACCGTCCAGTAGCCATCGAACATCTCACATCGTAGTGTTTGCAACTGGGCGGCCTTATAGAAACCATATGAGAGCAGTTCGAGGTCCATTTCAGTCCTGTTATTCCTGTACATATTTGAAAGCGCCTTCGCCAAGATACGCTTCAGGTGCCCGACAGACCCAAGCGACTGATCAAACAGCTGATCAGCGTATTTTGACAAATCGCACCTCCCTTCTACCGGCATGGCCTGTTGAAGGGAAAACAGCGCTTTTGCAAATTTATGTTTTTCGGACCTCAGATATGGCTTGAAATGCAGCACTTCAGCTCGCCGGGAAAGTTGACCGCTTTTGGTTGCCAACGCATACAGATCATATGCCCCACTAATCGCTAATCGCGCGTTTGACTTGTTGACAATTGAACGTAGCGTATTACCTTGACGTTTCACTCGTTGCGGATGCGGAGAAATGAGAATATTTGACGCTTCATCTATGAAGATCAGGTCTGGTGATCGCATTTGCACCGCGCGCCTTAGCCTTTGACGAATTGTTCGCAAAGATGGCCGGCTGTAACTGGTGATCAACGGCTGCCATACCTCTATACCCGCAAGCTTGCGCCTCACCTCCGGAAGGCTCGCATCGATCAAAGGGGCCTGCAGCGCAGTAAGAAGCATCTCGTACAGATCGTGCCAGTCGAAACGATCTGTTTCAGGCGCCCAGGCTTCAATCATCGCGGCGGGGATCGTATGCTTGTCGTCAGGATTAGCTAAAAAAAAATCTGTGTTGATCTTTGTTGTGATGTGCCCCCCCAATGCTGATTTTCCGATGCCGGCGGGCCCGACGAGCAATATGAGCGTTCCCGGCAACGCATCTTCGATCCGTGCCTCCATCTGCTTCCGTGCGTCCACGAACTCGTCATGTTCGACGATGGACTTCATGAAAAAATCCAGCTTCTTCTCCGGAGGAGCCTTAAGCAAGTCATCAGGATACAAAGCGTGCTTTACGTTAGAATTTTTTGCCATATATTTTTATCTCCATTTTAATTTTTAAAGTAATACTAATTAAAAAATACTATAAATACGTATATCTCCGCGACTTCTACTTATTGCTCGTGCCGTGTCCCGAGAAATCCGCCTTGGGCCAGCATCGCCATTTCGTCTTCAATTGACCTCACCCCCTCCTTCTCTGAGACGCGGCCTTCCTCAGAGTACGATGGCTCGTTATGTTCTTGCAAAGCGTCGACATTCATTTCATCGAACTCCGAAACCGCTGATTCATTGAATTTTTCGATCAAAGCAGACGCCTCCATATTCGACTGATGCCTCGAACTCCGATGAGGCAACTGCAGAGCGAGTCGCTCTTCCAGACCAACGATATTCTTAAAACCAGAATCAACCAGATCGAAATGCTGACCCATGAAATGCATCGGGAACCACTCGTTTTTCACAAACGCATAAACAATTTTTGGATTGACGGGGTGGTACCGGACGGGCACCTTTAAGCCGTGAAACTGGGGATGCTCAAGTCTCGGATTTCGGTAGCATCCGTAGTTTGTCCTGATACCACGCTGACAATCAATCGTTCGCGTTTGGCCTCGCACGGACGGAAACGCCATGGGGATGCAGCTATCAATCGTCCGGGTCCTGTGCAACCGCTTTCCGGTCCGATCCAGTTCCAATTCGAATTTCGCTCGCGGCGACGTCAGCAACGTACCGTGTGACCTTGTGTCATATATCTCAAAAAAATACTCTTCGAGCGCTGCGTGAAGCTGTGGAAGGGTAAATCTCGCAGTCTTTTTTGGATCGTTTTCCGGTGTTATCTGTCTATAGCTTTCATATATTTTAGTATTACCGATAAGCTGATGAATCAAATCATCTTGAAGAACCTCAAATCCACGCTCTAAGATCGAACCATAGCGGCATGCAGATGCGGGACGGGATTGTTGATCAATTCTCAGGTGCCGGCACATGTTTCCGAAGTCCAACCCTCCGAATTCTGAACCGCCGTCAAATATCAAACCGACAGGCACCTTTCCATAGCGCTTGATCATGTCGAGAACAGCTGCCAAACAGCTAATGTATCGCGCACTGATCAATGAAAGATAGAACCCAAGGACGCGTCTACTGAATGCACACATAATCAAGGTGAGAATCGGCTGCGCCAGTGGGACTCCCATGTCCGACGAGATGACCTTGACTTCAAGTGGTGTGTGATCAATGTGCGCCATCTGCATGGGAAAGTCGCCATGCACAGGTGTTTCTCTGTCCAGCGTCCAATAAAATGGCTTCGTTTGATATGCTGCCTTTCTCCCCTCTCGCCTTACGTCGCGCTCAAAGCTTCTTGTTTTTACAATGAATTTTAAGAACGTCTGCTTCGAAACAGAAAGCCCCTCTTTCTCCAACTCCCTGCAGAGGTCACCGAAAACCGACCACTTTCCCCTACCGATCACCTTGTCGTAGTTTTTCTTGATGATATCTTCCATTGCTTTTTGTACACGGAGATCGATTCGAACAGATCGATTCCCTTTAAGAGACCACTTCGGCAAGAAATCAGCAACAAGATCAGTGCCGTTTATCTGCGAATCAGCCTTTATCTTTCTCCATGTTCTATAGCTTCGATCGCTATATTCTTGTACTTCCTTCGTTCTCTCGCCGGCCTCCCAACGCTCCAGCAGTTCGATTTTTCTCAGAGCGTTTTCCCTTTCTTTTTCGCTTGCGTAGCGCCATTCTGATTCGAGGTACAGCGGATCTGCCTCTTCCGTTTGCTCGTCTGCCAAGAGAATTGTCCCAGCGCGCAAATCGTTCAGTACCTGTCTGGTCTTTAGGCGGACACAGTCCACGCCGTCGGCAGCTTGAAGCGTAAGCTCGAGACTTCCCGCGCTGATGATTGTGAAAGGATTCCCTGACAGATAGAGTTTTTGTCCTGTTCGGAATCGCCACTCACTCCAGTCACGACGAGGCGAAGCGAAAGCGAGGGGGCGAGCAAGTTGGTAGGATTCGAGCGTCGCCTGATCACTGAACACAAGAAAAGTATGCTCTTCCCGGACAAACTCCATTGATAAGTCCGTCGTAATGATGCCGTCCGCTATCGCGGCATAGAAATCATCCTTTGACCGCGACGGGAAAGCTTCACGAAGCTCATGAAGCGTGGAGTATCCGTTAAGCTCAAAGTACTCGCGCAACTCGGAGCGAAACCAAGGCGGAACAACGACCTCGTCGACGAGATAGGATCTAAGGTATTCGAAGTTCCGGATTGACACCTCGTTTAAATCCCGCTCCGAACGCAATCGATACTTAATACCCAGTGCTTGCGCAGCTTCCTCCCTCGGTGGGCAGCGCACCACATCTCCGTCTCTAGTGAATTTATATGGATTCGATTTGCATGACGCGATTTGACGACCAAACGACATCCACTCGTCCCAAAAAAATCCCACAGGTGTAATCACCAGGAAACCCTGTGCAAAATTTTGCTGAACTTTCTTGTCGCTTTTCCCACGGTATTCGACGTGCAGTTGAAACGGGCTATCGAGATAACCCATCACATTTTTATCGAACAGATACGAGAACGCGGCCTTTTTCTCGAGAGCGTCTGCCGTGTTGATAACAATGCCCATCTTGGGACAGCACAGACCCGCTGGAGCCTTGACCGGCGTTGGTTCAGTCCATCGCGCAGGGCGATTGAATCCCTCTACGATCAATTGCCGGGCTCTAGCAGGCAGATCAAACTTGTCAAAGAGATCGAACATCTTCGTTGCGTCGAACTGATCCATCGAACCTCTCCAAGTTAGCAATGCCCTGAATCACGCGAGTGACGTCCGGTGCCGTACACGACCTCCACGCAATGGTCAGTAGCAACATTCCAATTGCCGGTCGCCCCAGCTTCGAGTAACAGGTACACTTACTTTGTCTGTATTCTCAATGAATCATATTGAATTCACTTAGAACACTAACGTGTTCAAAATGTAAACTAATTTAACTTTTCCCGGTTGTCAATATGAATCCGAACGATGACGATGCGCTCGGCGCGCTTGAGATGCGGATGCGAGCGATAGTGGCGGAGAACATCCGTGCCGCGAGAGCTAGGCGGGCTCTAAGCCAGGATGAGATGGCGGAGCTTGCAGGCGTACATCGAAACTACTTGGGGAGTATCGAGCGCGAGCAAAGGAACATTTCAATAGAGAGCCTGTGCAAACTTGCACTTGCTCTTGGCTGCGAGCCTTTTGAACTTCTGCAAACGGACTTCACACCGCGCAGGCAGTGATGTGAAACAAATTGTAACGGCGGAAGGGAATTCGTTAACCATAAGCCTTCCAAACGGAAGTTTTATGATTACCTATACACTGCTATATGGAGAATCCGCGAAAGCCTTTTGGCGGAAGGCAGACAGAGTCGAACTGTCCCAGGAACGGCTGACGTCCCTAACTGGATTTGAAGTCCAGCCGCACCACCGGATGCGATTGCCTTCCTTTGCGAAGCGAGAATATAACAAGCACTACTGCAAAAAACTAAAGCCACTCGCGCATCCGGCTATCGGGCCTTACTAGATGCAGATCGCGCTGAAACCGAGTATATCCAACGCGATCGAAGAACTCCAGAATCTGGATCGCGCGCTTGCGGCCTAGCCCTGATGCATCGCGAAACGCCGCCGCGCCCACACCCGAGCCTTGCAATTGAGCGGTCCGCGCAATCAGACGCGCCAGTTCATGCACGACTTCGCGGTCGTAAAACAGATCGCGCACGATCTGATACAGCTGCCCAAGGCGCGCGAGCTTGCGCAGCAACGCTCGCACCCTCTCCTCCGGTTGCTGGACCTCGCGAGCCAGATCGCGAACCCACGGCGGATCGTAACGTCCTTGCGCGATCAACGGCATCAGCCGCGCCGCCAGGGCCTCTTCCTCTGCATCGAGCGAGACCGCATGCGACGGCAGATGCAGCCATGGCCCGCTGCGCGCGATGCGTCCTTCCTCGACCAGTGCATCGACAGCCACGCGCCAGACCGTATCGCTCGCGAGCGGCGCCGCCATGCGCCGCAAACGTGCGGCGTCGGGCCCCTGCTCGTCTGGCACGCGCGCATGAAATTCGCCGAGCACGTCGACAATACGCGCGGCCAGACGCGTCCAATGCTCGCGACCCAGCACGATGGCATCGTCGGCGCGGCCCTGTGGCGCGATGACGATAGCGTCGTCTGGCAGCGCCAGCGTCGTCGCATCGTAGCCGGTCAACTGCGTGAGCGCGCTGCGCTCCAGGCCTCGCGGCGCCTGCGCAATCAGTGCATCGACGCGCCGTTCGTCCAGCCATGCATGCAGCGCATCGAGCCACGCGCGCCGTTCGGGCGTGCGCCGGCGACGCGCGGGGCCAAAGGGATCCAGCACGCGTCCGCCGCCCACGGTCCGGCTCGCCTGCGCGTTGCGCACGATGAAGCGATCCCCGGGCATCGCATGCAGCGGCGCATCGAACACGAGTTGCACGCGCGAGCGCTCGCCCGCCGCCATCGTTTCGCCGTCGAGCAATGCGACGTTCGCCACACGATGCGTGGTCCCCAGATGCACATGCAGCGGCGACCAGTGCTGTAGCGTGAGATCCGCATCGGCAAACAGTTGCAGTTCGACATCAAGCCGCGTGGCCGGTTGCGCGAGCCGCGCATCGACGATCCAGTCGCCGCGTGCAATGCGATCCTTATCGATGCCGGTCAAGTTGAGGGCGCAACGTTGTCCCGCGTACCCCGTTTGCGCCGCGCGATTCTGCGCGTGGATGCTGCGCACGCGCACGGGCAAGCCGGCGGGGGCGAGAAGCAGCGTGTCGCCGGTCTGCACGTGGCCCGCGAACACGGTGCCGGTCACGATGGTGCCCTGCCCCGTCAACGTGAACACACGGTCCACGGCGAGGCGGAACAAGCCATCGTCGCGGCGCGTCTGTTCATGCATCGCGCACTCACGCAGCCACGCACCAAGCTGCGCGACGCCCGCATCGTCCGTTGCCGTCGCGTTCGTTTCGAAGATCGGCGCATTGGCAAGCGATGTCGACGCGAGCCAACTGGCGATTTCCCCACGCACCTGCGCGAGCCGCGCAGCGTCCACGCGATCCGCTTTGGTGAGCGCGATCGCACCTTGCTGCACGCCGAGCATTTGCAGGATCGCCAGATGTTCACGCGTTTGCGGCATCACGCCATCGTCGGCGGCGATTACGAGCAGTGCGAAATCGATCCCGCAAGCGCCCGCGGCCATCGTATGGATGAGCTTTTCATGGCCGGGCACGTCGATAAAACCAAGCACGTCGCCATTCGCGAGCGGCGTGTAGGCGTAGCCGAGTTCGATCGAGATGCCGCGCGCTTTTTCTTCCTTGAGCCGATCCGTGTCCACGCCCGTCAGCGCGCGTACAAGCGTGGTTTTGCCGTGATCGATATGCCCGGCCGTTCCGACGATCACAGGCGCAGCTCCGCGAGCTGCGCGATGAAGGCGGCTTCGTCGGCGCTTTCGAGGCAGCGCAGGTCGAGGCGCAAGGCGTCGTCGGCGATGCGGCCGATCACGGGGCGTGGCAATGCGCGCAAAGCGCGCTCGAGTTTGAGCAACGCGCGGCCGCTTCCGCCCTTGCCGCGATGTCGCACGACCAATCCACTGCTCGGCAGTACATCGACGGGCAATGCGCCGCTGCCGATCTGGCTGAACATCGGTTCGACGCTGGCTTCGTAGCTCTCGCCCAGTGCGCGCTGCCATGCGGGTAGCGCGCGCATCGCGGCTTCGTGCATGTCGGTGGCGGGTCGTGTGAGCAGGCGCAGCGTGGTCAGGCGCTCGCGCAAGAATTCGGGCGCCTGGTAGAGTCTTAGCACCGGTTCCAGCGCAGCGAGCGTGAGCTTACCCACACGCAAGGCACGCTTGAGCGGATGCTTCTTGATCTTTGCGATCAGATCCTTGCGGCCGACGATCAGCCCCGCTTGCGGGCCGCCCAGCAGTTTGTCGCCGCTGAAGGTCACGAGGTCCGCGCCCGCTTCCACTGTCGCGCGCACGGTGGGTTCCGCGGGCAGGCCCCATTGTGTGAGATCGGTCAGCGTGCCGCTTCCGAGATCCACGGCCACGGGCAATCCGTGACTGCGCGCTAGCGGTGCGAGTTCGTCCAGTTCGACGCTCTTCGTGAAACCGCTGATCGCGTAGTTGCTGCAATGGACTTTCATCAGCAGCGCGGTTCGCGCGTTGATCGCCGCTTCGTAGTCCTTGAGATGGGTTCGATTGGTCGTGCCAATCTCGCGCAAACGCGCGCCCGCGCGGCTCATGATGTCAGGAATGCGGAACGCGCCGCCAATCTCCACCAGTTCCCCGCGCGAGACAATCACTTCCTTGCGTATCGCCAGTGCGGAAAGCGAAAGCAATACCGCCGCCGCATTGTTGTTCACGACGGTCGCGGCTTCGGCGCCAGTCAGCTCGCAGATCAGTTCGTCGATCAGGTCGTCGCGATCGCCGCGCTTGCCGGTAGCGAGATCGAATTCGAGGTTCGCGGGCTGCGTGAGCGCCTGTACAACGGCGCGCACAGATTCGTCGGGCAGCAGCGCGCGGCCCAGATTCGTATGCAGCACCGTACCGGTGAGATTGAACACGGCGCGCAGCTTGCCTTGTGCGCGCGCCTTAAGCGTGCGATCGGCATCGTTCAATACGCGCTCGATTGAAAACGTCTGCTGCGCCTCGGCAGACGGAACGAGCGTTCCTGCCTGCACCTCGCGCCGCCATCCGTCTAGCGTTGCACGTATCGCCGCGAGCACCTGCGTGCGCCCATATAGCGCGATCAGCGGTTGCGCTTCGGATGAGGCAATCACGCGCTCCACCGCTGGCATCTGTGCAAGCAACGTATTGAGTGCACGCGCATCGAGTGCCGGCGCGGTCTTTTGCTCCACCATTTCGCTCATCGGGCTCGCCTCATTGCTCGGCCGGTGCTTCGGGATACAGCAGCGGATTCGCGCTCGCGCGTCGGTAACCCGCTTCGCCCATCAGCAGATCGAGCGTGAGGCTGGCGAGATCGTCGGCAAGCGGCTCGAATTCGAGGTCTTTGTCCTGATAGCCGATCTTGCGATAGGTATGGCATTCGTCGCACGATTCGGCCTTCAAGGCCGGATTGCCGCCGTCGATGCCGTGATAGGCGATGCCCTTGGTCGAATCGCAATTCGTGCATTTGACCCGCACGACATGATGTTCCGTGCCGCACAGACTGCATTGCGTGTAGCGGTAGCCCTGCTGCGCACCACCCACGCGCACGATGCTCGCGACCGGCGGCAGGCCGCACACGGGGCACACGCCCGGGGCGTCCACGTAGGGCACCTCCCGCACGTCGAGTCGGCTCGCGAGATCGGTCCACACCGTCTGCAGCGCGGCCATGATGAAAGGCGCGGTTGCGGGCGCGACTTCCGTGTGACGTTGTGCGAGCAATGCGTCGGCTTGGGCATCGAGTTGTGCGTCGCTCATCGCGCGCAAGTCGTCGAGCACTTTCGCGAGCGCGGGCGTGACAGCGCCTGCCGCTTCCACACGGTCGGCGAGGCGACGCAGCACCGCACGCCATTGCGGATCGCGCTCGCCGCCAAGCGCCGGCAGGATCGGCATGGAATGGCGCTGCGCGTTGGCGATCGCGTCGGCTGAGGGCATCTGCGCGGCGAGGTGGTCGAGCGCTTGCTGCTGCGCGTCCACGAGCACGGCCATGAGGCGCATGTAGCCGCCGATCGGATTGCGGTCAGCGAGCTTGCGCAGACGCGCGGCGCGCTCCTTGAACAGCGTCGCGCGTTCGGGCAGGCGGATGCGCGGAATCGCGGAGGGGTCCTGCGTCTGGATCTGTTCCGGTTCGAGTATGCGTTGCGTCACGGCGTATCGTCTCCGTCCAGCCAACAAAAAGCCGCCGCGCCCTCGCGGGCGAGGCGGCCTGCCAGCAGCGCGCCGTATGAGACGCGCTACTTGATGCTCTCGCGGAACCAGCGCGGATGATGCTTGCGCGCCCAGCCCCAGGTGACGTAGCCGCGCGTCATTGCGCCTATCGAGCCCTTCACCCAGATCGCCGCGTAGATATGCACGACGATGCTCACGATCAGCACAAAGGCCGCAGCCGCATGCACGAGCGCGGCAATACGGATGATCGTGATCGGAAAATAGAACGAGAAATAGCGCCGCCAGATCACGATGCCGCTCACCAGCAGCAGCACGAGGCAAACCACCAGCGTAAAGAATAACAGCTTCTGTCCCGCATTGTATTTGCCGATCTCGGGCAGTTTATCTTCGCGATTGTGCAGCACGTCATCCATCTGTTTGAGCCATTGCACGTCGGCTTTGTCGAGATAGTTGTGATGCCAGAAACGCAGCGCGAGAATCATGAACGAGACGAACATCACGATGCCGATGAACGGATGCAGGATGCGCGTCCACTGTCCGCCGCCGAACAGCGCTGAAAGCCAGAACATGGCCGGATGAAACATCGCCAGCCCGGAGAGCGCGAGCAATACGAAGGTGATGGCCGTGATCCAGTGATTGCTGCGCTCGTTCGCCGTATAGCGCTGGATCAGGCGCGGTTCATGGTCGCTCATCATTGCGCTCCTCGGGGAAATCACCACCTCGTTCGCCACGAATACGCCGGGCCTCGTCGAGCGCGGCTTGTTCGTCTTCGGCATGGGTTTCGTTCGGGCCGATCCGCGTGTAATGGAAGAAGCCAGCCACCGCCGCGAGCGCGATGCCCGCGAGCGCGAGCGGCTTGGCTACGCCTTTCCAGAGACGCACGAACGGGCTGATGCGCGGATTGTCGGGCAGGCCGTGATAGAGCGAGGGTTTATCCGCGTGATGCAGCACGTACATCACATGCGTGCCGCCCACGCCCGGCGGATCGTACAGCCCCGCATTTTCGAAGCCACGCTCCTTCAGGTCGACGATGCGTTCGGCCGCATGCACTTTCATGTCTTCCTTGGTGCCGAACACAATCGCGCCCGTCGGGCACGTCTTCACGCAGGCGGGCTCCTGCCCCACGCCCACGCGATCGGAACAGAGCGTGCATTTATAAACGCGATGCTCCGTCTTCGACAGCCGCGGAATATTGAACGGGCAGCCCGTAATGCAATAGCCGCAGCCAATGCAGTTTTCCTCGTGAAAATCCACGATGCCGTTCGTGTACTGCACGATCGCACCCGGCGAGGGACAGGCCTTGAGGCAGCCTGGGTCCTCGCAATGCATGCAGCCGTCCTTGCGGATCAGCCATTCGAGGTTGCCATCCGGATTCTCGTATTCCGTGTAACGCATCACGGTCCACGAGTGCTCGGTGAGATCGCGCGGGTTGTCATACACACCCGTATTGATGCCCACCTCGTCGCGCAGGTCGTTCCATTCCATGCACGCGGTCTGACACGCCTTGCAACCGATGCACTTGGTCACGTCGATGAGCTTCGCGACCGTGCCCGTCACCGGCTCGCGCACGCCTGGCGGTGGCGTCGTGGTGGCGGACAGGCGTTTGATGTCTAGCGACTGAAATGCCATGTTGCCCCCTTATGCCTTTTCCACTTTCACGAGGAAGGACTTGAACTCGGGCGTCTGCGAATTGCCATCGCCAACGGGCGGCGTGAGCGTATTCGTCAGATAGCCGGGTTTCGTCAGTCCCGTGAAGCCCCAATGCAGCGGCACGCCCACCGTATGCACCTTCTTGCCCTCGATCGTGAGCGCCTTGATGCGCTTGGTGACCACGGCGACGGCAATCAGGTAGCCGCGATTGCTCGACACCTTCACGCGTCCGCCATCGACCACGCCCACTTCATTCGCCAGTTCTTCGCCGATTTCGACGAACTGCTGCGGCTGGATGATGGAGTTCAGGCGCGCGTGCTTGGTCCAGAAGTGGAAGTGCTCCGTGAGGCGATAAGTGGTGGCCACGTGCGGAAAATTCTGCGCGGTGCCAAAGGTCTTGCGGTCGTCCGGGAATACGCGCGCGGCCGGGTTGGACGTGGCCTGCGCATTGTTCGGATGGAACGGGTTGTAGCCGAGCGGATTTTCGAATGGTTCGTAATGCTCAGGAAATGGCCCTTCGTTCATGCCGTCACGGGCGAAGAAACGCGCTACGCCCTCGGGGTTCATGATGAACGGCCCCATGCCCAGATCGGGTGCTTCGTCGACCTTGTAGTCGGGCACGTCCGCGCCGGTCCAAGCCGCGCCGTTCCAGCCAATCAGCTTGCGGGTGGGATCGAAGGGCTTGCCCGCGGTATCGCACGACGCACGGTTGTAGAGCACGCGGCGATTCACCGGCCAGGCCCACGCCCAGTTCAGCGTCTGGCCGATGCCGGTGGGGTCCGAGTTGTCGCGCCGCCCCATCTGGTTGCCCGCCTGGGTCCATGCGCCGCAGAAGATCCAGCAACCGCTCGATGTGGTGCCGTCGTCCTTCAACTGCGCAAATCCCGCCAACTGCTCGCCCTTCTTCACCAGCACCTTGGTCGCGTCTTTCGGGTCGGTCTGATCGGCGAGCGCCTTGCCGTTGTATTCCTTGGCGATTTCTTCGGGCGTCGGGCTTTCAGGATTCGAGTACGGCCAGTCCAGCTTGAGGATGGGATCGGGCACCTTGCCGCCATCCTTCTGGTACGCCGCGCGAATACGCAGGAACAATCCGGACATGATCTCCAGGTCGCTCCTCGCCTCGAACGGCGGCTCCGCGCCCTGCCAGTGCCACTGCAACACGCGGCTCGAACTCACCAGCGAGCCGTTTTCCTCTGCGAAGCAGGTAGTCGGCAGGCGGAATACCTCGGTCTGGATCGAAGCAGTATCGACATCGTTATAGTCGCCGTACTTTTTCCAGAACTCCGAGGTTTCGGTGGCGAGCGGGTCCATGATGGCGAGCCACTTGAGCTTGCTCAGCGCCGAGACCGTTTTCGCCTTGTCCGGCGCGGAAGCGATCACGTTGAAGCCCTGGCAGATATAGCCCGTCATCTTGCCTTGATTCATCAGCTCGATGGTTTGCAAGAGATCGTAGGGCTTGTCGAGCTTGGGAAGCCAGTCGTAGCCCCAGTTGTTCTCCTGCGTGGCGTTAGCGCCCCACCATGACTTCATGAAACTCACGAAGAATGCGCCGTAGTGCTGCCAGTAGCTCAACTGGTTGGGCCTCAAGGGTTGCGGCGCGCGCTTCTTGATGTAATCGCCGTAATCCTGTTCGCTTTCGGTCGGCAGCGTCATGTAGCCCGGCAACAGGTTCGACATGAGGCCAAGGTCGGTGAGCCCCTGGATGTTCGAGTGGCCGCGCAGCGCGTTCATGCCGCCACCCGCGATGCCGATATTGCCGAGCAGCAGTTGCACCATCGCACCCGTGCGGATCATCTGCGCGCCAATCGAATGATGCGTCCAGCCCAGCGCATAGAGGATCGTGCCCGCGCGGCCCGGCACCGCCGTGCTCGCAAGCATTTCGCACACCTTGAGGAATTTATCCTTCGGCGTGCCGCAGACCTTCTCCACCATCTCGGGCGTATAGCGCGAATAGTGCTGCTTGAGCAGTTGATACACGCAACGCGGATCCTGCAACGTGGCGTCGGTCTTCACGAAACCGTCGTCGCCGATCTCATAGTTCCACGACGATTTGTCGGGATACGCATGCTTCTGCGCGTCGTAGCCCGAATAGATGCCGTCGTTGAACGCGTAGTCGTCGCGCACGATGAACGAGAAGTCCGTGTAGTTCTTCACGTACTCGTGCTGGATCTTGTCGTTGGTGAGCAGCCAGTTGATCACGGCGCCCAGGAACGCGATGTCCGTGCCGGTGCGGATCGGCGCGTAGAAGTCCGCGACCGACGCCGTGCGCGTGAAGCGCGGATCCACCACGATGAGCCGCGCCTTGCGGTGCGCCTTCGCCTCCGTGACCCACTTGAAGCCGCACGGATGCGCCTCGGCCGCATTGCCGCCCATCACCAGAATCACGTCCGCATTGCGAATGTCGACCCAATGGTTCGTCATCGCACCACGGCCAAACGTCGGGGCAAGACCTGCCACCGTCGGGCCGTGTCAGACACGCGCCTGGTTATCGAATGCGAGCATGCCCCACGAACGGGCCACTTTATGTGTGAGATAACCGACTTCGTTGCTGCCCGCCGAGGCGGCCAGCATGCCGGTGGTCAGCCAGCGGTTGACCGTCTTGCCGTCGGCGGTCTTATCGACGAAATTCGCGTCGCGGTCTTCCTTGAGCAGCTTCGCGATGCGGTCGAGCGCCTCGTCCCACGAAATGCGTTTCCACTCGTTCGAACCCGCCGCGCGGTACTCGGGATACTTCAACCGGTTCGGACTATGAATGAAATCGATCAGGCTCGCGCCCTTCGGACAGAGCGTACCGCGATTGACGGGGTGATCGGGATCGCCCTCGATGTGGATGATGCTCGCGGTGGCATTCTTCGCGCCGTCGCCGAGACCGTACATGAGGATCCCGCAACCGACCGAGCAGTACGGACAGGTATTGCGGGTTTCAGTGGTGCGCGCCAGTTTGTATTGTCGGACTTCGGCAAGCGCATTGTCGGGCGCGAAGCCCATCAACGCGAGGCTGGATCCCGCCAGCGACGTAGCCGTGACCTTGAGGAACTGACGCCGGGACATTTGCAGCATGGTGCGTCCTCGGCTTTTCGGGTTGTGGGTCGTTTCAGTATAAGACGTTTTGAGAGACGGATCGCGCGAGTTGCGCGGCGGCGCGCTGCGCGCAGCCGGGTATCCGGATTGCTATAGTCGAATGAAAGGTGCAGTGCCGCATTGGCCACACGCATTGGCCGCACATTGGCCGCATCTTCTCCCGAACCAGCCTGAACGCGGGACGCACAACTATGGCAACGATCTCATCCCAGCGGCTCGAATCGGCCGCACGCAAGGAAGCTTCCTGGGTGGTCGGCGCATGCCGGCAATTCATCTCCGACCGCTGCCCGTCGCTGGCCGCGAGCATTGCGTTTTATTCGGCGTTTTCGCTCGCGCCCACGCTGGTGATGGTGATCGCGGTGGCGGGCTGGTTCTTCGGCGCCGACGCCGCGCGCGGCCAGCTGTTTCGTCAGGTGCATAACGTGCTCGGCAACGACGCCGCCGCCGGCATCACCACGATCGTACAGAACGCCCACCGCGCGGGTGGCGCGGGCAGCCTCGCCGCCCTCATCTCGCTCGTGCTGCTGGTGGTCGGGGCGTCCGCAACGTTCTCGTCGCTCAATTCCGCACTCAATATGGTGTGGCCGCCGGACGGCCCGCGCACCTCGTCGGTGATCGCGCTGGTGCGGGTGCGGCTGATCTCGTTCGGACTCGTGCTCGGCGTCGCCTTTCTACTGATCGTTTCGCTCGTGCTGGACGCCGCCATCACCTTCGTCGGCCAGTGGCTGCTGGGCGACTCCACCTATCTGTTTATCGGCAACATCGTGCAGTTCTTCACCGGCTTGCTGGTGCTCGCGGTCGCTTTTGCCGCATTGCTGCGCTTTTTGCCCGATGCGCTGGTGCAATGGCGCGACGCGATGGTCGGCGGGATCGTCGCCGCCGTGCTGTTCTCGGTCGGCAAGAAGCTGTTCGCGCTCTATCTGGCGCATGCGGGGATGGCGACGGCGTTCGGCGCGGCAGGCTCGCTTGCGGTGCTGCTGATGTGGCTGTACTTCTCGGCGGCGGTGCTGCTGCTGGGCGCGGAGTTTTCGGCTGCGCGCGGGCGCCTGCACGATCCGCGCGGCGCGTGGGGTTTCCTTGAGGAAACGCCGCCGGGCAGCCGCGCCAAGCTGGCCTCGGTGCTGGCCGCTTCGACCATCGCGCCGCTGCGCGAAGCCGCCGCTGGCGCACAGAAAGCGCACGCCATTCCGATCGGAAACGCCGCTGAAACGGACAGCGGCCTGAATAGCAGCACACCGCCCCCCTATGCGGCAGCCGTCGCGGCCAGCGCCAATGGGGCCGCGGACGACGCTCACGCGCCGTTGCGCGCCATCGGTCAGGCGCGTGCAATGGGCGGCGCATTCGCGCGGAGCGGTGCGGGTGGCCTTCAGATTCGCCGCTCCGTCGTGCGCATCGAAGACAGCGCCACCTATGCCGCCGCGCTCACGCTCGTCCAGGCGGGTCGCACCGTGGCCGCCGCCGACCGCTATCTCAAGCGGCATCCGTGGAGTTCGGTGCTGCTCGTCGCCAGCGCCGCGCTCGCCGTGACCGCCACCACCAGCCGTCGCCACAACAAGCCACGCCGCAAGCCTTAAACGCCGCGCACGGCGCTTTCCTTTCTCTGCGGCCGTTTGCACGGCGCATCTCACCCACTTTCATGGCGCAACCAGGGCACACCCCTGGTTGCGCCATGTTTACCCGTAAATGCCTTTTCATGAGGTTGCACGTTTCGCTACTTGTAGCGAAATCGACAATAATGCAGAGTCAACAATCCAATATTTCGAGAAACGAAAGAATCGCCTAATCTCCCGTATATCAAGGCCTTAGACCTCGGTGTCAGCTTTTCGCGACACTGAATTTTTTTCGGTTCTAGACATTTGCACCCCTGCGTTATTCTCCTTTCCGCAACAGCAACAATTAAATCAAACATCTGCGTGGAGAATTCTGGATGAAACGAGTCGCACTCTCGACCCTCTCGCTGGCACTGCTGGCCGCGACCGGCGTGGCACATGCACAGAGCAGCGTCACCTTGTATGGCGTGATCGATGAATCGATCCAGTGGACGCACAACCAGATGGACGCCAACGGCGCCAACAAGAACCAGATCGGCCTGGTCGGCGGCAACCTGTCGGGCAGCCGTTGGGGCCTCAAGGGCACGGAAGACCTGGGCGGCGGCCTGAAGGCGATTTTCCAGTTGGAAAGCGGCTTCAACGTCAACACGGGCAAGTTCTCGGCATTTAACGCCAGCACGATGATCTTCGGCCGTCAGGCATACGTCGGTCTGACGCAAGATCAATTCGGTACGGTCACGCTGGGCCGCCAATACGACCCGCTGGTCGACATGGTTCAGCCGCTGACGGGCGACAACTACTTCGGTAGCCAGTTCGCTACGCCGGGTGACGTCGACAACAACGACAACAGCTCGCGTACGAACAGCGCAATCAAGTACGTCTCGCCGGTTCTGGACGGCTTCCAGTTCGAAGGCATGTACGCACTGGGCGGGGTTGCTGGCGCGACCGGTTCGGGTCAAAGCTGGGGTGCGGCTGCAACGTACGGCATCGGCTCGTTCAACGCCGCTGCTGGCTACTTCCGCATGGACAACTCGTCGAACCCGGCAGACCGCCTGGCAGCATCGAACGGCGGTTGGGCGTCGGGCGCGACGTCGGACAACGTGTTCTACGACGGCAGCCAGATCACCAACTCGCTGGCTTCGGCGAAGTCGGTCGGCATTGCTTCGATCGCAACGCAGTACGTCGCAGGTCCGTTCACGTTCGGCATCCGTTACAGCAACGTGCAGTTCAAGCCGGACGGCTACTCGGCATTCCAGTCGACCGAGCGCTTCAACGTCGCTGGCGGCTTCCTCGGCTATCAGCTGAATCCGGCACTGCTGCTGGGCCTCGGCTACATCTACACGCACGCTGCGGGCGACACGTCGGCTACGTACCACCAGGTTTCGCTGGGCGCGGACTACAACCTGTCGAAGCGCACCGACCTGTACGCTGTGGCGGCTTACCAGCACGCCAACGGCACGCAGCCGGGCGAGCCGGGCGTGACCGCCGGCGCATCGATCGGTTCGTACGGCTACAACTCGGCATCGAGCTCGCAGGAAATCGTCAGCCTGGGCATCCGCCACAAGTTCTAATCGGCGGTATGAGCCGGGCGCAAGCCCGGCCACGCGACGAGACCTCGCCGCTAAAAATCACACGCTGTATCCAGAAACCAGCCTTCGGCGCGAGCCCAGGCTGGTTTTTTATTGCCCGCGTGCCTCAGTGCGAAAGATCCGGACGCGCTTTCCGCCCGATCATTTGAGCCGCGCAAGCGCGGCCGCCGCATGCTGAACGAACGCATCCGCCAGCGGCGTCACGGCCTGCTGCGCGTTCCGTACAGCGTTCACAGGCACCGCCAGCGCCGGCTCGAAACGCTTCACGGCCACGCGCGCTCCTGCAACGGCGGCCGTAATCGGATCGATCAGCGCGATCCCCATGCCCGCCTCCACCAGCGTCACGACCGCCTGCGCGAGATCCGTCTCGACGCCAGCGGCGCGCCTCACGCCACACTCCGCAAACAGCCGGTCAATACGTAACCGGGCTGGCGTGCCTGCCGCAAACGAAACGAACGCCTCCCCCTCGCAATCCACCGCGCTCAAGGTGCGCTTGCGCGCGAGACGGTGGCCGCGCGGCACGATGCCGCGCATCGGCCATTGCCCGAGGCGTTCGAGCCGCACGCCTCGCGGTGCCACAACGTCGTTCACGATGGCGAGATCGCAACGCTGGGCGGCCACGCGCTCCAGAGCCTGCAATGGGTCGAGCGTGAGCAGCGTCACGTCCACGCCCTGATGCTCATGCGCGAATGCCGCCGCGACGCGCGGCAGAAAATCGGCTGCGAACTCCGGCGCGGCCGCCACGCAAATCGCGCCACGCCGTTGCTCGCGAATCTGCGCGGCGGCCTGCACGACACGATCGAATCCGCTGAACGCACGCTCGACTTCCGCATGCAGCGCATGTGCCTGCCCTGTCGGCCACAAACGCCCTTGCCTGCGCTCGAACAGCGCGAAGCCCACATTCGATTCGAAGTCGCCGAGCAGACGGCTGACGGCCGGTTGCGATACGCCGAGTGCCTGCGCCGCACGCGTAACCGTGCGCCATTGCATCAAGGCGCGAAACGCTTCGACCTGGCGAATACTGAGTTCAGATTCAGTCATAACACGGGCACATGTTTTTTCATAAAACGCCTTGAAAACAAGGTAAAACGAAGATCAAATTCGTTAAATATTCCTTATTTATTGCCCGATATTACAGTGATTCAATCTATAACACCCAGACATGGATGCCAAGGCATGGGACTAGCCGTTTATTTGCGGACAAATAAAAATCCCCGTGGGCGCAACCGCCAACGGGGATTCCTTGGGTACTAACGCATGCCGCGGCCTGACGGCCACGGCGCGAGGCATTTAGCCTGCTGCTGCGTCCTTCAGCTTCTTCAGCGCGCGTGCCTTGACGCGAACGCTAGCCGGCTTGGCCGGGAACCAGCGCTCTGCACCCGTGAACGGGTCCTTGCCGAAGCGCTTCTTCTTCGCCGGCACAGCCTGAACGACGATCTTCAGAAGGCCCGACAGCGTGAATTCGCCAGCGCCCTTCTTGTGGACCGAACCCAGGATCGTGTCTTCCAGTGCGGCGAGCACAGCCTTCGTTGCCTTCGGCTCGACACCTGCGCGCTCAGCGACGTGAGCTGCCAGCGAGGCCTTCGTGAAGGTGTCCTTGATCGGCGACGGAGCGCCGGACGCCTTCACGGCGACCTTCTTAGCTGCGGGGGTCTTGGCTGCGGCCGTCTTGGCGGGCGCTGCTTTCTTTGCGGCAACCTTCTTGGCCGGGGCAGCAGCCTTTTTGGCAGCCACTTTCTTTGCGGAAGTCGGCATGTTTCTCCTACCAGTGTTGGTCAGTGAAGCGACGAAGCACAGCGGGATGCAAATGCTTCATCGGCGGATTCTACAAGCGTGCAAGCGTTTTGCGTCATTCTTTTGCATCGTCGATGCAAATTTTTTGTCCGAGGCCCCCTCTCGAACGCATTTCGACACCTGTTTACAGGGGTAAACGTGGTCGAACGCGAACCGTGAACGCATCGCCCACACCTGCGCGACGCGGCAACGATGCTGCGAAAACGCCACACGTATGGTGTTTTTCGCGTTCGCGCACGCTGCGCGACGGGCGTTCGACCGAGCCTCGATCGCTGTAACGGTATCTTTCATGGCTTCGATCGTGGAGTTCAGCACTCGCTTCACGCCATCTTGAGATGGGCGGCGAGCGACGTCAGCGCCGCGTCGATCTGTTCGACTTCGACCGCGCCGTAGCCAAACAGAAAGCCTTGTTGCAGCGGCGCTTTCAGATAAAACGGCGCGAGCGCATGCAAGCCGACCGACGCCGCGCGCGCCGCCGCGAGCAGCGCGGATTCGTCCGCATCCGCGACGAGACGCGCGGCCAGATGCAGGCCCGCCGTGTTCGGCATCACCGGTTCGAGCCATGCGGCAAGCGGTCCATGCAGATGCGCGAGCAGGCGCTCGCGACGCGCCGCATAGGTCTGGTGCATGCGTCGCAGGTGGCGCGCGAAGTGGCCGTTGAGCATGAAATCGGCGAGCGCGGTCTGCGTGAGCACGCAGCCGTGGCAGTCGGCGCTCTGGCGCGCGCGCATGAGCGCTCCCTTCAGCGCGCCGGGCGGCACCATGTAGCCCACCCGCAGTTCGGGGAAGATGGTCTTCGAAAACGTGCCGACGTAGGCCACCCGACCGGCGTTATCGAGGCTCTTGAGCGGTTCGAGCGAACGCCCTTCGAAGCGGTACTCGCAGTCGTAGTCGTCTTCGATCACGAGCGCGCCATGCGCCTCGGCCCATTCGAGCAGCGCCACACGCCGCGCGAGACTCATCGGCATGCCGAGCGGAAACTGGTGCGATGGTGTCACGTAGACCACGCGCGCCGCCTTCGGCAGCTTTGCGACCACCAGGCCGTCGTCGTCGACGGGCACCGGCACGACCTTCGCGCCGAGCGCGGCGAACGCTTCGCGCGCGGGCGGATAGCCTGGGTCTTCGACGGCGATCGTGTCTCCCGGGCGCAGCGTCACGCGCGCGAGCAGGGCGAGCGCCTGCTGCGCGCCCTGCGTGACGATCACGTCGTCCCAGTTGCTCGCCACGGCACGGTTGAACGCGAGATAGCGCGACACGGCGAGACGCAACTTCTCTTCGCCCGCCGGATCGCGATACGCACCCTGGCCACGCGCCTGAACGCGCAAGGCGTCGTTGATGCAGCGGCGCCACACGTCGAAGGGAAAGCGTGTTTTGTCGGTCACGCCGCCCGCGAAATCGCAGGCAAGACGCGGATCGGGGCGCGGCATCGGGAGCGCTTCGGGCTGTGTCTGCCACCACGGCTGAGCAGGCGCACCGTGCACCGCGTGCGCATCGCCATCGTCGGGCGCGCGCGACGCTGCGCGAGTGCCAGCCTCGGCTGCGCGTATCTGCGCGTTGGGATGTCCCGGCGCGCGTGCGGGCAGGCTCTCCAATGTCCCGGCGACGAAGGTGCCGGAGCCGCGCCGCGCGACCAGATAGCCTTCGGCGAGCAGCCGCTCGAACACGTCGAGCGTGGTCTTGCGCGAGACGCCGAGTTGATCCGCGAGGTCGCGCGTGGACGGCAGCCGCGTGCCGCCCGCGAGCCGCCCCTCGACGATGCGTTCGCGCAATTGCCGGTAGATCTGGCCGGCGAGATCGCGCCGGCCGGACACGGTGACATGAAGATCCATGTTGGGAGTGACGGTTTTTTCGTAGGGATGTTTCGCAAGATGCTGGCACAAATGCTGGCACAAACGCGCACGGCGCTGGCAGCTTTTGCGCGCTTTTTGGCGCTTGCGCGCACCTTGGGCTGCGTAAAGTGAAGATAAGCGGGCTGCCTCGCCACGCGGTTCGCCCCTCCTCTCATCGTGACTTCAGGGCTATTTCCATGACGCTTCAGATCGGCTTTCTGCTTTTCCCTCAAGTTCAGCCGCTCGACCTCTGCGGCCCCTACGACGTGCTCGCCTCGATGCCGGACACCGCCGTGCGGCTCGTCTGGAAGACGCGCGTGCCGCTCATGTCGGCAACCGGCATGCTGCTCACACCCGATACCGTGTTCGACGATTGTCCGCCGCTCGATGTGCTCTGCGTGCCGGGTGGCAGCGGCGTGGCCGCGCTGATGGAAGACGAGGCGACGCTCGCCTTCGTGCGACGCCAGGCGCACAACGCGCGCTACATCACCTCCGTGTGCACCGGCTCGCTCGTGCTGGGCGCGGCGGGTCTGCTGCGCGGTCGCCGCGCCACCACGCACTGGGCCTTCCACTCGCTGCTCGAACCGTTCGGCGCGATCCCCGTTAGAGAGCGCGTCGTGCGCGACGGCACGCTGATCACCGGCGGCGGCATCACTGCCGGCATCGACTTCGCGCTCACGCTCGCCGCGGAACTGATTGGCGCCGAGGCCGCGCAGGCGCTGCAACTCGAACTCGAATATGCACCCGCACCGCCCTTCGACGCAGGCAGTCCGGAGCGCGCGCCGGCCGCCGTGGTGGAGCGCGTGCGCGCCCTCAACGCGGCGACGCTCGCGCAACGCGCGCAAATCGTCGAGCGCATCACGGCGAGCCGCTGAAATCAAGGCCATCAAGCCAGGGTCGGCACTTGCTACCGCGTTTTGCAAGGATCGTATACATTGAGCCCCGGGGCGCGGCGTTTGTCGCGCCGCTTCTCGTTAGCAGCACCCACCTCGAATCCAGCAGCACAAACCAACCAAGCAAGAGGGGTTTCAATGCGTTCCATCACCAGCAAGCTGACTCTCGCCGCGGCCACCGCCGCATTCCTGCTCGGCGCCACCGCGCCCGCCTTCGCCCAGGACGCTAGCGCGCCCGCAGCAATGGCACCGGCCGCTGCGGCTTCGGCTCCGCTCACCAAGGAGCAGAAGGCCGCCGCGAAGAAGCAGGCCAAAGCGCAACGCAAGGCCGAACGCAAGGCCGCTCGCGCCAAGAACAACGCCGAGCTGAAGAAGCTGGAAGATGCGGGCTACAAGCCGGCAAACAACGATCCGAACTACCCGCAGAACCTTCAGGATGCGGAGAAGAAAGCCGCAGCCAAGGGCGCCAGCCAGTAAGTTCGCAGTCGTCTGGCAAGATCGAATCGCGTAGTTGATTCACACGGTCGATTTACGCGGTCGATCGAACTAGCCAGCAACCAGCAGTACGGACCGGCATCGCGCCGGTCTCGTCACCCTCCCCCCGCTCTCTGCGCCCCCTCCCCGCCGTTCGCGTTCCCCGCCGCACCATTACAGCGCACCTACAACGCACGACCGTTTCCGTTATGGGACGATGCCCGACGTGCCGATCCCCTTGGAGCGCCTCGTATGAACGCAGCGAAACCTGAGGCAAGCGCCGTACAGGCGCAGAAAAAGCCGGGCATTCCGCTTGGTCTGATCGCGGGTGTGATCGCCCTTGTCGTCGTGTTGCTGCTGCCGCTGCCCGCGAGCCTGCCCGTGGCCGGTCAGCGCATGCTGGCGATCCTCGCGTTCGCCGTGGTCGTGTGGCTCACCGAGGCGGTCTCGTACGAAGCGAGCGCCATCATCATCACCTCGCTGATGGCCTTTCTCGTGGGCACCGCGCCCACCATCGACGATCCCACGCAGCTCTACGGCACCTCCAAAGCCATCACCATGGCGCTCGCGGGCTTCTCGAACTCCGCGCTCGCGCTGGTGGCGGGCGCACTCTTCATCTCCGCGGCGATGACCGTCACCGGGCTCGACAAGCGCATCGCGCTCGTCACGCTCTCGCTGATCGGCACCACCACGCGGCGCATCCTGCTCGGCGCGATTGCCGTAACCATCGTGCTCTCGCTCGTGGTGCCGAGCGCCACGGCGCGCAGCGCCTGCGTGGTGCCGATCATGGTCGGCGTGATCTCGGCCTTCGGGGTGGAGAAGCGCTCGAACATCGCGGCCGGCATCATGATCGTCGTGGCGGAAGCCACCAGTATCTGGAACGTGGGCATCCAGACCGCCGCCGCGCAGAATCTGCTGACCGTGGGCTTCATGGACAAGATGCTGGGCGCGCGCGTCACCTGGCTCGACTGGCTGATCGCGGGCGCGCCGTGGGCGCTCGTGATGTCGGCGATCCTCTTCGTGCTGGTGCTCAAGATGCTGCCGCCCGAAGCCGATGCCATCGCGGGCGGCAAGGAAGCCGTCGAAGCCTCGCTGCGCGAACTCGGCCCCATGACCGGGCCGCAAAAACGCCTGCTGGGCGTCTCCATCGGGTTGCTGTGCTTCTGGGCTACCGAAGGCAAGCTGCATTCGTTCGACACCACCTCGGTCACTTACGTGGGGCTCGTGCTGCTGCTCCTGCCGCGCTTTGGCGTGATGGACTGGAAGACGGTGCAAAACCGCATTCCGTGGGGCACGGTGATCGTGTTCGGCGTGGGCATCAGTCTCGGCACGGCGCTCTTGACGACCAAGGCGGGCCAGTGGCTCGGCGAGCTCGTCGCGCATCACACCGGGCTCGACACCGCCGGGCCGTTCATGGCGTTTGCGATCCTCGCGGCGTTTCTCGTGGTCATCCACCTGGGTTTTGCGAGCGCCACCGCGCTCACCTCGGCCATGTTGCCGATCCTGATCGCGGTGCTGCAATCGATGTCGGGCGACTTCAACCGGCTGGGCGTGGCGATGCTGCTCGGTTACACCGTGAGTTTCGGCTTCATCCTGCCGATCAACGCACCGCAGAACATGGTGTGCCTCGCGACCGAAACGTTCACCGCGAAGCAGTTCGCGCGCGTCGGCATCGTGCTGACCGTGATCGGCTATCTGATGCTGCTGCTGTTCGCCGCAACCTGGTGGCGCTGGCTCGGCTGGATCTGAGCACGCGGTACGGCAGCAAGACTTGAAAGGAACCGCTCATGCAAGTCTCGATCGACGACGCGCGCCGTTTCGCCACCGACGTGCTCACGCGTCTATCCATCCCCGCCGACATCGCCGCCGATGTCGCCGACCATCTGATCGAATCGGATCGCGTGGGCTATTCGAGCCACGGCCTGTCGATCCTGCCGAATTACCGGCGCGTGCTCGCAGCGGGTTTCGTGACGCCCAACGGACGGCCCGAGCGCGTGGTCGATCGCGGTGCGCTGCTGGCCTACGACGGTCACAGCGGCTTCGGCCAGCACGTAGGCAAGATCGTGATGGAGGACGCCATCGCGCGCGTGCGCGAGCATGGCCAGTGCGTGGTCACGCTGCGTCACAGCCATCATCTGGGGCGCATGGGCCACTATGGCGAGATGGTCGCGGAGCAGGGTTTCGTGCTGCTGGCGTTCACGAATGTCGTGAACCGGCCGCCCATCGTCGCACCGTTCGGGGGGCGCGAGGCGCGTCTCACGACCAATCCGCTCTGTTTCGCGGGGCCGCTGCCGGGCGGACGGCCGCCCTTCGTGGTGGATATCGCGACCAGCGCGATCGCCGTGAACAAGGCACGCGTGCTCGCCGAAAACGGCCGCGAGGCGCCGACCGGCTCCGTCATCGACGCCGACGGCCAACCCACCACCGATCCCAACGTGCTGTTTACGGAGCCGCCCGGCGCGCTGCTGCCGTTCGGCGCGCACAAGGGCTATGCGCTCGGCCTCGTCGCTGAACTGCTCGCGGGCGTGCTCTCGGGCGGCGGCACGATCCATCCCGACAATCCGCGTAATGGTGTCGCGCACAACAATATGTTCGCGCTGGTGCTCGATCCACAGGTGGATTTCAACGCGACCCTCGCAGGAAGTGGCCAGCTTTCTCGACTATTTGCTGAGTTGCCCGCCGCAGGATCCTTCACAGCCCGTGCAATATCCAGGCGAATACGAGGCGAACAATCGCGCACGCCATCAGACCACGATCGAGCTGCCCGATTCGGTGCGCAAGCCATTTGCGGATCTCGCGGCGGAGTTCGGCGTGGCGTCGGTGACGGCGCTTTAGATCCGCTTTTTAGCGCGGCGTGGAGGTAAAAAGGGGCGCTAATCTGCGCCCCTTTTGCGTTGCTAAAGTGCTCTACCTGATGGCTTAAACCGCCACCGCACCCACGTAGTTCTCGGCCATCGACATCGCCGCCGCGCGCGAGGTCGTCACGTGCTCCAGTTCCGCGACCTGTAGACGCTGCTCGAACGGCGTGGCGTCGTCGAGGCGGTGCATCATGCGCGTCATCCAGTACGAGAAGTGCTCGGCGCGCCAGATGCGGCGCAGCGCGGTTTCGCTATAGGCGTCGAGCAGATCCGTGCGGCTTTCCTTGTAGAACGCGTCCAGCGCCGCGGTCAGCACACGCACGTCCGACACCGCCAGATTGAGCCCCTTCGCGCCCGTGGGCGGCACGATATGCGCCGCGTCGCCCGCCAGGAAAAGGCGGCCGTGCTGCATCGTCGTCGAAACGAAGCTGCGCATGCCGACGATGTTCTTCTGGAAGATCTTGCCTTCGACCACCTGATGACCTTCTTCCGAATCGACACGGGCGTGCATTTCGGCCCAGATGCGATCGTCGGACCAGTTATCGACGTTGTCTTTCGGATCGCACTGGAAATACATGCGCTGCACGTTGGGCGAACGCGTGCTGACGAGCGCGAAGCCGCGATCGTGGCGCGCGTAGATCAGTTCATCCGACGACGGCGGCGCTTCCACGAGGATGCCGAACCAGCCGAACGGGAACACACGCTCGTAATCCTGGCGCAGCGCGGCGGGAATGGCCGCGCGCGAGACGCCTTGCGAGCCGTCGCAGCCAATCACGTAATCGCAATGCAGCGTGTGCTGCTCGCCTTCGTGCTCGAAGCGGATCGAGGGCGCGTCGGTGTCGATGCCATGGATCGAGGTGTTCGAGACGCTGAAGAACAGCTTGCCGTCGGCGGCCACACGCGCCGCGACGAGGTCCTTGAGCACTTCGTGCTGCGCGTAGACCGTGATGGCCTTGCCCGTGAGTTCGGTGAGATCGATGCGGCGGCGCTTGCCTTCGAACGCCAGTTCGAAGCCGTGGTGCAGCGCGCCTTCGGCTTTCATGCGCGCGCCGACGCCGGCTTCGGTGAGGATATCCATGGTGCCCTGTTCGAGCACACCGGCGCGAATCGTCGATTCGATCTGCTCGCGGCTACGCATTTCGAGCACGACGGAGTCGATGCCGCGCAGATGGAGAAGATGGGAAAGCAGCAGGCCCGCGGGCCCCGCGCCGATGATGCCAACCTGGGTGCGCATGATGGTGTCTCCATGTTTGCGTTGATTTTTGGCAAGTTTGGCTGCGGCATAAGGTATCGCGCAACGCGATATAGAGAATAGGCACTATCCATATTTGAGATAACGCGACGACGCGCTTCGTTTGCTTTCGTGCGGATACGAAAAAATCGTCGCTCGCCGCTCCGATCGGAAACCCATGAGCGCAAACTCGATTCGCGCGCAACCAATTCCCGCCGCATGGGCGAACAGGGGCGGAACAGAAATTGCTGCGCCACAGCGTTTTTGCCGGCGACACGGTCGCGCGCCGGCATCCGCCCTTCTGCCAACAATCACCGCGAGCCATGCCGATGCCGTTTTCAACGCTCTCCAGCCTCAAACCCGACGCCCTGCCCCTCATCCGCACGCGCCGCTGCGTCGTCGCGCTGATCGCGGCGCTGCCGCTCGCCTGCGCAACGCTTCCCGCTTTCGCGCAAACCGCCGCGCCCCTGCCGGCGTCCGTTTCTGCATCCGTCACTGCGCCAAAACCGCCATCGGAACTCTTCGGCCAGCTCTATCGCGACGTCGAACTCGCTCAGGTCTTCCCCGACAGCAAAACCTTCGCCGACATGGTGCCGAACGACGACCCCACGAAAATCGTCGCCGAATACGAGGTCTGGAGCGCGCGCAACGCTGGAATCACGGCCCCGGACGCACGCAAGGCGGCGCTGCGCGAGTTCGTCGCGCAGCATTTTTCCGATCAGAAACAGACCGAAGATCACTATGTTTCCGACCCGAATCAGAACGTCGTCAGCCACATCGACACGCTCTGGGACGTGCTGCGCCGCAACCCCGACACCGCCCAGCAGCCGTATTCGTCGCTATTGCCGCTGCCCAGGCCTTATGTCGTGCCAGGCGGGCGTTTCAATGAGATTTACTACTGGGATTCGTACTTCATCATGCTCGGCCTGGAGGCGAGCGGGCGCCACGATCTCACGCGCGACGAGCTCGATAATTTCGCTGCCCTGATCGATCGCTACGGCCATATTCCGAACGGCAACCGCAGCTACTACCTGAGCCGCTCGCAACCGCCGTTTTTCGCGCAGATGGTGGCGCTCGTTGCGCAACGCGACGGCGATGCGACCTACGTGCGCTATCTGCCCGAACTGCGCAAGGAATACGACTACTGGATGGCAGGCGCGGACACGCTCAAACCGGGCGAAGCGACGCGCCACGTCGTGCGCCTGGCTGACGGCACGCTGCTCAACCGCTATTGGGACGCGCGCGACACGCCGCGCGACGAGTCGTACCGCGAAGACGTGCTGACCGCGCAGAGCGCACCGCAGCGCAGCGCGCCCGACGTTTGGCGCAATCTGCGCGCGGGCGGCGAAACAGGCTGGGATTTCAGCTCGCGCTGGCTGGCCGACGGCCGCACGCTCGCGACCATCGACATCACCTCGCTTGTGCCCGTCGATCTCAATTCGCTACTGGTCGATCTCGAACGCACCCTCGCCAAAGCCTACGGTTTACAGGGCGACGCTACCGAGGCACAGCAGATGAACGAGCGCGCGCAGCAACGCAGCGCCGCGATCGGCCGCGTGCTCTGGGACCCGCAGTTGCATGCCTTCAGCGACTACGATTTCGTGCACGGTACGCTCACGCACCGGCTGACGGCCGCGACGGTTTATCCGCTCTATGCGGGGGTCGCGACGCGCACGCAGGCGCATCAGGTTGCGGGCGCGGTACGCGCGGGGCTGCTGCGTCCGGGCGGTCTCGCCACGACCCAGGAGTCGAGCGGGCAGCAGTGGGACGAGCCCAACGGCTGGGCGCCGCTGCAATATCTCGCCGTGACCGGCCTGCGCCGCTACGGCGAAAACGCGCTCGCGCAAACCCTCGCGACGCGCTGGATCGCCACGAATCTCGTCTACTACCAGCGCACGCACAAACTGGTCGAGAAATACGACGTGAGCGCGGCGGCGGCGAAGGCTTCATCGGCGGGTGGCGGCGAATATCCGTTGCAGGACGGCTTCGGCTGGACCAACGGCGTGCTGCGCGTCCTCCTGACGATGTATCCGCATTCGGAAAACCTGTCGGCCGCGCGGGCCTCCAGCGTGCCGAAGGCGGCGGCGCCCGCGCGCTGAAGCGCACCAGGAGATGCCGCGCCACGCGGTATCGCCGTGAAAAAGCGCACGGGTACGGCACATGCGTGCCACAGAGCATGCGAGCCGTGCCGTGCGCCGCGCTCCCGCAATGCAGCATCGTTCGTGCCAATGGGCGATCCAGGCCCTCCCCGCAAGGTGCAAGGCGCCCGGCATCGGCGTATGCTCAAACAACCCCGCAGAGCGATCTGCATGCGGGCCTCCGGCTCGCGCCGTCCGCAACGCGATGGAAGATGGAACCGCGATGAACGCCTCCGCTCCCGCTCCTGGCGCCTCCGGCGCCCCCAGTGCCCCGTCTGCCCCGCCCCCCCAATCGGGAGCCAGCTCGGGCTCCAGTCCCGCCAAACCGTCCGGTCCGCGCATCTCCGTGGTCGTGCTCACCCGCAACCACGTGCGCCAGACCGTCGATACCGTCGCGCGCCTCACCGCGCTGCCCGAGTCTCCTTACGTGATCGTGGCCGACAACGGTTCGACCGATTCCACCATCAGCCTGCTCGCCTCGCTGTTTCCGCAGGTGCGCATCGTCCAGGGACTGGGCGACCGCGGCATGGCGGGCTTCAATCGCGCCGTCGCGCTCGCGCCGACCGAATACGTGGCCTGCTGCGACGACAGCACCTGGTTCGCGCCCGGCGCACTGGCCTACGCAGCGCAATTGCTCGACGAACACCCCGAGGTGGCCGTGCTTAACGCGCGCGTGGTCGGCAACGACGAGCGCGAAATCCACCCCGCCTGCCTGATGCTCAACGCCACGTCTCCCGGCGACGAAGATCTGCCCGGCCCCTCGCTCGCGAACTATATGGCGGGCGCCTGCATCTTCCGCACGCGTGTTTTCCGCGCGCTCGGCGGCTACGAGGAACGGCTGTCGCATGGCGGCGCCGAAGAACTCGCCGCGCTCGACGTGCTCGCCGCCGGTCATTCGATCGTCTATTGCGAATCGGCGCTCGCGCACCGCGAACCGCTCTATCTCTGGCTCACGCGCGCGCAACACTGCACGCATGCGCGCAATTCCGCGTGGGTCGCGTGGATGCGCCTGCCCGTGCGCGATGCGCTCGCCGCCACCGGCCGCGCACTGGTCATCTTTGCGCGTCAGCGCTCGCTCGGCCCGGCCGGCTTCTCGCTGCTGCGCGGCGCATTCTGGACCTTGCGCCGCCGCCGCGTCGCCCCGGCACACGTCGTGCTGCTCACCCGCCAGGTGCGCCGCGCCGAGCGCCTGGTGCGCGCCGGCATCCCCGCCATGGCCGAAAAGTACGACCGCGCCGGTCAACGCGCATGGTAAGCTGCGCGGCGCGGTACGCGGCGCACCGCGAGCGCGCGCGGCCGGCCCCAGTGTTTCTCACAGAACTCAAAGGACCATGACCCAGTCCGACTCCGCGACGCCACCCGATGCCGACCTGTCTTCGGAAGGCCATAGCGGGCGCCGCTTCGAAGCGCTCGTGCAGCCTATCGAGGACTACGCGATCTTCCTGCTCGACCCGCAAGGCCATGTGGTGAGCTGGAACCGGGGCGCCGAGCGCATCAAGGGCTACGCGGCGCACGAAATCATCGGCCAGCACTTCTCCCGTTTCTATACCGACGAGGCCAACGCGCGCCGCTGGCCCGAGCACGAACTCGAACAGGCCGCCCTGCACGGCCGCTTCAACGACGAAGGCTGGCGCGTGCGCAAGGACGGCTCGATGTTCTGGGCCAACGTGGTGATTACCGCGCTGCGCGAGCACGACGGCTCGCTCACGGGCTTCGCCAAGGTCACCCGCGATCTCACCGCCGAGCGTCGTCAGGTCGAGGCGCTGCGCCTCTCCGAAGAGCGCTTTCGCCTGCTGGTGGAAAGCGTGAGCGACTACGCGATCTTCATGCTCGACCCGCAGGGCCGCGTGGTGAGCTGGAACAGCGGCGCGACCAACCTCAAGGGCTACCGGCCCGCCGAAATCGTCGGCCAGCATTTTTCCGTGTTCTATCCGCCCGACGATATCGCGGCGGGTGTGCCCGAGCGCGAACTGCGCCGCGCCGCCGAGCTGGGCCGCTGCGTCAACGAGGGCTGGCGCGTGCGCAAGGACGGCTCGATGTTCTGGGCCAACGTCACGCTCACGGCGATTCACGACGCGCACGGACGGCTGACCGGCTTCGCCAAGGTCACGCGCGACATGACCGAAAGCCGCCGCACCGACGAGCTCGAACATTCGGGCGAGCAGATGAAGCAATTCCTCGCCATGCTCGCGCACGAACTGCGCAACCCGCTGGCGCCGGTGCGCAACGCCGTCGCCACCCTGCGTCTGATGAGCGTGCAAAACCCCGAAATCGAGCGCGCGCGCGACTTGATCGACCGCCAGATCGTGCATCTCACGCGTCTGGTCGACGACCTCCTCGACGTGGGCCGCATCACCTCCAACAAGATCGAGCTGCGCGAAACGCCGCTCGATCTGCGCGAGGTGGTCAAGGACGCCGTCGAAGCCGCGCAGCCGTTCACGTCGGCGCGCAGCCAGCGCGTGGAAACCGCGTTGCCCGCGTTGCCGCTGCCGATGACCGGCGACCACACGCGTCTCGTGCAAGTCCTGCAGAACCTGCTGCACAACGCTTCGAAGTTTTCGCCCGAGCGCAGCCTCATCGCCATCGAGGTGCAACCTGCCGGGCGCGGCGTGCAGATCCGCGTGCGCGACGAAGGGCGCGGACTGCGGCCCGAAACCGTCGAATCGATCTTTGGCCTGTTCAGCCAGGACCGCTCGATGCCGGGGCCGAGCGAGAACGGTCTGGGCATTGGCTTGATGCTGTGCCGCTCGCTCGTCGAGCTGCACGGCGGCACGATTTCCGCGTCCAGCGACGGTCCTGGCGCGGGCAGCACCTTCACGATCCGTTTGCCGCTCGAGCGCGCGAGCAACCCGGCGTATGGGGAGTTGCCGGTCGAAGGGCTGATCAGCACGGTCGGCCAACCCGTACTCGCGCACGACGAGTCGATGCCGCTGCGCGTACTCGTGGTGGACGACAACCGCGATTCCGCCGATAGCCTCGCGATGCTGCTCGAACTGAAGGGCCACGATGTGCGCGTCGCCTATAGCGCCGCTCAGGCGCGCGAGTGGGTCGAGCGCTTCACGCCCGATGCCGCGCTGATCGACATCGCCATGCCCGAGATCGACGGCTACGCGGCGCTGCGCGACCTGCGCACGCTGGAGTCGCTCGCGCACACGTTGTTCGCCGCGATGACGGGTTTCGGTCAGGCCGCCGATGTGGAACTGTCACGTACCGCGGGCTTCGAAATGCACCTCGTCAAGCCGGTGGATGTGAAACTGTTCGACGAAGTGCTCGCCCGCGCGGCGGCACGGCGCGCGGCGCGCGCGACCGATCTGTCACTGCCGCGCTGAGCCGGCGCGCCGGGCGGCGCGTCAAGCCCGATCAGGGCCAATCAACGCCAATCAAGGTGCAACCGGTTTGAAATCGCGGTATTCGATCTGCGCGCCGCGCACCACGATCGCGGTGGATTCGGGCACCTCGGCCCACGCCTCCGGCAAATCGACGATCGGCTCGGACACCAGCAGATAAGCGTCCTCGCCCACGGCCGCGATGCGCGGATCCTCGGGATACAGCTCCCGCAGATGCTTGAACGACGTGCTATGAAACAGCGAACGCGAATTGCGCTCGCTCGAATAGCGCACCGCGACGATCTGCTCGCCGTCGCTCGCATACACCGTCATGTTGAGGGCCGGCTCGATGCCGTGCTTTTGCGCAGTGGCCTCGACGAAACCCGCCATGCGCTCGAGCGCCGGCACCGGGTCGAGTTCGAGCCCGAACGTCATCGCCAGATAGAACATGACCTCCGAATCGGTCGAGCCTTCGAGCGCGTTGAAACGCCCCGGGTCGATCGCGAGGAGCAATTCGCGCCGCACGAGCGGAAAGCTGCGAATCAGCCCGTTGTGCGCGAACATCCAGCGGCGGTGCCGGAACGGATGGCAGTTGGTCTCCTGCACCGGCGTATGCGTGGCGGCGCGAATATGGGCGACGAACATCGGCGCGTGGACGGCTCGCGCCAGTTCGTGCAGATTGCGGTCGTTCCAGGCCGGATGCACGCTGCGATAGCGATAGGGAATATCGTGCGGATGCTGATACCAGCCAAGCCCGAAGCCATCGCCATTGGTCGTGGTGGCGCCAAGCGTCGAATGCAGACTCTGGTCGATCAGTGAATGGCGCGCGCGAAACAGCACCGTTTCGAGCGAAATCGGATTACCCGTGTAAGCAAGCCAGCGGCACATCGTTGTCTCCTCGATCAACCTGGCGGCCGGGCATGCCCGTGCCGCCGCTCAGCCCCCCGCGTGCAGCCCGGCAGCGATCGGCGTGAGAAAGCCGGTCAGCCCGGTGAGAATAATCTGCACACCGATACACAACAGCAGGAACGACGACACGCGCATGGCCACACGCGTGCCTTCCACGCCCAGATAGTGCGCAAGACGCGCGGCGCGGCTGTAAACGTAATAGATCACCAACATGACAAGCAGCGAAATCGCCACCGACGCGATGCTCGACAGCAGCCACGCCGACAGCTTGTGCGTGCGGTTCGCATTGAGCGCAATGGCCGTGGCGATCGAGCCGGGGCCGGTGGTCAGCGGCACCGTCAGCGGAAAGAAAGCCTTGCCGCTCGCCGACCACGGGCTGACTGGCTTGACCATCGGATCGCTCGCCGCGGGCGGTTCGGGCTCGGGCGCATTGAGCATCTGCCAGCCGCTCACGGCCACGGCGAGACCCCCGCCAATACGCAGCGCCTCCATCGAAATACCGAAGAAATGCAGGATGGGCGTGCCGACGAAAAAGGCCACCAGCAGCACGAGACTGGCATTGATGGCGACACGCTTGGCGAGCAGGCGGCGCTCTTCGTCGCTCAGCGACGCCGTGCGATCGAGAAAAACAAAGGCGATGCCGATGGGGTTAATGATGCTGATCAGTCCGGTGAAACCGAACAGGATGTCTGAAATCAGGCTCTCGATCATGAAGGCGATCCGGAAAACGGGGCGAGTGCCGCGAGCGGCGCGCAGTCTTTGCGCGCGCAGGCCGCCGGGTGCGTGAAGTGTAACTGGATCGGCCGACGCCGTGCCCGGTGGATGCCCGTGCGCGTGCACGGAATGGGCTTGCACGGTGACGCGGTGCACCACGCAGACGAGCTGGCGAGACAGGTCTTGCGGTCGCGATCCTGGGATTTTTGGCGGCTTTACGGGGCGCATTCACGGGCATAGAGTGATTGATCGAACCCGGTCGCGACGTCCCCCTTTTACAAAAAGGAGTTGCCATGTCACTGAGGTTGCTCGCAGCGCTTCCCTTTATCGGCATCCTTTTGGGCGTGCCGTTCGTCAACCGCACCGAGCCGCTCGTGCTCGGCATGCCGCTGGTGCTGGCGTGGATCGTCATGTGGGTCGTGCTGACGTCGGTGATCATGGCCATCGTCTACCGGCTCGACCCGACCAACCGCATCCCGCTCGACGCGGACGGCGAGGTGCGGGCATGAGCGCACTCATCATCATCGCGGCGATCACACTGGTCGCGCTTTTTCTGGGCATGCGGGCGCGACGCGGCCACGACATGAGCCTCGAACAATGGTCGGTGGGCGGACGCAGCTTCGGCACCGCGTTCGTCTTCCTGCTGATGGCGGGCGAGATCTACACCACCTTCACCTTCCTGGGCGGCAGCGGTTTCGCTTACGGCAAAGGCGCGCCCGTCTACTACATCCTCGCCTACGCAACGCTTGCGTACATCCTCTCGTACTGGATGCTGCCGCCCATCTGGCGCTTCGCGAAGCAGCACCGGCTCATGTCGCAACCTCACTTCTTCGCACGCAAGTACAACAGCCCCGCGCTGGGTGTGCTGGTGGCCTGCGTGGGCGTGCTCGCGCTCGTACCGTATCTCGTGCTGCAACTGAAGGGGCTCGGCATCATCGTGACGACGGCTTCCTACGGCGCGATTTCGTCGACGGCCGCGATCTGGATCGGCGCGACCGTGGTGACGGCCTACGTGATCGTCTCGGGCGTGCGTGGCTGCGCGTGGAATTCCGTCGTGAAAGACACGATGATTCTTGCCATCGCCATCTTTCTGGGCATTTATCTGCCGATTCATCACTACGGCAGCATGGCCGGGATGTTCCACGCCATCGACGCCGCGAAGCCCGGCTTCCTCACCTTCCCCGCCAAAGGTCAGAGCGTGACGTGGTTCCAGTCCACCGTGCTGCTCACGGCGCTGGGCTTTTTCATGTGGCCGCATACGTTCGGCTCGGTCTATACCGCGAAAAACGAACGCATCTTCCGCCGCAATGCTGCGATCCTGCCGCTGTATCAGCTGATTCTGCTGTTCGTGTTCTTCTGCGGCTTCGCGGCCGTGCTCAAGGTGCCGGGCCTCAAGGGCGGCAATATCGACCTGTCGTTGTTCCGCCTCGCGCTACAGACCTTCGATCCGTGGTTCGTGGGCGTGATCGGCGCGGCGGGCGTGCTCACGGCGCTCGTGCCGGGATCGATGATCCTCACGACGGCCTCCACACTCATCGCCAACGACGTGTATCGCGGCGCCATGATGAAACAGGCCGACGATGCCCGTGTAGCGAATCTGGCGCGCTTCCTGGTGCCGGTGATCGCGCTGGTGGCCGTGGGCTTCACGCTCAATGGCGGCGAGACCATCGTGGCGCTCTTGCTGATGGGCTATAACTTCGTGACGCAGCTATTTCCGGCACTGGTGTGCAGCCTCTCGCCGCGCAATCGCGTGACGAAACAAGGGGCGTTCTGCGGGATCTTCTCGGGCGTGCTGGTCGTGGTGCTCACCACGGTCACGCATGTGAGCGTCGCGCAACTGATTCCTTTCGCGCCGGACGCGCTCAAGGACATCAATATCGGCTTTCTGGCACTGGGCGTGAATATCATCGTGCTCGCTGCCGTGAGCGTGGTCACGCAGCCGCGCACGCATATCGATCACAAGCATGCCGGCGCGCATTGATTGATGCGGTAACGCTGGATTGAGAAACGGGGCTGACCATGAAGTCAGCCCCGTTTCGTTCTAGATCGCGTCCTCGGGAATGCCGCAAAAATCTGGGCACATGGCGCGAGCCAAAGCCCGCTCTTTCGCCGTCGTCTGCATTTTTTGCAAACGCACGCGCATGAAGTGCGCGTGCTCGATCGTCGTGTTCGCCAGCTTGCCGTCGAGATAGTCCTGCGAGACGACCGTAAAGCGCGTTTCGAACCAGCCGACGTACCAGAACCAGTCGGCGTAATAGATCCACGAATTCTCGTTGAACGCGCGCACATGCGTGGGATCCTGCCAGGCGCCCGGTGCCTTTTCGTAGGGCACTTCGATCAACATCTGCCCATCCATTTTCAGCAGACGCAGGCAGTTGGTCATGAGTTGCACCAGATCGCCCACATGCTCCAGGACGTTGTTGGCGTAAATGAAATCGACCGAGTCGGCGCGCAGTTCCACGGGCCCGGCCAGCGCGCTATCGAGTCGTGCCGGCAACGTCAGCGGCGCGCACAGGTCCAGCAGGACATCGGGTTCCGCACGCGCCAGCACGTCCAGATTGAGCCAGCCGGGCATGTAGTCCTTGCCCGAACCGATATGCAGGCGCTCCGGATGCCAGACCCCGGATAAAAACGTTCGATCTGCGAAGTGTCGTTGGGCCTTCTCCAGCGCGGCAGCGTATTGATCGAGCACGTCGTGATCGGCAAAAGCCTTCAGGCGCTCGCGAGCCTTTCCCGCGAAGGACGACGAGTGGAGTTCGCGCTGAAAAAAATCCCCGACGTTTTCAGTTTGCACCCAGAAAACGCTGTCCTCGAATTGAGGCGCAGGCGCCGTGCTCGCCGTGCGTTCGCTGATAACCGGCGTGCCAAGCGACAGACACTGGAATACACGAGCCTGCTCGAAGCGGGCACTATCGTAGAAGTGGCAGTTGAAAACGGCCTTCGCCCGGCGAATCTCCTCGTCGCGCTCCGGACCGAAAATGCCGAAAGGCAGCACGCTGACCTTGCAGCCCGCCGCCTCGATCTCTTGCAACAGTTTCAGCCGTCGCTCGTTCATGCTGCCGAAGAACAAGACATCGGTGGGACGCTGTTCGATGGCTGACGTGTTCGCGCCTGCTAAATAAGGCGCATACGCGAATGAAACGAGGGAGACGTCATCGCTCTTTCCGCCATAGGCAAGCACGTTGCGCTCGTCATAATCGACGACCGGAGAAGTCGCCAGCAGGCGCAAATAATCGGGCGATACCGTCGCGCCGTTTTCGCCCAGTTGTTCCAGGTTGACAAAGACACAGCGATAGCGCGGTGTCAGGCTCGAATCGAATCCCACATGGGCGCCGAAAACGAAATTGATCGCGTCGTGACGAAGACGGTTCTTGCCTATCGTGACGTCCGCGCCCAGACGCCGGAACTGGTATCGAAAGAAGCGTGCCTGATCGAGGAAGCCCAGCGCGGGGATGTGGCCTGTTGGCTGGAGGATGCAAAGATGAATTCGAGTGGAGGACATTTTCGGGCCGGTTGATCTGACGTCATCAAGGCGGCTCGCAGAGCTTCACGCACCGGCGACTGGCATCAGTTTCCGGCGCGGCTCCCGACAAAAGTCACGAATCCCTGTTGCGCACTGCTGTCATCGCATTCACGTTCCGCGAGCCTTCAGGTAAGACTCGTTATGCAGGTCGATGATAGTCAAGACGGTCACCCTACGTCCTTCGAAAACATTCGATTTTGAGCCTTCAATCTTCAAAAATGATGGAAGGTGAGCCACAGTTGCCGTGCATCAAGCATTGCATGCATACGCCCTACCGCTTCCCCGCCCCATACAACGTCGAATCCGCAAACCCCTCCGCGCCCAGCACATGCCCCACGAGGATCAGCGCCGTGCGCTCGATGTCCGTCGCCTGGACCTTCGCGACGATATCCGCGAGCGTGCCCGTCACGCGCTCCTCGTCGGGCCAACTCGCGCGATAGACCACGGCGACCGGGCAATCGTCGCCATAATGCGGGCGCAGTTCGTCGACGATGCGCGCGATATGACGCACACCCAGATGAATCGCCATCGTCGCGCGGTGGCGCGCGAGATCGCTCAATGCCTCGCCTTCGGGCATCGACGTCTTGGTCGCAAAGCGCGTGAGAATCAGCGTCTGCGAGATTCCCGGCAGCGTCAGTTCGTTGCCGAGCGTCGCCGCGCAAGCCGCCGTCGCCGTCACGCCCGGCACGATTTCATAAGGAATCCCAAGCTCACGCAAACGCCGGATCTGTTCGCCGATTGCGCCGTAAAGCGAAGGATCACCTGAATGCACGCGCGCGACATCGTGGCCTTCGCGATGAGCGCTTTCCAGCAGCGCGACGATTTCGTCGAGCGTCAGCGGCGCGGTGTCCACGACCTGATGCGCGCAATGGCCGTCGAGCACGGCGGGCGGCACGAGCGAGCCCGCGTAAAGAATCACGGGGCACGTGCGCACGAGGCGCTGGCCCTTCACGGTGATCAGTTCAGGATCGCCGGGGCCGGCGCCGATGAAGAAAACGGTCATACGTCGATATTCCGTTGATTGAGATTCGCGAGCGCATCCAGCGCGTCCTGCACCGAAGCGAATTCGCGTTGTGCGGGCGGCAGCGTCGGCCGTCGCATCATGACCACGGGCAGTCCGCGCTCGCGTGCGACGGCCAGCTTCGCTTCAGTCGCCGCGCCGCCGCTGTTCTTGCTGACAATCACGTCAAAGCGCCCTGCTGCGAAGAGCGTGCGTTCCCCTTCGTGGGTGAACGGGCCGCGCGCGTCGATCACTTGCGCGCGCGCATGGCCCGGATGCGCGTCGAGACAACGCACGGTCCAATGCTGATGCGCGGGCACTTCGTCGAGATGGGCAAGCGGCTCGCGGCCTGAGGTAAAGAGCACGCGCGCGTAGGGCGCGATGGCCTGGGTCACGCCGGTCCAGTCGTCTACCATGCGCCAGTCGTCGTCTGGCTGCGGCTGCCACGGTGCGCGGCGCAGGGCCCAATACGGCACCCGCGCCTGGGCGCACGCGCGCGCCGCATTCGCACTGATTTGCGCGGCGTAGGGATGCGTGGCGTCGAGCACCAGCGCGATCTGCTCATCGGCGAGATAGCGCGCGAGACCGTCCGCGCCGCCGAAGCCACCCACACGCACCGCGCAGGGCAAGTCGGCAGGCACGCGCCCGAGGCCCGCGAGGCTATACACATGCGCAGGTCCAAGCGCGCGCGCGATCCGCAGCGCGTCGCCCGTGCCGCCGAGCAGCAACACGCGCGCACTCATGGCTTGATCGCCTCATAGAGCGTGACGGGCAGCGCCTGGCGCCAGGTGTCGAAGCGTCCGAGCGGCTCCGCCTCGCCGATACCGATGCGCGTAAGCGTGCCGCCGTGCTGCGCGCGCCACGTCACCAGCGCCGCTTCGCTCTGCACGGTCACGGCGTTCGCGACGAGCCGTCCGCCCGACGCCAGCCGCTCCCAGCAGGTTTCCAGTACGCCCGGCACCGTCACGCCGCCGCCGATGAACACGGCGTCGGGCGTGGCGAGGCCCGCGAGCGCGTCCGGTGCGCGCCCCGCGACGAGTTGCAGCGCGGGCACGCCCAGCGCGCAACGGTTGTGTTCGATAAAGCGCTGGCGTTCAGCGTTCGATTCGATCGCGATCGCACGGCAGGCCGCATGGGCGCGCATCCATTCGATACCGATCGAGCCGCTCCCCCCGCCCACGTCCCAGAGCAACGCGCCCGGCGTCGGCGCGAGGCGCGCGAGCGTGAGCGCGCGCACGTCGCGTTTGGTGATCTGACCGTCGTGCTGATAGGCGTCGTCGGGCAGACCGGGCGTCAGCGTCCAGGCGCGCGGCGACGCAGCGTCATTGGCATCGGCAACGCATTCGAACGCGACGAGATTGAGCGCCGCGACTTCGTCGGCATGCCACGCATCGGCGCGACCGTCGATACGACGTTCCAGTGCGCCACCCAGATGCTCGAACACGACGAGGCGCGTCGCGCCGAAGCCCTGCTGCGCGAGCAGCGCCGCGATGGCCTTGGGCGTGCGCCCATCGGCGCTGAGCGCGAGCACGCGCGAACGCGGGTAAAGCTGACGCCGCAGTCCATCGAGCGGCCTGCCCACCAGCGACACCGCCGCCACATCCTGCAACGCCCAGCCAAGGCGCGCCGCCGCAAGCGACAGCGAGGAAGGCGCGGGCAGCACGCGCATTTCATCGGGCGCGAGATGGCGCCCAAGCGTCGCGCCCACGCCGTACAGCATCGGGTCGCCGCTCGCCAGCACGCACATGGGTTCGCGCGTCTCGCGCAGCGCGAGCAGGGGCTCGACGCTGAACGGCTGCGGCCACGGCGCGCGGCGCGCGCGCACGCGCTCGGGCAGCATCGCCAGATGACGCGCGCCGCCCGTTACGACCGCCGCCGTCAAGAGCGCGCGGCGCGCCTCGCGCCCGAGCCCCGCGTACCCGTCCTCGCCTATGCCGATCACCGTCAGCCACGCTCGCCCACCCTGCATCCGTGCTCCGTCATGCGTTGCGCGCGGCCCGTCTGGATTCGCGGATCGCGCTGGAAAACGGGCATAATACCGCTTCCGCTGGCGCCGGACGGGCCGCAAATCTGCGAATTTCCGCCGATTTTCCCTTGTTTGCCGAACCAGCCAGCGCTCGCGCGTGAGCCCTGCCGCGCCGGCACGCTCCTACGACCGCGCGATGTATACACGGTGTCCCTTGAATCACGACTCGAAGCCTGCTACGTCCCCTGCTGACTGGGCCGCGGCCCGCCGTTCGGCGTGCCCGGGGCTCGTGCGCGTCGTGACGGCCCGCGACGGCGGCCTGTGCCGCATCCGTCTGCCGGGCGGCGCGCTGCCGGCCACGCAGGCGCACGCAATGGCCGAAGCCGCGCTCGCGCATGCTCACGGCACGCTCGAACTGACGAACCGCGCGAACATCCAGATCCGCGGCATCCGCACGGGCAGCGAAGCGGCGCTCACGGCGGCGCTGGTCGCGGCCGGTCTCGGCCCGTCGATGGCCGCGAGCGAAGGCGCCGACCTGAGCACCGCCGACGAACTGCGCAACCTGATGCTCAGCCCGCTCGCGGGCCTCGACCCCGACGCGCTCATCGACACCACGACGCTCACCGCGCCCCTCGTCGCGATGCTGCAAGGCGAGCCGCGTTTCGCCGCGCTCTCGCCCAAGTTCGCGATGCTGATCGACGGCGGCGAGCGGCTCGCGGCGCTCGATCATCCGCACGATATCTGGCTGGCCGCCGCGCCGCATGACGATGGCGTGCGCTTCATGTTCGGCCTGGCGGGTTGTCCCGACGATGGCGCGATCGGCTCGATTGCCGCCACGCATGCGGCGACGCTGATCCATGCGCTGCTGCATGCGTTCCTCGATCTCGCCCAGCCCGGCGAGACGCGCATGCGCGAAGTGGTTGCGGCGCACGGCGTGCCAGCCGTGCTTCAGCAAGCGCAACGTCATGCGCGGATCGACATCGAACGCGTCGACAACTGGCGTCGTACGCGTGTCGATCTGGGCTTGCGGCTCGGCGTACACTCATTGAACGCCGATGAAAACGGCGCAGCCGGTTACGTAGGCTGCCAGCCACCCCTCGCGCGCCTCGACGCCGCGACGCTGCACGGCCTCGCCACACTCGCGCAAACGCACGCCGACGGCATGTTGCGCATCACGCCGTGGCAAGGCGCGATCCTGCCGAATGTGCCGCAACATGCCATGCCAGACGCGCTAAAACGCCTGCAAGCGCTCGGCCTCATCACCGACGATGCCAATCCGCTCGCGCGCACGATTGCCTGCACGGGCTCGGCGGGCTGCGCGAAAAGCCGCGCCGATACCAAAGCCGACGCCCTGCAACTCGCCGCGCACTTGCCGCGCGACACGCACGTTCACCTGAGCGGCTGCGAACGCTCCTGCGCCGCCGCGCATTGCGCGCCGTTCACGCTGCTCGCCGTGGCGCCCGGCGAGTACGACCTTTACGAGCGCGACGCGCACATGGCCTCATTCGGCCGTCTCGTCGCGCGCCACCTGACGATCGAAGCCGCCGCGCGACTGTTGAACCCACAGCGCGCAGCGGCCCCGGAGCACTCCTGATGTCTGATTACATCCGCGACGGCCAGGCGATCTATCGCGAATCCTTCGCGACGATCCGCGCCGAAGCCGATCTCTCGCGCATTCCCGCCGACCTCGAAAAACTCGCCGTGCGCGTGATCCACGCCTGCGGCATGGTCGACGTAGTCGGCGATCTGGCCTTCTCGCCGGGCGCAGGCGCAGCGGGCCGCGCGGCGCTCGCGAACGGCGCGCCGATTCTCTGCGACGCGAAAATGGTCGCCTTCGGCATCACGCGCGCACGCCTGCCCGCGAACAACAACGTCGTCTGCACGCTCGACGATCCCACTGTGCCAACGCTCGCACGCGAGATGGGCAACACACGCTCGGCCGCGGCGCTCGAACTCTGGCGCCCGTACCTCGAAGGCAGCGTGGTCGCCATCGGCAACGCACCCACGGCCCTCTTTCACCTCATCGACATGATCGCGGCGGGTGCGCCGCGTCCCGCGCTGATCCTCGGCATGCCGGTGGGCTTCGTGGGCGCGGCCGAATCGAAGGCCCTGCTCGCGAGTGCCGAGCACGGCGTGCCCTTCGTGGTCGTGCACGGCCGCCGCGGCGGCAGCGCAATGGCCGCCGCCGCCGTCAACGCACTTGCTTCGGAGATCGAATAAATGTCCATCAAAGGACGACTGCACGGCATCGGCGTCGGTCCCGGCGACCCTGAACTGCTCACGCTCAAGGCGCTGCGCCTCATCAAGGCCGCGCCCGTGGTGGCGTACTTTGTCGCCAAGGGCAAGAAAGGCAACGCGTTCGGCATCATCGAAGATCATCTGGAGCCCGAGCAGGAGCAACTGCCGCTCGTCTACCCGGTAACCACCGAAGCGCTCGAACCGCCGCTCTCGTACGAAGCGATCATTGCGGACTTCTACGACGGCGCCGCCGAAATTGTCGCCGCGCATCTGGACGCGGGCCGCGACGTGGCCGTGATCTGCGAAGGCGACCCGTTCTTCTACGGCTCGTACATGTATCTGCACGACCGGCTCGCCATGCGTTACGAAGCCGAAGTCGTGCCGGGCGTGTGCTCGATGCTGGGCGGCGCGGCCGTGCTGGGCGTGCCGCTCGTCTATCGCAACCAGAGTCTCGCCGTGCTCTCGGGCGTGCTGCCCGAAGACGAACTGCGCCGCCGTCTTGCCGATGCGGACGCCGCCGTCATCATGAAACTCGGCCGCAACTTCGAGAAAGTGCGCCGCGTGCTGACCGACCTCGGCCTCGCGGATCGCACGCTCTACGTGGAACGCGCGACGATGGCGAACCAGCGCATCGTCCCGCTCGACGATGTCGATCCGATGGCTTCGCCGTATTTCTCGCTGCTCGTCGTGCCGGGGGAAAAATGGCAACGCTGAACGTCGCGCGCCTGCCGCCCGCCATCATCGTGCTCGGCCCCGGCGCGCTCGCCACCGCGCAGCGCGTGAAGGCGCTCTACGCGAACGCGCAGATTCACGCCTTGCAGGAGCGCGCGCAAGGCGACATCGCGTTCAGCGAACTAGGCGAACATCTGCGCGAACTCTACCGGCGCGGCACGCCGCTCATCGCGCTGTGCGCGGCGGGCATCGTGATCCGCTGCCTCGCGCCGCTGCTGACGAACAAAGGCGTCGAGCCGCCCGTGCTCGCGCTCGCGGAAGACGGCAGCGCGGTCGTGCCGCTGCTCGGCGGCCTGACGGGCGTGAACGTGATGGCGCGCGAGATCGGTGCCGCGCTGGGCATCGCGCCCGCGATCACCACGAGCGGCGAGTTGCGCTTTGGCACCTGCCTGCTCAATCCGCCCGAGGGGTACGCATTGTCGAGCCTCGCGCAAGGCAAGCGCTTCGTGTCGGATCTGCTCGCGGGCGACACCACGCGCATCGACGGCGAAGCGCCCTGGCTCGATCGAGTCGACCTGCCGCGCGACGCGGCCGCGCGCCACGCGATCCGTGTGAGCCCGCAGGCGTGGGACGGCAATCCCGAGCACCTCGTGATCCATCCGCGCGCGGTCGTTGCGGCCGCAACCGAGGCGCCTGCGCTGCTCGCCGAATACGTGCACGAAGCGCTGCGCGCCAACGGCGTAGCGGAGCAAGCACTCGCCGCGCTGGTCGCGCCCGCCTCGCGCATGGGCGACGCAGCGTTCGAACAGGCCGCATCGGCATTGGGCGTGCCGCTGCGTTTCGTCGATAGCGACAACGCCGACGCTGCTACCCTGCTCGGCACGGTGAAGCTGCCCGAACCGCATCGGCGCATTGAAGCCGAACACGGCATTGCGCTGGGCGTCGCGCACGAACCGCTGGAAGTGTCCACGCTTGGTCAGGCGCGTGGCCGTCTCACGGTGCTCGGCCTCGGCCCCGGCCGTGCCGATCTGCTCACGCCGATGGCGCGCGCCGCGCTCGACGAAGCCACCGACATCATCGGCTACGCGACCTACGTGGAAATGGCCGGTCCGCTGCGCCCCGGCCAGGTGCGCCACGCCACCGACAACCGCGAAGAACTGCAACGCGCGCGCCATGCGTTCGAACTGGCGAGCGCGGGACGACGCGTCGCCGTGGTGTCGTCGGGCGACCCGGGCGTGTTCGCGATGGCTGCCGCCGTGCTCGAAGCGCTCGAAGGCTCCGAGGACCCGCGCTGGCATCGCGTCGATCTGCGCATCGTGCCCGGCGTGTCGGCGGCGCTCGCGACGGCCGCGCAGGCCGGCGCGCCGCTCGGCCATGACTTCTGCATGCTCTCGCTCTCGGACAATCTCAAGCCGTGGGCCGTGATCGAAAAACGCCTGCATCACGCCGCGCTCGCCGATCTCGTGATGGCGTTCTACAACCCGATCTCGCGCGCCCGGCCCTGGCAACTGGACCGGGCGCTGGAGATCGTGCGCGCCGTGCGCGCGCCGGACACGCGCGTCGTGCTCGGTCGCGACGTGGGCCGCCCGGCGGAAACGCTGCGGGCGACCACACTTGGCGAACTGCAATCGTCGGATGTGGACATGCGCACGATGGTTATCGTCGGGTCGTCCGCGACGCGGGGCTTTGCGCGCGGCGGCGATAGCGAAGGCGAGTGGATCTACACGCCGCGCTGGTACGGCGAGACACAGCGTACCGATCGCTAAAAAAGTTGCGCGTGCATTCATACTGAATAAAAACACGCAATCCCACCCTAAAAGATCGGCACGGCGCGCCGTAAACACAGTGATCCCATCACTCGCAGGACGCGCGCCGATGACCGATACCCTTTCAGCCACGCCCGACGCAGCACCCGAATCTGCCTTGCTCACGTTGGCCGACATTCCGCTTGGCCAGCCGCTCGACTGGCCGCTCGTCGATGCCGACGGCACCTTGCTGCTCGATAGCGGCGCGACGCTCGTGGGCGAAATGGAACGCGATTTCCTGTTCCGCCACTTCGCGCCGCAGCGCGGCGACCTTGCGGCGCCGGCGAGTGTGAATGCCAAAGCCGAGGAACCTGACGCCGCGCTGAGCGTGCGCGATCTGCATCTGACCATCGGGGCGCTGATGGGGCTGCGGCCGCAGCAAGGCGCGAGCGGTGCGCCTATGCATCCGTGCAAGCTGATTGGCGTCGCGCCCAATGAGGCGGTGTTCGTCACGCTGCCCTATGTGGATCGGCGACCGATCGAGGTCACGCCGGGCGAGAATGTCGAAATGGTCGCTATCGCGAGTCATGCTGTCTATCGCTTTGTTTGTACCATTCATGCGATGTATCAGGCGCCGCTTGGTTATCTGCTGCTTTCCAAGCCCGCCAATATCCGCATGCTGCGCGAGCGGAAGTCCATTCGCGTGCGGGCGCAGTTTCCTGTGCGCTATGGGATTGGTGAGGATTCCGAGGGGTATCAAGGAGTCGCGCTCGCGCGCGGCATTAGTGCACTCGGGCTCTCGATTGCTGCGCCGTGGGCGCTTGCGAAGGTTGGCGAGCGGTTGCGCGTGGCGTTTCGGCTGCGCTCTGGCGAGCTCGATACCACCATCGAGACTAGCGCCGTCGTGCGTAATGTGCTTCCGGCTGAAGGCGCCGAGCCGCTTATCACCCTTGGGCTCGAGCTCGATAGTCTCTCGCCCGCCGATCAGATGGCCATGAAGGTTTTTGTTTTTGATCGGCAGGATGATGTGCTCTATTGGACGGGTAGCTCTCGGTAGGTACTTCGGGCTGTTTTGGCCTTTCCTTGTTTTCTTGTCGGTCTATTAGCGTCGCCCCTGTGCGGGGCGGCACCTACTTTTCTTTGCCGCGGCAAAGAAAAGTAGGCAAAAGAAAGCCGCTCAAACCGCTAGTGTGACGAAGTCCACAACCAGCCGTTGAGGGGGAAAGGTATAGGAGCATCCGTCACTTCGCACCACGAAACGAAGTGACAAAGGACTCATTCATCCCGCTGCCCGCTACGCGCGCAGCGGACGGGTCTGCATGGGAAACCCCTGTGCTGAAGGCATTTTCGCAAGTTCAGGCAAACCTTCGGTTTGCCGCTATGCCCCACGGGGCGCGTAGCGCCCCCGGATGTGGGATGGCCTTGTCACTTTGTTTAGTGGTGCGATGTGACGGATGCTCCTATACCTTTCCCCCTAAACGGCGGTTTGCGGACTTCGTCACACTGGCGGTTTGAGCGGCTTTCTTTTGCCTACTTTTCTTTGCCGCGGCAAAGAAAAGTAGGTGCCGCCCCGCACAGGGGCGACGCTAATAGACCGACAAGAAAACAAGGAAAGGCCAAATCGGCAAGAACCACGACAACGAGCCCAGAGACATCGTCAGGCAAGCAGATCATCAGCACGAACACACTCCCCTTGCCAGGCCCGCGCAAGCGCATAACAGCGTCCGAGCCGCACAGCGGCCACCTCACAATCGACCACGGTAACGTGATCAGCATGCTGCGGCCGCCCAGGCCATCGCACCGCACGCCCATCACTAAAGATCCACAGATGCCGCTCTCTCGCCGGGTCGCGCCGCGCCACAGCATCGAGCAATTGTGAGGCCCGCGCAATACCCGCCGCTAGCGGCGTCCCGCCACCACCGCCAATGGGCTCAAGCCAGCGCTCATTCCACCACCGCGGCACAGCGGGCCCAAATCGCAATTCAGCGCGCACACCGCCAAAGCAAACGAGTGCCACCTCCGCACGCTCACTGCGCGCCCGATCGAACAAGGCGATCAAAAGCCCCTTGGCCATCGCAAGCTGCCCATGCGCGAGCATCGAAGCCGAGCAATCGAGCACAAAGCAATGCAAGGCGCCCGTACCGGTTTTACGCTGCGCATAGCGCAAATGCCCGGCTCGCAGCACATCGCCACCTCTCGCCACCAGCGTAGGCAGCCAGGCTACCCGCGCCCCCGCCGCGCCCTCCCGCATGATGCGCGCACGCCCCGTTCCAGGACCTTCACGCCGTCGTGCACCACCCTGTGCCTGGGCGGCGGTCCTTGCCCGACGGGTCAGCGTTTTTTTGTGGGCAGCGGAATCACGCCCTTGACCGCCTTCGCGGCGACGGGCTCGGGCGGCATTTCGCCCCAATCGGATGTCGATTCGGACTGCTGCTTTTCGCGTTGCCGCTCCGCCTCGTCGTGGCCCGATGGCGGCTGCGCTCGCGAAGCATCGTCGCGCCCCGCCGGAGGCTGATCCGGTAGCACGCGTCGGCGATGCGCGAGCACCGCGTCGGCCACCTGTTCGACGTGTTCGGGCGCAATCTGCGCCGCCCCTTCGAACGCCGCCAGTGCCCGCGCCGCGCGCAACATCACCAGATCGGCACGCATGCCGTCGACAGCCGCTTCGACGCACAACTGCGCCGCGCGCTCATGCACGGCATCGCTCCATTCAAGCGCATCGAGCGCGCCACGCGCGCCCGCAATACGCGCTGCCAGTTCGCGCTGCGCCTGCGCATGAGCCGCGCAAAAAGCCTGCGGATTCGCATCGAACGCAAGCCGCGCCTTGACGATGCGCTGACGCTCGGCCGTGTCATATCGGTTGTCGAGTTCGACCATCAGGCCAAAGCGATCCAGTAGTTGCGGGCGCAACTCTCCTTCTTCCGGATTCATCGTGCCGACCAGCACAAACCGCGCTTCGTGCGTGTGCGAGACGCCATCGCGCTCGACCGTGTTCACGCCGCTCGCGGCCGCGTCCAGCAGCGCGTCGACGAGCGCGTCGGGCAGCAGGTTCACTTCATCGACGTACAGCACGCCGTCGTGTGCCCGCGCGAGCAGGCCCGGCGCGAATCGCACCGCGCTCTCGCGCAGCGCGGCTTCCAGGTCGAGCGTGCCGATCAGCTTTTCCTCGCTCGCGCCCAGCGGCAGCGTGACGAATGCGCCATCGGGCAGCAGCGCGGCCAGTGCGCGCGCCGCCGTCGATTTCGCGGTGCCGCGCGGTCCGCTCACGAGTACGCCGCCGATCGCGGGATCGATGGCCGCGAGCAGCAACGCGCGCTGCAGCGGCGCCTGGCCGACCAGCGCGGTAAAGGGAAAGGCGGGACGCGTCGTCGCCACGTTCATGTTCACTGTCCTTCCATTCGCTCGCCAGCTTCGAGCAGGCGTTGTTCGATTTGCTCGCGATGCTCGCCGGGCTGTTGCCAAAGGCCGCGCTGCATCGCTTCGATCAGGCGTTCGCAGATCGCGTGCAGGGCATGTGGGTTGTGGCGCTGCATGAAGGCGCGCGTGTCGTCGTCGTGCACGTAGGCGTCGGCGACCAGTGCGTATTGATGGTCGCCCACCACGCGCGCGGTCGCATCGTAGCCGAACAGGTAATCGACGGTCGCGGCCATTTCCGCTGCGCCTTTGTAGCCGTGACGCTTCACGCCCTCGATCCACTTCGGATTGACCACGCGCGAGCGGACCACGCGTGCGATCTCCTCTTGCAGCGGCCGGATACGTGGTGCGGCCGGGTTGCTATGGTCGGCGTGGTAGAGCGTGGGCTGCGCCTGCGAGAAGTGCCGCGCCGCCGCCGCCATGCCGCCCTGGAACTGGTAGTAGTCGTTCGAGTCGAGCAGGTCGTGTTCGCGGTTGTCCTGGTTTTGCAGGATCACGTCGATCGAGGCGAGGCGTTGGCGGAACGCGTCGCGCGCGTCGTCGCCGCTGCTTTTCTGGGCGTACGCGTAGCCGCCCCACGCCTGATAGGCCAGCGCGAGATCGGCGTCGGTCTGCCATTGCCGATGGTCGATCATCGCTTGCAGGCCCGCGCCATACGCGCCCGGCCGCGCGCTAAACACGCGCCAGCCGGCGCGGCGGCGCGCTTCGGAAGCCTCCATGCCCTCGGCGATCAAGGCGTCGCGTTCGCGCTGGATGCGCGCGCGCAGCGGGTTCAGATGTTCGGGTTCGTCGAGTTCGGCGACGGCTTGCACGGCCGCGTCGAACAGATGCATCACGTTCGGGAACGCGTCGCGGAAAAAGCCCGACACCCGCAGCGTCACGTCGATGCGCGGCCGGTCGAGCGCTTCCACCGGCATGATTTCGAAGTCGATCACGCGCTGGCTACCCGCCGCCCACTTGGGGCGCGCGCCGATCAGCGCGAGCGCCTGGGCGATATCGTCGCCGCCCGTGCGCATGGTGGCCGTGCCCCACACCGAAAGACCGATGGCGCGCGGGTAGTCGCCGTGTTCCTGCAGATGGCGCTCGATCAGTTGCTGCGCCGATTTCAGGCCAAGCGACCAGGCCGCCTGGGTGGGCACGGCGCGCGTATCGACCGAATAGAAGTTGCGGCCCGTGGGCAGCACGTCGGGGCGGCCGCGCGAGGGCGAACCGCTCGGCCCGGGTGGCACGAAACGGCCTTCGAAGCCACGCCGCAACTGGCGCAATTCCTCGTGCCCGCAGGCGTCGAGGCGCGGCAGCACGTCGTCGCGCAAGCGCGCAATCACACGTGCGGCATGCGGCAACGTCTGCGCGATTTCATCGAAGGCGTCCGCCGTTTCGCACGCGCTGGCGAGCAGCGCGCCCGCCAGCGCTTCGAGGCGCTCGCGCGTATCCCCCGCATGGCGCCAGGGTGCGTCGATCGCTTCAACGAGCAATGAAGGACGCGGCCCAGTCCACGGCGCGGCCCAGTCGACGCTCCCCGCTTCCAGCAGATGATCGATGCCGAAGTCGCGCGCCAACGCGTCGATCAAGCCAGCGTTCGCGCCCTGTCCGTCGCCACTCGGATAGCGGCCCAGCGCGAGCAACGTGTCGCGCCGCTGCGTGCCCTGCGGCGATTCGCCGAAGGTATGCAGGCCGTCGCGGATCTGCGCTTCCTTTAGTTCGCACAAGTAAGCATCGGCGCGATTGAGCAGTTCGTCTTCGCCCTGCTGATCCTGCGGCGCGGCGACGCTCAATTCCTCGTGCAGTTTGTGCTCGATGATGGTCGCGAGGATGGTCTTGCGCAGCAGCTTCGCGCGGCGCGGGTCCACCATCAATGCTTCGTAATACTCATCGACCTGGCGTTCGAGGTCCTGTAGCGGCCCATAGTTTTCTGCGCGCGTGAGCGGCGGCATCAGGTGATCGACGATCACGGCCTGGGCGCGGCGTTTGGCCTGACTCCCCTCGCCCGGATCGTTGACGATGAACGGATACAGATGCGGCAGGGCCCCAAGCGCCATGTCGGGCCAGCAGGTTTCGGCGAGCGCCACGCTTTTGCCCGGCAGCCATTCGAGGTTGCCGTGCTTGCCGACGTGCGCGATCGCGTCGATGCCGAAGGTCTCGCGCAGCCAGAAGTAGAACGCCAGGTAGGCGTGCGGCGGCACGAGGTCGGCGTCGTGATAGTTGGCGTAGCTGTCGTCGCCGCGCGAGCGCGAGGGCTGGATGCCGATGAACACTTGCCCGCAGCGCCAGCCCGCGATCATGAAGCGGCCACGACGCACCGTCGGGTCCTGCTCGGGCGCGCCCCAGCGCGCGATCAGCGCGTTCTGCGCGTCGACCGGCAGTTGCGCGAAGCGCGCGCGGTAATCGTCGAGCGCGAGACTCTGCCACGCGGGCCGCAACGCACGCGTATCGGGATCGTTGGTCACGCCCTGCGTGAGCGTGGCCATGAGCGCTTCGCCGTCTTCGGGCAGATCGGCCACGCGATAGCCTTCGTCGCGCAGCATGCGCAGGATGTTCACCACCGACGCAGGCGTATCCAGCCCCACGCCGTTGCCGATGCGCCCTTCGCTCATCGGATAGTTGGCCAGCACGAGCGCGAGCTTTTTCTCCGCGTTCGGCAGCGTGCGCAGCCGGCACCAGCGCCGCGCGAGTTCGGCCACGAAGGCCACGCGCTGAAGGTCGGGCTGATAGCGCACGACATCGACTTGCGTGTCCTTGCAGTGGTAGGCGAGGCCCTTGAAGCTGATAGCGCGCGTGATGATGCGGCCATCGACTTCGGGCAGCGCGATATGCATGGCGATATCGCGCGAATTCAGGCCGTGGTTGTCCTTCACCCAGTCTTCACGGTTCCCGCCGCTCAGGATCACCTGGAGTACGGGCGCATCGCCCGCCAGCGCGAGCGGTTCCGGATCGTCGAGCGACGACGCCGCGAACGCCGTGGTGTTGAGCACGAGCGCGATGTCGTGCTCGGCCGCGAGACGGTCGAGCACGTCGCGGCTGATCGCGTCTTTCAACGACGTGATCGCGAGCGGCAGCGGGTTCAGGCCGCGCTCGGTCAGCGCGTCGATGAGCGCATCGAAAGCAGCCGTGTTGGCGGCCTGCAAATGCGCCTTGTAGAACAGGATCGCAACAAAAGGGGCGCCGGTTTGCCAGCGTGCGCGCCAGTCGTCGATGCTCGCCACGTCGCGCGCCGGGTGGTAAAGCGCGGCGGCGGGCAGCACGACGGGCGGCGCGGGCTCGTCGCCAAAGCCGAACGCGCGCCAGGCGAGCGCGCGCAGAAAACCTTCGGCATTGGCCGCGCCGCCTTCGCGCAGGTAACGCCAGAGCAGGCGGCAGAACTCCGGTTCCGCGCGGCTCTTCGCGATCAGGTTGGGGTCTTCCTGAAGGTCGCCCGAGAACATCGCGAGCAACTGGCCGCGTTGTTCCGCGAGCGTGGTGACCTGTTCGATGCCGTAAGGCCAGTACGCCTCGCCGCCCAGATGGTCGACCACGACCACCTTGGCGTGCCGCAAGACGTCGTCGACATAGAAGTCCACCGAGGCGGGCTGGCGCAGATACGTCACGTTCGCTAGCCGCACGCTCGGGAAGCCTTCCGGCAGGCGCGCCACGACGCTCGCGAGCAGGGCGAGCGTCGTATCGGCGGAACTCAGCACGACGATGTCGGCGGGCTGCTGGTCGATACGGATAACGCCCTGGGTATCGTCGACGAAACCGCCAGGCGTGGTGCGCAAAAGATGCATGGCGGTCTCGTCAGTGCAAACTTGAAAATAACGCGTGCAGTGCGTGCAATTGCACGCTTACTGGGCGACGGCCGCCACCGACGCCAGCGCCACGTCGAACGCGCTTTGCAGCGTAGCCGCGTCGAGGTCTTCGCCGATCAGCACGAAGCGGCTTGGCGTCGCAGTTTCCTGCGCGTTCCAGCGGCGATCGAAATAGCTGTCGAATCGACGGCCCACGCCCTGGATGACAAGACGCATCGGCGCACCCGGCAGCGCTGCGAAGCCCTTCACGCGATAGATCGTGTGGGCATCGACCAGCTTTTGCAGCGCCTCGATCGCGCCTTCGCGCGTGGCCACCGTGCCTTCGACCACGACCGAGTCGAACTCGTCGTGATGATGGTCGGCATCGTCGGCGGAACCGTGATGGTCGTGGCGCAGATGGATGCTTTCTTCCGAAGCCGCTTCGAGGCCGAGCAGCGTGTGCAGATCGAGCTGGCCGTGTTGCGCGCGCACGATCTTCACTTGCGGCGGCAGCTCTTCGCGCAGTTCGGCGATGACGGCTTCCTGCCCCGCTTCGTCGAGCAGATCGGTCTTGTTGAGGATCACGAGATCGGCGGCGGAAAGCTGGTCTTCGAACAGTTCGTGCAGCGGCGATTCGTGGTCGAGATTCGGGTCGGCCTTGCGCTGCGCGTCGACGGCTTGCGGGTTTTCCGCGAACTGGCCGCTCGCGGCGGCCGGGCCATCGACCACGGTGACGACCGCATCGACGGTGAACGCGTTGCGGATCGACGGCCAGTTGAAGGCCTGCACGAGCGGCTTGGGCAGCGCGAGGCCCGAGGTTTCGATCAGCACGTGGTCGATGTCGCCGCGGCGTTCGAGCAGTTGCTCCATCACCGGGAAGAATTCTTCCTGCACCGTGCAGCACAAGCACCCGTTGGCCAGTTCGTAGAGCTGGCCTTGCGTTTCGTTGCCGTTCTCGTCGCAGCCGATCCCGCAGCCGCGCAGGATTTCGCCGTCGATGCCGAGTTCGCCGAATTCGTTGACGATAACCGCGACGCGCAGACCGCCCGCGTGCTGGAGGATGTGACGCAGCAGCGTGGTCTTGCCGCTGCCGAGGAAGCCCGTGACGATGGTGACGGGGATCTTGCGCATTTGCATGAGGTGCTCCTTCGGCACTGGGGCCGCAGGTGGAGTGCGCCGCGCGGGGCGGGTCGAACGCGTCTTGCGGGCCAGACGGCGATGCGCGATGTCGGAGCGTTGCCGCACGGGCAGACATGACACGGCAGAGCACGACGTGGCGACAAGGCAAGACGCGTCGCGGGCCTAACCCGGCTGACGCATGGAAATCATGGACAGTGCGCCGCAATCCCGCAGCGCGCGTCCTGCTTGTCTGGCCGGTATCCGGACTGACGAGAAGCCGCTTCGCCTTCCCACGCCGGGCCTCGCGGCCCAATTGCGCAGTGGCGCCCGGCATGCGGCGCATGCCTTGAAGCGGTTTGCATCGGCATTGCGGCCGATGCGCTCGTTGTACCGTTGCGGGTGCAGTTCAGGCCAAGTCATTCGGAACGGGCGCTTTGGCGCCTGGTCCGCTCACCTGCGAGGCAGATGCGATGGCTCCCTGATTCCCGTTTAACCGCGTGCAGAACGATCGCGCACGCGAGCACCAGAGTGCGTGCGAGTGTAGGCGCGGGCCGCAGGCGCGTCAACCGCGCTTCGTGCCGCAAAGGCTTGCTGGATGGGCTCGCGCGGCGCTCCGGTTTACCCTCGGCGGGCCTTGGGGTCGACGCTTGAGCCGCGATGCGTGTGCTATCGTAGCGCGCAATTCCATGCGGAAAACGACAGGCAATGGCGCGCGCTGCTGTACTCGCGCCCGCCACAACCTCGTCATCCGTCACCGGCCGTGGCCGCCTTTACGTGAATCGCTCCCAACCCGCCGCTTCCTTGCCCGATGCCCCCGCTCCAGCGGACAATGCGCTCCCGCGCGCGCTGGCGCTCGGCATCGGCTGTCGCAGCGGCCTGTCGCTCGCGCAGATCGAGGCGGCCGTGCAGGCAGCGCTCGGCGCGTGGGCGCTCGCGCAGGTGAAGGTCGTGGCCACGCTCGACGCGAAAGCCGCCGAACCCGCCCTGCTCGCGTTCTGCGCCGCGCATGCGCTGCCGCTGCGCGCCTGGTCGCGCGAACAGGTGGCCGTCATCGAAGCCGATGCCGATGCCCTGCTGTCCGCGCCCAGCGCGGCGACGCAAGCACGCTTTGGCGTCGCGGGCGTATGCGAACCGTGCGCGCGTCTCGCGGCCGACGGCGGCCCGCTCGTGCGCGCCAAGCTCGCGCTCGACGGCGTGACGGTCGCGCTCGCGGCGTTTTCCGATGCCACCCCTATCACCGATATCGCTGCGCGCGCCTCGACGTAACATCGGCGAGGCTGCGCAGAAAACCGCAACACAGGACTGATCCGCGACGATGAAAACCGATCCCGAATCCCACCAGCGCATGACCCAGCGTCGCCGTGAAGGCCACGAGAAGAAGCAGGCCGCCGCGACGCACGAAAAAGGCCTCCTGATCGTCAACACCGGCACCGGCAAGGGCAAGACCACGGCAGCGTTCGGCATGGCCGTGCGCGTGCTCGGCCACGGCATGAAGCTGGGCGTCGTGCAGTTCATCAAGGGCGCGCTGCATACTTCCGAGCGCGATTTCCTCTCGAGCGTCGCGCAGTGCGACTTCGTGACGATGGGCGACGGCTACACCTGGAACACGCAGAACCGCGACGCCGACGTCGCCACCGCGCGCAAGGGCTGGGACGAAGCGAAGCGCATGATCGAAAGCGGCGAGTACGCGATGGTGATCCTCGACGAGTTGAACACCGTACTCAAGTACGAATATCTGCCGCTCGAAGAAGTGCTGGAGGTGATCGCCGCGCGCGGGCCGATGCAGCACGTCGTGGTCACGGGCCGTCACGCGCCCGACGCGCTGATCGAAGCCGCCGACCTCGTCACCGAAATGCGCATCGTGAAGCATCCGTACCGCGAGCAGGGCGTGAAAGCGCAAAAGGGCGTGGAGTTCTGACGCCATGAACGCGAAGGTTGCGTGCCCAGCGCTTTTCATCAGCGCGCCCGCCTCGGGCCAGGGCAAGACCACGCTCACCGCGGGGCTCGCGCGCCTGCACCGCCGCCAGGGGCGGCGCGTGCGCGTGTTCAAGACCGGCCCGGATTTTCTCGATCCGATGATCCTCGCGCGCGCAAGCGGCGCGCCGGTCATGTCGCTCGATCTGTGGATGGTGGGCGAGACGGGCTGTCGAGCCTTGCTCGCGCAGGCAGCGGCCGAAGCGGATCTGATCCTGATCGAAGGGGTGATGGGCCTGTTCGACGGCACGCCTAGCAGCGCCGATCTGGCCGCGACGTTCGGCGTGCCGGTGGCGGCCGTGATCGGCGCGAATTCGATGGCGCAGACGTTCGGCGCGATCGCGTTCGGCCTCGCGCGCTATCGAGCCGACGTACCGTTTCATGGCGTGCTCGCCAATCGCGTGGGCTCGGCGCGCCACGCGCAGATGCTTCAGGAAGGCTTGCCCGCCGATATCCGCTGGCTCGGCCACGTTGCGAGCGACGCGCAATTTTCGCTGCCTGACCGGCATCTCGGCTTGCATCAGGCGAGCGAAATCGACGATCTCGACGCGCGTATCGAGCGCGCCGCCGATGCGCTCGAACACACGGCGCTGGCCGAACTGCCGCCCGCCGTATCTTTCGATACACCGAGCGCGCAAGCCGCTACGCCGCCCCTGCTCGAAGGCCGACACATCGCCGTTGCGCGCGACGCCGCGTTTTCGTTCATCTATCCGGCGAATCTCGCGCTGCTCGAAGCACTCGGCGCGCGCGTGAGTTTTTTCTCGCCGCTCGCCGACGAAGCCGCACCCGCGCACGCCGACGCCCTCTATCTGCCCGGCGGCTATCCCGAACTACACGCCGCCGCGCTCGCCTCGAATACACGCAGCGCGGCGTCGTTGCGCGCGCACGTCGAAGCGGGCAAGCCGCTCGTCGCCGAATGCGGCGGCATGCTGTATCTGCTCGACGCGCTCACCACCGTCGACGGCACACGCACGCCGATGCTGGGCCTGCTGCCCGGCGAAGCGGCGATGCAAAAGCGTTTCGCGGCGCTCGGCATGCAGCGTCTCGACGGCGCGCATGGCACGCTCACGGGCCACACGTTCCACTACTCGCGCGTGAGCACGCCGCTCGAATCCGTGCTGCGCGCACGCCACGCCCAAACCGGCGCGGATGGCGAAGCGCTCTATCGCCACGGCGCGATCACCGCGACTTATATGCACGCCTACTGGCCTTCCAATCCGGCCTTCGCGGCCGCCCTCTTTCATGGCACAACCCTTTGACGACGCCGAACGCGCGGCGGTTTACCGCGCGATCTACGAGCGGCGCGACATGCGCCACTTCGCGCCCGGCCCCGTCGATCCGGCGGTGCTCGCGCGGCTGCTCGACGCCGCGCATCACGCACCGAGCGTCGGCTTCATGCAGCCGTGGCGCATCGTGCGCATCACCGCCCCGGCCGTGCGCGAGCAACTTCAGGCCGCCGTCGAGCGCGAACGCCTCGCGACCGCCGACGCGCTCGGCAAGCGCCGCGACGAGTTCATGAAGCTCAAGGTGGAAGGCATGCGCGAATGCGGCGAGTTGCTCGTCGTCGCGCTGATGGACCGCCGCGAGGCGCATATTTTCGGGCGCCGCACGCTGCCGGAAATGGATCTGGCGTCGGTTGCGTGCGCGATCCAGAACATGTGGCTCGCCGCGCGCGCCGAAGGGCTCGGCATGGGCTGGGTGTCGATCTTCGATGTCGACGAAGTGCACGCGCTGCTGGGCATGCCGCCCGGCGCGAAGCCGGTGGCGATCCTGTGTGTTGGCCACGTTGCGGAGTTCTATCCGAAACCCATGCTCGAAATCGAGCATTGGGCCGAGCGCAAGGAACTAGGCGAATGCGTCTATGAGAACCGCTGGCCCGAAGCGCAGGACGACTCGACGCCGCCGGGCTGAAGTCGTCGCGCGTAGCCGCCCCGCTGCTTTACTGAGCGAGCGGCTTGACCGATGTGACCTCGGGCATGAGCGGCGCACCGCCCGGTTCGGTGACCGCTTCCTTCATCTTCACGCGCCATTGCGGCGCGCCCGCATAGGGCATCTTCGCCAGCGCACCCGCGACGAGATACGGCAGGGCCTGCTGCGCATCGGCACTGCGGTCGCGCTTCTCGGCGCTGACCTTGTAGGCCTCGTGGCCATCGGGCAGCGCGAAGAAGCGCAGCGTGAGCGTGTGCACGTAGCGGTGGCCAAACCACGGTAGCGACGGCCCTTCGGCCGGTGCGCAGCCGCCTTGGCAATCGCCCGTGGCGACCGTGACATCGGCGGGCCGCGAAGCCCATGCGGCGGAAACGAGATAGTGCGCGGCATCGCCTGCGCCCTCCTGGAACCCGCGTTGCGCGAGGCCAGCGCGCAGTAGCGCCTCGTAGGGCAGATGCTCGTTAGCGTCGGCCTGGGCCGGGGTACGCGCCAAACGGTACGTCGGGGACGTCGATGCCGGGCCCTCCGTGTGCATCGCGGAAAGGCTGCCGCTCGCCTGCACGTCGGCGCTCGCGCCAGCGCAGCCGGCCAGCGCGACCGCCAGCGACGCGGCGCAGATCGTCATCAGGAACTTCACTGCGAACTCCATCGAAATCGTTGCCAGCAGGTTCTGGCGGCGCTCGGGGCGATCAGCGGCAGTCAGGTGCCGTCAAACCGGTGCTTCCGGCGCATCGAGCGCGGGCAGCGACATCGTCACCGTCGTGCCCTCGTCCGGCATGCTCTGGACGTAGACTTCGCCACCGTGGCGCGTCACGACCGTCTTCACGAACGCCATGCCGAGTCCCGCACCGCTCACTTCGGGCCGCTGCCCGGCATGAAAACGGCGGAACGGCTCGAATAGCTTCGCCTGATCCTCGAGCGGAATGCCGTAGCCCTGGTCGCGGATCGAGCAGATCACACGCGGGGCTGAACCCTCCACGACCGCGATACTACAGATTATTCTGGTTTTGGGTGGGCTGTATTTCACCGCATTGTTAAGAAGGTTGACGAGCGCCCGGGTCATCAGCGAACGGTCGGCATTGATCCAGCCCATCTCGTCGTCGTCGAAGGCGGTCTCGATGTGGATCTGCCGCGCGCTGGCCTGCGGCCAGACTTCGTCGCTCGCGTCGATGGCCAGTTCCGTGAGGCTGGTGGGCTCAAGCGCGTAGACCTGCGACTCCGCGCGGGCGAGTTGCACGAAGTCGTCGGCGAGCGTGAGCGAGCGGCGCGCGTAGCGTTCGATGCGATCCATCACCTCGCGCACCGGCGCGGCTTCGAGCGTGCCGCGCTCGCGTTCGGTCTCGACCAGCGCGACGATCGACGCCTGCGGCGAGCGCATGTCGTGCGAGAGCAGGCGCAGTGCGTCCTCGCGCTGGCGTTCGGCATCGTGCAATGCCGTCACGTCGACGAGACCCGCGATCCAGCCCACCGCCTGGCCTTGCGCGTTGGTGCAGCGTGCGTAGCGCAGCAGATAATCGCCGCCGTCGCGCGCATGGACCTCGACGCCGCGCTCCATCAACTGCGCGTACTCGCCAATCGCCGGATCGAGCGGTGCGGGCCAGTGCGCGTGGGCGAAGGCGAGCATCTCCGGGTTCGGGTCGATCGGTTTGACGAGCGCGAGATCGCCGAATACATCCTGCATCCGCCGCCCCTCCGCGACGCCCACGTTCAGGCTCGCGAAGTACGCGCGCGCCGCGTGGTTGGCGATCAGCACGACGCCTTGCAGGTCCGCGACGAGCAAGGGCTCGGGCACCGAGTCGAGGCTGTCCCACACGAAGCGGCGCATGTCCTGTAGACGCTGCGCGGCCTGCGCCATCAGCGCCATCTGCTGGGCGAGCGCGTCGCCGCCGAATTCGCGGGCCGGCGCGCTTGCTTCGGGCAGCAGATAGGGTTCATCGGCGAGTTGTATGAGTTCCTTGCGCAGATAGGCCATCGTCATTTCGAGACGCCGCCAGCCCCATAGCGGGTAGACCAGCGCGAGCGCGAGCAGCGCGGGCACCGGCGCAAGCCAGATGCGCGCGACGTAGAGCAGCGCGGCGCTGGCCGCGAGCGTGACGAGCGCGAGCAGCGGCAGAAGCAACAGCGTGCGCAGTGGCGACAGCACGAGAAAGCCCGCGAGCAGCAAGGCAAGCGGCATCAGCGAAGCCAGCACGACCGCGAGGCGCGAGGCCGGTTCGATGGCCGAGCCGTTGAGCAGCGTATCGAGCACGAGCGCGTGGATATCGACGCCCGGCATCGGCCCGAGCGTGCCCGAGAGCGGCGTGGCGAAACGGTCGTAGAGGCCCGAGGCCGTCACGCCCACCAGCGCCACGCGTCCACGCAGCAGGTCTGGCGGTACGCGGCCTTCGAGCACCTGCGCGAACGAGACCTTGCGATACGACTGCGTGGTGGGGCTGAATGGCAGCAGGAAGCGCGCCTCGCTACCCGATTCGCCAGCACGCATGACCTTCGCGTCCGCGCGTTTGAGTTCGTCCGACGCCGGATACGCGGTGCCGGCCAGCGCGATGCGGCCGGCACGCACGGCGCGCCAGAGCGGCTCCATCAGTTGTGGCCAGCGCTGCTGCGCGTCACCCTCGAAGAGCGCGACGCTGCGCACGATGCCGTCGCTGTCCACTTCGAGATTGATGTGGCCGAGACCCGCGGCGGCGTCGGCCAGCGGCGTCACCGGCTTCACGACCTGACGACGGCCATCGGCGGCATTGTCGGCGGGCGACAGCAGAATGGGGAGATACGCGGGACGCTCGCGCAGCGCGGCGCCAAAGCGCGCGTCGTCGGGCGAGGGTTCGGTGAAGAGCACGTCATAGACGATGGCGGCGGCGCCTGCCCGGGCAAGCTGATCGACGAGCTGCGCGTGGACGCTGCGCGGCCAGGGCCAGCGCCCGAGCGACGCGACGCTCGCATTGTCGATTTCCACCACCACGATGTCGGGCGACACCGGCCGCTCGCGTGCGGCAAGAAAGCGGTCATAGACCAGCGAATCGGCGCTGAGCGTGCCGTGCGTGAGCACGCCCAGCAGGACGATGGCGATGCCCACGCACGCCACGCCCAGCCACTCGAACAGAAAGCGCCGCCCGGCCGGGCGGCCCTGACGAAGACCTGCGCGCACGCCCACGCTCATGCGCGCCTGCCTCACCAGTCGAGCCGGAACGACTGGACCGGGCTGGCCTTCTGGTAGTAGCGGCCGCCTTCGAACTGCTCGGCGATCACCGTCCAGTAGTAGACGCCCTTGGGCAAATCGTGCACGACCGCTTCGCCATCCTTGATATCGGTGCGATCGACGAGCGGCGTGCCCAGATCCTGCGACGCCGACAGCACGAAACGAAAACGCGTGTCGCCCGATTGACGGTCGACGAACCAACGGAACGCATAGTTGCGCGTCCCCTCGACACGCCCCGCCGAGACGCCCAGCGCGACGCGGCGACGCTCGAACGCGTAGGTGGCCGGCATGCCTTCGAGGCCGTTCGCGTCGATGGCGGACAGGCGCACGAAATACGTGCCGTCGTCGAGGGCGCCCACATCGGCGTGCGGGTTATCGACACGCATGTCGCGGATCAGGTCGAGCAGGCCTGCGTCGCGGCCGATCTGCACGCGATAGCCGCTAGCGCCCGTGACCGGCGCGAGATCGAAGGCAACCGCGGCATCGTCCTGAATCTTCGCGGGATTGCGCAGATCGGGCGCGTCGAGCAGCGCGACCGGCGTGCCGACCGCCCCGCCCGCGAGCGTGAGACTGCCGTGACGCGCCGCGACGAGTTGCGTCGAGGCGGCCAGCGGCGTGCCGGGCGCGGGCGCCACGGAAGAAGCCTGGCCATGCGGTGCGGCGTCGACACCCACGGCGCCTTCGATCACTTCGACGGCTGTCGAGCCCTTGTCACCGTCGTAGTTCACGCGAAAGCTCGTGCCGCGCACGCCCGCGACCACCGAAGGCGAGCGGATCTGGAAGCGGTCATCCTTCTTCGTGGCGTGCGTGACTTCGGTGTTCACCTCGCCGCGCTGGAGATTGACGATGCGGTCGGTCGAGCCGGTCAGCGCGCTCTTGCGCAGCGTGGCGAGATCGAGCGCGGTCCCTGGCGGCATCACCAGATGCGAGCCGTCGGCCAGTTCGAGCGTGGCGAAGCCGTTCTCGCCGGTTTGCACGTGCTCGCCCTCGACCAGATTCGCACCGACGATGAGCGGCAGTTGCGCACCGCCGCCGAAGGTATGGCTTGCCGGCCCCGATGTCGCGATCACGCGCGCACTCAGTCCGTCCTGGCGCAGCAGCGCGACTGGCACGCGCAGCGCCGTGCCGGGCTTCAGACGGCGCGGCGCGCTCACGTGGTTCAGGCGCGCGAGCTGGGTCCAGTCGGCGGGATCGCGCAGGTAACGCTGGGCGATGTCGTAGAGCGAATCGCCGGCGTGCGTGACGTAGATCGTTGTCTGCGCGGGTTGCGCGCGCTCATGCCCGTGCGCTCCGGCGGCCTGCGCGGCCGGCAGCAGGCCGAATGCGAGCAGGCAGGCAAGCGTCCCAGACAAAACCGGAGAGCCAAACGCAAACGGCCCGGACACCGCCGGGCGCGCCGAACGCGCGGCGCTCACGCCGCGTCCCCTTCGATCCGTTCGAGACGGTAGCCGTAGCCGTAGATCGGCGTGAGGCGATAGCCGTTTTCCGGGCGCAGCCCGAGCTTCGAGCGCAGCATCGACACGTGCGTGTCCATGGTGCGCGAAGGAATGTCGTCGGATTGCTTCCAGATGACGTCGAGAATGTGCGCGCGCGAAAGCGGGCGGCTCAGGTGCTGGAACAGCAGCAGCGCCAGCTCGAACTCCTTCTGCGTGAGCGCCACCGCCTTGCCGCCGACCGACGCCTGACGCGACTTCAGGTCGAATTCGTAGTCGCCGAACACTTCCTTCTGCGCCGGCGCATGCAGCTGATACGCGCGGCGCAGCAGCGAGCCCACGCGCGCGAGCAGCACGGGCGCGGAGACCGGCTTGACGACGTAGTCGTCGGCGCCGCTGTTGAGCATCAGCGCGATATCGACCTCGCGGCTGCGGCTCGTCATGAAGAGCACCGGCAAGCGTGTGGAAAGGCTCTGGCGGACCCAGTGCAAGACCTCGTCGCCAGCCATGTCGGGGACGTTCCAGTCGAGCACGAGCAGGTCGAACGTCTGTCGCCTGAGCTGCTTGACGAGCTCGCCCCCCTTGGCGAACGCGTGACAGACATGGCCCGCGGCCACTAACGTTTGGCAGACGAAATCGGTCTGCGCCGGATCGTCATCGAGTACTGCGATTCTCATAGTGCCCTGCACCCAGTTCGTTATTCATCTTCTCGGGATTGGCCGGCCCCGGCTTCATGCCGCCCGGACGCGATCCCCAACCTCTTGCCGCGCAGCCCCTGCCGCGCGCCCAAGCCGCCACTCTCGCTGCGTCTTGAAATGAATGGGAGCGCTAGTCGCCTGGCGAGATCGGGAACCGGATTTCGCTCATGGTAGTCGAAATCGCCCTACAGCCGAGCCGTTCTGGCCTTACTGGCCTTGCAGCCCGGCCCGGTTGCGCAACGCCGGCCTGCTAGCGGCGGTGTAACTGGCCTCCATCGGCGGGAGCATCGGTATTTGTCGTTCCGTTCAGCGCCTCCTGCCCGCCCGCCTGTGGCAGACCCGCGAGCACGGCGACCAGTTGCACGCGCACGTGCTCCCAGGCCGCATGCGCGTAGTCGGGCTTCACGGCGGCGCGCGCCTGCGCGAGCATGAACGCGCGCAGAACCGTCGACGAACACTGCGTCAGCTTTTCCGAGCGCCCGAAGCGCGACTGGCGCAAGGTTTCGCTCAGCCACGGCAATTCGGCCTCGCAGGAGTCCGCGTAGGCCTCCATCGCCGCGCGCGCGTGGCGGTCGCGGGAGAGATCCAGTTCGATGCGATCGAGATCGCGGCTGCGGCCCGCGCCATTCACGCGCGAAACGGGCGGAAACCGGATGCTGCCGAAACGGAAAAACATGAGACCCCTCGTGTTGCTGACAAGACCGGCGCATCGTTGCAACGCCAGCCGCTTCGAAGTCGAAGGCAGGTGCGCGAGCGTACGTGCACGGACTTGTGGATGAAAAACGAGTGGCGATAGCCGCGGGTTGCGCGTTGCGTGGTCTCCGGCTCCCCTCCCCCCGGATTCGGGCCACCGGCGCCGCGCGCCGCCATCACGGCGCGTCGCATGCAGGCAGGCATCACCGCCCGACGCCCGCCTGCGGACTGCAACCGATCTGAAACCTGGCGTCCCCGACGCCATCGCCACTCCTACTGCCAGGCGCTGTTGACCAGCGTTGTACGGCGGGTTCTAACCCGCTCTGGCTGCCTCGCCACCGACGCACCGCCGTGTCCCGACTGCGCCAGCCCCCGTAGCCGATATACGTTGTCCAGCGTGCGACAGACGCACGCTGAATGCCGCGACTCAGATACTTCTGACGCCGCGATGACTTATTGTCGCCGCTTGCGTGAGAATCTACTGTCAGGGATTGTTAAATCCGTCAGGCACGCAATTCGGGAAAGATTTAACGATTGAGACAACGAGATGCCGGCGGCAAACAATCAATCGGAATCCTGATTAATTGGCGCTCGCTTGCAGGATGATGGAGGAACTGGCGTTCAACCCGATGAAAGGGCCGAGCTCCAGATAGCCGCCATATTTATCTCAAGCAAGATAAAAACGGGCGCTCCGTCGTGTCGGAACGCCCGTTTCAAGAGACTGAACCTGCGAGGCGATTAATTCGGCTGATGCCGGTCGTCGTGGTTTCCGCCGCCCCCCTGACCGGAAGGACGACCGCCCTGCGGCTGCCCCTCACGACCATGTTCCATCGGCTGACCTCCCGGCCCTGCCGGACGGGCGCCGCCCTGCATCGGCGGCGGCGCGTGGTTGCCTGGCTGCGCGGGTGCCGGCCCCGCTCCGCCTGGGCGACCCTCGTAGCCGGGCTGCGGCATCGGCCGGGGCTGATTGCCCCCGCCAGCAGGCGGGCGCGGTGCTTCGACACGTTCGCCGCCGTTCATGGGCTGACCAGGGGGACGTCCTCCTGCGCCTTGCGGCATGGGCGGGCGGCCCGGACCACCCGGAGGGCCGCCGCGAACGGCGGGCGGCGGGCCGGGCGGACGGCCGCCGTAGCCCGGCGGCGGAACGTGGTCCCAGTGCTCGCGCTGGCCGTACCAGGAGCGGTCGCGATAGAAGCTGCCCCAATAAGCGCCGATGGAGAAGGTGACGATCGGCAGTCCGATCGCCGCACCATAACCTTCCAGCGGAACATAGCCGCCCTGGTAGGGATAAGTCAGATAGCCGGCGTAGACCCAGCCGCGCATGCCGGGCATGGCGACGTCGCACCACGAGTAGTCGCTGACGCAACCCATCACGGTCACGGGCACGTTCGGCCCGAGCTCGGTCACGACAGGGTATTCGTCAGACGGCCCCGCGAAGAGATCGACGGGCTCGCTGGTGTAGGCCTCGGATTGCGCGCGGGCGCCGGTGGCCGCGAGCGACAGTCCGGCTGCAAGACAGATGGCCGCCAGCGGCAAGGTGAAGCGGCGCGGCGGCGGTGTGGAATGGTGAGTCATGCTCTCCCCTTTTTTGTGCATGTGTCCAAAAGGGTGAGCATATTCTGTTCCGCGGGTGCGTAACAACAAGGGCAAGCTTGCGCCGCACGGCTAAGGACCGGAACGGCGCACGAACAACGCGCTGTTGCGCCTTATTCGTTTTCTTCAAAGTAGTGCCCGAACTTGACCTGCTTCGTGCGGATATAGCGCTCGTTTTCCTCGCGCATCGGGATCGCCAGCGCGACCCGCTCGATCACCGGAATGCCGTGCTTCGAGAGCGTGTCGAATTTCTTCGGATTGTTGCTCATCAGGCGCACCGACGTGACCTTGAGCAAACGCAGGATCGCCGCGGCCGAGTCGTATTCGCGCGCGTCGTCGGGCAGGCCGAGGTCGAGGTTCGCCTCGACGGTGTCGCGACCCTGCTGCTGGAGCTGATACGCGCGAATCTTGTTCGACAGGCCGATGCCGCGGCCTTCGTGGCCACGCAGATACAGCAGCACGCCACGGCCTTCGGCCGCGATATAGCGCAGTGCGAGATCGAGCTGTTCGCCGCAGTCGCAGCGGTAGGAACCGAAGACATCGCCGGTCAGACATTCGGAGTGCAGGCGCGCCAGCACGGGCTCGCCGCTCCCCACGTCGCCCATGACGAGCGCGCAGTGTTCGGCGCCGCCGTCCTTCACCCGATAGACGTAGGACTCGAAGGTGCCGTAACGGGTCGGCAGCGTGGCGCTCGCGTCAAGCACGACGCATTCGTTGGCGTTGTCGCCGTCAGCGCAGGACGGCTCTTGAAGCGTAGGCATGATCTGGAACAAATGACTGGCAGAAACCGGCCAAGGCCGGATTGAAGTTCGGAACCGGAGTGTACCGCCATTTCGCCAGGCCCGCCCCGCCCGCCTCAGTCGCCCCGGAATCATCCCTACGCCGCCTGGGGCTCGCACGCGCCCCGCATACCGTCGCGCGGCGGCCAACCCCGCGCATACCCCGACGCCGCGCGAGCGGTCATCCGCCTATACTGGAATGGCTTTCTTCCCGGGCAACAACGGCGCGCACACTGCCCTCGCCGCGCCGCGCAGGCCACCTCTCGCAGTAAGCAAACAACAAGAAGGACGAACTGGAGTCGCCCTATGACGAGCGTTGCACAGGTACTCAAATCCAAATCGGAACAAGTGGTCCACACGATCGGCGCCAACGATTCCGTCTATGACGCTATCCGCCTGATGGCCGAAAAGCATATCGGCGCGCTGGTCGTCATCGACGGCGATGCGATCGTCGGCATCGTGACCGAGCGCGATTACGCGCGCAAGATCGTGCTGATGGACCGTTCGTCGAAGACGACCGCCGTGCGCGACATCATGACCCCGCACGTGCGCTTCGTGCAGCTCGATCAGACCACCTACGACTGTATGGCACTCATGACCGAGCGGCGCATGCGTCACCTGCCGGTCATGGAGAACGGCAAGCTCATCGGCATGGTGTCGATCGGCGACCTTGTGAAAGAGATCATCGCCGAGCAGCAGTTCACCATTTCGCAGCTCGAGCATTACATCACCGGCGGCCCCGGCACCTGAGCGCGCAGCGACGCCCGTTTCCACGCTCCAGCACACACGATGCAGCGAAAAAAGCCCAATCCGGAAGCGGGTTGGGCGAAGCCACCTTACGGCGGCGGAGGTTCCACGCATGAAAATTCGTGGGAAAGAATGTGTGGCGTGAGCGTGGGAGTCGAGGCGATACGCGACCTGCTGGAAGCAGGCCGCGTGAGGGGTCGCGCCCGAACGGCGAAATGGCGCGAACGCGCCATTCCGGTTGCCAGACTTAGTTGCCGAAATACACGCGCTGCGACGGCGCGATCTGCGCCGGCTGCGCACCCGACTGCGACGAGCCCATCGCGGCGCCGCCGTAGCCGGTGTCGGCGGTCGGTTGCGTCTGCGCGACGCCTTGTTCCTGCGAAACACGCGCTTCGGCCGCCTGGATTTCACTCGGATAGGTGGAGTCGTTCGCCGTGGCCGGGTTGTAGCCCGCCTGCTCGAGCTGGATCAGCTCGGCGCGCACTTCGGCGCGGGTCTTGGGGGCATTCTGGTCAGCCTGGGCATACGACAGTGCCGGAGCGGCCACGAGCGCCGCGATAAACGCGGCCTGAATCAGGGTACGGGTCTTCATGATATTTACCTCCATCGCTTGTTGTGCCGGGCCTCGGCGGCAGCGCCTCGTTGAGCGCCATGCGTCGGGCCAGTGCAATCAGTCTATGAAACGAAGCGACCAGGGCAAATACCGATTTCTCCAAAATACAGTTCCGTACATCGCAACAATGCGGCGAACGCAAGAATCAGGATCGGCGCACGTTGCGGCCCGCTTTTCAGGCGCCTGACAGCAGCTTGCGCGGCCCGCTCACAAACGGACTGCCGATCTCGTAGAAGCGCAGCGGGCGGTCCTGTTCGCGCGACAGGCCGATGCGCGTCGTCACGCCTACTGCCTGCGCCGATGGGGTAGTACCGTCGAGACGCCCGATCCATAACCCCTGTCCGCCGCAAAGATCGACGCCGTCGAAACTCGCGCCGATTCCGAAAGCCTGCGTGAGCCGTCCCGGCCCGCGTGTGAGATCGCGCCGCGGCACACCCGGCCGACGTGCCTCCATCGCCGCGAGCCCTTCGAGCGGCTCCACGGCGCGAAAGAGCACGCCCGCGCCCACGTCCTCGGCTTCGCTCGACATGTTGAGCATGTACGCGGTGCCGTAGGTCAACCGCACATAGGCGTAGCCGCGCGCGCGAAACAGCGAGGCATTCCACGCGCGCCGCCCGATGAACGCATGCCCGGTGGAATCGCCGGGCGGATAGCCCTCGACTTCGACGATACGTCCCGCCAGCCGCCCCTCGGGCAGATCGTGAACCAGACACTTGCCGACCATGTAGCGCGCGAGCGCGGCGGTCTCCACGGGCAGCTCGTCGCGCCGCAAGGGCACGATCGACAAAGCCGAAGGCGCGGCGGCCAGCGCAATCGACACGCCATCGGCCGCCGCGCGCTTCACTGCGCTCCCGCCGTTTGCGCAGCCTGCGCCTCGGGCTGCGTCGCCTTGCGCAGCTTCGCGACATCGCCCGCGCCGATCGCCCCGCCGCGATTGTTCCACCCCGCGCGGATAAAGCTGAGCACATCGGCGATCTGCTGGTCGTTGAGCTGGTCGCGATACGGCGGCATCGGATACGGCGCCGGAATGCCCTGGATCACGAGGTCGCCGGTGCCATTGAGCGTCACGTTGATGAGCGACTCGGGCGACTTCTCCAGTACGTTCGGATTGCCTGCGAGCGGCGCGAACATCGGCGCGAAGCCGCGCCCGTCCACGCCGTGACAGTGCATGCAGAACGCCGTGTAGACGCGTGCGCCCGCATCGTTCGCCGGCCGCGAGAGCGACACCTTCGTCGCCTGCGGATCGTAGGCATAGGCCGGGCCGCCGTTGCCGCCCGCCGCCGGCAGCGACTTGAGATAGCCCGCGATCGCACTGACGTCGGCGTCGTTCATCGCCTGGGTGCTGTTGTTGATCACGCTCGTCATCGCCCCGAACGCCGACGCATGCTGGTTCGCGCCTGTCTTCAGGAACTGCGCGAGATCGGCCTGGCTCCAGCGCCCGAGCCCGGTGTTGTGCTCGCCCGTGAGGTTCGAGGCGAACCAGCCGTCGAGCACCGCGCCCGAGAGAAACTCGCTGCCGCTTTCGTCGAGCGCCTGTTCGTTGAAGCCGATGCCGCGCGGCGTATGGCACGAGCCGCAATGGCCGAGCCCCTGCACGAGATAAGCGCCGCGATTCCAGGCGGCGTCCTTGTCCGGCTTGTCCTGATACACGCCCTTCTTGAGGAACACGATGTTCCAGAGCTTGAGCGGCCAGCGCATGTTCATCGGCCATTTGATGTCGCTCTCGCGATTGGCCGCCTTGACCGGCTGCACGCCGTGCATGAAGTAGGCGTAGAGCGCGGCCACGTCGTCGTCGCGGACCTTGGCGTAGGACGGATAAGGCATCGCCGGATACAGGTTGTGACCGTCCTTCGCCACGCCCTCGCGCAGCGCGCGCGCGAAATCGTCCTGCGTATAACCGCCGATGCCCGTGTCCGGATCGGGCGTGATGTTGGTCGTATAGATGTGGCCGAGCGGCGTGGTCATTGGCAAGCCGCCCGCGAACGGCTTGCCGCCCGGCGCCGTGTGGCACGCCGCGCAGTCGCCGGCCTGGGCGAGGTAAGCGCCGCGCTGGATGGTGGCGGCATCGGCGCTGGCGTTCGCATCGGCGGCAAAGGCCGAGGCGGATGCCAGCGCCGCGAGCGTCGCAGCCAGCGAGTAAGCAGCAAATCCCCGCGCGATGGAGGATGCGTTGAATGGCTTCATCGTCGTCCTCCTCAGGCGGTTTGCGGGTTCATGAGCTGGCGGCCCACGGGCAGATGCCGCAGACGCTGGCCCGTGGCCGCGTAGATCGCGTTGGTCACCGCAGGCGCGAGCGCCGCCGTACCCGGCTCGCCGATCCCGCCGGGGGCCTCGGCGCTGGGCACGATGTGCACTTCGATCACGGGCGCTTCGTCGATGCGCAAGATGCGGTAGTCGGTGAAATTGCGCTGCGTCACGCGCCCGCGCTCGATCGTGATTTCGCTATAAAGCGCCGCCGAAATGCCGAACACGATGCCGCCCTGCACCTGCGCCTCGATCGTCGTCGGGTTCACCACCATGCCGCAATCGACGGCCGCCACCACGCGGTTCACGCGCACTTCGCCATCGGTCACGGTCACATCCGCGACCATCGCGAAGAAGCTGCCGAACGCATTCATGACCGAGACACCCCGCCCTTGCCCCTTCGGCATTGGCGGCCCCCAGTTGGCGGCGCGCGTGGCGACGTCGAGCACGCCCAGCGCGCGCGGCGACTTGCCGAGCAGATTGCGCCGGTATTGCACCGGATCGGTCTTCGCAGCCGCAGCGCATTCGTCGATAAAGCTCTCCACCACGAAAGTGCCGCGCGTGGGCCCGACGCCGCGCCAGAAGGCGGTAGGCACCGTATGCGGCTCCTGACGCACGTATTCGATCAACTGGTTCGGCAGGTCGTAGGGCAGATCGGCGGACACTTCGACGGCGTCCGGGTCGATGCCGTTCTTGAAGGCCGGCGGCGCGAAGCGCGCGATGATCGACGAGCCGACGATACGGTGCTGCCACGCCACCGGCTTGCCGTTGGCGTCGAGCCCGGCCGAGATGCGGTCGTAGTAGAACGGCCGGTACATGTCGTGCTGGATGTCCTCCTCGCGCGTCCAGAACACCTTCACGGGCGTGCTCACCTGCTTGCCGACCTTGAGCGCCTGGGTAATCGCATCGACTTCGAGCCGGCGTCCGAAACCGCCGCCGAGCAGATGGTTGTGCAGCACGATCTGTTCGGGCTTGAGGCCCGTGACGGCCACGCCCGCATCGACGGCGCGCGTGGGCACCTGGGTGCCGACCCAGATCTCGCAGGCGTCGGCGCGCACGTGCACGGTGCAGTTGATCGGCTCCATCGTCGCGTGGGCGAGGAACGGCTGCTGATAGACCGCATCGACGCGCGTTTTGGCGCCGCTGAAGGCCTGCTGCACGTCGCCGTCCTTGCGCGCGACCGCGCCGGGCTGCTGCTGCGCGGCATTCGCGAGATCGCCAACAATCTGCCGCATCGACAGGTTCGCCGCCGCGCCCTCGTTCCACTCGATCACGAGCGCCGCCGCGCCGCGCTTCGCGGCCCAGGTGTGCGCACCGATCACGGCCACCGCGTTGTCGATCTTGACGATCTGCGTGACGCCGGGGATCTGCTTCGCGTGCGTGTCGTCCACGCGCGCAAGCGTGCCGCCGAACACCGGGCAATTGACGATGGCCGCGTAGACCATGTTGGGCAGCCGCACATCGAGACCGAACTGCGCCGAGCCATCGACCTTCTCCGGCGAATCGAGCCGCTTCGTGGGCTTACCGATGAGGGTGAAATCCTTCGGATTCTTGAGCGCCACGTTCTGCGGCGCGGGCAGTTTCGCCGCCGCATCGACAAGCTGACCATAGGACGCGCTGCGTCCGCTCGCGTCGTGCAGCACCGCGCCGTTCTTCGCATGGCACGTAGCGGGATCGACCTGCCATTGCTGCGCGGCCGCCGCGATCAGCGCCACGCGCGCCGTCGCGCCCGCACGGCGCATCGGCTCCCACGCATAGCGGATCGAGGTCGAACCGCCCGTGAGCTGGCCGCCGAGCAGCGGGTCGGTGAACAGCTTCGCGTCGGGCGGCGCGTGATCGATCGTCACGGCGTCGAGCGGCACTTCGAGTTCTTCGGCGATCAGCATTGGGATCGACGTGTACACGCCTTGTCCCATCTCCACCTTGGGGATGATCAGCGTGACCTTGCCGCTGCGGTCGATCTGCACGAAGGCGTTCGGCTCGAACACGCCATCTTGCGGCGTTTCGTTGCCGTCGCCGCCCACGACCGAGCGGCGCGCCGCGCTGTCGCCCTGCGCGCCCGCGCCAAAACTGAAGCCGAGCAACAGGCCGCCACCCGCCGCCGCGCCGAGTTTGAGGAAAGTGCGCCGCGAAAATGAGCCGGCAGAGGCAACCCGCGCAGCACCGCTCTGCGCATCGAGAAGACCTTGTGACATCTCAGGCCTCCTTCGCAGCTTGCTTGATCGCCGCGCGGATGCGGCTATAGGTGCCGCAGCGGCAGATATTGCCGGTCATGGCGGCATCGATATCGGCGTCGCTGGGGTTCGGGTTCGAGGCGATCAGCGCCGCCGCCGCCATCACCTGCCCCGACTGGCAGTAGCCGCACTGCACCACGTCGATTGCGCGCCACGCCTTCTGCACTTTCTGCCCGGCAGGCGTCGCACCGATGGCTTCGATCGTCGTGATCTTGCGGCTTTCGAGCGCCGCGACCGGCAGCACGCACGAACGCGTGGCCTCGCCGTCCAGATGCACGGTGCAGGCGCCGCATTGCGCAATGCCGCAGCCGAACTTCGTACCGGTCAGGCCGATGATGTCGCGCAGCACCCAGAGCAGCGGCATGTCGGGGGGCGCGTCGATCGTGTGGGTCTCGCCATTGATGGTTAACGTCGTCATGAGGCGGCTCTCCGGTGTGGGGATGGTCGAAGATTGTCAGTTCTGTTCGATCAATCGAAGGCCATGCATGCGCGTTGTTCCGGCATCGCGCGCAAATCGTGGGGCGTTTGCGCGAATGGCGCGCCAATGCGGCCTTGCGAGGACTGGCCGAGTGTAGCGCCGACTTTATTCGCGTGCTGTCAAGCGCGCCGCGCCCGGCCTTAACGACATGGGCCGCGCCATTGCGCTACCATCGTTCGATGGACGCGCGCCCTCACGCCGCGCGATATCGCATGCACGCAAGGACCTAAAAGGAGCCGCCACGATGGACGAAGCCCGCGCGATTCAATTCCTCTCCGAAGTCCGCAAGCCGCTGCTCAACCTGCACAAGGCGATGCTCGATCACGAGCGCGCCGAATACGAGCGCGAGTTCGGGCCGACCACGCCCGCGGCGTTTTTGCAGGTGCTCATCAACGGCACGGGGTTCCGCTGGCTGATGCCGCTCTCGACGGTGATCGCCAACGTGGATGAAACGCTGGACGCGAAGGACGCCGAACCCGAAGACCGCATCGGCGCGGCCGAGGGCGTGGCGAAGTTGTTCACAGGAGAGGAGTCGAAGGAATTCTTCGAGAACTACCAGGCGCTCCTGCAAAAGAGCGCCCATGTGCTGCAACTGCATGGCGTGGTGGCGCAGCTGCTCAACGGCATCAAGAACTGAAAGCGTCTCGAAGGCCGCGCGTGACGTTGCGCTATGACGTGATGTCCCGCGCGGCTTTCTTCGCGGCGCGCAAACGCCGCCACAACGTCGTCTTGCTGATGCCGAGCATGGCGCACACGCGGTCGCGATCGCCGCCGCAGGCGTCGAGCGCCGCGCGGATTTCATCGGCTTGCACGTTCAGGCTGCGCTCGCGCAGCGTCAACGGTTCCTCCACCGCATCCGTTGCGGCTAGAGTCGGACGCTGACCACGCGGCGTCTCGAACACCTCCGGCGCAATCGCGCGCAACACCTCGGGCGTGAGCACATCGACGTCCGAATCCGCAAGCTCGACGATCCCCCGCTCCACCACGTTCTGCAATTCGCGCACGTTGCCCGGCCACGTGTGGCGTTCGAGCGCGCCGCCGATCGGCGCGAGCGCGCGCATCGCGTCCTCCTGGGTGCGAATGCGCAGCGCCACGCGCGTCTCCCGGCGCGCCGATTGCAGCAGCAGTTCGGCCGCGAGCGGCACGATGTCCTCGCCGCGTTCGCGCAGCGGCGGAATCGCCAGATTCAGAATGTTGAGCCGATAGAACAGGTCGGCGCGGAATTCGCCGCTGTCGATCTGCTCGGTCAGCGCGCGGTGCGTCGCAGCCACCACGCGCACATCGACGCGCGTGGGTTCCGTCGCGCCCAGGCGCACCACTTCACGCTCCTGTAGCACGCGCAGCAAACGGCTTTGCAACGGCAAGGGCATCTCGCCGATTTCGTCGAGAAAGAGCGTGCCGCGATGCGCCGCTTCGATCAGCCCGACCTTGCCGCCACGCCGCGCACCCGTAAACGCCCCCTCCTCGTAGCCGAACAGTTCGCTCTCCAGCAGCGCCTCGGGAAACGCGCCGCAATTGATCGCAACGAACGGAAAATCGCGCCGCGGACTTTCGCGGTGAATGCCCTGCGCAACCATCTCCTTGCCCGTGCCGCTTTCGCCGCGTATCAGCACGGTGGCATCGGATTTCGCATAGCGCTGCGCAAGCTGGCGCACCCGCGCAATGCCCGGCGTCGCGCCGCTCAGATCGCCGATCCGGTAGCGCGCCACGAACTGCTGCGTACGCTGGCGCGAGCGCAAGGTGCGGTCGAGGCGCTCCACCGCGCGCGACTCCTGGAACGTGAGCACCGCGCCCGTCGTCACGCCGTTGTCCACGAGCGGGCCGCGATGCACGACATAGCTCACGCCGCGCAGGGTTTCGAGCGATTCGCCGTCGGCATCGGGCAGCGTGAAGGCGATGTCGGGCGCAAGCGACGCGAGCGGCTGGCCCGCCGCCGCAACCGGATCGATGCCGAGCACACTCGCAAGACGCTGGTTGATCGCTTCCACACGCCCGCGCGCGTCGAGCGCCACCACGCCATCGCGCAGATGCTGTAACACGCTGTCCAGACGCTGCCGCCGCTGCGTCTCGCGCCAGGTGGCCTGCACGACTTCGAGCGCGTTATCGAAGGCCGCGCGCACCGAGGAGCGCGAATAGACGAAGAACGGCACGAGCCCGAAGCGCGCCGCCAGATCGTTCACATGGCCCGGCCCCACCACCGCGCCCACACCACGATCGCGCAGATCGAGCACGCAGGCTTCCGCATCCTGCACGGTGCGATAGGAGGCGAACACCACGTCGAGCCCATAGGCGCTCGCGAAGCGGCGCACTTCCATCGGCGTTTCGCCATAGGTCACGAGCGCGACCAGATCGGCCTCGCGGCGCGCCCGCGCGAGCGCCTGCATCACGTCGAAGCCGGTGGGCTGCACGAGCACCACGGGCAGGTCGATGCGCGCCTTCAGGTAGGTGCCGTTCGAGCCCGCCGCGACGACCACGTCGGGGCGCTGGTTCAGCCCTGCCGCCGCGATTTCGGCCACCGCTTCCTCGAAGCCGCGCGGCACCACGCGCAGATCGGCGAGTTCGTCATATTCGCCCGCGATATCGCGGAACAGATCGCGCAGACGGCTGATCCCCATCGCCCAGACGCGCGGGCGGAACGGTTCGGAAGCGGAGGGAAAGCGGTTCATGACAGGCTCGGAGCAAATTTCATGGCGATTTCATTATCGCGCTTCGATTTCAAATTTGAAATCTGCATTTCACAAAAGAAATCGGGGCGAGAACCCCATCGACGGCGTTCAGGCGCAAAATCAACGCCTTAGCCGACGCTTCGCCCGCCCCCTTCGCGCTGGCACGGTATCTGCAGTATCAGCGCCGATTCCTTCGGAGACATGACGCATGAACAGCAAATCCCCCGCAAGCGCCGGCGCGAAATTCCGCGCGGCCGTGGCTGCCGAACAACCGCTGCAGGTCGTGGGCGCGATCACCGCCTATGCCGCCAAGCTGGCCGAACAGACCGGCTTCAAGGCTGTGTATCTCTCGGGTGGCGGCGTGGCCGCCAACTCGCTGGGCGTGCCCGATCTGGGCATCAGCACGATGGACGACGTGCTGATCGACGCGCGCCGCATCACCGACGCCGTCGAGATCCCGCTGATGGTCGACATCGACACCGGCTGGGGCGGCGCCTTCAACATCGCGCGCACGGTCAAGTCCTTCATCAAGGCCGGCGTCGCAGCCGTGCACATGGAAGACCAGGTGGGCCAGAAGCGTTGCGGCCACCGCCCGAACAAGGAAGTCGTGCCGACCGATGAAATGGTGGACCGCGTGAAGGCCGCCGTGGACGCACGCACGGATGACGGCTTCGTCATCATGGCCCGCACCGACGCGGCCGCCGTGGAAGGCATCGACGCCGCCATCGAGCGCGCCATCGCCTACGTGGAAGCCGGCGCGGACATGATCTTCCCCGAAGCCATGAAGACGCTCGACGACTATCGCCGCTTCCGTGCCGCCGTGAACGTGCCGATCCTCGCGAACCTGACCGAATTCGGCTCGACGCCGTTCTTCACGACCGAGGAACTGAAGAGCGCCAATGTGGATATCGCGCTCTACTGCTGCGGCGCCTATCGCGCGATGAACGCCGCCGCGCTGAACTTCTACGAAACCGTCAAGCGCGACGGCACGCAGAAGGCTGCCGTATCGACCATGCAGTCGCGCGAAGACCTCTACAAGTACCTCGGCTATCACGCGTACGAAGACAAGCTCGACGCGCTGTTCGCCTCGAAGAAGTAAGGCCGCACGTCGCATCGCAACACGCGTCCCCCATACCCTATTGGATTGAGACAGAGAGGAAGACACCATCATGAGCGAAACGGATAACACCACGCAAAGCGCAGGCGGTTTCAAGCCGAAGAAGTCGGTCGCCCTGTCGGGCGTGGCGGCGGGCAACACGGCGCTGTGCACCGTGGGCCGCACCGGCAACGACCTGCACTATCGCGGCTACGACATTCTCGATCTGGCGACGGCCTGCGAATTCGAGGAAGTCGCTTATCTGCTCGTGCACGGCAAGCTGCCGAACACGGCTGAACTGGCCGCCTACAAGACGAAGCTCAAGGCGCTGCGTGGCCTGCCCGCGAACGTGAAGGCAGCGCTCGAATGGGTGCCGGCTTCGGCGCACCCGATGGACGTGATGCGCACGGGCGTCTCCGTGCTCGGCACCGTGCTGCCCGAAAAAGACGATCACAACCTGCCCGGCGCGCGCGACATCGCCGACCGCCTGATGGCTTCGCTCGGCTCGATGCTGCTGTACTGGTATCACTATTCGCACAACGGCAAGCGTATCGAAGTGGAAACCGACGACGATTCGATCGGCGGCCACTTCCTGCATCTGCTGCATGGCCGCGAGCCGTCGAAGTCGTGGGTCGATGCGATGCACGTCTCGCTGAACCTCTACGCCGAGCACGAGTTCAACGCCTCGACCTTCACGGGCCGCGTGATCGCGGGCACGGGCGCGGACATCTACTCGGCCATCACGGGCGCGATCGGCGCACTGCGCGGTCCGAAGCACGGCGGCGCGAACGAAGTGGCGTTTGAAATCCAGTCGCGCTACGAGACGCCCGACCTGGCAGAAGCGGACATCCGCCGCCGCGTGGAAGCGAAGGAAGTCGTGATCGGCTTCGGCCATCCGGTCTACACGATCTCGGACCCGCGCAACAAGGTCATCAAGGAAGTCGCGAAGAAGCTCTCGAAGGAACAATCGAACCTGAAGCTGTTCGACATCGCCGAGCGCCTCGAATCGACGATGTGGGAAGTCAAGAAGATGTTCCCGAACCTCGACTGGTTCAGCGCCGTTTCGTATCACATGATGGGCGTGCCGACCGCGATGTTCACGCCGCTCTTCGTGATCGCGCGCACGGCGGGATGGAGCGCGCACATCATCGAACAGCGCATCGACAACAAGATCATCCGCCCGAGCGCCAACTACACGGGTCCGGAGAATCTGAAGTTCGTGCCGATCGGCAAGCGCTGATCGAGACACGTTAGCCGTTTGGCTAATGGGAAAGGGAGGCCGATGCGCGTAACGTCGTGTTGACGTTGCGTCGGCCTCCACCCGCTTACTACACATTGGTCCCCAAGCCGTGAATACTGCCCACCGCAAAGCCCTGCCCGGCACCCGGCTCGATTACTTCGACGCGCGCGAAGCCGTCGAGGCCATCCAGCCCGGCGCCTGGGACACGTTGCCCTACACCTCGCGCGTGCTCGCCGAAAACCTCGTGCGCCGCTGCGAGCCCGCTACCCTCACCGCTTCGCTCCAGCAGCTCATCGAGCGCAAGCGCGACCTCGATTTCCCGTGGTATCCCGCGCGCGTGGTCTGCCACGACATCCTTGGCCAGACGGCGCTCGTCGACCTTGCGGGCCTGCGCGACGCTATCGCCGACCAGGGCGGCGACCCCGCCAAGGTCAACCCCGTGGTGCCGGTCCAGCTGATCGTCGATCACTCGCTCGCGGTGGAATGCGGCGGCTTCGATCCGCAGGCGTTCGAGAAGAATCGCGCCATCGAAGACCGGCGCAACGTGGACCGCTTCGACTTCATCAACTGGACGAAGAAGGCCTTCAAGAACATCGACGTGATTCCGCCTGGCAACGGCATCATGCACCAGATCAATCTGGAGAAAATGTCGCCGGTGATCGGCGTGACCGAAGGCGTCGCCTACCCGGACACCTGCGTCGGCACGGACAGCCATACGCCGCACGTGGATGCGCTCGGCGTGATCGCCATCGGCGTGGGCGGCCTCGAAGCCGAGAACGTCATGCTTGGCCGCGCCTCGTGGATGCGCCTGCCCGACATCGTCGGCGTGGAGCTGACGGGCAAGCGTCAGCCGGGCATCACGGCGACCGACATCGTGCTCGCGCTCACCGAATTCCTGCGCAAGGAAAAAGTCGTCGGCGCGTATCTGGAGTTTCGCGGCGAAGGCGCGTCGAGCCTCACGCTCGGCGACCGCGCCACGATCTCGAACATGGCGCCCGAGTATGGCGCCACGGCCGCGATGTTCTTCATCGACAACCAGACGCTCGACTATCTGCGCCTCACGGGCCGCGAGGAAGAGCAGGTGAAGCTGGTCGAAACCTATGCGAAGACGGCTGGCCTGTGGGCCGATTCGCTCGCGCACGCGCAGTACGAGCGCACGCTCACGTTCGATCTGTCGAGTGTGGTGCGCAACATGGCCGGTCCGTCGAACCCGCACAAACGCCTGCCGGTGTCTGCACTCGCTGAGCGCGGCATCGCGGGCAAGTGGGAAGACATGCCGGGGCAGATGCCCGACGGCGCGGTCATCATCGCCGCCATCACGAGTTGCACGAACACCAGCAACCCGCGCAACGTGATCGCGGCCGCGCTGCTCGCGCGCAACGCGAATGCGCGTGGCCTCACGCGCAAGCCGTGGGTGAAGAGTTCGCTCGCGCCGGGGTCGAAGGCGGTCGAACTGTATCTGGAAGAAGCGAAGCTGCTGCCGGATCTGGAGAAGCTCGGCTTTGGCATCGTGGCGTTCGCTTGCACCACGTGTAACGGCATGTCGGGCGCGCTCGATCCGAAGATCCAGCAGGAAATCGTCGATCGCGATCTGTACGCCACTGCGGTGCTGTCGGGCAACCGTAACTTCGACGGCCGTATCCACCCGTACGCGAAGCAGGCGTTCCTCGCCTCGCCGCCGCTGGTCGTGGCGTATGCGATTGCGGGCACGATCCGCTTCGACATCGAAAAGGATGTGCTGGGCACGGATCAGGACGGCAAGCCGGTCTATCTGAAGGACCTCTGGCCAAGCGACGAGGAAATCGACGCGATCGTGGCGCAGAGCGTGAAGCCGGAGCAGTTCCGCAAGGTGTACGAACCGATGTTCGCGGTCACCGCCGACAGCGGCGAGACCACCGACCCTCTCTACGACTGGCGCGCGCAAAGCACCTATATCCGCCGCCCGCCGTACTGGGAAGGCGCACTGGCGGGCGAGCGCACGCTCAAGGGCTTGCGCCCGCTCGCCGTGCTCGGCGACAACATCACGACCGACCACCTGTCGCCGTCGAACGCGATCCTGGCGGACAGCGCGGCCGGTGAGTACCTCACGAAAATGGGCTTGCCCGAAGAGGACTTCAACTCTTACGCGACGCACCGCGGCGACCACCTGACGGCGCAGCGCGCGACCTTCGCGAACCCCACGCTCATCAACGAGATGGCGGTGGTGGATGGCGTGGTGAAGAAGGGCTCGCTCGCACGGGTCGAACCGGAAGGCCAGGTCGTGCGCATGTGGGAGGCCATCGAGACCTACATGGACCGCAAGCAGCCGCTGATCATCGTGGCGGGTGCGGACTATGGCCAGGGTTCGTCGCGTGACTGGGCGGCCAAGGGCGTGCGTCTGGCGGGCGTGGAAGTGATCGTGGCGGAAGGCTTCGAGCGCATTCACCGCACCAACCTGATCGGCATGGGTGTGTTGCCGCTGGAATTCAAGGCGGGCACGAACCGCACGACGCTGGGCATCGACGGCACGGAGACGTTCGACGTGATTGGCGAGCGCACACCGCGCGCGGACCTCACGCTGGTGATCGAGCGCAGAAACGGCGAGCGAGTGGAAGTGCCAGTTACCTGCCGCCTGGACACGGCGGAGGAAGTGTCGATCTACGAAGCGGGTGGTGTACTGCAACGCTTCGCACAAGACTTCCTGGAATCCTCCCAAACAGCCTGACCCACCGAAAAGCCCCTCTCCCTGGGGGAGAGGGGTTGGGGAGAGGGGAGAGAGCGGACCAATGACCCAACTCCAACGAGCCAAAGCCCTGCGCCAAAACATGACCGAGGCCGAGCAGTTGCTGTGGCGCCACCTCCGCGCCCACCGCCTGTGTGGCGAGAAGTTTCGTCGACAGACACCCATCGGCCCGTACATCGTCGATTTCGTGCATTTCGGCGCGCGTGTCGCCATCGAAGCCGACGGCGGACACCACAACGGCAACGCAAGCGATGCTGTGCGCGACGCCTGGTTGCGAAGCCGGGGCTTTACCGTGCTGCGTTTCTGGAACGACGAGATACTGCGGAACACTGACGCGGTGCTTGAGGTGATTTTGCGGGCAGTCGGTCGTGGCGCTCCCCCCTCTCCCCCGGCCCCTCTCCCTCCGGGAGAGGGGAGGAACGTGTGACTTCATTCATTCGGGATTTTCATGAGCCATCAACCACAGATCAAGATTCCCGCCACTTATCTGCGCGGCGGTACCAGTAAGGGCGTCTTCTTCCGCCTTCTGGATCTGCCCGTTGCCGCGCAGCAGCCCGGCGCCGCGCGCGACCAGTTGCTCATGCGCGTCATCGGCAGCCCCGACCCCTACGGCAAGCAGATCGACGGCATGGGCGGCGCCACCTCCAGCACCAGCAAGACCGTCATCGTCTCCAGAAGCACCCGCGACGGTCACGATGTCGACTATCTGTTCGGCCAGGTCGCCATCGACAAGGCCTTCGTCGACTGGAGCGGCAACTGCGGCAATCTCTCCGCAGCCGTCGGCCCGTTTGCGATCAGCGGCGGTCTCGTCGACCCCAGCCGCGTGCCCGACAACGGCATCGCCACTGTGCGCATCTGGCAAGCCAACATCGGCAAGACCATCGTCGCGCACGTGCCCATCACCAACGGTCAGGTGCAGGAAACCGGCGACTTCGAACTCGACGGCGTGACCTTCCCCGCCGCCGAAGTGCAACTCGAATTCCTCGACCCCGCCGCCGATGAAGACGGCGCAGGCGGCGCGATGTTCCCCACCGGCCAGCTCGTGGACGATCTGGAAGTCCCCGGCGTCGGCACGCTCAAGGCCACGATGATCAACGCCGGCATCCCGACGATCTTCGTGAACGCCGAAGCCATCGGCTACACGGGCACGGAATTGCAGGACGCCATCAACGGCGACGCGAAGGCGCTGGAGAAGTTCGAGACCATCCGCGCGCACGGCGCGCTGCGCATGGGCCTCATCAAGCACCTCGACGAAATCGCCACGCGCCAGCACACGCCGAAGATCGCCTTCGTGGCCAGGCCCGCGGCCTACACGGCGTCCAGCGGCAAACGCGTGGAAAGCGACGACGTCGATCTTCTCGTGCGCGCGATGTCGATGGGCACGCTGCATCACGCCATGATGGGCACGGCGGCCGTGGCCATTGGCACGGCGGCGGCCATTCCGGGCACGCTCGTCAATCTCGCGGCGGGTGGCGGCGAGCGCAATGCGGTGCGCTTCGGCCATCCCTCGGGCACGCTGCGCGTGGGCGCCGAGGCTCGCCAGGAGAACGGCGAATGGGCCGTCACGAAAGCCATCATGAGCCGCAGCGCGCGCGTCCTGATGGAAGGCTGGGTGCGCGTGCCGGGAGATGCGTTTTAAGACCCGGTCCTACGCCCCGCGCGCTTACGCTGGAATAAAAACGCCCTGACGCAGCAATGCGTCAGGGCGTTTTTGTGTCGCTCAAATCGGGAAGCGGCTTGCTCAGCTTTGCGGTGTCGGCAGATACGGCATCGGATCGACCGGCTTGCCGTCGCGGCGCACTTCGAACAGCACGGCCACGCGGTCGTTGTTCTCGTTGCCCATTTCGGCGATCTGCTGGCCCTGATGCACCGTGTCGCCCGTCTTCACCAGCAACCGGCGATTGTGCGAATAAGCGGTCAGGAAGTCCTTGTTGTGCTGGACGATGATCAGGCTGCCGTATTCGTTGAGGCCCGTACCGGCGTACATGACCTTGCCGTCGGCGGCAGCTCGTACAGGGTCGCCAGCCTTGCCCGCGATTTCGATACCGCGCGTCGTGCCCGCCTCGAACGGCTCCACCACGCGGCCCTGAGCAGGCCAACTGAGCGCCACGCTATTGGCATGACGCGCGACTTCGGCGGCCACTGCCCGGCTTTGCGCCGTGTTCGTCGCCGATGTGCCGCCTGCCTGCGCGGGCGCTGCCTGTTGAACGATGATCGTCTGCGTCGAGACGAGCTTGAGCGACTGCCCCTTGCGCAGACGGCCGCCCGGCTTCAGGCGGTTCCATGCGCACAAATCCTTGACCGAAACATTGTGGGCCGACGCGATGCGCTGGAGCGTATCGCCACGGCGCACGCGCACCCAGGTGGTTTTGGTCACGGTGCGCTTGACCGGCACGCTGGCCGCCTGCGCAGCGGCGGCAGCGCTGGCCGCGTCTCCCGTCGCCGGGTTGACGGTTGCCGACGAATCGGGCTGCGGTTGCGGCGATTGCGGATCGCCAACGTTAGCGCAAGCACCCAGCAGCAAAGACAGGCCAAGGCCTGCGAGGCCTGCCCACCAGCGCGTCAGACCGGAGGCGGCTTGCCCCGAACGATCCTCAATCATCTTCGATACTCCCTGTTGCATGCGGCGGTATAGGGGTAGCGATCGGTATGGCACGGTCTGCTGCGTGAACACGCGCTCCCGCCCCACTGCTTCGACCCGCAAAACCCTGACCTTGCCGCGCTTATTTGCATTTAAATTGCATGCTTTATCGAGCAAAATCGCCCAGTATCGCGCAACATCGCGATGCCGCAACGATAGCTTTATCTCGAAAGCGACCCGGCATTGTAATGCGCATTTCATAAGCGCCCGGCAGGCGCGAACACTCTGATACAAATCTTGCTCAGGCGAATTTTTGCGCCTGCGACCGCTCAAAGAGCATCCACAAATAGCACCGGATCACGGCCTTATCCCTTCTGCATATCGGCATGACGGGCGAGAACTTGAATGCCTCAGCCGAACGGCCAGATGCGCTGAAAGCTCTTTGAAATTAAGGTAGTATGGCGCGCGCCCCTGGTAGAATCCGCCCCACGGGAACCCCATCGCGTCAATCGGGTCATTTCCTGAGCCTGTCGGCAAACTTCGCTCATCCGGTCCTCATTGGGGCCGCAATCCGTTGTCACCGACTTTTTTCGCCGCTGCCTCGCGCAGCCGCCGCCGTCGAGCCCACGCTCCGGTAGCGGGCCTTCGCCGCGGCTTTTTTTGCATGCGTCAGTGTGGCCGTGCGCGCCCTGCGGCGTGCCAGCCGGACGGCGCCGGATCCATGTCACAACCCTCCAATCGTCTCGTCGAACTCGACTTTTTTCGTGGTCTTGTTCTGCTGATCATCGTCGTCGATCACATCGGCGGCAGCATCCTGTCGCGCGTCACGCTGCATGCCTACGCGCTGTGCGACGCCGCCGAAGTGTTCGTGTTCCTCGGCGGCTTCGCCACGGCCACCGCCTGGGCCGCGCTCAGCGCGCGCCGCACCGAAGCCGTCGCGCGCCAGCGCTTCATCAAGCGCGCGTTCGAGATCTATCGCGCCTTCGTGGTCACGGCGCTGCTCATGCTGCTGGTCACGGCGATTCTCGTGGCCTGCAACGTCGACGCACCGAATCTCGCCACCACCGATCTCGACGATCTCACCCTCGCCCCCGCCGCCGCGCTGCGCGATATCGTGCTGTTGCGCCGCCAGCCCTATCTGGCCGGCGTGTTGCCGATGTACGCCTTCTTCGCGCTGACCGCGCCGCTTGCCCTGCCGCTCGCGCGCACGCGGCCGTGGCTGCTGGTGGCGATCAGCGTTGCGGTGTGGGCCGTGGCGCCGCATCTGACGCCGTGGCTGCCGCACGTGGACGACGTCAACTGGGACTTCAATCCGTTCGCGTGGCAGTTGCTGTTCGTGGCCGGTGTGATCGCCCAGGCGCAGCCGGTGTTCCAGAGCGTCACGGCGCGGCCGAAGCTTGGCGCGCTCGTGACGATGCTCGCGCTCGGCGTGGTTGCGGCCGCCGCGATCTATCGCCTGCATCTGGGCAACACGGCGCTCGACGCCGATTTCAAGCGCAATCTCGCCTGGTTCCGCGCGCTCAACTTCTTCGGCATCGCCTGGCTCACGGCCCATGTGATCCGGCTGGGCTGGGCGAAAAAGCTGGCCGCCGCGCTGCCCTGGGTGGGGCTCGTCGGCCGCAAGGGGCTGCTTTCCTTCGTCGCGGGCGCAGTGATCTCGCTGACCGTGGATTCGGTGCTCTACTGGTACACGGACGGCTATCTGAACATCCCCGCGGGCCTCGCCGCCGATGCGATCGCGCTCACCGCGCTGCTCCTCGTTGCGCGCGCCTCGGACCCGCTCAAACGCCTGCTGCCGTCGCGCGCCAAAGCCTCGGCCTGACTTTCGGCCTGAAGCAGCCGCACTTGACGCATCGCGCGCGCTCGCAACCGCGCGCGATGGCGCTTCCAGCCGTCACCGGCCACTGCTAGCATGTTGACCCCGCGCCGCAGGCGCGACTTCACGACCTGGCTCTCCTGCCATGCGCAGACACCCACGCGGCGCGGCGCGCGCCACTCTCTTCAACGCCTTGCGTCGCGCCTTCGCGGCCGTGGCGGCGCTTGCCGCCCTGAGCGGTCTCGGGCATAGCGCCGCCGCCAGCACGATCGCGTCGCGCACCTTCCACGCCAACGCACTCGAGCGCGACTGGCCGTACGTGGTCTATCTGCCCACCGGCTATCGCGCCGACGGCGCCCGCTATCCCGTGCTCTATCTCCTGCATGGCAACAACGGCGAGCCGATGGACTGGGTCACGCAAGGCGCCCTGCAAAGCACCGCCGATGCGCTGATCGCGCGCCACGAGATTCCGCCCGTCGTGATCGTAATGCCGCAAGGCGGCACCGACTGGTACGTCGATCGCAAGGAAAAGATGGAGACGGCGTTCTTCGCGGACCTGTTGCCCGAGATCGAGTCGCACTTCGCCGTCGACGACACGCGCGAAGGCCGCGCGATCGGCGGTGTGTCGATGGGCGGTTTCGGCGCGCTGCGCTACACGCTGGAGCACCCCGACATGTTCTGCGGGACCCTGCTGCTGTCACCCGCGATCTACTCGGGCGACCCGCCGCTGGCCTCGTCGGCGCGGCGCGTGGGCGTGTTCGGCGACCATCAGTTCGACTCGCACATCTGGCGCACGCTCAACTACCCCACGCTCTGGGCCGGCTATTTCGGTCGGCCGTGGCGCGTGCCCTTCTTCATCGCCTCGGGCGACGACGACCTTGTGATCCAGGCCGAATCGTCGCTGCTCTATACGCGCCTGCGCGAAGCCGGCAACCCGGCGGCATTGCGCATCGTCGACGGCGGGCACGTCTGGCCAGTCTGGCGTGAACTGTTGCCCGCCGCGCTCAAGTACACGCTCGCCTGCGTGCACTGAGCGCACCGAGCGGACGAAGAAACCTCACTCGGCCCAGTTCGCCCACAGCACCATCAGCACCGTCATCAGCGCGGGGCCGATAAAGATGCCGATCAGGCCGAAGGTCGTCGCGCCGCCCAGGATGCCGAACAGCACGAGCAGGAACGGCAGGCGTGTGGAGTTGCCGATCAGCACCGGCCGCACGAAATGCTCGGCGACAAACACGACGATGAAGCCCGTCACGGCCACCACCACGGCGCCCACGACCGAGCCCTGCACCACGAGCCACAACGCCGCGCCGCAGAACGCCAGCGGCGCGCAGAACGGCAGCATCGCCGCGATGGCCGTGATGGTGCCGAGCAGCGCCGCGTGCGGCACGCCCGTGAACATATACGCGAAGCCGAGCAGCACGCCCTCGCCCAGCCCGACCACGACGAGCCCCGTGACCGTCGCACGCACGGCCGCGGCCATGCGCTGGAGCAGTTGCGCGCCGTCCGCACCGAACGCGCGGCGCGCGCCGCGCATGACCGTGCTGGAGAGCTTCGGCCCCGCCTGGAGCACCACGAACAGGGTGACGAGCATGAAGCCGAAGGTCATCGACGCCCGCACCGCGCGCGCGCCGAAATGCCGCCCGAACGACACGATGGCGTCGCCGTGCAGCCCCTTCATGGCGGGCGAAGCCTTGAGCGGCTGCGCCAGATTGGCCTGCCACCAGTCGCTCACCTGGCGGCTACCCACCGGCAGATGCGCAACGAAGTCGGGCACCGGCACGCCGTTCTCCTGCGCCGCGTGCGCCCACAGGTAGAGGTCATGCGCTTCGCCGCCCGCCTGGATCGCCGTGAGCGTGATCGGCAGCACGACCAGCAGGGCAATGGCGACCGTGAGCAGCGTCGCGAGCCAGGTCGTGCGGCCCCGAAACGCGCGATGGCGCTCGATGGCCTGATACGCCGGCCAGAGGACGATGGCCAGCACGCACGCCCACGCGACGGCGGGCAGGAATTCGCGCACGACCCAGAGCGCAAGCAGCACGAGTAGGGCGAACAGCGCAGCCGACGCGGCGCGCTGGAGTTTTTGCTCGTTTGCGGAGTTCGGAGCAGGCGGGCGATGAATCATGTAACCTCGTGAAAATTCGACAGGACGGCTCCTGCGGCGCAGCAAAATCCGCTGCCCTCGAAGCCGGAGCCGGTGCATCGGTCAGGCCAGCAGCAACCTGGCAACCAACCGAAGCGAGCCGTCAGCATAAGGGCGACCGACCCAAAACGCGATCAACCTGCCGCTCGCCAGGCGGCTTCCCTTCTGATTCGCGTCCCCTCCAAGCGTTCCAACCCCGCCTTTCAGGCCGATTTTGATGTCGCGCCTCGCACAACACTGCGTTGCACAAATTCGAAGGGTCGGGTCTTGATCCCCCGCAAACCCGCATTCCTTCGTTAACCCGTATATGTGCCAGATCGATTGTTGCCGATTTTGGAATGGTGTTTCAACGGCGACACAATGGCACTTGACGCGTTAGAGGAATACATTCGCGGCAACCCCACTTACGGAGCCGACGATGAAGAAAAAAGCGTGCCTCGCGCTTGACGGAGCCAACGGTGAACGCATCGAAATCCTCGAACAGACGGATTCGGCGCTCGTGATCCGCTGGGTGGAACCCGGCCGCTGCCATTATGGCGAACAGCGCTGGCGCCGCCGCTCGGCGCACACTTCGGGCACTTGCGCCGTCTCGCGCCGCAAGATCCGCCGTGGCGACGCCGTGTTCAAACCCGCTGAGCGCCCCGCGCCGCTTAATGCGTCGGTGATGATCGCAGCCGAAGTGTTCGGCGATCTGGTCGCCAACGTGCCGTACAGCGAAGCGGCCTGAGCGGTTCGAAGCGGTTCCAGGCCCGTCACAAAGCGCCACATTCCGGCCAAATGGCTGAAGAGCGATTAGGTGAGATTCCCGTAATAATCGCGATCCAGACGATCGCGCACGCCTGAAGGCGTACACGGACGACTCCCTACGCTCAACCGCCGCCGGTCGCGCTCCACCCCAGCGCCTGCCGCACCGCAGCAAGCGCAATCGACCGCCCTGCATAGCGCGCCGTCAGGCCCGCCGACGCCTCGCCCAGCGCAGCCACGCGCGCGAGCACGTCGGGGTCGAACGGCACCGCGCGCGGACCGGTGCGGTCCACGTGCAGCAACAGTTGCTCGCTCGCCGAAACCGGCGTGTCGCCCTCGTCGGCGAACATCTCCAGATAGACCCGCACACGCTTCGCGTCGTGCTCCAGCACCCGCACCTCCACCCGCAGCGGCGTGCCCTCCCTGACCTCGTGCAGATAGTTCAGATGCGCCTCCAGCGTGTACATCGACCGCCCTCGCGCGTCGCGCTGCGCGGCGTCGAGACCGATCGCATCGAGTAGCGCATCGGTCGCATAGCTATAGATCAACATGTAGTACGCGTCGCGCAAATGGCCGTTGTAGTCGACCCACTCGGCGCGCACGCGGTCGCGATAGACGACGCCGGACGCTTGCTCACTCATGGCTCCTCCTTGTTCTGGTTTCATGCGAAGCGGCGCGCCCAGTTTAACGGCTGGCCACGCACGCCCGCTGCCTCTGCGCTAAGGTAGAACCGGTAGAACGAAGGTGGCGCGCGTCGTGCAATCACGGCGGGCGCGCCGTTTCGCAACCGCCGCACCATTCCGAAGGGCGGCGCTACGCAAGGAACCGGTCATGGCAGAGCATTCGCGCCCGCAACCCGACTCGCCGCCCAGTCGCCCCGAGGTCCAGCCCTTCTCGCTCGACGTGATGCTGGAGAAGTACGCGAAGGGCGACGAGCGCAGCGTCCAAGATATCTATCGCCGCGTCGCGCGCGGCGTCGCGCAGGCCGAGCCGCCTGCCTTGCGCGCCGAGATCGAGGCGCGCTTCGTGGACAACCTGCTGCACGGTGCGCTGGGCGCGGGCCGCATCATGAGCGCGGCGGGCACCGGCATCGAAGCCACGCTCATCAACTGCTTCGTGCAACCCGTGGGCGACAGCATCCAGGGCATCGACGACGAAGGCCGCCCCGGCATCTACGTCGCCCTGTTGCAGGCCGCGGAAACCATGCGGCGCGGCGGCGGCGTGGGCTACAACTTTTCGGCGATCCGCCCGCGCGGCGCGCTGGTGCATTCGACGGGCTCGAGCGCCTCGGGTCCGTGCAGCTACATCGACGTGTTCGACGCCTCGTGCCGCACGGTCGAAAGCGCGGGCTCGCGGCGCGGCGCGCAGATGGCCGTGCTCGACTGCGATCACCCCGACCTGCCCGAGTTCATCGAAGCCAAGCATTCGAAGGGGCGCTGGAACAACTTCAACGTCTCGGTCGCCGTGACCGACGCCTTCATGCGCGCGGTCGAAAACGACGCGCTCTGGCAACTGGTTCATCGCGCCGAGCCCTCTCCCGCACTGCGCGCGGCCGGCGATCTGCGCCAGCGCGACGACGGCCTCTGGATCTACGCGGAGAAACCGGCGCGCGCGATCTGGGACACCATCATGCGCTCGACCTACGACGTGGCCGAGCCCGGCGTGGTGTTCATCTCGCGCATGAACGAGGACAACAACCTGCGCGCGATCGAAAGCATTCGTGCGACCAACCCGTGCGGGGAACAACCGCTGCCCGCCTACGGCTGCTGCAACCTCGGCCCGCTCGATCTCACGCGCTTCGTGCGCGAACCGTTCGCCACGCTGCGCGGCGGCAAGACGGGAGCGGCCTCGTTCGACTGGGACGCGCTCGTTGCGCGCACAACCACGCAGGTCCGCTTTCTCGACGACGTGCTCGACGTCACGCTCTGGCCGCTGCCGGAACAGCATGCCGAAGCGATGGCCAAGCGCCGCATCGGCGTGGGCTTCACGGGCCTGGGCGACACGCTGGTGATGCTCGGCATCCGCTATGACACCGAGGAGGGCTGCGCCTTCGGCGCGCGCGTGGGCCGCACGATGCGCGACGCGGCCTATCGCGCGTCGGTCGAACTCGCGCGCGAACGCGGCGCGTTCCCGCTCTTCGATGCGAGCACCTACCTCGCGCCGGGCACGTTCGCCTCGCGCCTGCCCGAGGATCTGCAAACCGCCATTCGCGCGCACGGCATCCGCAATAGTCATCTGCTCTCGATCGCGCCGACCGGCACGGTGAGCCTCGCATTCGCCGACAACGCCTCGAACGGCATCGAGCCCGCCTTCTCGTGGACCTATCAGCGCACGCGCCGCATGGCGGACGGCAGCAACGAAACCTTCGCGGTCGAAGACCACGCGTGGCGTCTCTATCGCGCGATGGGCGGCGATGTGAACGCCCTGCCCGACTACTTCGTCAACGCGCTGCAGATGAGCGCGCAGGAGCACGTGGCGATGATGGCGGCAGTGCAGCCCTTCGTCGACACCTCGATTTCGAAGACCGTGAACGTCCCCGCCGATTATCCGTTCGAGGCGTTCGAGGATCTCTATCTGGACGCGTGGCGGCGCGGGCTCAAGGGACTGGCGACGTACCGGCCCAACGAAACCTTGGGCGCGGTGCTGCAAACGCTGCCCGCCAACGACGATACGCCCGCCGATGCGCAAAGCGACGCCTTGCTCGATCCGCTGCGCGTAGCGATCGACCATCGGCCCAAAGGCGAATTGCCCGCCGTGATCGAGAAGATCGAATATCTCACGCAGACGGGCAAGGTCTCGCTCTATGTCGCGGTGTCGTTTCTCGAAGTCGCGGGTCAGGTGGGCGGCGAAACGGTGACGATCGAGCGGCCGATCGAATTCTTCATTCCCGTTGGCCAGCGCGACGAATCGCAGCAATGGATCACGGCGACGATGCGTTCATTGTCGCTCGCGGCGCGCGGGGGTTTCGTCGCGCGCAATTTGCAGGATCTGCGCAAGGTATCGTGGGATCGCGGGCAAGTGCGTTATGGCGAGACGCAACGGCTCGACGGCAAGCGCACGCCGCTATGGCACGACTCGGAGGTCGCGGCGATCGCGTATGCGATCCAGCAGATTCTGCATCGGCGCGGGTTTCTCGATGCGGACGGAAAACAGGTGCCGTCGCGCTTACTGGCACAGCGGCGCGGCGCGACGCATCCACCGGGCAACCCGGACACGGACGATGCAAGCGGTGCGCGAGCGGGCGATCAAGTGCTCGACGGACCTAACGCGCTGCCCGCCGATTCCACGCTCGCTACGCCCCATGCCATGTTCGGTCGCAAGTGCGGATCGTGCAGCGCAAATGCCGTGATACGCAAGGATGGCTGCGATTTTTGCACGGCATGCGGTGAGATTGGGACGTGTGGATAAGCGCAACCGCGTCGCGAAGCATCGCTTGGATGTTCGCGATCTTTGCGACGCGTGACGATCATTAATTTCGCATATCTTACGAATTATTTCGCCCACGCCACGCGCGTTGATTCCTCCTGGTCTTTGCGGCCTTGCCGGGTTTCCCCCTTTCGCTTCGCTTTCCCTCGCGACGCTTCTCATTCGCCTCTCATTCACTTCGCGCGCCGCATTCGTTCCTGCGTAGCAGCCTCACAATCACTGCCCTAAAACAAGGCCCAGTTACGCATCTCGCATGGCGCGCCTCGCTGTTGTGCCGTTAAGCCTTTCGTACACGACACCTTGCGATGCGGCCCGCATCACCCACGCGCCGCGCGTATTCGCGGCGTGTGCAACACCAGCTATCAACCTTGACAGGGTGAAGGCTTCGGGACTTCACATCCGGTATGGCAGGACGTTTCCGCCAGGGAGTCGCCACACAACATTACGACAAGGCAAGGACGTCATGCCACCCGCCAAAGATCACTACGGGGTTCGCTCCTTTGCACTGCTACAGGGCCTGCCCGAATCACTCGTACTGCATATCGAGGCGCACCTCACGCCCTGGCCCGCGCGGCGCAACCGGCTGTTGTTCTTCAAAGGCGAAGCTGAAAACTTCGTCGCCTTCGTGCATCGCGGACACATTTATCACTCGCTGCACGAACCGGGCGGGCGCGAAATCATCCTCGACTACACGCTCGCGGGCGGACTCGTCGGCGAGGGCGCGCTGTTGCATCCGCGCCGCCGCAGCTTCAACGCGCAACTGAGCCCCGACTGCGAAATCTCGCTGCTGCACGAAGCGCATTTCGCGGCGTTGCAGGCCAATCCGCTCTTCATGCTGCGCGTCCAGCAATTGCTTTGCAACCGCCTCGAACAACTGAGCGATTTCGTCGAATCGGCTTGTCTTTACAGGCTCGAAGCACGGCTCGCGCGTCATCTGCTCACGCGCATGGGCGACGGCGAGCGCCACGAAGTCTGCTTGCCTGGCAATCAAAGCATCATGGCCGCCATGCTCAACGTAAGCCGGCCGCGCCTCAATACGCTGCTACAGCGCTGGCAACGCGAAGGCCTGATCCGGCCGCAAGCGCGCACGCTTTGCATCGAAAATCCCGAGCGTCTGCGCCATATCGCGGCGGCCGGATGAAACACGCGGCACGCGTATCGCGCGCGTTGTTACGTACGCAACTGCTTTCATCATACGATTGGCCGGATTCTGCGGATTCCACCCACGGAGGACGCAGAATGAACATCACCCACTACGCTGGCGAGGAGACCGCCGCCTACCGCGAACAATTCGATTGCACCTGGAAAGCCGTGCACGGCAAGCTGCGCAGGCGCGCGCGTTTGCTGTGCAAGGGCGATCCCTCGCGCGCCGACGATCTCCTCTCGGACACCGCGCTGAAAGTCCATCTCTACATGCAGCGCTCGCCCGATCGCGTGAAGAACCTCGCGGGCTTCTTCTTTCTCGCGCTCAACCACGCGTTTCTCGACCATGCGCGCCGGCGCGGTCGCGAGGATCGCGTGATCGAGCACGGCACCGAATGCGATGACGAGCACTGCATCGCCATCGCCGATCATGCGCCGCCCATCGAGCAGCAGCTCGCGCTCAAGCAGCAACTCGCGCGCATGGAGCGCGCCGTCGCCGAACTCGCCCCCGCTCAACGCACGCTGTTCGCCCTGAAATTCGAGGACGAACTTGCGTATCCGCAAATCGCCGCCGTGCTCGGCATCAGCGAGGCACTCGCGCGCAAACGCGTCGAACTGCTGCGCAAAAAGCTGCGCCAGAAGCTCGATTAACGCGCGCATCGTACCTGCCGAACTGCTTCGCAACCTTCACAAGCGCCCCCACATCGCGTCCCTGTTCATGCAAGTCACGCGGCGCGGTGCCAGTCGCCCCGCGCTTTTTCCACCCCCATGCCGTACCGAAGGAGTCGTCATGGCAGACAACACCGCCGTCAACGGCCAGATCACCGACGCCGTCACGCAAACCAACGTCAAGGTCGTGGCCGAAGCCCCGGCTCAGGCGCTCGCCTCGCTCTACCAGTTCGCCAGCCATTCGGCCGGCCTGTCGTTGCAGAACGCCGTGCACAGCCAGCAGGCGCTGAACCAGATTTCCAGCGCCGTGATTTCGAAGGCCGTGACGATGATTCTCGCGGTCGGCGACAAGAGCTGACGCGCGCGCGGAGACATGAACCATGAGCCTCAAGGACCTCTTTGGCGGCAAGTCCGCCGCAAGCGCCGACGGCGCGGCGTCAGCGGCGCCACCGCCCACCGCGCCGGTCACGCCACCTTCATCGCCGCCCGCGACGAATGCCGCGTCGGCCAGCGCGGAGAACGCCGGCGCGGCCACGGCCAACAGCAGTGCTAACAGCAGCACCGGAACACCACCTGCCACGCCGCCCACGAGCCCGCTTGCCGGTTTCACCGCGCAGATGCAGGGCGCGAGCGCGACGCCCGCCACCGACGCGCTCAACAGCCAGATCGTGCAGGCAGTGCAGTTGACCAACGCGGAGACGACCGCCTATGCGAGCAGCCAGATCGCCGCCGGGCCCAACATGATGATCAGCCAGGCAAGCGGCCTTGTCGCGCAGTCGGCGGCGAACTACTTCGACGGTGCAAGCAAGCTCGCGCTCGCCAGCAAAAGCGTGCTGCTCAAGAACATGACCGAGAAGCTGCTCCAGGAGGACATCAAGGGCGCGGCCGAGGATGCGCTCGGCGTGCTGATCACCGATCTGCTGGTGGGCACCGCAGCGGCGGTCGCGGCGGCCGCGGGCGCCATCGAAGGCGAGGCCGCGCATTTCGCGCTCGACAAGATCGACCAGAGCATCAACAAGTATCAGTCGCTGCTCGACCGCAAGGGCGGCTAAGCGGCACGTCCCATCGACATCCCCATTGATCAGGAGAACGACATGCTCGACCTTCACTCGCTCGTGCTGGGCGGCGGCGGCGCCAAAGGTGTGGTCTACCCCAAGACGCTCCAGGAACTGCATCGCGACCGCCAGATCGACCTGCGCGCCGTGCCCCACGTCGCGGGCGCAAGCGCGGGTGCGCTGACCGGCTTTATCCTCGCGCTCGGCGGCACGCCCGACGCGATCGCGCAGCTTTCGCCGACCATCACCGAAGCCCTGCCGTTCGCGACCAAATCGTTCGCGAATCGCGGCGAAACGTACATCGCCGCGAGCCGCGCGACGACCGTCTTCGATTACACCGCCGACAAGCTCGACGGCTCGACGATTCCCTCGGTGCTGATGATCTGGGCCGAAACCGCGCTGCTGCAACTGATGCGCCGCATCGTCGAGCAAATCGACCTCGACGACAAAGGCGACAGCTTTCTCACGCTGGACGGCGAGCGCTATTACCTGAACGAGTTGCACGGGCGCGGCACGGGCTGCTTCTGGGACTACGACGTGGACCCGGGCGGCCCGCACATCGGCGCGCTGCGCGCGGCATTGACGACCGGTCTGCGCGATCTGCGGCGTTTCGGCTGCTATCTCGTCAGCACGCATCACCGCATCGTCACGCTGCTGCGCGAGGCGGGCATCGACGCCGGCTGGAAACACCTGAGCGTCACGCTCACGCGGCTCTATCCGGCGCAGGTCGACAGCGCGGCGCTCGCTGAAACGTTCGGCTCGCTCAACTACGTGTCTTCGCTGCTGCCGCCGGGCACGTGGTCGTCCGAACGCAATCCGGTCCACAAAGCGTTCGTGCGCCATGAAGGCGTCTGCCTGCTGGCCGCCGCGCAGGCGAGCGGCGCCTTTCCGCTGCTGTTCGCCGCGTCGACGCTCGGGCCGTCGCCATCGCTGCGCGACTTCCTCTACACCGACGGTGGTTGCATGAGCAACATGCCGATCGAGGCGCCGATCTTCGCGGACAGCATCATCGGACGACCGACCGCCGAGCGCGACATACTCGCGATCGGCCTCAATGACGGCGACGAAGCGAGCAGCCTGCCGTCCTGGTGGCAGATGTCGATCGTGCAGCGCCTGATGCTGCCGTCGGCGCACAAGACCATCGTCGTGCCCGCCAACGACTCGTTCTATGCGCGCGCGCGACGCGACATTTGCCGCACGCCGCCCGCCGCAAAAACCGAACACGGCGCGCTGTTCCGCTTCAGCATGAAACCCGAGGGCGATTACCGCATTTTCTACGCGAGCAAGTTGCCGGACGCGCCCATTTCGCTGACGGCTGAAATCCCCACGGGCACCCCGGGTAGCAGCGTGCAGAACGCCATCGACGAGTACGCGGGCAGCATCGTGCGCAATCTCGCGCTGCTCGTGCAGCAGGCCGCGCCGCAACGCGGCGGCGGCATCTGGGGCGGCTTGTAAGCGCCCGCACGCGTTAGCCTGGCGCTTCAGTTGTGCTCGCGCGCGGCGCGCGAGCACACGGAATGCAGTCACATCTCGTCATATCGGGTGCCGTCGTGCTGATCCGCTTCATCTCCATTCCATCGGGCCTGCAATTCGCGGGCTGGGCCGGGCTCGGTCTGCTCATGACCGCCGCGGGCTACGGCCTCGCACGCGCTGTATTGCGACCGCGCGAGCCGCATGCGCAGAACGGCGAACTGGGCACGATCATGGCCGTGGTCGGCGTGTTCTTCGGCCTCGTGATCGCGACGATGCTCGCGCGCGCCGTCGATCACTTCGACGCGGCCGTCAAGGCCGTCAATCGCGAAGCCGATGCGGGCGCTGCGCTCTACCGCGTCGCCGCCCAGGGCGCGCCCGAACTCGCGCGCGCCGTGCAGGCGCCGCTGCTCCAGTATCTCGACCACGTCGTGCGGATCGAATGGCCGCGCCAGAGCGCGGGACTCGACATCGCGCCCGAATCCGCCGATCTGATTGACGTAAGCCGCGCCATCGGCGCATTCCGGCCCGCCAACCCACGCGAACTCGCGTGGCTCGAAATCACCGAGCGCAAACTCGACGACCTGTTCGCCGCGCGCCATGCGCGGCTCGTCAACACCGACCTGACGATCCCAATAGAGATCTGGGTCGTCGACCTGCTCGGCGAACTCACGCTCATCGTGTTCGGCTGGCTCATGCACATTCCGCAACGCCCGCTCCATCTTCTTCTGGTCATGGGCATCGCGATGTCGGTCTCGCTCGTGCTCGCCGCCACGCTCGTCTACGACGCGCCATTTCATGGCGATATTTCGGTATCCGATTCACCTTATGTCGAAGCGATACACGATATCGCTCACGCTTCGGCCAGCGAGTAAGCGCGTAGACGGGTTTCAACGCATCGCTTCACAGCGCCCTTGAATACACGTTCCTTTCAGCAACCTCGTCGCAGTTTTCACGGATCGACCGCCATGTCTGCCCCCGCACCGGAATTGCGCCCCGAAGCGCCCCGCACGGTCGGACTGCCGTCGTTGAGCCGAAGTCCGATTCATCTGCTGTCTGCGCTCGTCACCGTATCGGTCGACAAACTCTGGGACGGCATGCTGCTCGACATGGCCAAGCAAATGCCGCTCGAACAGAAAGCACGTTTCCTGCTGATCGTGGGGCTATTGCTGTTCGTCATCACCACGGTGAGCACGACGCTCACGCAATCGAAAGTCGACACGGACTCGCCTGGCGTCGCGCTCGCCAAAGGACTCGCGATGGGCGTGCTGGCCGGCCTCCCTTATACCTTCAGTTCAACCGAAATGGGCCTGCTGTTCATCGGCTGGTCAGGCATCAACGAGTTGCAGAAGCAGCATCAGAAGCATCGCCACGAACCGAAACCGGATCAACCTTCTTCCCCCACCCAACAGGAGAACGCACCGTGGATTCGCTAACCCCTCTGTCACGACGTCTCGCCGCCGCGACCCTCTGCGCGCTTGGCATGCTGGCCGCGGCCAGCGACTACGCACATGCGGCCGACGCGCCGCCCTTACCCGCCCTCGCCGCCGACGCACAGCAGGTCACCGTCTCGGGGCTGTCGTCAGGCGCATTCATGGCGGCGCAGTTCAGCGTCGCGTACTCGCACAGCATTGCGGGCGCCGGCATCGTCGCGGGCGGCCCGTTTTACTGCGCGGGTCTCAATCCGAACGGCGGCCCCGATCGCTTTCTGATCACCGCGAGCACGCTGTGCATGACGCCGATGGGCACGGCGCCGTCCGGCGCCTCTGCGTTCAAGGCCGCGCAGCGCTTCGCCGCCAACGGCGTGATCGACGACGTCGCGAACCTCAAGCGCCAGCGTCTCTACATCTTCACGGGCGCCTCCGACAAGATCGTACTGCCGAAGGTCGTCGCGCAGACACGCGCCTTCTATCGCAGCGCGGGCGTACCCGATGCGCAGGTCGCCTATGTCGACAACATCAACGCCGGTCACGCGCTGATCACCGCGAACCGCACCGATCTGGCCTGCTCGGCCAACGCGCCGCCCAACCTCAACAACTGCAATTTCGTGCAATCGCACAACATCCTGCGCCAGCTTTACGGCGACCTCGCGCCCCCTTCGCCCAAACTGGGCGGCGAGCTGCTCGACTTCGACCAGACCGAGTTCTTCAAGCGCGAGCGCACGGGACTTTCCGACGTGGGCCACGTCTACATACCTGCCGATTGCCTCACGCAGACTTGCCGCGTGCATGTGGTCTTCCACGGCTGCACGCAGGAGGACAGCCGCCTGGGCGATCGCTTCTTCACGACAACGGGCTACAACGAACTCGCGGACAGCAATCGCATCGTCGTGCTCTATCCGCAGATCCGCACCGATGCGCGCCGCAACCCGAAGGGCTGCTGGGACTTCTGGGGCTACACCAGCAACCATCCCGCGCAGCCCGACTTCTACACGAAATCGGCCCCGCAGATGGCTGCCATCGACGCGATGGTCCAGCGCCTTCTCAGCGCCCGCAATGTAAAGGATGCACGATGAACGCCTCGACTTCGAATCGCGCCAGGGCAGTCGCCGATGGCGCAGACGCAATGGGCGCGATGGACTTGCCCGCACCCGCCCCGCTCGCGGGCACGTTGTTTGGACCGGTCGTGGGTCCGCTTTTCGAACCGTTTATGAGTTCCGTGCTTGCGTCCATGATGGCGGCCCAGTTGCCTTCAGCGGCGCAATGGAAGCCCCCATTGAAGGCCGCGCTCGCCTGGCGCGAGGCCTTTGCCGAGCGCGTCGAAGAAAGCGCATGGCAGTGGCCGCGCACGTGGCATCTGCGCAATGACACGGCAGGACTCGTCGAATACGGCCGGCAGGTCGCCCAGACTGCGCATCAACTCGGCAAGCAGTGGCTCGACGCACAACTCCTCGCGGCCGCCCAGTGGCGCACGCAAAGCTTCGCGCTGCTGCCGCAATGGCTCGATGCGCGCGGCCAGGCCGACGCCGCGCTGATCGCGAACGAGGCCCAGCAGGCGGCGCGCAGCCAATGGGACGCGCAGAACGAAGCGCTAATGCAATGGTTCAGCGCTATCTCACCCGCGTTTCTGGAGTGCCTTCAGCAATGGCTCGACGATGATCCCGGTGAGCGCGGCGACGCCGAAGTCAACGCAAGCGACGCCGCCTGACCCCAGCCCCGCGACTCACGCAACGAGGAACCACCATGAAAATCAACTCCGCTGGCCTCGACCTTATCAAGTACTACGAAGGACGTCGCCTGATTGCCTATGCCGACGTCGTCGGCGTGCTGACGATCGGCTATGGCCACACGGGCGCGGATGTGACGCCCGGTCTCGTCATCACGCAGACGCAAGCCGACCAGTTGCTCGCCGACGACCTCGCACGCTTCGAAAGCGGCGTTAGCCGCCTCGCGCTGGTTCCCCTCAATGCGAACCAGTTTTCGGCGCTCGTGAGCTTCAGCTACAACCTCGGGCTCGACAACCTTCGCCAGTCGACGCTGCTGCGCGAGCTCAATGGCGGCGACTACACGGCCGCCGCGAATCAGTTCCCGCGCTGGGACAGGGCCGGCGGCCGCGAGTTGTCGGGACTGCTCAAACGACGCCAGGCCGAACAGGCGCTGTTCCTGACGCCGCCTGCCAGCTGAGCATTCACAACCGGTGCGCACGCAACGTCCTGACCATGACGGACGTGCGCGTCCGGCGTCTGTCCCCTCCCTATCGCTTCTGGAGAAACCACCATGCAACACGACCTGAATCAGCTCCACGATGTCGCCACCAAACTGCTCAGCAGCCATCTGGCCGAATGGGGCGAATCGATCCTGAACGCCTCGGCTGGCCACGACGACAACAAGTACCTCGGCATCCTGCACGCCTTGTTGTCGGTGCGCAGCGCGCTCGGGCCGTTCATCGGCGGGCAGCAGCAGGACACGAGTCATGGCTGACGCCACGCTCAACCCTGCGCTGCGCCAGATCGCCGAGCAGTATCTGAGCCGCACGCTCGAAGCGCAGGAAGAAGCCACCTTGTTGCGGCTCCAGCAAGGCTTCCAGGGCCAGGCCGGTGCGACGCCTGCGGCTGGCTCGCTCGACAGCTTCGAGCAGGCGCGCCGTCAGACGCAATTCGCCATCGGTCAGGGTCAGGCGCAAGCGTCATCCGGCATGCGCGCCATCCTGGAGACGATCCAGGCCAGTTCCACCCAGGCGCTCGAAGTCCAGGATAAAGAGGAGCAGGCCATTCTCGCGTTGCTCGAAAACTGCAAGACGCTAGCCGATTTACGCCCCGCGAATCTCAACCCGGAACTCGCGCAATTGCAGCCGGGCAACCAGCTCGCGCTCACGCAGATCGCCGCGCATCTCGCGGGGCTCGCGAAGCAGGAAGTCGAAAATTGCTTCAACCAGCAGTTCGGCCCCCTCGTCTTGCAGTTGCAGGACCTGATCCAGCGCATGAACGCTCAAGAGGCAGCGAAAGCTGCGCAAGGCCTCGACAGCAGCAGCACGAACGACGTCGGCACGGCGACGCAAAACACCCAGCCCCCGCAGGCAAGTAGTGTTCACGAGCCGCGCGACGGCTCGTCCATGCAGTAGCACGGCGCGACGCGCAGCACCGCCGCCCGCCGGCGCCGTGCACTCACTCTTTAACCGAAAGGAGCAACACCATGTCTTTCCCGACCTCAGTCAACGACCAGATCACGGACGCTGTCACGCAATCGAACGTCAAGGTGCTCGGCGAATCGCCCGCGATGGCCATCGGTTCGCTCTACCAAACGATGGCGCATTCCACGGGCATCCTGTTCGAGAACTCGGTCTCGGCGCAGCAACAACAGAACACGCTCACGCAAGCCGCCTCGAACATGGGTGTCATGCAGATCTACAGCATGGACACGATGGCCGGCGCGGCAGGCACGGAGAAGGTCGCGCAGGGCGGCGTCGCCGACAACCTGACGAGCCTGCTCACCGTGCTGCAATCGTTCCGCCGTTGATCGACTGCCCCGACACCGGAGCTGAAACATGGCCTACAACACCTCAGTCAACGCGCAGATTACCGACGCCGTCACCCAGGCGAACGTCAACGTGCTTGCCCAGGCACCCGCGCTCGCGCTCGGATCGCTGTTCCAGAGCCTCGCGCACTCGACCGGCATTCTGTACGAGAACACGGTCTCCGCGCAGCAGCAGCAAAACACGCTCGCTCAGGCGGGCGCGAACACGGGTGTCATGCAGATCTACAGCGTCGACACGATGGCCGACGCCGCCAGCACCGAAAAGGTGAGTCAGGCCGGCGTTTCCGACAACCTGACCAGCCTGCTCGCCACCATGCAGGCGTTCCAGAACCGCTGAGCGCACCTTGAGCGCGCGCTGACCACGCATTTGACCATTTCGTCAAAGGAGAACCCGACATGAGCTTCCCGACTTCCGTGAACAACCAGATCACCGACGCCGTCACGCAATCGAACGTGAAGGTGCTCGGCGAAGCGCCCGCGATGGCGATGGGCTCGATCTACCAGACCATGGCGCACTCGACCGGCATTCTGTTCGAGAACGCGGTCTCGGCGCAGCAGCAACAAAACACGCTGGCGCAGGCCGCCGCGAATCAAGGCGTGATGCAGATCTACAGCATGAACACGATGGCGGGTGCGGCCGCCACCGAGAAGGTCGCCCAGGGCGGCGTGGCCGACAACCTGACGAGCCTGCTCACCGTGCTGCAAAGCTTCCAGAATCGCTGAGTTCCCCTCGTTCCGTCGCCAGCGGCGTACGTGCGCCGGCGGCGGAACGTCCACGGTGCCCTGCGCGTGTGCGTCGCCGCAGGGCTTTTTTATCGCACTCCGTACTATCTACCGTCGTGCTGCAAATATTTGTGGGCAAAGGCAATCGCCATGCTGCCCTCACCGACCGCCGACGCGACCCGCTTGACGGGACTCAGCCGAACATCGCCACAGGCAAACACGCCTGGAACGCTCGACTCGAGCAAGTAGGGATCGCGGTTATGGGACCAGCGCCCCGCCTTGACGACATCGTCGCCGGTGAGCACATAGCCGCGCGCATCGCGGGCGATTTCGACCGGCAACCACTCCGTCTCAGCATCGGCGCCAATGAACACGAACAATCCACCACAGTCGTGACGGGACACCGTTTCACTCAGCCCATCGCGTATGTCAATCGACGTCAAATGCGTATCGCCGCACGCACCGATAACTTCAGAGCGCAGTTGCACCCCGATGTTCTCCTTGCCGTGAATCTGCTCGACGAGGTAGCGGGACATGCTCTTCTCCAGCGAATCGCCTCGTACGAGCAGCGTCACCCTGCGCGCATGATTGGCGAAGTACAACGCGGCCTGACCGGCCGAGTTCCCCCCGCCGATCAGATAGACGTCGAGCCCGTGAGTGGCATTCGCTTCGCTGCGTGAAGCGCCGTAGTAAATCCCTTTGCCGATCAACCTGTCGAAGCCGTCGATCGCGAGGCGACGCCACGTGACGCCCGTTGCGAGAATGATCGTGCGGGCGCGGATGACCTCGCCTCCATCGAGATGAACGCTACGTGCGGCGACATCGATGCGGGCGACCGACCGTGTCACCAGAATCTCGGCACCTAGCCGCCTCGCCTGTTGCAGTGCACGGCTCGCCAGTTCGTCGCCCGACACGCCGTTGGGAAAGCCAAGGTAATTCTCGATGCGCGAAGAAGTCCCGGCCTGGCCGCCGGGCGCTTCGCGCTCCAGCACCACCGTACTCAAGCCTTCCGATGCACCGTACACGGCCGCCGCGAGACCGGCCGGGCCGCCGCCAATGATCATGGTGTCGTATTCGGCCAGGCGCGGGCGTGTCTGTAGCCCCAGCAACTCCGCAAGCTCGCGCGTCGCGGGCCGGCTCAGCACGGTCCCGTCGACCAGTCGCAAGGCCGGGCAGTCCTGCTCCGGCGGACAGTCGCCGGGCCAGCGTGTCTTCAGTTCGGGCGCATCCGGCGTCATCCAGTCGTAGCTGATCTGGTTGCGGGCGAGGAATTGGCGCAGCGCCGCACACGCCGTGTCCCAACGATCGCCGATCATGGTCACGCGGGCCTTGGGCGGCTCGGCGGAAAGACCTTGCAGCCCGCCAATGCGCTCGCGCGCAAGGGCGCCCATCCTGAACGCAATGTCGGGGGACGCCGCAGCAAGCTGGTAGTAGCGCTGAGCTTCTACGCGCATGACGCGCGACGGCTCCGCGGCCCGATAAGCGCCCGGGAATGGCGAACTCAGCGCAAGCGGCACTTCGCCGAAGATCGTGCCCGGCAGACGCCAACCCAGCGTGCGCTCGACGCCGTCGAACGTCTTGATCACTTCCATCTTGCCGGTCAGAACGGCGTATAGCGCACGTTCGCCGCCTTCGTGAACGGCGAACTCACCGGCGCACAGATGCAGGTCCGCACACGTGTGCGTGAGCTGCTCCAGGTCTTCGTCGGAGAGTGTCGAAAACAGTGGAATCGTCCGGAGGTCGTCGATTGTCAGCATGGCTTCGTCCAACAGAAAGTTGAGGGGAAGCGGTCCATGTGGTTTCAGGACGTCTGTCTGGCGCCAGGGAATTGGCGCAAGCGAGCAGCGCAGACGTTTGCGAACGCCTGGCGCAGTAGCGCCACAGACAGCGGGATGATCGAGCCAGTATATGACTTTCGGATGCGAGCGTTGCGGGAGTTTCGCGGGCATGGCGGCGCAAGGAAGCGCTCTTATGCCCGCACCCAATACCCGGCAAATCCCTGCACGATCGCGTCGCGCTCGCCTGCGCGCACAAGCTTGAGCACCTGCGATTCATAAGGATTGCTCGTCAATGGCCGGAACACGGCGCGCTCGCCGCCCATGCGGCCTAACGCAGCCGGCACGAGCGCGACGCCCATTCCAAACTCCACCATCGTCACCACCGTCTGCCACAAACGCGCCTCGTGGCGTATCTGCGGACTGAACCCCGCTTCCACACAGGTCGCAATGATCTGATCGTGGTAATGCGGCGACACGGAGCGGGGAAACAGGATAAACGGCTCACGCGCGAGCGACGCCAGCTCGATGCGCCGCTTGCGCGCAAACGCATGCCCTGCGGGCAGGCAACATAGAAAGGGTTCGGAAAACAGCGCCTCCGACTGTACCTCGGCCGGAAAGCGCCCCCAATGCGCGAAGCCCAGATCGATCTGCAGGCGCTGCAAGGCCTGCACCTGTTCGGCGGTATTCATCTCGCGCAAGACCACTTCCACGGCAGGATGGTCGGCCTCGAAGCGCCGCACCGCCTCGGGCAGCCCGCGATACAGCATCGAATTGACGAAGCCGATTCGCAAGCGCCCTGCGAGCCCATGCGCCGAACGCTCCGCAATACGGCGCACTTCATCGGCCTGTTCCAGCAGCCGCCGCGCTTCTTCGAGCAGCACGTAGCCCGCATTCGTGAGCGCAACCGCCTTGTTGGTGCGCTCCAGCAATTGCACGCCTAGTTGCTCTTCGAATTTGCGGATGTCGAAGCTCAATGCGGGCTGCGAGATGAAAAGCCGTCGCGCCGCACGGCCAAAGTGCAACTCCTCGGCCACGGCAACGAAGTAGCGTAGTTGCTTGAGTTCCATCGCGGTGTCTCCTGTCGTTCTTGCCGATCTTTAACGATAGATGGCGCTTATCGTACAGGACATCAGTTGTATTGGACGGTTATCGACACGCTGCCTAAGCTAGGTCCCAATATCGCGGCATCGCATTGCGCCAGCCGCCTACCCAGCCACCCAGGAGACAATTCGATGAGCGATCGTTCCGCCGTCGCCGCACAGGCCGATGGCGCGGCCAATATTCCGGACAGCCGCGGCATCAACCTCTACACGAGCGACCCCGGTCTGGCCCCGCTGCTGCGCAGCTACCTGGGCGAGGACGCCTACGCGGCCATCGAATCGCAACTCGTGTCGCTCGGCCAGCGCGCCTCCGACGAACTTGACCAACTCGCCCTGGTCGCGGATCACCATCCGCCCACACTGCGGCAGCGCACGCGGCGCGGCGAACCGCTTCAGCAGATCGACAAACATCCCGATTACGTCGCGCTCGAACGCGTCGCCTACGCGGAACTCGGTCTCGCTGCGATGAGCCATCGCGAGAACGCGCCCGCGCCGCTCGTCAAATACGCGCTTACGTATCTGTTCGTGCAGGCCGAGTTCGGTCTGTGTTGCCCGGTAAGCATGACCGATTCGCTCACGCGCACGCTGCGCAAGTTCGGCACGCCGGAATTGATCGCGCGTTATCTGCCGATGCTGGCTTCACAGGACTTCGACACGCTCTATCAAGGCGCGATGTTCATGACCGAGCAGGCCGCCGGTTCCGACGTCGCGCGTATCGCCACGCGTGCAGTGCGCAGCACGGGCGAAAGCGGCGAGGATGTGTGGCGTCTTTACGGCGACAAGTGGTTCTGCTCGAATGCCGACGCCGAACTCGCCATGGTGCTCGCGCGCGCCGACGATGCGCCGCCCGGCATCAAGGGCCTCGCGCTGTTTCTGCTGCCGAAGACGCTGCCTGACGGCACGCGCAACACGTATCGCATCGTGCGTCTCAAGGACAAGCTCGGCAGCCGGTCGATGGCGAGCGGTGAAATCGTGCTGGAAGGCGCGCAGGCGTTTCTGATTGGCGAGGTCGGGCGCGGCTTTCATCAGATGGCCGACATGATCAACATGTCGCGGCTCTCGAATGGTGTACGCGCGGCGGGCCTGATGCGTCGCGCGCTGACCGAGGCGCTGCATGTGGCGCGCCATCGCGAGGCCTTTGGCCGCAAGCTGATCGAGATGCCGCTGATGCAGCGCCAGTTGCTCAAGATGATGCTGCCCGCCGAGCAGGCGCGCACGATGTTCATGCGCATCGCCACGCTGCTCGCGCGAGCCGACCGTGGCGACGAACTGGCCGCGAAGTGCGTGCGCATTCTCACGCCGCTCATCAAGTTCCGCGCCTGCCGCGACGCGCGCCGCGTCACAGGCGACGCCATGGAAGTGCGCGGCGGCGTGGGTTATATCGAGGAATGGAGCGATCCGCGCCTCGTGCGCGACGCGCATCTGGGCTCGATCTGGGAAGGCACGAGCAATATCGTGGCGCTCGACGTGGCGCGCGCGGCCAAGCGCGAAGGCGCGCTCGATGCGCTCGGCCGTCATGTGCGTGCGGAACTCGCCGAAGCCGGTCTGCCCGATGCCAGCGCGGCGCTGCTGCGCGCCGGCTTCGAACGTGCGGCGGCCGCGCTGGAATCCGTGGCCGAATGCGGGCGCGACGAATCGGTGCGCCAGGCCGCGAGCGCGCTCTACCACGCCACCACGGCGGCTTTCATGGCGTGCGAGGCGGCGCAGGTTTCGCGCGAGGCGCAGGATTACCGGCGTCTCGCACTCGCTCACCTGATCGTGCGCCACAAGCTCTTGCCGCGCGACCCGCTCGCCCTCGACGAACGCGACGATCATGCCACGCAGTTGCGCGCGCTGGTGGACGAACAACCGATGCCGCTCGCCGACGCGATGCAGCTCTTGCCTGCGCAGTGAGGATCGACGTCATGACACATCATCAGTCATCCGAATCGTCTCGCGTGAATGGCGCGTTGCACGGCCTGCGCGTGATCGACTTGAGTCGCGTGCTGGGCGGCCCGTACTGCACCCAGGCGCTCGCGGACCACGGCGCGCAAGTCATCAAGCTCGAACCACCCGATGGCGACGAAACGCGCGGCTGGGGTCCGCCCTTCCTTGACGACACCGCGTGGTATTACGTCGGCGTGAATCGCAACAAGCAGGGCATAGCCGTGGATCTGTCGCGCGACGAAGGGCGCGCGATCTTGTGGCAACTGCTCGAAGGCGCGGACGTGCTGGTCGAGAACTTCAAGCCCGGCACCCTCGCGCGCTGGGGCATGGACTACGACCGCGATCTCAAGCCGCGCTTCCCGCGTCTGATTCATTGCGCTATTTCGGGCTTCGGTCCGGACGGTCCGCTCGGCGGCCTGCCCGGCTACGACGCGGTGATTCAGGCGATGGCCGGCCTCATGAGCGTGAACGGCGAAAGCGATGGCCCCGCGCTACGCATTGGCCTGCCTATCGTCGATATGGTGACGGGGTTGAATGCGCTCGCCGGCATTCTGCTCGCGCTGGCCGAACGCGAGAAGAGCGGCCACGGCCAATCGGTCGACATTGCGCTCTACGATTGCGGCGTTTCGCTGCTGCATCCGCATCTGCCGAACTTCTTCGGCAACGGTCGCACGCCCCAGCGCAGCGGCAACGCCCATCCCAACATCGCGCCTTACGACAGCTATGCAACGGGCACCGCACCAATCTTTCTCGCTGTAGGCAACGATCGTCAGTTCGCCAAACTCTGCGCGCATCTGGGCGTGCCCGACCTCGCCGACGACGCGCGCTTTGCCAACAATCGCAGCCGTTGCGCGCATCGGCCCGAATTAAAGGCGGCGCTCGAAGCACGCCTTGCCCTGCACGATTGCGAGCCGCTTGCGCGCGAACTGATTCAGGCAGGCGTGCCTTGCGGGCCGGTGCAGACCGTCGATGCCGTGGCTGCACATCCGCACACAAGGCATCGGCAGATGCTCGTGGAGATGGAGGGTTATCGCGGCACCGGCGCGCCGGTCAAGCTCTCTCGCACGCCCGCGACCTATCGCACGCCGCCGCCCGCTCTCGGCGGCGATACACGCAAGGTGCTGGACGCGCTCGGTATCGACGCGGCCACGCAGCGCAAGCTCTTCGAAGCCGGTGTCGTGAAGGGATAGCGCGCCGCTTGCGAATACAACGAGGACGACACAGAAGACCGGTCTCAACCGGCTCGACAAGCCCCAAGGTTAAAGGAGACAACCATGACGAACCCTTCCGTGCGCCAGCCCGCGCGCGCTTCGCTGGCCGCTTTCGTCGGTACGACGATCGAGTGGTACGACTTCTACATCTACGCCACGGCGGCGGCGCTGATTTTCGGCAAGCTGTTCTTTCCGTCGCATGAGCCGTTCTACAGCACGCTCGCATCGTTTGGCACCTTCGCCGTGGGCTTTTTCGCGCGGCCGCTAGGCGGTCTGGTGTTCGGTCATCTGGGCGATCGTATCGGTCGCAAGAAGGCGCTTGTCGCCACGCTGTCGATCATGGGCGTGGGCACCGTTGGCATCGGCTTCCTGCCGACTTATGAGAGCGCGGGTGCGCTCGCCCCCGCGTTGCTGGTCGCCCTGCGCGTCGCACAAGGCATCGCCATTGGCGGCGAATGGGGCGGCGCCGTGCTGATGGCGGGCGAGCACGCGCCGAAGGAAAAGCGCACTTTCCTCGCCTCGTTCGCGCAGCTCGGCAGTCCCGCTGGATTGATTCTCGCGCTGCTCGCGTTTCGCAGCGTCGCGCATCTGGACAAGGCCGCGCTGTTTTCGTGGGGCTGGCGCCTGCCGTTCATCGCTAGCGCCGTGCTGCTCGTGGTAGGACTGCTAATCCGCTCGGGCGTGGGCGAATCGCCCGAATTCGAGGCGATCAAGACGCAGCGGCGCACGGCCACGTTGCCGATCGTCGATGTGCTGCGCGATAGCTGGCGCGTCGTCCTTCTGTGCCTTGGCGCGAATGTAATCGGCGTAGCGGGTGCCTGGTTCGTCAACACCTTCATGCTGAACTACACGACGCAGACGCTCGGCCTCGACCGTGGCCTGATTCTCGACTGTCTGTTCGTCGTCGCGTTCATCCAGCTTTTCACGCAACTGGCCTCGGGCTGGTTCGCGCAACGCGTGGGCGCTGGGCGGTTTCTCACGCTCGCCGCCGCCCTCGCGATGCTCTCGCCCTGGCCCATGTTCGTGCTGGTGTCCACGGGCAAGCCGGTGGCCATCGTGATCGGCATCGCCATCGCAGTGATGTGCATGTGCAGTTCGTACGCGGTGATGGCGGGCTTCATGACCAACGCGTTCCCCGTGCGCGTGCGCTACTCGGCTATTTCGATATCCTATCAATGTTGTGCAGCACTCGCGGGGGGGCTGACGCCGCTGCTCGGCACGCTGCTCGCGCATGATTTCCCCGGCCAATGGTGGCCGCTCGCAGCGTTCTATAGCGCGCTGGCAGGGGTTTCTCTGGTGTGTATCGCGGTGCTGGAACGCAGGCAACCCGGGACGTCGCGCAGCGACGTGGCGCTAGCCATGCCCGAGTGAACCACTAGCCGCGCTCAGTGCGCGTGCGCGACCGCGGTGGCTTCCTGCGCCGCTGCTTCGATGGCGCTCATGAGACGCGCGAGCGCCGCACGCCATGCAACGCTCGCGCGGCCGTCCGGCAGCGCACGCAGCAGGTCGCGCTGGATCGCCTCGCGTGTCTTGCCCGCAGGCAGGATGTCGCCGAGTCCAACCAGCGCATCGACCAGCGGCTCGCGTGAATCGGGCGTGCCCAGCAGGTCGCGCGCCGCGCCTGGCGTTGCCACGATCATGCGCACGCGTTCCTCCCACACCACGAAGCGCGCGAGTCGCGCCAGCACACTGGCGGCCGCGACCGCATCCGGCACGCGTGCCTCGCAGCCAATCCAGGACGCGAGTTCGACCGCTGGCATCGGCCGCGCAATGACATAGCCCTGCGCGCCATCCACGCCGAGAATTGCGAGCGCTTCGAGCAGATCCAGTGCATCGACGCCCTCCGCCAGCACCAGCTTGCCGAGCGAATGGCCCAACCGCGTCACCTGATAAACGACTCGCAGCGCGTCGAGCGCGGTATCGCCGCCCAGATGCGCGATTTCGCGGTCGATCTTGATCCAGTCGAACGGCAATTCGCGCAGCCGCGTGAGGCCGCTATGCCCCGATCCAAGGTCGTCCTGCGCGAGCAGCACGCCCAGCGCGCGAAACTTCTCGAGAATTGCGCTCTGCCCCTGGTTCAGCGATAACGCTTCGTTCTCCAGAACTTCCAGGGTGAGACGCGCACTCGGGCAGTCGTGCGCTTCGAGCATCTCGCGCGTGGCTTCAAAATAGCGGATGTCGTTGAGCGCGGCGGGCGGCAGGTTGATCGACACTTCGAGGTCGTGCCCCGCCGCGAGCCATTGCGCACGGTCGCCTAGCGCCTGACGCAAGCCGCGCGCGAACAGTTCGAGCAGATCGTCGGAGGCCAGCGCGAACAGGAATTCGTCGGGCGTGAGCAGGCGTTCGCCATCGCGCAGTCGCGCGAGCGCCTCCACCTTGCCGCAACGCCCATTGGCGAGGCTCAGCAGCGGCTGGTAATGCATTTCGAGCGCGCCGGTGCGCACGAGTGCGGCCCAGTGCTGACGCACGCTCATCGGCACGGCGGCCACATGAAAACCATCGTGCGTCTGCAAGCGCGTGACTGCGCAGCCCAGCAGCGTCTGTAGCAGTTCGATGAAGGCCACCTGATCCGGACCGACGAAGCCGCCCGGATACGCGCTATAGAGCATCAGGATCGCGATCGGCGTCTGGCCTGGCGCAGCGAGCGGCAACGCGACGGCCGAGCGCAGGCCTTCGCGTTCAGCGACCTCGCGCCAGCGCGCGACGAGCGGATCGGTCTGATAATTGACCACGCGCTCGGGATTGCCGCTGCGCCACGCGCGTCCCACGGCGCCCTGCCCATAGGGATGATCGGCGCGCACGCTGATTTCGTGGCCCTGCGCCATCAGCACGTTGAGCAGACCGTCACCGCCGCGGCCGCCCGCACCCGCCTCGAAATGAAAAATGCCTTCCGCGTCCGGGCGGCCGATCGCGCAGGCGGTCACTTCGTCATGCGCGGCGAGCGCCGCAATCACCTGATCGATGAAATGCGTATAGCTGCCCGCCTCCCAGACGATGCGCGTGATGCGCTGGAGCACGTCCTGCTGCGAATCCTCGACGGCTTGATAAGCCTTGAGTTGCCACGCGGTGTCGGAGGTGAGGCGGCGCGCGTAGAGCGAGAGCGCCTGGGCGCTCACGTTGCGCCCGACGAGTTTGAAGAGCAGTTCCTGGAGGATGCCGCGGCTGCGCACCAGTTCTTCCTTGTCGAGCCCGACGATGGCGTGAATGCGGCCGATGCGCATCGCCATCTCGGCATGGGCCTTGGCGCTTAGTCCGGGCTGCGCGATGGCGAGAAGATTCTGGATTTGCCGCGATTTCAGATGGGCGAGTTCCTGCTCCGACAGCATCTCCAGGATGCGCCGGGACTTGGGCAGGCGAGCCAGTTCCTCGTAGAAACGGTTCACCACGAGGTCTGCAGTGCCTTGCAATGCCTCGATCAAAGTATGCATGCTTAACGCCTCTGGGCTCCCCGCAGGGAAGTCGGCCGTCCATGCGCGGCGCGCGAGGCGACGGGCGAAGCGGCGAGCGAGTACGCATCGCTCTGGCGCAATGATAAGGCATGGCCAGGGGCATGGCCGTGCCCCAGCGTACACAGAGGGCGGGAAATGGCGGCTGGAGGCGGCGCGTAGGCGGCTTAAGGGTGACTTAAGGTTGGCCTGGGGAGGACTCGAGGACGGCCCGATTGCGGCTTCGAATGCCGCTGCTCACCCTGCTCTAGAGCGGGGTGAGCAGCGCTTCGCCCGCGAAGCAGCGTGTAGCGTTCTCGATGAAATTGCGCACCGTAGCGGCGCGCACGTCGGGCGAGGTGCCCGCCACATGAGGCGTGAGCACGATGTTCTCCAGCGCGATGAGCGCCTGCGGGGGCTCCGGTTCGCCCTCATAGACATCGAGGCCCGCGCCGGCCAGCGAGCCATCGACGAGCGCGGCGGCCAGCGCCGCCGTATCGACCACGCTGCCGCGCGAAACGTTGACGAGGAAACCTTCTGGCCCGAGCGCCTCGAGCACCGCGCGGTCGATCAGATGACGGGTCTGTGGGCCGCCGGGCGTCGCGATCACGAGGCAATCGCTCCATTGCGCGAGCGCGAGCGGCGTGTCGAAGTAGCGCGCGCTCACGCCCGCGCGCGGCGTGCGGTTGTGATAGCCGATCGCCATGTCGAAACCCGCTGCGCGGCGGGCGATCTTCGCGCCGATATGCCCATAGCCGACGATGCCCAGACGCCGGCCCGTGAGCGTGGGGCGCATCGGCAGCGCGTCGCGCCACACGCCCGCGCGGCATGCGGCGTCGTACTGCGGCACCGCGCGCACGGCAGCGAGCAATAGCGCCATCGCGTGATCGGCCACGCAATCGGCATTCACGCCCGCGCCGTTGCACAGCGCAATGCCGCGCGCGCGCGCGTGATCGAGCGCGATGTTCTCGACGCCCGCACCCAGCGCCGCCGCCAGTTCTAGCGCGGGCATTGCGTCGATTTCGTCTGGAGTAAGCCCGGTTGTGCCGTTCGTGAGCACGACGCGCACCGTTGCGCCCTGCTGCGCCACGGCCACATCGCGCTGCTCAGCATCGGGCGCGTAGAGCACATCGAAGCGTTCCGCCAGCACCGCGCGGTCGTTGTCGGTGAGGGGAATCAACACGAGCAGGCGGGGTTTGTCGGCGGGCGAAGCGGCATTCATGGCGGCGTCATTCCTTCGGTATACGAATCATATTGATCGACTAATACTCGCGAAACACGTTACGCAGCGGTCGCGTAGCGCGCGACGACTTCCACGCGCGGCACGGCGCCTTCGGCGGCGGTGCGCGCGCGGCGCATCTCGTCGGCGGGACTGCAACCGAACAGGCGCTTGAATTCGCGACTGAATTGCGAGGCGCTTTCGTAGCCCACGCGCGTGGCCGCCGCGCTCACGTTCATGCCGTCATGCGCGATCAGGATGCGCGCGTGATGCAGGCGTGTGGTCTTCACGTACTGCATGGGCGAGGTCGACGTCACGGCCTTGAAATGCGCGTGAAATACCGCGAGGCTCATGCCCGCTTCGGAGGCGAGCGTCACCACGTCCAGGTCGCCGCGATAGTCCGCGTGAATGCGGCGCAGCGCCTTCGCGATGCGGCCGAAGTGGTGCTGATGCGTGAGCGCCGCGCGAATCGCATCGCCCTGTTCGCCCGTCAGCACGCGGTAGCAGATTTCGCGCACGATCGCGGGTCCGAGGATGCGTGCGTCGCTCGGCTGCGCGAGCGCTTCGAGCAGGCGCAAGACGGCGTTCGAGAGCGGCGCGTCGAACGGCGTGGCGTAGATGCCGACAGGCTCGGCCACGGCGCTGCCGCGCGTGTCGTCGAGCGCCATCAGCAGCTCGGCGACCATCGTGAGATCGACGCGCACCGAAATCGCGAGCAGCGGCTTTTCGGGCGTCGCCTCGGTTTCGCATTCGAACGGCAGTGGCACGGACAGCACAAGATATTGCTGCGCGTCGTAGATGAACACCTGATCGCCGAGAAAGCCGCGCTTGCGGCCCTGGCAGACCATGAAGATGCTCGGCTCGTACATCACCGGCTTGCGCGGATGGCCCTCGCTGCCGCGAAAGAGACGCACGCCTTCGATGGCGGTGTTGTGCGCGCCGTCGCGCTGGGTGAGTTGCATGAGCAGGTCGACGACGCGGCGTTGCATCGCGCCCTCGTTCTGGATGGCGGGCGTGGCGGGCGCGGCAAGGGTTTCGACGGGCAAGGAAACGGCTGTGGCAACCGGGCTGGCCGCAGTGGTGTGTGCGTTTTTCATGACAGAAGCGCCCCTAAATTCATCGACAAAGGCGGAGAAACAGGCTTGCCAATCTATCACCGAATGCACGCCGATGCTTTTGGCCAGGAGAATCAGGCAAGTCTTCGATAGATTCAGGTATTCCCTGGGTGCCGGTCGATCCTTACGATGGGAACCCTGCCGCAACACCCGAATCGTCCAGCGCCCAAACGCGCTGCGCCTTGGCATTCGCACGGTGTTTGCACGGCGCTTTTGCTGCGCTCCGGTTTTTCCCCGCTGTCTTTCAGGCAACCCAGTTTCAGGAGTCACACGATATGTACCCGACCTACGGATATGCCGCTCGCGATGCCGCTTCGCCGCTCGCCCCCTTCGAATTCCAGCGCCGCGACCTGCGCGAACTCGACGTGCGTATCGACGTGCAGTACTGCGGCGTGTGCCACTCCGACCTGCACCAGGCGCGCAACGAGTGGCGCAACACCTTGTATCCCGTCGTGCCGGGCCACGAAATCGTGGGCCGTGTCGCGGAAGTGGGTACGGGCGTCACGCGTTTCAAGGTAGGCGAACTCGTCGGCGTGGGCTGTCTCGTCGATTCGTGCCGCACCTGCGGGAGCTGCGAAGAAGGGCTCGAGCAGTATTGCGAGAACGGCTTCGTTGGCACGTATAACGGCAACGACCGCGTGAGCGGCGACGTCACCTTCGGCGGCTACTCGACGCAACTCGTCGTCGATGAAGCCTTCGTGCTGCGCGTGCCCGACAACCTCGACGCCGCGGCGGCCGCACCGCTGCTGTGCGCGGGCATCACCACCTACTCGCCGCTGCGCACGTGGGGTGCGGGCCCGGGCAAAAAGGTCGGCATTGTCGGTCTCGGCGGCCTTGGCCACATGGGCGTGAAGATCGCCCACGCAATGGGCGCGCACGTCGTGCTGTTCACCACGTCGCCTTCGAAGATCGAAGACGGCAAGCGCCTGGGCGCCGACGAAGTCGTGATTTCGAAGGACCCGGAGCAAATGGCGAAGCACCTCAACAGCTTCGACCTGATCGTCAACACGGTGGCTGCGCCGCACGACCTGAACCCGTTCATCGAACTGCTCAAGCGCGACGGCACGCTCACGCTGGTGGGCGCGCCCGAGCACGATCACCCGTCGCCGCAGGTGTTCAACCTGATCATGAAGCGCCGCCGACTGGCGGGCTCTCTGATCGGTGGCATCGCGGAAACGCAGGAAATGCTGGACTTCTGCGGCAAGCATGGCATCACGTCCGATGTCGAAATGATCCAGATGCAGGACATCAACGCCGCCTACGAGCGCATGCTCAAGAGCGACGTGAAGTACCGCTTCGTGATCGATATCGACTCGCTGCGCAAGTAACGCAAGCGACAGTGCAAACGCACGACTGAAGACGTAACACCCTGCCCCGCCGGGCCGTCCACTCCGGACGGCCCGCCAGCCCCCCGCTTCGAGGCCAACTTTTGCGGCCTCCCGTAGTCGAGCCGGCGCGCACGTGCGCCGCCACTTAACGAATCGATTGCCGTTCCACCGCTGCCGCGCGTCGCATTCCGCGAGACGCCGGCGCCGCGTGGCGTTTCCGACGCCTCGCGGCTCACCCTTTTTCTGTCGTTTCGCGGAAATCGTTCCAGCCGTATTAGCTCAGTTTTCAAGCCCGCAATTGAAGGAGCTCGCCCGTGATCGACCGCATCCAGGCGATGCGCACGTTCGTCCGCATCGTCGACACCAATAGCTTCACCAAAGCCGCCCAGTCGCTGGACATGCCGCGCGCCAGCGCCACTACATTGATGCAGAACCTCGAAGCGCTGCTTGGGACGCAGTTGCTTGTGCGCACGACACGCCGTCTTTCGCTCACGCCCGAAGGCGCGGCGTACTACGAGCGCGCCGCACAGATACTCGCCGACATCGACGACGCCGAAGCAAGCGTGCGCCAGTCGCCTGGCGCGGTCGGTGGCCGCCTGCGCGTGGAAATGCCGGGGCTGATCGCCAATTCGATCGTGCTGCCTGCGCTGGGGGATTTTCATGCTCGCTATCCGCAGATCGATATTGTGATCGGCGTGAGTCTGCGCAATGTCGATCTGGTCGGCGAAGGCGTGGATTGCAGTATCCAGCTTGGGGAGTTGCCCGATTCGGGGCTCGCTGCGCGGCGTCTTGGTCTGCTCGAGCATGTGACTTGCGCGAGTCCCGCGTATCTCGAGCGGCACGGGGCGCCTGCCTCGCTCGACGATCTTGCGCAGCATCCTGTGGTGAACTTTTTGTCGCCGCTGACGGGGCGGCCGTATGAGTTCGATTTCGAGGTGGACGGGAGCCCGACCAAGGTTAAAGTCGACGGCTTCGTGCATGTGGCCGATGAATCGGCCTATCTGACCTGCGGGTTGCAGGGTTACGGGCTGATTCAGCCGCCTTTGCTCGCGGCTCAGCGGCATCTCGATAGGGGCGCGCTTGTTGAGGTGCTGCCGCAGTGGAAGCCGCTGCCTACGCCTGTTTCTGTTGCGTTTGTGAAGTCAAGGCAAGTTGCACCCCGGGTGCGCGTGTTTGTCGATTGGCTCGCTGAGCTGTTTGAGGACGCCGGCGCGCTTAATCGCGATCTTTCGAGGGTGCGGGAGTTGCTCGGGGGCTTGCAGCCGGCTTGATTTTTGGCTTCGATTTGGGTTTGGTGGTTTGTTGGTTTTCGCGTTTCCTTGTTTTCGTGTCGGTCTATTAGCGTCGCCCCTGTGCGGGGCGGCACCTACTTTCTTTGCCGCGGCAAAGAAAGTAGGCAAAGAAAGCCGCTCACACCGCCAGTGTGACGAAGTCCACAACCAGCCATTGAGGGGGAATGGTATAGGGGCATCCGTCATTTCGCACCACGAAACAAAGTGACAAAGGGCTCATCCATCCCGCTGCTCGCTACGCGCGCAGCGGTCGGGTCTGCATGGGAAACCGACGGTATGGAAAATTAAACGCGAGTTCTGGCAAACCTCCGGTTTGCCGGTTATGCCCCACGGGGCGCGGAGCGCCCCCGGAGGTGAGATGGCCTTGTCACTTTGTTTAGTGGTGCGATGTGACGGATGCCCCTATACCTTTCCCCCTTAACGGCGGTTTGTGGACTGCGTCACACTGGCGGTGTGAGCGGCTTTCTTTGCCTACTTTCTTTGCCGCGGCAAAGAAAGTAGGTGCCGCCCCGCACAGGGGCAACGCTAATAGACCGACAAGAAACCAAGGAAACGCGAAAAACCCAGACCACCCCAAAGGTCATTCAACGCGCGTAAGCGCCATACCTCGCCGCGCATGAAACCGCGCCATCGTCTGATAAGGCAGCCAGGCATCAGCCTGATAAGGCGCGACGCCAGAGGGATTGTGAAACCAGACACCGCCATCACTACGCCCATGCAGCAGAATCAGGTGCCCACCTTGACTGGCATTGACCCGCTCGGGATACCGAATCTCAGGACTAACAGAAACGATCGCAAGCGTATCCGCATCAAGCCGTGCGGCGCTCGCCTGAATGCCCTCGTCGACCATCACTTCGACGCGCACGCCATAGGCCGCCTCGGCCCATACCGCGAAGGGCTGGTAGATGAGCCCGTCCACCCCACCATCCTCGCGCAAGCGATAAACACCGTACCGCAACGCATCTTCAAGCATCAACGCACGCGACGCATGTTCGATGCCCCAGTAATCGAGCGCCGATTCGAAGCAGGTCAGCCCGCACAGCCGCTTGGCCCAGAACCGATACTCCCCCGCCTCAGCGAAGCCACTAGAACGCCACGCGGGATCATCACAAGGATCCACCTCTTCTTCGACGATGCGCGCCACCCAGTCCGGGCTGCCCCACTGGCTGTAATACGGCACACCAAAATGGCGAATCTCGGCCTCATGGGCGCCCGTCCGGCGCTGCCCCGCCACCTGCTCGTGCATCGCTTGCGTGTTGATTTCGTTCAAGCTTTTCTCATCCCAGTGTCGTTATGCAACCGTAATCGGCCTGAAGGACAAACCCGAGCCCCGGCTCGGAGATTTCGCGTACAAAGATCATTGTCGCAAACCCGCATGACGCTTGTGGGTGCGGATCGTGAGGCCGCCGAGGTCCAGATGGCGGCGAGAACCGGTCTCAGGCACCATCGCACCACTGTCACACTCTGACCCTTAATATTGTCATACGAAAGCTTGAGCGATTGTTAAATGATGCGTTTAGAATATTGTGCGCCCGCGCTCCGTCAGAATAATTTCTTCCAGCGGCGACGCAGCGGCACGCGATAATTAGCCCTTTCCGACTCGATCCTCCCCCATTAGCAGTATGTCGAACGTTCCACACACAACCGACTCGGCCGCGGTCGCGGAGCGCGTACGCGAACTGATGAGCCGTCATGGCATCGGCAAGCGTCAGCAAACGACCGAGCTATGCCGGATTCTTGAGCTGAGCTTCTCGCAAGGGCACCGCAAGCTGCGCGGCAACAGCCCGTGGACGCTCGCGCAAATCAAGAGAGTGGCCGAGGCGTTCGGCGAACCGGCCGGTCAGTTGTTCGGCGCGCAGTTGCTCGATCCCGGCATGGTTGGAGCGAGCGCGCAGGATGCGCTGCTGTGCGTGAGCGCCGTGGAGCTGGCCTGCACCGCCTGGATCGGCGCGCCGGTGGAAGCGGGTACGCGCCCCGACTTCGTCGCCTATGAGAAGCAGGGTCAGTGGCGCGTGGTGCGCCCGGATGGCGCGCTTTACCAGAATGCCCGCGAAGTCCACAAGATCGAGATTTATCCGCGTCGCGCTGAAACCGACAAGCCGCTCATCGCCGTCGTGGACGACGACCAGGCTTCGGCCGACAACCTGCGCGACTATCTGGAGCACAGCGGCTACACCGCCCACGCGCTCTACGGTCTCGCAGCCTTCACGCAGGCGCTCGAACATCATGTGTTCGACGGCGTGGTGATCGACTGGCTGTTCGGCCATCAGACTGCCGCCGAGGCGATCCGCCAGGTGCGCGCCTCCGAGAATCCCGAGGCACCCATCTTCGTGCTCACCGGCGAGCTGCTCACGGGCAAGGCGAGCGAATCGGAAATCAGCCAGGTCGTGCGCCATTACAACGTGGCCTGCTACGAGAAGCCCGCGCGCATGGCGATTCTCGTCGCCGATCTCTCCAAGCGCCTGAATCGCGGTTAAAACGCTTTTTGATCCGCGCGTAAACGTTTGCGGCTACAGCGCACGCGCGTCAGTGTGGACGCGCGGCGCGTTGAAAGCGCGCTCCAGGGCCGCGCGCAACACTTCGTAGTGCACCGGCTTCGGCAACATCTCGAAGAACGGATTCTCCCCTTTCGCGAATGACGAGAGCGCGGCCACATCGGCGCTCACGGCGATCACGCGCGGCCGCCACGCCGTCTTCGCGCCCACGCGCGCTTCCATCCCCGCCACGAATGCGTAGCCGTCGCGGCCCGGCATGTGCAAATCGAGCAGGACAACGTCGCAGGGCGACGTGTCGAGGCTCCCGAGCGCACTATCCGCGTCGTTCGCAGCCAGCGCCGCGTAGCCCATATGCGCGACCATTTCGCAGAGCGATTCGCGCACTAGCGGGTTGTCGTCCACCACCAGCACCAGCGGCGGCACGGACGCGTCGCGCACGGGTGGCGCGAGCACATCGGGCACAGGCGGCGCAACTGCCGTGACGGGTATCGTCACCGTAAAGGTCGTGCCCTCGCCCACGCGGCTGTCGGTCTCGATCGTGCCGCCGAACAGATCCACCAGGCCCCGCACGATCGCGAGGCCCATCCCCGCCCCCTCGTAGCGACGCGAGCGCGACGTATCGAGCTGGGTGAACTCCTTGAAGATCAACGGTATCTGCGCCGCGGCCACGCCCGGCCCGGTGTCGCTCACGATGATGGCGAGCTTCTGCGCCCCGCTGTCGCCTTCGTCGCTCGCCGCGAACTCGATGCGCACCGTCCCGCGTTCGGTATAGCGGATCGCGTTGGTCACCAGGTTATTGGCGATCTGGCGGATGCGGTGCGGATCGGCCACGACATTGCGCTGCGGCCCGTGCCACGCATGCTCGAATGCGAGCCCGCGCGCCCGGGCGGCCTGCTCGTTCTGGTCGACGATAGATTGCAGCAGTTCGCGCGGACAAAACTCTTCCTGGCGCAGTTCCAGCTTCCCCGCGCCGAGGCGCGCGTAGTCGGTCAGATCCTTCATCTGCGCTTCGAGCTGTCGCGCGGCCGTATCGAGCCGCTGGATCACCTTGCGATCCGCCTCCGAGTGCGAGTTGAAGCCGAGCAGTTCGATCGACGAGACGATCGCGTGCAGCGGCGTGCGCAATTCGTGGCTGATCATGCCGAGGAACGCGTCCTTGGCCATGCTCGCCTCGCGCGCGGCGCGGCTCGCCTGGTGTTCGGCCTCTAGCGCCGCGTGCTGCTGGCGAATCAGGCGGGTGCGACGGTAGCCGTTCATCACCAGCAGCACGGCCGCCGCCGCCGACAACATCAGCAGCACGAGCCCCGCCGCGAACAATTCGCGCCGCTTGGCGATGAAGTCGCGGCGGATCGCCTCGCGCTCGGTCACGTCGGCGAAGCGGCGATTGAGCGCGAGATCGGTCACCTCGGTCCAGTGGGTGTCGAGGGCGGTCAGCATCGGCACGGCGCGTTCGGGGTTCTCGGCGAGCGTGCCGATCTGCGCGTCGAACGACGCAATGGTGGCGTCGATCGCGGCCAGATCGGTCTGCTGGCGCGTCATCAGGCCAGGCAGCCCCACGAGCGTGCGTGTCGAGCCTTTCATCACGTTGAGCTTCGATTGCAGCAGTTCGTAGCGCAAGCGGACCTTGTCGAGGTCGCGGTCGATGCCGTCGGCGTAAATCAGCAACTGGCTTTCGAAGCGCGCATAGGCGATCTGCATCTGCGCGGCGTCCCAGTAGAGGCCGTCGTAGTTGCCGGTGAGGCGCTGCACGACCTTGGGATTGAGCAGATTCGCGTAGAGCAGGTAGCCGACCGCCATCACCGGCGGCGCGAGCGCGACGATCCAGATCAGCACATGCAGGAAGCGCCGCAGCGAAGGATGCATTACGTCGAACTCAAGACTTGATGGTCATCGAAACGATCTGCCAGGCGAACTTCGAATCGCCGGCCGCGCCGTCGAGTTCGAGCGGGTACTGGTCGCGCGGATAGATCAGGAACAATGGGCCGAAGTCGCTCACCTTGAGGCGCTTGCCGTTCATCTCGTAGGCCAGTACCGCGCCGTAGCGCGCCGCGTCCGACACCGGCACGACGCAGGTGTAGTCGTCGATCGTGTGGATCTCGATCTGGCTGCCGTACGCGCCCACGGTCTTCAGCACGTCGGTGAGCAGCGGGCCCGTGAAGGTCGAGCGCGGGGTCCAGGTCGTAGCCGTCGAGATCGAATGCGCAGGCAGTTTGAGCAGTTGCGCTTCGCTGAAGTGATAAGCCGTGTGCGCGCTATTGTTGGTGACGTGCACTTCACCGTTAATGTCGAGCGACAGGCCGCCGCCCGCGGCCGCCCGCGCGTGGCGCGACACCGGCAGCGCGGCGGCCGTCAGCAGCCCCGCGAGCGCCAAAGTGAAGCTCCGTCGCTCACTGTTGGCGGGCCGGTCTTGCTGCCGGCTCTCGTCCCGATTCGTCTCCTGCCTGGTCTCCAGGACAATGCGATCCTGCATCTGCTCGCTCCCTGGCGCTAAGTGGGTCGTGTGGTCTTTCAATCGGGCCCCATGATGTTCATGGAGAATCAAGCGCGGGCGCCCGGGCCTCGCCGGTCTGCATGTGCCGGCAAGCATAGGCATAATATCGTCAAACATTGTTCCGACAATAGATGGCTTCCTCGCTTACTCACCTGTGAGCGTCGCGTAACTGTCCGTCATCGTGCTGCATTTCCCATCAAATGAATAAACCCGTCGTTCCGCTCACTTACGAACAGCTCGACCATTGGGTCGAATCGCTGCAACCGTTGCTGGTCGAGGAGGAATTCGACGTCGTCGTCGGCATCCTGCGCGGCGGCGCGCCGCTCGCGCTGATGGTCTCGCACGCGACCGGCGCGAGCGTCGCGTTCCTGCGCTACACGCGCGAGACGCGCGAAGTGCGCTGGGACTCCGCGCTGCCGATGCCGGAGCCGGGCGCCAAGGTATTGCTGTGCGAGGACATCGCCGGGCGCGGTCATACGCTGGTCGACTGCATCGCGTTCCTGCGCGAACACGGTCTCGTGGTGCGCACGCTCACGGGCGCCTACGACGACCTCAGCCGCCTGCGCCCCGACTATTCGATCGACGCGAGCGGCTATTTCGCGTTGTTCCCGTGGGAGCGCCAGGCGTACACGGACCGCTATCGCGCCGACTGGGTACGCGAGGGCGGGCGCGAAGGCTCGCGCATGGCCGACGACCACGAGTACACGGTCTACGCGATCGACCTCGACGGCATCCTGCTGCCCGACATCGCGCTCGCGCGTTATGACGAGGATCTGGAAGCCGCGCTCGCCGAGCGCGACGCCCTGCTGCCGCTCGACCGCATTCCCGACATCGACCTGAAGCGCACGCGCGCCATCATCACGGGGCGGCCCGAGGTCGACCGCGAGCGCACCCAGGCGTGGCTCGACCGTCACGGCTTCGGCCATCTGGAGCTGATGATGCGCGCGCCGGGCGAGCACGACGACACGCCGTCGGGCGCCGCCGCGCACAAGGCGGCGGCGGCCGTGCGCTGTGGCGTCACGCATTTCATCGAAAGCGATCCGGTGCAGGCGATCTATATCGCGCAGCGCGCGCCGCTGTTGCGCGTGATCTGGTGGAACGCCCAGGCGCGCGTGGGGACCATGATCGGCGCCTCGGCCTGGGGCTGATACAGGCCGTTGGCGCTGGTTGTCTCGTCGCGCGCAGCGCCTATGCTGTGTAGATTGCCAGCGCGAATCGCACGGTCGACACGCGACCGAAAAAGCCGCGCCACATCGTGTATCGTTGCGCTCCCGGGCGACCCACTCGCCCAAGGGCGAGCAAGCGATCGCGCGCCCTTTTATCGCTGCTTAGGAGAGTGCACCGGATGATCAAAATCTGGGGACGCGCCAACTCGGTGAACGTCCAGAAACTGCTGTGGTGTTGTGACGAACTCGTGCTGCCGTTCGAGCGCATCGACGCGGGCGGCAAGTTCGGCCGCATCGACGAACCAGCCTTTCTCGCCATGAACCCGAACGGCAAGGTGCCGGTGCTTCAGGACGGCAACTTCGTGCTGTGGGAATCCAACGCGATCCTGCGCTATCTCGCGATGCAGTACGGCCCGTCGAGCCTGCTCTATCCGAACGAGCCGAAGGTGCGCGCCGGGATCGAGCGCTGGCTCGACTGGTCGATCGGCACACTCGCGCCGGCCGAGCGCCCGCTGTTCCTCGCGCTCGTGCGCACGCCGCCCGAACAGCGCGACGTCGCGAAGATCGAAGCCGATCTCGCCAGCACCGCCGCGCTGTGGACGCTGCTCGACCAGCATCTGCAAGGCCGCTTCTTCCTCGAAAACGAGCGCTTTTCGCTCGCCGATATCGTGCTGGGCGCGTTCGCGCGGCGCTGGTTCGGCCTCGAAGGCGTCGAACGCCCCATCTTGCCGAATCTCGATCGCTGGTATCAGCGGCTCGCGCAGCGTCAGGGCTTTCGCAAGTACATCGACTTGCCGCTCACCTGAGTCACGCGGTCGAAACCCGGTCGGCGCGCGCGCCGCGAGCGCCCGGCGCGCGCGCGGCCTGCCCCGTATAATCCCAGCATGAAGACAGCAAAACCGTCCCCGGACACCGCGGCCCTGCATGCGCACACAGCCGCGCACGACCACGCACACGATCATGATCACGCCCACGAGGCGCACGATCACGACCATGCACACGGTCATGGTCACGCAGCGAGTGGCGCGAACGGAACGTCGGGTACGTCGCTCGAAAGCGCACTCGCGATGGCCGAGACCTACTGCCGCGAACGCGGCGAAAAACTCACGCCGATCCGCCGCAAGGTGCTCGAACTGCTGCTGGCCTCGGGCCGTGCGACCAAGGCTTATTCGCTGCTCGACGAGATGCGCCAGATTCACCCCGGATCGGCCCCGCCAACGGTCTATCGCGCACTCGACTTCCTGCTCTCGGCAGGACTGATTCACCGCATCGAATCGATCAATGCGTTCGCGGTCTGCCACGATCTGACGCAATGTCAGCATGGCATTCTGGTGGTCTGCCAGCAGTGCGGCAATGTCACCGAACTGCACGAGCCCAAGCTGCGCCAGGCGCTGGTCGCGCAGATCGAAGCCGCGGGCTACCGGCTCTCGGGCGACGGCATCGAACTCAAGGGTATCTGCGCGCAATGCCAGGCCGGCGAGCAGGCGAGCGCCGATGGCGCGAAAGCCACCGCCCATTCCTGAGCCTTAGGGTCACATCCACTCACGCAGTTTGCACGCTTCCACGCGCCGGGATCGCCGCGCGTGAATGACGCGAAACGACAGCGGCGCCTGAAACCCGCCGCCGCGCTGCGTCAGAGCGTCAGGACGACTGGCGCGCGTCGATCGCGTCGCTGAGCAACGCGACCAGCGCCTCCGGCTTTGCCGGCTTGGTCATGAAGTGCTGGAAACCTTCACCGATGCTGCGCAAGCGCCAGCTTTCGTCCGTGTGGCCCGTGAGCGCCACCGCGACGGCCGGTGCGTGATCGCCGCGTATCTCGTGATCGCGCAGGCGCTGGATCAGGTAGAAACCGTCCATTGCCGGCAGATCGAGATCGCAGACCACTGCATCAGGCAGCAGCTTGAGGGCTGCTTCGACGCCGGTTTCGGCGTCCTCCACCGCAACGACCCGGGCCCCTTCGGCCTCCAGCAACGAGGTGAGGGAATCCCGGCTCTGCGGGTCGTCTTCGACCAGCACGATGGTCGCCTGGTCGAGCTTGTGTACTGCGTTCATTGTGTTTGCTTGAATGCCGTTCTGTCTGTTTGGCTTGCCGCGCGGCATGGCAGGCGGCGCGGTTCGCAGCTGGCAACCCATCCGGGATGCATTCGACTGCATGCCCGGGCGCTTCATTAGAGCAATATTGATGCCGTGCGTTCAGCGCCGCGCACGATAACGGTCATCGAGGTCAAGCCGATGACAATCGCGCCGCCCGCTGGCTGCTTTTCATTTCCGTGGCTTGCCGGCGCTGTCCGCCAGCTTGCCGGCGCCCTTGCCGGTCTTGGCGAAGGCTTCGAGCGCCCGTTGGCGCGCCATGTCATGCTCCACCACGGGCAGCGGATAGTCCGTGCCAAGCCGTACCCCCGCCTCGGCGAGTTGCGCCTCGCTGGCCTTCCACGGCTGATGGATCAGCTTGTCGGGCAGGCCCGCGAGTTCCGGCACCCATTGGCGGATATAGATGCCGCGCGGGTCGAACTTCTGGCCCTGCAACACCGGGTTGAAGATGCGGAAATACGGCGCCGCATCCATGCCCGAGCCCGCCACCCACTGCCAGTTGGCCGGATTGCTGGCGGCGTCGGCGTCCACGAGCGTGTCCCAGAACCACTCCTCGCCACGACGCCAGTCGAGCAGCAAATGCTTGGCGACGAACGAGGCCACCACCATGCGCACGCGATTGTGCATCCAGCCCGTGTGCCACAGCTCGCGCATCCCGGCATCGACGAGCGGATAGCCCGTCAAGCCGCGCTGCCACGCGCGCAACGCCTTGACGTCGCGGCGCCACGGCATGGCGTCGAACGCCACGCGCAGGTTGCGTTCGGCGAGATCGGGCCAATGGAAGCGCTGGTAGTAGCAGAACTCCCGCCAGCCGAGTTCGCTGAGGAATTTTTCGGCGCTGGTCTCGCGACGCGTGGGCGAGCCGCCGTGCCTGCCATGTTGTGCCGCCTTCAACGCCGCGAACGCCTGACGCGGCGAAATCGCCCCGACGCGCAGATACGGCGAGAGACGGCTGGTGGCCGCGACGCTCGGGTCGTCGCGCTCTTCGGCATAGGCTTCGAGATCGACGGCAAGAAACTCACGCAGTCGCGCAAGCGCCGCCTCTTCGCCCGCCGGCCAGGCGTCGCGCATGCCGCCGGCCCAGTCGGGCTTTTTCGGCTCGAAGCCCAGATCGTCGAGCTTCGATGCGAGTTGGGTAAGTCCTGCCGGTAGCGATTGAAAAATCATCCGTTCCGGCGCGGGTTCGGGCGGCGGTGGATCACCCGCGCGGCCGCAGGCGCGCCAGAAAGCGGTGTAGACCTGGTAAGGCTCGCCCGTCTGGTTGAGTACCGTCCACGGTTCATACAGCAGCGCACCGTTGAAACTCTCGACCGTCAGGCCGTCGTCGCGCAGGCGCGCCTTGAGCGCCGCATCGGCCTCGCGCTCCTTGCCGCCGTAGCGCCGGTTCCAGAACACGCCGGTCGCGCCGCTAGCCGCGATGCAGGCTTCGAGCGCTTCGTCCTGCGCGCCCTGCACGATCAGGAGACGCCCGCCGTGCTCACGCAGCGATGCATCGAGCGCCGCGAGCGTGACGTGCAGCCACCAGCGCAGCGCGCCGCCGGGCGCGCGCTCGCCCGCCGCCTGCGGATCGTGAATGTACAGGCAAATCAGCGGTTGCCCGGTGGCTGCGGCGTGCGCGAGCGCGGGCTGGTCGGACAGACGCAGATCGTCGCGAAACCAGACGATCACGGGGGCTGAAGCGGATTTTTTCGGAGACAGACGGACCTCGACGAAGGAAATGCCGTGCGCGGCGGCCTCGGCGTGCGAGCCGCAGCGTACCATGCGACGCGCGCGGCACCTCCCCTCAAGCAGGTCGTATGCCTTGCGTGATGAGCGCGACGGCGTGACGGGCGATTTCCTCGGCGCCGACCGTGCGCGGCACGACATCCTTGCGCCAGACCTGCGCCGTGGCGAGCGGCAACAGCGTGAGCCCGAGCAGCGACTGGAACAGCAGCGACGGCTCCAGCGCGGGGTTGAGCTTGCCCTCGCGCTGCCAGCGCACGATTGCGTCATGCACGCGGTGCTGCTGCGCCTGGCCGAAGCGCGCGTGCATGCGCTGGCGCAGCAGGCCGCCTTCGCTGATGACCTCGCGCACCCACAGCGGCGCGAACCACGGATTGGCCTGCCCCACTTCCACGAAGCGGCGCGTGAGCGCGGTGAGCGCGGCGACGGGATCGTCCGGATGCGCCTCGAAGCAGCCGCCGAACGCGGCGCGCTGCGGCAGGAACCGCTCGTCGATGAGGACGTCGATCAGGTGATCGCGGGTCTTGAAGTAATAGTGCACCATCGCGGACGTCACGCCCGCCTCACGCGCGATCGCGGCGAGCGTGGTGTCCAGGATGCCCTGACGCGCGAACAGCGCAAGCGCAGCGGCAATCAGGCGCTCGCGCTGCTCGGCCCCGCCCACGCCGCCGCTCGGGCGCCCGGGACGGCGCGCGGCGGGCTTGAGCGGCGCGTCATCCGAAGCCGCAGCTTCCTCGACGGCGGCCTTGCGGCCCCTCTTTTTCACATCCGGTTCGTTCGACTCTTTCATCTCGTTACGTCTTCAGACTTTGACCGACAACAGGAATTGTCCTAATATTAATCGCCGAGTTAATTAATTTCAAGATTCCCGATGCCTTCAAGATTTCGCAAGGCTGGAGATCCCCCGATGCCATCCACCACGCAACACCCCGCCGCCGTGACGGGCAGCACGCCCGACACAGCCACGCAATCGCATCCGCCGCTGCGCCTGCTGTTTCCCGCGCTCCTGCTCGTCATGCTGCTGGCGGCACTCGACCAGACCATCGTCTCGACCGCCCTGCCCACCATCGTCGGCGAACTGGGCGGGCTCGACCGGCTCTCGTGGGTCGTGACCGCCTATCTGCTCACCTCCACCATCGTCGTGCCGCTGTACGGCAAGTTCGGCGATCTGTTCGGCCGCAAGATCGTGCTGCAGACGGCCATCGTGATCTTTCTGGTGGGCTCGGCGCTTTGCGGCGTCGCGCAGAACATGCCGCAACTGATCGCGCTGCGCGCGCTCCAGGGCATCGGCGGCGGCGGCCTCATGGTCGTGACGATGGCGGCCGTGGGCGACGTCATCCCGCCCGCGCAGCGCGGCAGGTACCAGGGCATGTTCGGCGGCGTGTTTGGCGTGGCCACCGTGATCGGGCCGCTGCTCGGCGGCTTTCTGGTCGAGCACCTGTCGTGGCGCTGGATTTTCTATATCAACCTGCCGCTCGGTGCGCTCGCGCTCGTCGTGATCGGCGCGGTGTTCAAGCCGCGCGTGGTGCAGGTCAAGCACGTGATCGACTACATGGGCGCGGGCTGGCTCGCCGCCGCGCTCACCTGCCTGATCCTGTTCACAAGCGAAGGCGGCTCGCTGCTGCCGTGGAATTCGCCGCAGCTCTGGCTGACCCTGCTGATGGGCCTGGTCGCCATCGCCGGCTTCATCCATGAGGAAAAGCACGCAGCCGAACCCATCATGCCGCTGGCGCTGTTCCGCGAGCGCACTTTCGTGCTCTCCAGCCTGATCGGCTTTATCGTGGGGGTTTCGCTGTTCGGCTCGGTCACCTTCCTGCCGCTTTACTTGCAGGTAGTGAAGGGCTCGACGCCTTCGGAGGCCGGCATGCAGATGCTGCCGGTCATGGGCGGCGTGCTCATCATGTCGATCGTGGCGGGACGCATCATCAGCAAGATCGGCAAGTACCGCATGTTCCCGATCGTCGGCACCGCTTGCGTGGCGGTGGCGATGATGCTGCTCGCACGGCTTCAGATCGACACCCCGCTCTCGCAGATGTATCTCTACATGGGCCTGCTGGGCTGCGGGCTCGGCATGGTCATGCAGGTGCTGATTCTCGCCGTGCAGAACACCGTGGAGTTCCGTCACATGGGCGTGGCGACCTCGGGCGCGACGCTGTTCCGCTCGATCGGCGGCTCGGTGGGCGTGGCGGCGTTCGGCGCGGTGTTCTCGCATGGGCTGCATACGCGTCTTGCCGCGCTGCTGAGCGCCGATGTCGAACTGCCCCAGCCACTCACGCCCGAGGTGATCCGCCATCTGCCGCCCGCACTGCATGCGCAGTATCTCGACGCGTTCGCGGGCGCGCTGCACACCGTCTATCTCTCGGCGGCATGCGTGGTGGTGCTGGCCTTCGTGCTCTCCCTGCTCATGCGCAACGCGCCGCTGCGCACCCACCATTGAGCCATCCGGACAGGTTCAGGCCTGGGCTTCAGCCGGCCTGAGCTTGTCCGATTCTGCCCGCTCCATTGCTCGCTGCAAGACCTCATAAACCTTCGGCCGATTGCACTGCGAAACGTTAAAACGCAGATAGCTCCCCGCATTACCCGCGACGCTGAAGACATTGCCCGGCGCGAGCACCACGCCATCCGCCAGCGCCTCGCGCGCGACCTTCGCGGCGTCGAGTCCGCCCGGCAGTTGCGCCCACAACAACATGCCCGCCTGCGGACGCGTCCAGGCCGTGAGACCCGCCGCAGTAAGACGACGCAAGGTCTCGCCCATCGAATCCGCGAGCCTCGCGCGCAGGCCGTCCAGATAGCGCCGATACGTGCCGTCCACCAGCAGACGCTGCACCAGATCGGCCGCCAGTTCTCCATTGCCGAACGACACCGCCAGCTTGAGATCGACGAGCGATTCGATCCAGTCCGCGCGCGCCGCGATATAGCCGCAGCGGGCCGCGGCCGTCATCGTCTTCGAGAAACTGCCGATCGCCACCACGCGCGCGAGACCGTCGAAGGCGGCGAGGCGCGGCGCAGGATCGGTCTCGAAGTCGGCGAAGATATCATCCTCCACGATCAGCAGATCGTGCTCCTCGGCGAGCTTGAGCAGACGATGCGCGACCGGCGGCGCGAGCGTCGCGCCGGTCGGGTTGTGGATCGCCGAATTGGTCACGTAGAGGCGCGGCCGATGCGCCGCGAGCACGCGTTCGAACGCCGCGAGATCGGGGCCCGTGGGCGTATAGGGCACGCTCACGACCTGCACGCGATGCACGCGCAGCAGCGCCTGAAAATTGAAGTAGCACGGATCGTCGACGACCACCGTGTCGCCCGGTTCGAGCAGAAAGCGGCACAGGAGGTCGAGCGCCTGACTGCCGCCGTCGGTGAGCATGATCTGCGTGGGCTCGGCGTCGATACCGTGCTGGCCGAGGCGCCAGGCTAGCTGCTGACGCAGTGCGGGCTGGCCCAGCGGCGTGGCGTAGTCGGTCAGCTGGGCGCGCGGGTCGCGGGCGATGGCGCGCAGCGCGCGCCGTACCGCATCCTGCGGCAACCACGACGCGGGCAACCAGCCGCAACCCGGACGTAACGCGCGCGAATCGGTTTCGAGCGACTGACGCGTGAGCCAGAGCGGATCGATGGCGCGGTCGATGTTCGGGCCGGGGGGGCCTGTCTTGCCGCCCTGCGCGCGCAGGGCTGCTTGACCCGCGACGAAGAATCCGGAACCGCGCCGCGCCGCCACCGCCCCTTCGGCGACCAGGCGCTCGTAAGCCTCAACCACCGTCGACTTCGACACGCCCATCTGCTCGCTCATCGCGCGGATCGACGGCACGCGCGCGCCCGCCGCGAGCGCGCGGGTCGCAATGCGCTCGCGTACGGTCTCCATTACCTGCTCGACGCGCGTCAACGCCACGCCATCCCTCTGTCCGCCCATCTGTACTGCTCCGTATTCAATACAGTTTGTCGAAATTGTACTGATGCTTAGCTTACCGGTTCGACGCCGCGCGCGCATGATCGGCCAATCGGCCTACGCCATTCTTCCGACTTCCTTCATGCGCAAACCCCTCGATTCCACGACCGACGGCTGGCTCTGCGGCCTCGCAGGCGTGCTGATCTTCAGCGGCTCGCTGCCCGCCACGCGCCTCGCCGTACTGGGTCTCGACCCGCTCTTTCTGACTGGCGCGCGCGCGACGCTCGCCGGTGCCCTCGGCGCACTGCTGCTCGTGCTGTTTCGCGCCGCGCGGCCCGAGCGGCGCGAAGTCTGGCCGCTCGTGATCGTCGCGCTGGGCGTGGTCGTGGGCTTTCCGCTCCTCACCGCGCTCGCGCTGCGGCATGTGAGTTCGGCGCATGCGATCGTCTTTGTCGGCCTGTTGCCGCTTTCCACGGCGCTGTTCGGCGTGCTGCGCGCGGGCGAGCGTCCGCAGCCTGTGTTCTGGCTCTTTTCCGCGCTGGGCAGCGCCGCCGTGGTTGCCTTCGCGCTACGCCACGGCGCCGACGCCTCGCCCATCGGCGACGCGCTCATGCTGGCCGCCATCGTCGTCTGCGGGCTGGGCTACGCGGAGGGCGCGCGACTGTCGCGCCGGCTCGGCGGCTGGCAGGTGATCTGCTGGGCGCTGGTGATCTCGCTGCCGGTGATGGCGCCGCTCGCGTGGTGGCTGATGCCCGCGTCGTTCGCGGCCGTGAGCGCGGCGTCGTGGTGGGGACTCGCCTATGTATCGCTGTTCAGCATGTTGATCGGCTTCGTGTTCTGGTATCGCGGGCTTGCGCTCGGCGGCATCGCGGGCGTCGGCCAGTTGCAGTTGCTGCAACCGTTCTTTGGTTTCGTGCTCGCCGCGCTGCTGCTGCATGAGGCCGTGCCGCCCGCGATGATCGCCGTGACGGCTGTCGTGATCGGCTGCGTGGCGGGGGCGCGTCGCTTCGGCCGCGCGACGGCCGTGCCGGTGCGGGCCGCTTGATCGAAGCCAATCGAATGACGGCGCGCGAATTTTGACTCGCTTCATTTCGGCGCGCGCGCAGGGCATAGTGGACGCGAGCGCCGCGCGGATCGCGCGGCGCATGTCATTCGCATACCGATCATGAACGCACCTCACGCCGCCGCGCCGTTGCTGCGCGACGCCACGCCCGCCGACTTCCCCGCCATCGCTGCGATCTACGCCCATCACGTGCAGTACGGCGCCGCCTCGTTCGAGGAGACGCCGCCCTCGCTCGACGAAATGCTGCGCCGTCACACCGCCGTGCGTGAACACGGCCTGCCGTGGATCGTCGCCGAAATCGACGGACGGGTGGCCGGCTACTGCTACGCCACGCCTTATCGCCCGCGACCGGCTTACCGCTTCACCGTCGAAGACTCGATCTACATCGACGAAGCTTTTCGTGGACGCGGACTCGGCCGCGCGCTGCTCGCAGCGCTAATCGCACGCTGCGAATCAGGGCCGTGGAGGCAAATGCTCGCCGTGGTCGCGGACCCGAAAGGCGGCTCGCTCGCGCTGCATGAGAGCCTGGGTTTCGAGTCCGTGGGCACGCTGCGATCGGTCGGATTCAAGCATGGCGCCTGGCGCGATACGGCGCTCATGCAACGCTCGCTCGGCGAAGGCGATGGGAGCGCGCCAGGCGGAGCGACCTGATTTCATCTGGATACCTAACTTATCAGACTTTCCCGATGTCGCTCCGCCTCATCGGCATCGCTCGCTTATTTACTAACCGGCGACTTCGTAGTCGGCGTCGCGAGTGTGTTATTGCTCGTCGGCGCACTGTTGGAAGTTTGCCCGTTGCTCATGCCATTCTGCGAGCCCGCGTTCGGCAAGCCCGTACCCACGCCACTGTCCGAATTCGTGCCACCCGGCATGCCATAACCGCTCGTCGAATCGTTCGTCTGGTTCATCTGACTCGTGGCCGGATTGGCCGTGCTGCCGTGGCTCGAACCGCCTGCTCCCGCCGATTGCGCAAAAGCGCCGCCCGACAGCGCGAGTGCGGCGACCGCCGCGATCAATGTGCTGGTTGCCTTGTTCATGATCCGTTCCTCCTTGTTAGCTCCACCCAGGACTGAAGACGACACAGGCGAACACCGCCTGCTTGACCATGAACTGAGCAACCCCTGTGCCGCACGCATGGGGAGGCGCGGCGCGAACCCGTAAAATAGGTCCTCCCCGCGTTTAGAGGACCACCGCCCCATGCAATCGCTACTTGTGCACGTTCACCCGTCCAACTGGAGTTTCCTGTGGGACGCGCTCACCGCCTTCGCGCTGCGCCTGTGCGCGGCCGTGGCGATCCTCTGGCTCGGCTGGTGGGTCTCGCGGCGCGCAGGCAACTGGCTCTCGCGCCAGGGCAGCATCGACGCCACGCTGCGCCCCATCGTGCGCGACAGCGCCGTGTGCGGCGTGCGGCTCGTGGCGATCGTGGGGGCGCTTTCGCAGATCGGCATCCAGACCGCCAGCATCGTCGCCGTGCTGGGCGCCGCCGGTCTCGCCATCGGCCTCGCACTGCAAGGCACACTGCAAAACATCGCGGCCGGGATCATGTTGCTGCTGCTGCGCCCCTTCAAGGTGGGCGACTATATCGACGGCGGTGGCGGGAACGTCGCGGGCACGGTCGAGGAAGTGAATCTCTTCACCACTCGCCTCACCAAGCCCGACGGCATCTGCGAATACGTGCCGAATAGCGCGCTGTGGAGCAATTCGATCCGCAATTACAGCCGCAATCCCACACGCCGTCTCGATCTCGAAGTGGAGATCTCAGTGCGCGACGATGTGAATCGCGCCATCGATGCGCTGCGCGCGCTCGCGACTGCCGATCCGCGCGTGCTGGCCGCGCCCGCGCCGCAAGTGATGGTCACGCGCTTCGACGATAGCATCGCAGTGCTGAATATCCGCGTCTGGGCCAACATCGATACGTTTTGGGAAATGCGCTGGGAACTGTCGCGAAAAGTGCGTCAGACGCTCAACGACGCGCACTTCGCGCTGCCGCTGCGCACACGCGAATTGCATATCGTGCAGCCGGAAGGCAGCGCGGCCGAGGCACCGGCCGTCCCGCAAACGCCGTAATCAGGCCAGCGCGGGCAAGCGGCGGAACAGCGTCGGGTAGTCGAGCACGAGACCGTCCGCGTCGATCTTCAGATTCGCGGTGAAGTCGCGAAAAATGCCTTCATAGCGATACTCGCGATCCAGCTCGATGCAGACGTAAGCCTGCGCGACGCGCGTGGGCACGAGTTCCGGCGCGGCGATATAGGCGACCTCGATCGGACGGCGTTCGCCGCGTGCGAGACCGAGCCGCCGGATCGGCAGCGAGTTCGTGAACGGCGTGGCCGCGATGTCGATATCGATGCAGCCTTCGATTGCGTCGAGCGCGCGCCCCTCGACGTCGCGCCAGTGGCCGAGTCCGTCGCCGTGCATCGCGAAGCTCGCGCCGCCCATCACGCGAAACGCAGCGTAGGTCACGCGCCAGCGCTTATCGCAGTGCACCGTGTAACAGAGGCCATAAGCCTTGCCGTAGCGCTGCCCGACCACCACGCTTTCCACGCGGATCGCGTCATCGCTCGCCTCGAAGGCCAGATGCTCGATCCCCTCGCCTTCTTCTGAAGCCCAACGTACTTCGCGCATGGAGCGCCTCCGCGCGGTTGACCTGCGGTTGACGGGATTTTTCAGGCAATGGCGGCTATCGTAGCCCATCGCCGCAAATAGCGACTATCACGCCCACGCGTGCGCAGAACACCCCGCTTCGCCTATCCTCGCGAAGCGGCGCCCACGCCGTCATTTCCCTGCTTTCGTCCGATCCGCCATGCCCACCCACGCGCCCTTGAGCGCCTCATCCGCCGCCAGTTTTGCCGATCCGTTACAGCCGTTACGCACGCTGCTGCGCAGCCTCGGCCAGATCGTTCTGCAACGGCATGCGGGCACCGGCGCCTGCGTGCTCGCGGCCCTCGCGCTCTGCGATCCCCGGCTCGCCTGCGCGGCGCTGATCGGCGCGACGGCGGCCAATGTCTGCGCGTTGCTGGGCCGCGCGCCGCTCGATGCGATCGACGACGGCCTGGCGGGCTTCAACGGCGCACTCGCTGGCCTCGCGGCCTTCACCTTTGCCGCCGATACGGCGACGGCCGTCGCGCTATCCCTGCTCGCAGCGGCGTTCAGCGCGTGGGTCGGCACGCCGCTCGTGGCGCTGCTGCGCCGGGCGAACCTGGCGGTGTATTCGGCGCCCTGCCTGCTCGCGACCTGGCTCTGGCTCGCCTTGCACATGGGCGGCGAGCGCGCCGCCGCAGCCGATGCATCCGCGCCGGTTCTATTCGCCGCCAACGCTTTCGACGCCCTGTCCGGGCTGCTGAGCGGTCTCGCGCAAACCGTGTTCGCCTCCGGCACGCTGCCGGGCCTCGTGCTGCTCGCGGGCATTGCGTGGTCCTCGCGGCGCGCGGCGACGTACGCCCTCGGCGGCGCGGCCCTGGCGAGCGTGCTCGAATACGGGCTGGGCGCGCCGCCCGCGAGCTTCGCCGCCGGTTTGTGCGGCTTCAACGGCGCGCTCGCTGCGCTGGCCGCCAGCGCGCTCGGCCCGCGCGCCGCGATCTGTGCGACGATGCTTGCCGCGGCGCTGCACGTCGCTGCCGCGCGCCTGGGCCTGCCCGCGATGACCGCGCCGTTCGCACTCGCAGGCTGGGGCGTGCATCTTGCGTGGCGCCTGCCGCTGCGTCAGCGACCGTCAGGCAAGCCGAAACACCGAACCGTCCGCTGAAGGAGCCGTCCATGTCATTCGCCCATCGTCCGACCGGCATCGCCGACGCCACACCGCCTTCGGAAGCCGAGTTGCAACTGCGCGTCGATCTCGCCGCCGCCTACCGGTTGATTGCGCTCTACGGCTGGGACGACCTCATCTACACGCACGTCTCGGCTGCCGTGCCTGGCGAGCCGGGGCGCTTCCTGATCAACCCGTTCGGTCTCGCCTTCGACGAGGTGTGCGCGTCGAATCTCGTCAAGATCGACACCGAGGGCCGCATCGTCGGCCATAGCGAGCACCCCGTGAACGCGACCGGCTTCGCGCTGCACGCGGCCGTGCATCTGGCGCGCGCCGACGCGGTCTGCGTGATGCATCTGCACAACACCGCGGGCATCGCGGTGTCGATCCAGCGCGACGGCCTGCTGCCCGCCTCGCAGCATGCGCTGCGCTTCTACGGCCAGTTGGCATGGCATGACTACGAGGGGCTGGCCTTCACGCCCGCCGAAGGCGCACGTCTCACGGCGAGCCTGGGCGACAAACCGGCAATGCTGCTGCGCAATCACGGCACGCTCACCACGGGGCGCACGATCGCCGAGGCCTGGGTCCTGATGGCAACGCTCATCAAGGCCTGTGAGATCCAGTTGCAGGCACAGGCGGGCGGCGTGCCGCTCGTGGTGCCGCCGCCCGAGGTCTGCGCGCGCACCGCTGAGCAATTGTTCGACGGCGGCGCGATCGAAGGCATGCTCGAATGGCCCGCGCTGCTGCGCAAGCTCGATCGCATCGACCGCTCGTATCGCGACTAAAAGCAGGACTAAACCCGCCTCATCGTTTGAACGCCAACCAGGAGATCCCTATGCCCACATTCCATGTCGAACTGTTCGAAGGCCGCACGGTAGAGAAGAAGCGCGAACTGGCCGCCGCGCTCACCGAAACCACCTGCAAGGTGCTGGGCTGCGATGCTCAATCCGTCGACATCATTTTCCACGACGTCAAGCCGGAAAACTGGGCGACGGCCGGCAAGCTCTGGAGCGATCCGCGCTGAGCATCCGCGCTCCACAATTAAATCGTCATCCTGATTAATTCATCACGAAGCGTCGCCACGCTGACGACGCTTCGCTTCTCCTCCCCGCCTCAATTCGCCACCCCGGATCGAACACCTTTTTCGCGCGCACCTGGGCCAATTGCCGCACCGCGCGCAGCCTCCCCGGAAATTGACGCATATTGCCGCAGCGCGCACCCTTTGCGTTAGATCAAGCCATCTCAAATCTTCAATCTAAATTGATCTTTATCAACGCGTTAGCGCAGCCAATCGCCGCCTGACGATTGACTGCTGCGACATGCTGGCGCAGATCGCAGTGCAGCAAAACGCGCGCCGTTCCCCTACGCTTACGTCCATTCGCACGGTGCCTCGCGCGACGGTTTCCCCGCCGCCGCGCCCAGCGCACCGCGCAGTGTTTTCCGACGAACAAGCCAAGTACAAGCACGCATCAGGCCCACACATGCACTCGTCCCTCCCTGCTCTACCGGCGCTTTCCGCGTTCGATCTGGCCCGGCTCCAGTTCGCCTTCACGGTCTCCTTCCATATCGTCTTTCCGGCGCTCTCCATCGGCCTCGCGAGTTTCATCGCGGTGCTCGAAGCCTGCTGGCTCAAGACGGGCAAAACCTTCTACAAAGACCTCTGCCACTTCTGGTCGAAGATCTTCGCCGTGGCATTCGGCATGGGCGTGGTCTCCGGCGTGGTCATGAGCTACGAGTTCGGCACCAACTGGGCTGGCTTCTCGTCGTTCGCCGGGCCGGTCACCGGCCCTCTGCTCATGTACGAGGTCATGACCGCGTTCTTCCTCGAAGCGGGCTTCCTCGGCATCATGCTGTTCGGCTGGAACCGCGTGAGCCCGCGCGCCCACTTCGGCGCGACGCTGATGGTCGCCATCGGCACGCTCATCTCCACGTTCTGGATTCTCGCCTCCAATAGCTGGATGCAGACGCCGCAAGGTTTCGAAGTCGTCAACGGCCATGTCGTGCCGACCGACTGGTTCAAGATCATCTTCAATCCGTCGTTCCCGTACCGTCTCGCGCATATGGCGATCGCGGCCTTCATCGTGGCCGCGCTCGTGGTGGCCGCGACGGGCGCGTGGCACCTGCTCAAGGGTCGTCGCGATCCGGCCGTGAAGAAGATGTTCTCGATGGCGCTCGGGTTGCTGCTCGTGCTCGCCCCGGTGCAGGCATTCGTGGGCGACGCACACGGTCTGAACACGCGCGAATACCAGCCCGCCAAGATCGCCGCGATCGAAGGCATCTGGGACACCGAACAAGGCGGCACGGCGCTCAATCTGTTCGGCATTCCCGATATGAAAGCCGAAACCACGCGCTACGCCGTGAAGGTGCCGCATCTGGGCAGCCTGATCCTCACGCATAGCTGGGACGGCGAGATTCGCGGCCTCAAGAGTTACCCGCCCGAAGATCGTCCGAACTCGACGCTCATCTTCTGGACCTTCCGCGTGATGGCGGGCTTAGGCATCCTGATGATCGTACTGGCTCTGGCCGGATGGTGGCTGCGCAAGCGCGGCACGCTTTATGAATCGCGTCTGTTCCAGCGCTTCACGCTGGCGATGGGCCCGACCGGTTTCATCACGCTGCTCGCGGGCTGGATCACGACCGAAGCCGGCCGCCAGCCGTGGGTGGTCTATGGCGTGATGCGCACTTCCCAAGCGGTCTCGCCGCTCACCGCGCAGCAGGTCGGCATCTCGCTGATGGCGTTCGTGGCCGTGTACTTCCTCGTGTTCGGCACGGGCATCTATTACCTGCTCAAGCTCATGCGCACCGGCCCGGCACTGCCCGGCGCGTCCTCGCACGGCGGCCACCCTGGCCACGATAGCCACGGTGACACGCCCGACGGCATCGAGCGCGAAGCGCACCCGGCGCTGGCCGCGAATCAGACCGCGCGCCGCCCGATGGCCGCCGTCGACGAACTGATCGACGCCTGACGCGCCTTTGCAGCGACCCTTCATACGCACACAGAAACGAGGCAACGCAATATGGATGTCACCGTCATCTGGGCCGCGATCATCGCGCTCGGTCTTTTACTCTACGTCGTGCTGGACGGCTTCGATCTGGGCATCGGCATCGTGTTCCCGTTCTTCCCCGACGAGGAAGAGCGCAACCTGATGATGAACACGGTCGCCCCCGTCTGGGACGGCAACGAAACCTGGCTCGTGCTGGGCGGCGCGGGGCTGTTCGCCGTGTTCCCGATCGTCTACTCGACGGTGCTTTCGGCGCTCTATCTGCCGCTCGTCTTCATGCTCGCCTGCCTGATTTTCCGCGGCGTGTCGTTCGAGATCCGCGCCAAGGCCAATCGCACGCGCCATCTGTGGGATCTGGCCTTCATCGGCGGCTCGACGGGCGCGGCGTTCTTCCAGGGCATCGCGCTGGGCGCCTTCCTGCAAGGCATTCCGATGCAGGACGGCCATTTCGCAGGCGACGCCTTCGGTTGGCTCACGCCGTTCAGCCTGCTCACGGGCTTCGGTCTCGTCGCCACTTACGCGCTGCTCGGCAGCTGCTGGCTCGTCGCCAAGACCGAAGGCGATCTGCAACGCCGTCTGCACAAGCTCGTGTGGCCGCTCACGGTCATGCTGCTCGGCTTCATCGCGCTCGTGAGTCTGTGGACGCCGCTGCAAGACCCCGCTATCGCCAACCGCTGGTTCTACTCGGGGCTCTTCTGGCGTCTCGCGCCGGTGCCGCTGCTGGTTGTTGCGTGCGCGATCTGGATGCGCTGGGCCGTGCAGTCGCGCCATCACAAGACGCCGTTCGTGGCTGCGCTCGCGCTCGTGCTGCTCGGCTATGTCGGCCTGCTGGTGAGTCTGTGGCCCTATGCGATCCCGCAGCATCTGACGCTCTGGGAAGCCGCCGCGCCGCGCGAAAGCCAGACCTTCACGCTGATCGGCGCATCGTTCATTCTGCCCATCATCCTCGCCTATACGGCGCTCGGTTACTGGGTCTTCCGAGGCAAGCTCAATCATGGCGACGCTCACCACTACCACTAAGCGCGAACGCGCCACGTTGCCCGCTGCACAGACCCGTCGCGCCTTGCCCGGCTGGCTCTGGTTCGTGCTGCTCTGGTGCGGCGGCGTGGTCTCGGCGGTTTCGCTCGGCTACGTGTTCAAGATCTTCATGAACCTCACGCTGTTCGCCGTCAAGTAGCATGAACTAGCCGAAAAACCCGGAAATCGCGCACGCCCGCCGCGCGAAACGCTCACGCCGCGTTAGACTGTAGGCCGTCTGTAACTTCGATCATAAGAACCATGCAACAGATGACCTTCATGGAATGCGTGAAGCGCGCGTGGGTGAGCGCCGGGGAAGCCGTCAAGCGCATGCCGGCCGTGGTGCTGGGCGCACTGGCCATCTACGCCGTGCTGGGCTGGCTCGCGCTGGCCGGCCGGCCCATGCCGGGCGAAGGCGACACACCGTCCACCGCGCTCGTGCTCGCGGGCAACCTCGCCTCCATCTTCAACGGCTTCGTCTATCTCTGGTTCACGCTGAAGGTCTACCGCTTCGTGCTGCTCGACGAACGCACCGAGCCGATCATGCCCAATGGCGCGCGCCCGATGCTGCGCATGCTCGGCCTCGGCATGCTGATGATGCTGTTCTTTATCGCCACCGGCGCGGGATTGTGGTTGGCGCTGCGTCCGCATACCGAAGCCGGTGCGGCCTTTCTCGCGTTGATCGTCGCGGCGATCTGGGTATTCATCGGCGTGCGCGTGAGCCTGCTCTATCCGGCGCTTGCGATTGGCGGACGTTTCTCGCTGGCCGCCGCGTGGCGTGACAGCCAGGGGCACTTCTGGACCGTGCTGGGCGTCTCCTGCGTGGCGGCGCTACCGCTGCTCGTGTGCGGCGTGGCGGTGCTGATCGGGCTGGGTCTCGCGGGCGTCTCGCCCGCCATCGTGCAAACGCCTGGCTGGTTCACCGCGCTCGCGATCGCGCAGAGCGTCGCCAATCTCGCCTTCGCATTGCTCACCAGCTCGGCGCTGGCGTGGCTTTATCGGCGCTATGCGAATGCGTTGGGGGCGTCTACCGCCTCCTCCGCTCGCTGAATAACGCGCCCGGTCTCACCACACGCCAGGCACGAAGCGATACTTCACCCGCTCCAGATACGCGCGATAGCCCGGCAGTTCCGCGGCTAGCGCGCGCTCCTCACGCACGGCGCGCCAGCCGACGCCTGCCACCATCGGCGGCACCCAAAGCAGCCCCCACCACGACCCCAGCATGAGTGGCGTGCCCGCGAGCAGCAGGATCGCGAACGCGTACATGGGATGGCGCACGTACGCATACGGGCCGCTGTCGCTGACCGCATGGCCGCGCTCGCGCTGGATTTTCACGACGGGCGCCGCATAGCGATTTGCCGCAAACACGCCGCGCGTCGCGTAGATATCGGCGAAGATCGCCATCGCGCCGACCACGCTCAGCCAGAGCGGCACATGCGACCAGCGAAACCGTACGGCGTCGAAACCGATGAACACAAGCCACGCGCACCAGCCCAGCGCGACCGCCATCATGAATATGCGATCCCAGCGCGCCTGCTCGCGCTGCGCGAACGGCGCGAGGCGCTCGACCAGCAAGCCGGGATCGGTGCGCGCGAGCCACAAGCCGATCCACGTACAACATGCGGCCCATTCGAGCAGCCAGAGCCACGCGGCGGTCCACGCGAACGTGCCCGCTCCGGCGAACAGCAAGGCGCCCTGAAGCGCGAGCCAGATGACGGTCTGCGCGAAGAGCCGCGCGAGCAGCGGCTTGTTCATCGGCTTATGCATCGTCTCCTCCTCGCGTCATGCGCCCGTGCGCGTCGTTAGCGCGCGCTGCTCTCTTCGCGCCCTTCCACACGCGCGAACATTGCAGGCAGATCGAAACCTGCCGTATTGAGTTTGAAGCCTTCCTGCAAGCATTGCGCGAGTTCGTTCGCGTTCGCGATAAAGCGCTCCGTGAGGCGTTGGCCGTTACCGTCACGCTCCGTGTAGCGATTATTGAACAATACTGCGCGCCGCCCTTCGTGTTCGATACACGCAATCAGGTTGTCGCGGAAAAACGAATCGGGCGCCGCGGAGGTGTACCAGTTCGCCACTTCGTAATCGACCCATTGTGCGGGAGCATCGTCGAAGCGATAGACATCGACCCACGCCTGACCATCGAAATGCTCGAGCATCCATTCGCTCGTGCCGAGCGGCGCGAGACGCGCCGGTTCGAGCAGCGTGGGCTGCGCGCCGCGCTCGACAAACGACAGCGGCACCGACAGCGACGCGCCGCCAAAACCCACGTCGGCGAGCCAGGCCTGCCCGTCGATGTTCACGCGCAACAACATATGCGTGCGCGGCGCAATCGTGCCAGCCGGGCGGCCGAACACCACGCGCGCCGCGAGCGGTTCAACCTCGAAACCCAGTTGCATGAGCGCGTGTGCGAGCAACGCATTGTGTTCAAAGCAATAGCCGCCGCGTCGCGACGCCACCAGTTTCGCGACGATATCGGGCAACGCGACGGACACGCGTCGTGCCGAGAACGGATCGAGATTCTCGAACGCAATCGCCCGCGGATGCAGACGATGCAGCGCGCGTAAAACATCGAGCGTCGCCTCGCGCGGACCGTCATAGCCAATACGCTCGAAGTACTGATTTAAATCTAATTTTAATTCCGACATCGGTCTCACCCGCGAAGCAAACAGATTAAGAAAACAGCGAAAAAACGCCTGCCGCCGCCATCATATTCGAGTTCTTTCCTCATACCGAATACCCTCAAATCTGAACGAATGTAATCGTCAGGATCGCGGATGAAAGTCACTCGTAAACAACCCGCTTACGACCCGTAATTAATGTGAGAATCATTCTCATTTGTGTTGACTCTAATATTAGCGATGAGTACGATTGCGCCGTCTCGGAGACAAAAGTTTCAGGCCGCTGACACAGCGTGCATGGAGATTCGATCCCGCTATAAAGAATTAAATAAGTAAGGAATACGATGAAACTGAACCGGTCAGCGCGCACATTCGGACGGCGTGCGCCCGCTATTCGGGGACTTGCGATGTGGGCGGCCTGCGCCGCCTTCGCATGCAGCGCCGCTCAGGCGCAGTCGAGCAACCCCGATGCCGCGCCCGAAGCTCCCGAGGCCGATCTTTCGATCAAGGCACAGCCGTCGAACTTCATGACCGGTATCTGGACGCGCCAGAATCTGCTCGGCGACATGGGCGGTCTGCGACCGTGGCTCGGCAAGTACGGTGTCACGTTCGAGCTCACCGAGACGAGCGAATATCTCGCGAATCTGCGCGGCGGTCTGAACCGCGGCGGCACCTATGACGGTCTCACGACGGCAACGGTGCAGGTCGATACGAGCAAGGCGCTCGGCATCCCGGGCGGCCTGTTCAATATCAGCGCCCTGCAGATTCACGGCTCCAACCTGAGCTCGAATAATCTCGGCACGCTGAACACGGCGAGCGGCATCGAGGCGCAGGACACCACGCGTCTGTGGGAGATGTGGTATCAGCAGTCCTTCCTCGACAAGAAGCTCGACATCAAGGTCGGTCAGCAGAGTATCGACCAGGAATTCATCACGAGTCAGTACGCAGCGCTATTCGTCAACACGATGTTCGGCTGGCCTGCGCTGCCCTCGTACGACATGCCCTCGGGCGGCCCTGCGTATCCGCTCGCGGATCTCGGCGTGCGCGTGCGCGGCCAGATCACGCCGTCGCTCACGGGCTTGATCGGCGTGTTCGATGGCGACCCGCTCGGCAACAACCCGAACAACCTGAGCGGCACGAACTTCAATCTGCATAACGGCGCGCTCGTGATCGGCGAGTTGCAGTACGCGATCAACCAGCCGTCCGAAGGCGAACTCGTGAGCGCGGACAGCCACGCGCTGCCAGGCACCTACAAACTGGGCTTCTGGTACAACAGCAATTCGTTCGCCGACCAGCATTACGACAACACGGGTCTGTCGCTGAACAATCCGGCCAGCACCGGCATCGCGGCCCAGCATCACGGCGACTACAGCATCTACGCCGTCGCCGACCAGATGATCTGGCGTCCGGACCCCGACGAGCCGCGCAGCATCGGCGTGTTCGCGCGCGTGATGGGCGCGCCTGGCGACCGCAACCTCGTCAGCTTCTCGGCGAATGCGGGCGTGGTCATGAAGGCGCCGTTCAAGGGTCGCGACAACGACAGCGTCGGTCTTGCGGTCACCTACATCAAGGTCAGCAACGCCGTGCAAGACCTCGATATGGACTATCGCACCTTCAATACCGGTCCCTACGGCGTACGCACCCAGGAAACCACCCTGGAAGCGACGTACCAGTATCAGGTCACGCCGTGGTGGCAATTGCAGGCCGATGCGCAATACACCTTCAATGCCGGCGCCGGCCAGAATCCGAACGATGCGACCCAGCCGCTGCGCAACACCTTCGTGGTGGGCGTGCGCACCAACATCACGTTCTGATCCGCACCATCCGTTTATGTCTAACCCCAAGTCCTCACGCCCCCACACCGCGCACCCCGACGTGCGCGTGTGCTCCCGTGAGGCACGGAGAAATACAATGAATCACGCCATGCGCAAGCTGCTGCTGTGCTCGGCTCACGCCACCCGCGCGGCGCTCGCGCTTTCCGCCGCCGCCATGCTGGGCGCGCCGCTCGCAGCACACGCCGATCCGCAAGGTCTGCTCGAATCGGTTCACCATCACACCACGCTCATCAACACGGTGCCCGACAACGGCGACCAGAACCCGTACGCGATCTTCGTCGCGCCGGTGAGCGCGGGCGCAGTCAAGCAGGGCGACGTGCTGGTCGACAACTTCAACAATGCCGCGAACCTCCAGGGCACGGGCAGCACGATCGTCGACTATCATCCCGATACGAAACAGATGACGCTGTTCGCGACGATCCCGCGCGACCTCAAGGAATGTCCTGGTGGCGTGGGCCTGTCGACTGCGATGACGATGCTGAAGTCGGGCTGGGTGATCGTCGGCAGCACGCCGAGCAATGACGGCACGACCGGCACCAAGGGCGCGGGCTGCATGATCGTGCTCGACAGCGGCGGCAAGATTGCAAAAGTCATCAGCAGTCCGAATATCAACGATCCGTGGGGCAATATGGCCGTCGTCGACAACGGCGACCATGCCACGCTGTTCGTAAGCAACGCGGGCTTCGGCGTAGGCGGCGCGGACGGCAATCCGCCCGTGTTCAAGCAGGCCACGGTGCTGCGTATGGATCTCGACATTCCGAACGGCCAGGCGCCGGTCGTGAAGGGCGAGACGGTGGTGGCGAGCGGCTTCGGCGCGCAGGCCGACAAGGGCGTGTTCCTCGTCGGCCCGACCGGCCTCGCGCTGTCCGCCGACAACAAACTGCTGTACGTGTCCGATGCGATCGGCAACCGCATCAACGTGATCGAAGATCCGCTCACGCGCGACACGAGCGCGGGCGTGGGCCGCCAGCTCACCGCCGACGGCCTGCTGCACCGCCCGCTCGCAATGATCCTGACGCCGCAGGGCCATCTGCTCGTGACCAATGCACTGAACGGCCAGGTCGTGGAAATCGACCCGGTCGCGGCGAAGCAACTCTACGCACGCTGGATCGATACCGACAAGGCGCAGACGCCGCCCGGCAACGGCGACCTGTTCGGCATCGCGCTGACTCCGGCGGGCGACGGCTTCTACTACGTGGAAGACGACGTGAATACTCTTGTGCTGGCGAAATAAAATCATGTCCTCCGATGATTCCCAAGACCAGCCGCGGCAGCCCGCGCGGCGCGGTTTCCTGAAGGCGGGCGGCGCGGCCGTCGCGGCGAGCGCCACGCTCGGCGCGGCGCTCGCGCAGACTCAGGCGCAAGCCGCCGAAGCGAAACACCCGGCGGTTGCGGATCCGTACACCGCCGTCGAACCGTTCTACGCCCCGCATCAAGGCGGCATCGTCACGCCGCAGCAGGCCCATACCTATGTGGCCGCGTTCGATCTGACGACCACCTCGCGCGACGACGTCATCAAGTTGCTGCGCCAGTGGACCGAGTCCGCCGCGCGCATGACGCAAGGTCAGAGCGCCGCTGCGCTCGAAGGCGTGAGCGACGATCATCCCGCGCCCGATTCGGGCGACGTGCTCGGTCTCGGCCCGGCGGGTCTCACGGTCACGTTCGGTTTCGGCCCCGGCCTGTTTGTCTCCGAAGGCAAGGATCGCTACGGCCTGGCAAGCAAGCGCCCCGCTGCGCTCGTCGATCTGCCGCGCTTCAACGGCGACCAGTTGCTGCCCGAGAAAACCGGCGGCGATCTCTATGTGCAGGCCTGCGCGAACGACGCACAAGTGGCGTTCCACGCCGTGCGTCAACTCGCGCGCCAGGGCTATGGCATGCTGCGCATGCGCTGGGGTCAGGCGGGCTTTCTCTCGGGCCCGCGCGGCCAGACGCCGCGCAACCTGATGGGCTTCAAGGACGGCACCAACAATCCGCCCACCAGCGACGCCGCCGCGATGAAGGAATTCGTCTGGGCCACGTCGCCCGACACGCCTTGGATGCAGGGCGGCACCTATACCGTCGTGCGCCGTATCCGCATCACGCTCGAACACTGGGACCAGATGGAAACCGGCTTCCAGGAGCAGGTGTTTGGTCGCCGCAAGTACAGCGGCGCGCCCATCGGCAAGGAGAAGGAGTTCGACACGGTCGACCTCAACGCCGAGGACAAGGACGGCAATCCGCAGATTCCCGACAACTCGCACGTGCGCCTGTCGAATCGCGCCTCGAATAACGGCGCGCAGATCCTGCGCCGCTCGTACTCGTACAACGACAGCACGAACTTCTATATCGAGCGCTGGCCGCCGTGGCGTCAGGAAACCGAATATGACGCGGGCCTCATATTCGTCGCCCACCAGGCCGACCCGCGCACGGGCTTCATCCCGATCAACGAGAAGCTCGCGAAGTTCGACATGATGAACCAGTTCACGACCCACGTAGGCAGCGCGATCTTTGCGTGCCCGCCGGGCGCGAAGCCGGGTTCGTTCATTGGCGCCGAATTGTTCGAGGCCTGAAAACGCGGGCTTTTCTACACAGATTCGACGCACGCATTCGACACAAGTATTCGACAAGAACGGATAACGACCGATCATGAAAACAACATTCCTTGGCGCGCGCCTGCGCGCCGCTGCTGTCGCTCTCGCCGTCGCGGGCATGGTGCCGCTCGCCGCGCACGCCGCCTCGATCACGCTCTACAACGCGCAGCACGAGCAGGTGGTCAACCAGCTGGCGAAGGACTTCCAGCAACAGACCGGCATCGACGTGAAGATCCGCAGCGGCGAAGGCCCGGCGCTGGCCGCGCAGCTCGTGGCCGAAGGCGAGAAGACGCCCGCCGACGTCTACTTCACCGAGAACTCGCCCGAGCTGATGCTGCTCGAAGAGAAAGGTCTGCTCGCGCCGGTGCAAAACGGCACGCTCACCCAGGTGCCCGCGCACTACAACTCGCCCGCTGGCCAGTGGGTCGGCGTGACCGCGCGTGAGAACGTGCTCGCCTACAACACCGCGAAGGTGCCGGCCGCGCAACTGCCGCAGTCGATCTTCGATCTGGCCAAACCCGAGTGGAAGGGCAAAGTGGGCATCGCGCCGAGCGACGCCGACTTCCTGCCGCTCGTCGACGCCGTGCTGGCCGCCAAGGGCGAAGCCGCCACGCTCGCCTGGCTCAAGGGCCTGAAAACCAACTCGCAGGTCTTCGACGACGACGAAGGCGTAGTGGCCGCCGTGAACCGCGGCGCCGTGGCCACGGGCATCATCAACAACTACTACTGGGACCGCCTGCACGCCGAGATCGGCGACAAGCAGACGCGCAGCGCCGTCGCGCACTTTGCCGACGGCGACGTGGGCGCCCTCGTGAACGTCTCGGGCGCAGCCATTCTGAAGGCCGCGCACAATCCGGACGGCGCCCAGAAGTTCCTCGCTTACCTCGTGAGCGAGCGTGCGCAAAAACTCATGGCGCAAGGTCACATCAGCTTCGAGTATCCGCTGCGTGCCGGCGTCGCGGGCGACCCGATCAACAAGCCGTTCGACCAGTTGAAGCCGCCCGCGCTGACGATCCAGCAGCTCGGCGACGACAGCCAGGCCGCCCGTCTGCTGCGTCAGGCCGGCCTGCTCTGATTCACAAGGATGACTGATTAAATTGTGAGTGAAGCTGTTTCCCCGGCACGCCCCGTGCCGGATCTCCTCGACGGCGCAACGGGCAAGCCCGTGCGCCGGCGGGCGCCGCGCGCGCTGTTGCTGGCCGCGGCGCTCGGCCCATTTCTGGTGCTGCTGCCGCTCGCACTGACGTTCTGGCGCGCACTCTCGTTTTCGCAGGAATCCGGTTTCGCCGATACGGCGGATCTGATTTTCCGGCCGCTCGTCGGCGAGTTGCTCGTCAACACGCTCGAGATCACCGTGAGCGCGACGCTGGCCTCGGCGGTGCTCGGCACGGCGGTAGCCTGGTTCGTCGAGCGCACCGATGTGCCGGGACGACGCGCCTGGGCGCTGCTGGCCGCCGCGCCGCTTGCGATGCCCGCCTTCGTCACGAGTTATGCGTGGGTCTCGCTGAGCCTCGATCTACAGGATTTTCTGGGCGCGCTGATCGTCATCACGACCGCCTATTTCCCGCTCGTTTATTTGCCCGTGGCCGCCGCGCTGCGCGGGCTCGATCCCGCGCTCGAAGAGTGCGCGCGCGCGCTCGGCTGCAATCGCTGGACTACCTTCGTGCGCGTGGTGCTGCCGCAGTTGCGCCCTGCCCTGCTCGGCTCGATGCTGCTGGTCGCGCTGGGCGTGCTGTCCGAATTCGGCGCCTTCACGCTGCTGCGTTTTCGCACCTTCACCACCGAGATCTACGCCGAATACCGCACGAGTTTCGACGGCGGCGGCGCCTCGCTGCTCGCCTGCGTGCTGATCCTGCTGTGTCTCGTATGTCTCGTGTTCGAGTTCCGCGTGCGCGGCCGCGCGCGCTATGAGCGCGTCGATCGCGGCACGCGCCGCGCGAGCGTGCGCCATGCGCTCGGCCGCTGGCGCTGGCCTGTCGCGCTCGGTTTCGTCGCGCTCAATATCGGCACCCTGGGCGTGCCGCTCGGCATGATCGGCTACTGGCTCACGCAGCCCGGCGCCGCCGCGATCACGCCCGCCGATGTCTCGCCCGAACTGCTGCTCTCGACCACCTTCGCGTCGCTGCGCCTCGGCCTCACCGCCGCCGTGTTCACGACCTTGCTCGCGCTGCCGCTCGCGTATCTGCTCGCGCGCTATCCCAGCCGCGCGGCCACCTTCCTCGAACGCACCGCGTTCATCGCGCAAGGCGTGCCGGGTCTCGTGATCGCGCTCGCCATCGTGTCGCTCGCGGTGCGCGCGCTGGAGCCGCTCTATCAGGGCAACACGCTGCTGATCGTGGCCTACGCGATCCTGTTCCTGCCGCTCGCGCTGGTGAGCGTGCGCGCCGCGCTCCTGCAGGCGCAGCAGCGCCTCGAAGAGACGGCGCGGGCGCTCGGCCTCGGCTGGTTCGCCACGCTGCGACGCGTCGTGCTGCCGCTCGCGGGGCCGGGCCTCGGCGCGGCGGCGTCGATGGTGTTCATCTCCGTGGTGACCGAGTTGAACGCCACGCTGCTGCTCGCGCCCATCGGCACGCATACGCTCGCCACCCAGGTCTGGTCCGATACCGCGACGCTCGCGTTCGCCGCCGCCGCACCCTATGCAGCGCTGCTCACGGCCTTGTCGCTCGCGGCATCGGGTCTGCTGTTCGCGTTCGCGGGCAAGTCGGCGCTCGCGGCGCATGCGTCCGCGCCCTTGCCCGCGCAGAGCGCCGAAGCGCCGCCCGGCGGCGACGCGGCCTGATCGACGCACTTCCCGTATCTGTTCGCTTTACTCGCCCATGAGCACACTTCGCATTTCCGGCGTCTCCAAGTCCTTCGACGGCCATCCCGTGCTGCACGACGTCCACCTCACGGTGAAGTCGGGTGCGCTCGTCGCCCTGCTCGGCCCGTCGGGCAGCGGCAAGACCACGCTGCTGCGCCTGCTGTGCGGCTTCGAGCGCGCCGATGCGGGCACGATCGAAATCGGCGGCCGTCGCGTGGCCGGCGACGCGCTGCATCTGCCATCGGAGCAGCGCCAGATCGGCTACGTGCCGCAGGAAGGTGCCTTGTTTCCGCATCTCTCGGTGGCCGAGAACATCGTCTTCGGTCTGCCGCGTGCGCAACGCCGCGCGGGTCATCGTGTGGCCGAACTGCTCGAACTCGTGGGCCTGCCGCAGTCGTATGCCAGCCGCGCACCGCAGCAGTTGTCCGGCGGCCAGCAGCAGCGCGTGGCGCTCGCGCGCGCGCTTGCCCCTTCGCCGGGTCTCGTGATGCTCGACGAGCCGTTCTCGTCGCTCGACGCAGCGTTGCGGGTGGAAACGCGCGAAGCCGTTGCGCGCGCGCTCGCGGCCGCGGGCGCGACCGCCGTTCTGGTCACCCACGATCAGGCCGAAGCGCTCTCGCTCGGCCATGAGGTGGCGGTGTTGTGGCGCGGGCGTCTCGTGCAGACGGCGGCGCCGCAGACGCTCTATCGCCGCCCCGTTACGCGCGAACTGGCCGCCTTCGTCGGCGAGGCCGTGCTGCTGCCGGGACGCGTGGCGGCAGGACGCGCGCATTGCGCGCTCGGCGCCTTGCCGCTCGCAGAAGGCGCGCGCCATGAAGACGGCGATGTGGATGTGATGCTGCGGCCCGAGCAGATCGACGTGTTCGCCCACGACGCGCTTCACGCACCGGACGCCCTCGAAGCGTTCGTGCGCGAGGTCACGTTCCAGGGCCAGGACGCTGCCGTCACGCTCGAACTGGCCGCCATGCCCGCAACGATCCGCGCGCGCGTGCCGGGCTATCGCACGCCGCGCACGGGCGAGCGCGTGCGCATCGCCGTGGGCGGCGAAGTCAGCGTTTATCCGCGCTGACGCTTGACCGACAAATCCTGCATCATCTGTTGTACGAAGTAATCGCAGGTTGGCCGGTTCGATTTCACGCTGCGTGCCACGACGATATCGAGCGGTTCGATCTTCGGCAAACCCTGCGCCTCGCCTAGCAGTTCGAAGCGCGCCGGCACGCTGCAGCGCGTGAGCGCCACCACCGCGATGCCGGCTTCCACCGTCGCCATCAGCCCCATCAGGCTCGCGCTGCTATACGCCGCGCGGTAGCGGATGCGCGCCGCATCGAGCGCCGCCACCGTATGCGCGCGCGCCACGCTGCCGTGCTCGTAGAGTCCCACCGGTAGCGGCGACATCGACAGCGGCGCGGGATCGTCCGGCGAGCCGACCCACACCATCTCCTCGCTACGCACGAATTCGCCGCGCAGCTTGCGGTCGCGCGTAACGAAGGCCACGTCGATCTTGTTGTCCGCCAGCATCGGGCCGAGCGCCACGCTCTGCGCGCAGACGATCTCGATCTCCACATGCGGATAGAGCGTCGAAAAGCGCCGCAATACCGGCGAGAGCAACGCGGCCATGTAGTCGTCGGGCGCACCGAGCACGACGCGCCCCGTCACCTCCGGCCGCACCAGCGCCGACCACGCCTCCCCCTGTAAATCGAGTGCGCGCCGCGCATATTCCAGCAGCGTATTGCCGGGCCGCGTGAGCGCGAGATTGCGCGTGTCGCGTACAAACAGCGTGGTGCCGAGCATCTGTTCCAACCGCTTGATCTGCATGCTCACGGCCGCCTGCGAGCGATGCACGGTCACGGCGGCCTTCGTGAAGCTGCCCGCGTCCGCCACGGCCGCGAAGGTGCGCAACAAGTCGAGATCGAACTCGGGGTTCATGATTTATCAGCTGCGTTGATGGAATTGTTCAATTTAATTCGTTTGCCGATACCCCGCAACTGACGAATACTGAGCCGGTTTTCAACGCGCTTTCGGCGTTGCTTCCGCGCTTTCCATCATGCCGACCATGCAAACAGATCTTCAAACCAGCCGCCGCCAGGGCGTCGCCATGCTTGCGGGCGGTGGCCTGCTGATGGGCACGATCGGCGTTTTCGTCGAGGAAGCGCATCTGGGCGCACTGACGCTCGTGTTCTTTCGCTGTTTGTTCGGCATGCTCGCGCTGGCCGTGTATTGCGCGTGGCGGGGTTGGCTCGCGCCACGTCAGCTCGCGCAGCAGTTCACGCGGCGCACTTTCGCGCTGGCCTTCGTGTCGGGCCTGCTGATGGTCACGCAATGGGTAGGCTTTTTCGATTCGATCCATCGCACCAGCATCGCAGTCGCGACGGTCGTATTCCATGTGCAGCCGTTCTGGGTCGTGCTGATCGGCGCGGCGCTCTTTCATGAGCGTCTGGGCGCGGACCGGCTGGGCTGGATCGCCATCGCGTTCGTGGGTCTGGTGCTGGCCTCGGGCGTGCTCGCGGAAAGCCAGGTGGCCGATCACACGCGCTATCTGATCGGGCTGGCCGAAGCGCTCGGCGGCTCCGTGCTCTATGCGAGCGTCACGCTGATCGCCAAGAGCCTGCGCGAGTTCCGCCCGCATCTGCTCACGCTCACGCAATGCGCAGTGGGCTCGGTGTGTCTGCCGCTCATCGCGCCTTTTGTTGCGCCGCTCGAACTCACGCACATTTCGGCCGTGCAATGGGGCTGGCTCGTGGGCATGGGCGTGCTGCACACGGGGCTGTCCTATGTGCTGATCTACGGCGCGCTGCCGAGGTTGGCGACGCCCGTGATTGCGGTGTTGTTGTTTGTCTATCCGCTCACGGCCATCGCCGTCGATGCGATCGTCTATGGCCGCGCGCTAAGCCTGTCGCAATGCGCGGGCATGGTGCTGATCGTGGCGGCGAGTCTGGGCGTGAATCTGGGTTGGCGTTTGTTGCCGCCTGGGCTTGCGCTCAAGCGGCGCTAAAGCAGTCGTGCAGGCGCAGGCCTGCACGACACGTCATCACACGGGCAGCGTCTCGCCCTTGGTCTCCGGCGCGAACGGGATGATGAGCAGCCCGAGCACGAATGCAATCGCCGTGAGCGCGACCGGTACGCCCAGCGTGTGCATATGCAGCACCGCAGCGCCCAGCAGGAAGTTCACGCCCGCCCCCACGAAGCGCCCGAACGACGTGCAGAACGCGAAGGCCGTCGCCCGCACACGCGTCTCGAACTGCTCGGGCAGCCACAGGCTGAAAAGCGCGAAGTTGCCGCCGAAGAAACCCAGCACGAACAGGATCGCGATAAACGGCACCAGCCCGTTTTGCAGGTAATAGGCCCAGCCGAAGCTGGCCGCGATCGTCACGGCCATCCCCGCGAAATACACGGCGAGCGTCCAGCGCCGGCCAATGCGTTCGGCCATTGGAGGCAACGCGAGGCAACCGAGGATCGTGCCGATCGACAGGATGCCGGTCGCAATCGACGCCGTGCGGATCGCCTCGGCCTTGCTGGCGCCCGCCCGCGTCGCGAGTTGGATCACCGCCGACGGCTCATACACCGCACCCGCCCACAACCCGATGATCGCAATCGTCAGCAACGCGCAGGCCACCACCGTGCGCTTGCGATAAGCACTACCGAAGATCTCGCGCAGTGGGCTCACGCGACGAGCGAGGCTCGCTTCCGCCTTCTTCCACGTAGCCGGTTCTTCAACCCGCGTGAGCACGAGAATCGCCACGACCACGGGAATCGCGCCCGTCAGGAACATGGCTCGCCAGCCGAAGTGCACGCCCACCGTGTAGTTGAGCGCCGCCGCGATAAAGAAGCCCGTGTAATAGCCGGTTTGCAGATAGCCCGCGCCCATCTTGCGGCGATCTTCGGGCCAGGACTCCGCCACGTAGGTGCCCGCCAGCGCCCATTCGCCGCCGATCCCCACGCCCGCGAGAAAGCGATAGAAGCCCAGCGCCCACACGCTCTGCGCCGTGGCCGACAGCCCCGTGAAGATCGCGAACATGAAGATGGTGCCCGCCAGCACGCGCGTGCGCCCGAAGCGGTCGGCCATCGGCCCCCAGATGAAAGACAAGCCCCAGCCGACGAGGAACAACGCGAACAGAATCGAGCCCGCGAGGCCGATGTTCGACGGGGTGGCGGCGTAGCCTGATTTGGGCAGCAACTCGGCGAGCGCGGGCGTGAGCACAAGCGCATAGATGAACGAATCCATCCCATCGAGCGTCCACCCCGCCCATGCGCCCCAGAAGCCTGCGATCTGCGAGCGGTTGAGCGGCGTCTTGTGTACACGCCGCGCGGACCCGGTAATCGAATTCATGATGCTCCTCTCCTCCTGTCGGTCGGCGTCGTGCTCCGGCACGCGTACCGATCCCGTGCAACGTGGTTGCTTGAGCGCCGCGCCTGCGCCGGGTAGGCGCCGCGCGGCGTGGAATACGCAACGGCGCGATGCCGGTGCGCTTCGGAAGCCCGCTGTAAGGCAATCGCGAGCCGCCTGTTTCCTGACCCGTCTATGCTGTGTTGCGGGTTTGCGAGACTGTCAAAGTCGTCGTTTTATATATAATATTTGATCTCATGAGTAACGCAACGAATGGTTTTCCCCTGGAAGGCAGCGCGGCGTTGGCCTCGCGCACGGCATTGCCGGGCGTGGCCGCACCGCTCTCGCCGCCCACCAGCACCTCGCACGTGATCGCGGACGCCTTGCGCACCGCCATCGTCGAGGGCACGCTCGCGCCCGGCGCGCCGCTGCGCCAGGACGCCATCGCGCGTCATTTTTCAGTGAGTGCAATTCCCGTGCGCGAGGCGCTGCGCCAGCTCGCGAGCGAAGGCTGGGCGCGCATCGAACTGAACAAGGGCGCGAGCGTCGCGCCGCTGTCGCGCGACGAAGCCCGCGAGATCTACGAGATCCGCTCCGCGCTGGAAAGCCTCGCGCTTGGTCTCGCGATTCCGAATCACACGGCCGCTTCGCTACGCGAAGTCAGCGCGCTGGCCAAGACCGGGTTGCACGAGACCGATCCGTCGCTTTACGTCGAACGCAACGAGGCCTTCCATATGAGCCTCTACGCGCCCGCTGGCCGCCCGCAACTCATGGAGATGCTGGCCACGCTGCATCGGCGTGGCGAGCGTTATCTGCGGTTGAAATTCGGCTTTCCCGCCTACAAGGGCGAGTCGGATGCCGAACATGCCGAAATCCTCGCCGCCGTGAAGCGCCGTGACATCCCCGCTGCCCAGGAGCTCGTCCGCGCGCACCTGCTGGGCACGGGCGAACTGATTTACCGTTTTCTGACCGAGCGCGACGCCGCGCAGCCCGCCGCGAAAAAGCGGCGCGCCGCCGATTCCTCCGCCTCTCCCGCCACACCCCGCTCCCGGAGCCGAACTCCCGATGAAGCCTCAAGCTGAAACGCCCGACCTCGCCCAGACCGCGCCGCGATCGTGGACTACGCGCCGCGACGAGAAAGCCCGCCGTCTCGCCGCCATTGCCGGCTGGCTCGAAGACGGCGTGCTGCCCACCGCGCGCACCACGGAGGCGCTCGAACTGCTGATCCGCCCGGGCGACCGCGTCGCCCTCGAAGGCGACAACCAGAAGCAGGCCGACTTTCTCTCGCGCTCGCTGGCCAAGGCCGATCCGGCGAAGCTCAACAACGTGCATCTGCTGATCTCGACCATCAATCGGCCCGAGCATCTGACGCTGTTCGAACGCGGCATCGCGCATCGCGTGGACTTTTCGTTCGCGGGTCCGCAGAGCCTGCGTGTGGCGCAACTGCTTGAGGACGGTCAGCTCGAAGTGGGCGCGATCCACACTTACGTAGAGCTGTACGCTCGCATGTTCGTCGACCTGATTCCGCAGGTCGCGTTGCTGTGCGCGGAGAAGGCCGACCGTCACGGCAATCTCTACACCGGCCCGAACACCGAGGACACGCCCACGATTGCCGAAGCCGCCGCATTTAGCCAGGGCATCGTCATCGTTCAGGTCAACGAAATTGTCGATGAACTGCCGCGTGTGGATATTCCCGGCTCGTGGGTCGACGTGGTCGTGCAGGCCGACCGCCCGTTCGCGGTCGAGCCGCTCTTCACGCGCGATCCGCGTCACATCGGCGATCTGCAGGTGCTGACGGCGATGATGACCATCAAGGGCATCTACGCGCCGTACAACATCACCTCGCTCAATCACGGCATCGGCTTCGACACGGCCGCAATCGAACTGCTGCTGCCGACTTACGGCGAATCGCTCGGCCTGCGCGGCAAGATCTGCCGCAACTGGACGCTCAATCCGCATCCCACGCTGATTCCCGCCATCGAGTCCGGCTGGGTCGAAAGCGTGCATTGCTTCGGCAGCGAAGTGGGCATGGAGGCGTATATCGCTGCGCGCCCCGACGTGTTCTTCACGGGCAGCGACGGCAGCCTGCGCTCGAACCGCGTGCTGTGCCAGCTCGCGGGCCAGTATGGTGTCGATCTCTTCATCGGCTCGACGCTCCAGATCGACGCCGACGCGAATTCGTCCACCGTCACGCGTGGGCGTCTCGCGGGTTTTGGCGGCGCGCCGAACATGGGCCACGATCCGCGCGGACGCCGCCATGCGAGCGAAGCCTGGCTCAAGCTGCTGCGCAAGACCGATCCGCAATCGTCCATCGCGCGCGGACAAAAACTCGTCGTGCAACTGGTGGAGACGTGGAAGAAAGGCGGCGAGCCGACCTTCGTCGATGAACTCGACGCCATTGCCGTGGGCGAAAAGAGCGGCATGCCGGTCGCGCCCGTGATGATCTACGGCGACGATGTGAGCCATGTCGTGACCGAAGAAGGCATCGCGCATCTGCACCGCGCGGAGGGTCTAGATGAGCGGCGCGCGGCGCTGGCGGCCGTGGCGGGCGTGACGCCCATCGGCCTGCGCGCGAAAGCGGAAAAGACCGAAGAACTGCGCCGGCGCGGCGTCGTGCAATTCCCCGAGGATCTGGCCATCCGCCGTGGCGACGCCAAGCGCTCGCTGCTCGCGGCGCGCAGCATCGACGATCTCGTCACGTGGTCGGGCGGTCTCTACACGCCGCCTGCACGTTTCCGCAGCTGGTAAGCGCGATGCAGACCATCGTATTCGACACACTCGCAGACGGCGCGGCACGGCACTATGCGTGTGAGCCCGCGCTGGGCCCCGAAGCGCAACTGGCGCGCTTCGCCCGCGACGCACTGATCGAGGAAGCGCGCCTCACGCCCAAGCCCGCGCTCGTGGATGCACGCGGCAGCGGCGCACACGTCGATCTCGACCTCGCGACGATGTTGCGCTCCGCCGACGCACTCGAACCGACGTTCGAAGCACTCGCACGCGCGTCGCGCGGCGCGACGCCGGGCAGCGCATTGCGCACCGATCTCGCGCGTATCGGCCGCGCAGGCGAAGCGGCGATGATGCGTGCCACCGGCGGCAGCAACGCGCATCGCGGCGCAATCTGGATCGTCGGCCTGCTGGTTGCGGGCGCAACGATCACGCACACGCCAACCGACGGCGCGAGTGCGCTCGCCCACGCCAATGCCATCGCCGATACCGCCGCGCAGATCGCCCGCTTCGACGACCGGCTGGCCGCGACCGCAGCGCCCAGCAACGGCGAGCGGGTGCGCCAGCGTTACAACGTGGGCGGCGCGCGGCGCGAAGCGCAGGACGGCTTTCCCCACGTGATGCGCGTAGGCCTGCCCGCGCTGCACGCAGCGCGCACTCACGGCCACGACGAAGCCACTGCGCGCGTCGATACGCTGCTCGCCATCATGGCCTCACTCGACGACACCTGCGTGCTGCATCGTGCGGGGCTTGCGGGCCGCGAGGCCGCGCAAGCCGGCGCGCAACGCGTGCGCGACGCGGGCGGCATCGCCACGCGCGCGGGCCGCGACGCATTCGACGCGCTCGAACGCACGCTGCTTGCGCTTAACGCATCGCCTGGCGGCGCGGCCGATCTGCTCGCCGCCACGCTCTTCATCGACAGACTGGTTCAGCACCGCATCGGCAAAAGGACGGTTTCATGGAACAACTGACATTCGACTATCCGGCGCAGCGCGCCGTGACGACGCGCGCCCATGTGGGCGTGGTGGGTTCGGGCGATCTCGAAGTGCTGCTACAGCCCGCCGCCGACATGCAGGCACGCGTGGTCGTGCATACGAGCGTGGACGGCTACAGCCATATCTGGAAGAGCGTGCTCGACCGTTTTTTCACGCGCTACGACGGCGCGGCGCTCATCGAGATCAATGACTTCGGCGCGACGCCTGGCGTCGTGGCGCTGCGCCTGGCGGAAGCCGTGGAGGCGACCGAGGATGGCGCACAAGGAGCGCAAGCATGAGCGCGCTGCCCAATACCACCGCGCTGCTGCGCGACAGCTTCATTGAACTCGGCGCGCGCGAACGCGCCGCCGCCCTGCTCGACAAGGGTAGCTTCCGCGAGTTGCTCGGGCCGTTCGATCGCATCGAATCGCCGTGGCTGCCGCTGCAAGGCATCGTCTGCCAGGCCGACGATGGCGCGGTGATCGCACGCGGCACCATCGACGGCGAACCGGCCGTGGTCTGCGCGATCGAATCGGCGTTCCAGGGCGGCAGTATCGGCGAAGTGTCGGGCAGCAAGATCGCCGCGGCGCTCGAACTCGCGCTGGCCGACTGCGAGCGCGGCAAGATCGTGCGTCCCGTCGTGCTGTTCGAAACGGGCGGCGTGCGCCTGCAGGAGGCGAATCTCGGCCTCGCCGTGATCTCCGAGATCCAGGCGGCCATCGTCGCACTACGTCGTCATGTGCCCGTGGTGGGCGTGATCGCGGGCATGGTGGGCTGCTTCGGCGGCATGTCGCTGGCCGCGGCGCTGTGCTCGTATCTCGTGATGACGAAGCAAGGACGCCTGGGCATGAACGGGCCGGAGGTGATCGAGCAGGAAGCGGGCATCGAGGAACTCGATGCAAGCGACCGCCGCCGCGTGTGGCAGTTGATTGGCGGCGAGCAGCGTGCGCGCACGGGTTTTGCCGATGCGCTCGTCGATGATGCCGTCGATGATGTGCGCGCAGCGGTGCAAGCCGCGTTCGTGCAAGGCGTGCCCGCTGCGCATCGCAGCGCACGCGTCGAAGCGACGCTCGCCAAACTCGCACAGATCGATCCCGCGAACGTCTCGCCCGAAACGATGCGCGACGTGTTCGCCGCGTCGCCGCTCAACATCCCCGGAGAAAAAGCATGAACGATACGACGCAAAGCCGGGGCGCACGTTGGCTGCGCGCGCTCGCGGGCGACAAGGTGCAAGGCGCCTGTGTGCAATACGCCGATGCGCCGCTCGACGGCGAGACCGCGCGCTTCATCGCTGTCGTGCCCGATGCGGATAACCGCTTCCCGCGTGCACGCGAAAATGTGGTCGGTCTCGAACAGGGCTGGCGTCTGGCGGAAGCCGTGCGCGCGGCAATCGACGAAGACGCCGCCAGCGGCGCGCGCCGTCCGATCATCGCCGTGGTGGACGTGAAGAGTCAGGCGTACGGCTTTCGCGAGGAAATGCTCGGTATTCATCTGGCCTGCGCGGCGGGTGTCGATGCGTACGCAAGCGCGCGGCTCGCGGGTCACCCCGTCGTGGCGCTAATCGTCGGTCCTGCGATGTCGGGCGCGTTCCTCGCACACGGCTATCAGGCCAACCGCATCGTCGCGATCGACGCGCCGGGCACGATGGTGCACGCGATGGGCAAGGAAGCCGCCGCGCGCGTGACGCGTCGCAGTGTCGAAGACCTCGACGCGCTCGGCGAGAAGATCGTGCCGATGTCCTACACGATGGCTTCGTTTGCGAAGCTCGGTTTGCTCGACGAGCTGATTCACGGCGTCGATGCCGATGCGCCGAGCGACGCGCAAATCACCCAGGTTCGCGATGTGCTCGCGCAGAAAGTGCGTGAGGCGCGCAGCGACAAGAGCGGGCTTTCGCATCGTCTTCAAGGTGAGGCGGCGCAGCGCACGCGTGCCGCTTCGATCGAAGTGCGCAAGCGTCTTGCGCAGCAGTGGGACGCCCGTTGATGCGTGTATGCGCCGCCCCGCCGTTCACCGCCGACGCGCCACGCGTGCATGAAGCGCGCTGGCGCGCGCACGATCTGCTGCGTGTTTCGCGCCTCGCGCCGGTGGACGGCGAGCCGGACTGGGTGCGCGACGCGTTCGCGCGAGCGCCCTTTGCCGTCGTGCGGCGCGCGCAAGCGGCGGCCGGTTTCGTCGCGGTGGGCGTGCGTGGTGTGACGCGCGCACAGCGCTTCGGGACGTGGATAAATGATGAGGATATCGAATCGTCCATTTCGCCCGAATCACTGCTTGATGTTGAGCCTTTAGCTAAGCATGCTGCGTTTCCCGCGCTCCTGGCGCTGGCGTCTCTGCGCGCCGAGGTCGGAGCGCTTCGCGAATTTGTATGGGGGCCAACGGGCAGCGCCGGTTTCGAACTCGCTACGCGAGCCTCCACGATCAGTGAATCCAGCGACCTGGACGTGCTGATCCGCATGCCCGAACGCTGCGATCAATCCACGATTCAAGCGCTTTACGACGCACTCGCCTTGACCGCGCAACGCAGCAATACGCGCGTCGATGCACAGATTGAAACGCCCACGGGCGGCGTCGCGCTCGCCGAACTCGCAGCGGGCAAGCCGCGCGTGCTCGTGCGTGCGAGCGACGGTGCACGCCTCGTCGCCGATCCCTGGGCAACGTTATGACGCTCGCCTGCCTTTTTCCCGGCCAGGGCGCGCAAAGCCCCGGATTTTTGCATCGGCTGCCCGAGCACGATGTCGTGCGCGCGACGCTCGACGAGGCCTCTGCAACGCTTGGCGTCGACGTGCTGACGCTCGACAGCGCGCAAGCCCTGCAATCGACCGTCGCGGTGCAGATCGGCCTCGTGGTGGCTGGGGTCGCCCACGCGCGTGCGCTCGCACATGAGGGCCTTACGCCGCAATTCAGCGCGGGGCTTTCGGTGGGCGCGTATCCCGCCGCCGTGTGCTGCGGAGCCCTCGCTTTCGACGACGCCCTGCGCATGGTGCGCAAGCGCGCCGAACTCATGGAGTCCGCCTGGCCGTCCGGCTATGGACTGACGGCGGTATCGGGCCTCACGGAGAGCCAGATCGAAGCGCTCGCCACCGCGCATGCGATGGATGGCAGCGAACGTGTCTATGTCGCCAACGTGAACGCGCCACGGCAGATCGTTATGGCGGGTGCCGATGCCGCGCTCGACGCTTTCGCCGCGCGCGTGCTCGCCGCAGGCGCGCGCAAGGCGCAGCGTCTCGCAGTCTCCGTTCCTTCGCATTGCGAACTATTGGCCGATGCTGCCAATCAGCTCGTAACCTGGTCGCGCGACATTCCGTTCCGCACGCCCGAGGGTGTCTACGTCGACAATCGCGGCGGCCGTCCGCTCTATAGCGGCGACGCCATCCGCGCCGATCTCGCCACCAATATGCGCTATACGGTGCGCTGGTTCGATGCGCTCACGGTCATGGTGGAATCGGGCGCAACGGTGCTGGTCGAAGCGCCGCCGGGCCAGGTGCTGACCGATATCGCCCGCGAACATTACCCGGACATTGCCGCACTGAGTGCCGCCACGCTCCCGCTCGATCGGCTAGTGGCGACGGTACGTCGACGGTTGGGCGAGGATTGACGAGCGAACGCGCTAAATTTCGAATTTGATTTTTATGCGCATAAAGTCTGATTTGATCTGTAGCACGTCGGCGCCAGGCGAAAAATTAAATTTCGCCCAAATTACAGCCAACACACGCCAATCGCATCACTTCTTCCGCAATTCCGGCATCACCACCCGAAACGTGAGATTGACGCGCTCGCCGCTCACCGCTGGCTCCTTCGGCACGCGATGCCGCCATTGCGCCTGCGTCTTGCCGCGCATCACGAGCAGACTGCCGCCGGAGAGCGGAAACGAGCGCGTCACGCCGCTAGCGGTGTGGCGCAGATCGAAGCGCCGTGTCGCGCCAAGGCTCAGCGAGGCGATGACGGGCTCAGGCCCCAGTTCGGGTTCGTGGTCGGCGTGCCAGCCCATGCTGTCAGCCCCGCCGCGATAGCGGTTGAGCAACACGCTGTTGAAGCGCACGTTGCAGAGCGCGGCAATGGCGTCTCGAAGCTCGGCCACGGCCGGCGTCCACGGTTGCGGCACGTTGCGGATACCGGAATAGATATAGACGGCGCCGGGATCGCCCTGCCACGCGGTCAGGCGCGGCTGGTCGACCCAGCCGCCCGGCGTGCGGATGCGCTCCTGACGCCAGTCCGTTTCGGCGACGATGCGCGCGAGGTAATCGGCGGCAGCGGCGGGCGTGAGCCACGCGGGATGCCAGTCGACGTCGGGTTGCGGGGTGTCGTCGAAGAGATCGAACATCGGGGACGCTTGCATGAAACCAGAGGCGAAAGAGCCAAAAGCGCAGTGTCGCACGCCTGCGTCACGGCAAACACGCTTCCGGCAATTCGCTTGCGCGCCGCGTCAGCTCAGGTCAAAAGCGCGACGTAGAACACCACGGCGCCGATCAACGCACCCACGAAGCAGAAGCCCTCGGGCGCGGCATCGGTGGTTTTCGAGCGTAGCCAGCCGCCCGCCACGCCGAACAAACCTGCGATACCTAGCGCGACGAACACCATCACCACATCGAATAGCGCGCTGCGGCCGATCTCGAGGATATCGACCTGTTTGACCGCGTAATACAGCACGATGGCCATGATCGAGAGCACGACAAGCGGCAGCATGACATGACTGCCCTCGTGCCCAACATGACGACCATGAAGCCCTTGTGCAACCGGCTTGGTAATTTTCATGACCCGTCTCCCCCAGAGCGCCCGAAACCGCACGGGCCTCGATTCGAGCATAGTCCACAGATTGAGTGGGTTCAATGAACGTTTAATAGCGCTCACTGCCCACGGGAAAATAGTGCTTCGCGTCCCATCATTTGGCAATCCAGGGTATGCCGCAGTGCGACACGCTTGCCGCGCAATGTCCCGCAAGCCTCGCGCAAGGCCGCTGCAAGCTGTAAGGGCGTGCAATGCCGCGCTGCGCAAACCCAGGCGTTCAAAGCGCAGATCCTGCCCGCTAGCCAGCCTGCGGCACGAAGTCTGCGCTCTCGCTAGAATGCATCGTGATTCGCGCGCGCCCTGCCGCTTCCAACGCGACTCGCGCCGTTTTCACCTCTTGCGTCCCTTGCGTTAGCGCCCGCCATGCCCCGACTTTCGTTTCTGGTCCGTTTTGTTTCCATCGGCGTGCTGCTGCATGCCTACGTCGGTTTCCGGCTCATTCCGGATCTGCCCGTGCCCGCGGCCGGCAAATGGCTCGCCATCCTCTGGCTCGTGCTTTCGGTGCTCGTGATCCCGCCGGGCCTGCTCGCGCGCCGCTTCGAGCGGCAGCCGCTCGGCGATCGCCTTGCGTGGATCGGCATGCTTGCGATGGGTTTCTTCTCGTCGCTGCTGATGCTCACGATCCTGCGCGATCTCGTGCTGGCCTCGCTCATGACCGTCGAATCTCTCTGGCCTGGCGTCGCGAATCTCGCCCACTGGCGCACGGGCAGCGCTGCAGCCGTGGTCGCACTCGCGTTCTGTTCGAGCGGCTTCGGCTTCTTCAACGCGCGGCGGCGCGCGCCGGTGCGCAACGTCGAAGTGCCGATCCGCAACCTGCCCGCCGCGCTCGACGGCTTCACGATCGTGCAGCTCAGCGATATTCACGTCGGGCCGACGATCAAGCACGATTACGTCGAAGCGATCGTACGCGCCGTAAACCAGCTCGACGCCGATGTGGTGGCGATCACCGGCGATGTGGTCGACGGCAGCGTGCAGCATCTGGCGAATCACACGGCGCCGCTCGGGCAGCTTGCCGCGCAACATGGCGTGTATCTGGTCACGGGCAACCACGAGTACTATTCCGGCGCGGACGCCTGGGTCGCCGAGTTCCGCCGGATCGGCCTCACGGTGCTGATGAACCAGCACGTGGTGATCGAGCATGACGGCGCGCGGCTCGTGCTTGCAGGTGTGACCGACTACACGGCGGGTCATTTCGATCCCTCGCATCGCAGCGATCCGCAAGGCGCGCTGCGCGGCGCACCCGACGATGTGAACACGCGCGTACTGCTCGCGCATCAGCCGCGCACCGCCCATGCCGCCGCCGACGCGGGCTATACGCTGCAACTTTCCGGCCACACGCACGGCGGCCAGATTTTCCCGTGGAATTTCATGGTGCGGTTGCAACAGCCGTTCACCGCGGGCCTCGAAAAGCTTGGCAGCCTGTGGGTCTACACGAGTCGCGGCACGGGCTATTGGGGCCCGCCGAAGCGTCTTGGCGCACCATCGGAAATCACGCGTGTGCGCCTTGTCGGCGCGCATTGATCGCCGTCCATATTCGTTGCGCCCGCATCGAATGCGTGCCGCCAGTGGCTTCGCACGCGAAGCCGTTATCATGCTCTGACTAGTCCTTGCCCGGAACCACAGGAATCCATCGCTCATGGACGGCAACAAGCATCTCCATCAGGCTGCGTTTTACCTGCTGCTCTTCGTCGTCTCTATCGCGCTGTGCTTCGTGCTCGCACCGTTTTTCAGCACCGTGCTGTGGGGCGCGATCCTCGCACTGATCTTCCAGCCTGTGCAACGCCGGCTCGTTGCGCGGCTCGGGCGGCGGCGCAATCTCGCGGCCTTGATCACGCTCACGATCTGCCTCGTGATTGTGATCTTCCCGCTCACGCTGGTGGCCGGCACGCTGATCCAGCAAGTGGGTTATGCCTATGCGCAGGTGCGCGCGGGCAGTCTCGACTTCGGCGCCTTCTTCAGCCAGATCGTGCATGCGTTGCCGCAGTCGGTGCAGAACGTACTCGCGCGCTACGATTTGATGGACCTGCCCGGCCTGCAACAGCGTCTATCGGCGGGCGCGGCGCAAATCAGCCAGTTCGTCGCGACGCGCGCGCTCAGCCTCGGGCAGAACACCGTGCAGTTCGTGGTGAGCTTCTGCGTGATGCTTTATCTGTTCTTCTTTCTCGTGCGCGACGGCCGGGAAATCTCGCGTCTGGTGCGCGATGCGATCCCGCTCGACGAATCGCACAAACAGCATCTGATCCGCAAGTTCACGACCGTGATCCGCGCGACGGTGAAGGGCAACGTGGTGGTGGCCGTCGTGCAGGGCACGCTCGGCTGGATCGCGCTCTGGGTGGTGGGCATTCAGGGCGCGCTGCTGTGGGGCTTCGTGATGATGCTGCTCTCGCTGCTGCCCGCGGTGGGCGCGGCGCTCGTGTGGCTGCCCGTGGCGATCTACTTCATTTCGACGGGCGTGCTGGTCAAGGGCATCGGCCTCGCGCTCTTTGGCGCGCTGGTGATCGGCACCGTGGATAACGTGTTGCGCCCCGTGCTGGTGGGCAAGGACACGCGCCTGCCCGACTGGGTCGTGCTGATCTCCACACTGGGTGGTATTTCGCTCATCGGTATCAACGGCTTCGTGATCGGGCCGCTGATTGCCGCGCTCTTTATCAGTTGCTGGGACCTGCTGCGGCGCGACCAGCACAATCTGGGCGAGGGTGTGGCCGCGCCCGACCCGGACGACGATCCGGTCTGACGCCTCAAACGCTTCAGACGCTCATGAGGAAACGTGCAGCGGCAAGCCCGCGCGCCCGCGGGGAGGCAGTTCGGGCAGGATCGGTTCGCTCACGCTCGCAACCCCGCCGCCCTGCGCAGCCACCGAAAAGCCGAACGTATTGATACCGTTGGCACTGCGCACGAATACGGTGCCGCCGTGCATCTCCGCCACCGCCTTGACGATGGACAGCCCCAGGCCGTGGTTCTCGTGGCTGTTCGAGCGCGCTTCCTGAATGCGATAGAAACGGTCGAAGATATGCTCGCGCACCTCCGGATCGAGTGGCGCACCCGGATTCGATACCGCGATCTCCACGTGTCCATCCTGCGGCGCGATGCTCACCTGCAAGAGCGTGCCAGGCGAGGAGTGCTGGATCGCGTTCACGAACAGATTGCTTACCGCGCGGCCGATCAGCGAGGTGTTGACCCACGCCCGCGCGTCGCCCTGCACTTCCACATTCAGTTGCGCCTCTTCGAGCGGCATCTCCAGGAACTCCAGCATGCGCTCGACTTCGCCGCGCAATGAGACCTCCGAGAGCTCGCTCGCACGCTCGCCGCGATCGCTGCGCGAGAGGAACAGCATGTCGTTGACGATCACGCGCAATCGTTCGAATTCCTCAAGATTCGATTGCATCGTCTGTTGCAACTGCTCGACCGAGCGATCGCGCGTGAGCGCTACCTGGGTCTGGCCGATCAAGATGCTGACCGGCGTGCGCAATTCATGCGCAACGTCCGCGTTGAACGATTCGAGCCGTTCGTAGGCTTTGTCCAGTCGCTCCAGCGCGCCGTTGAACGAAGTCGCGAGTTCATGCAGCTCTTCGGGCAACTCGCCCGAGTGCAAACGCTGACGACGGTTCGACGGACTCAGTTGCGCGGCCTCGCGCGAGAGCCGCGTAAGAGGCGCGAGTCCGAAGCGCGTGACCGCACGGCTCAGCAGCGCCACCGCGATCGTGGACAACGCGATCAGCACGCCCAACGCGATGCCGAAGCGCCGCAGCATGCTTTCCGTGCGCACGCAGTCGCTGGAAACCACCAGCTTGACCTCGGGACGGTCGCCGCTTGCGGGCACGGTCAGGCTCGTCACGATCACGTCGTACTGGCAACCGGGCGGTCGCACGAGTTGATGATTCGGCCCGACGTCGCCTGTGACCTTGCCTGCGATGGGCGCGCCAAAACGAAAGCGCGGATCGGGGCCTTCCACGTAGTAATGCATGCGGCTATCAGCGGGCGAGAGATCGCGTAGCTTTTCCTGCACAAAGGCCCACTTCTTCACGTCGGGGGCGTGCGAGACGATCAGCGCGGCGATGCGCGCGCGCGTGTCGAGCGTCTCGCGCAGTTCATTGAAGAGCTGGTTTTGCATCAGCAGAAACAGGCCCGTTCCCGTGAGCGTGAAGACGACCAGCGACACCGCTGCGAACATCGCGGACAGCCGCAGCGAGATCGAGCGCTTCATGACAACTGGCCTCCGTCCTCGCGAACTTCGAGCACATAGCCCATGCCGCGTATCGTGTGCAGCAACTTGGCCGCATGCGGGCCGTCAAGTTTCGCGCGCAAGCGCTTGATCGCCGTTTCCACCACGTTCGCGTTGCTTTCGAAGTTCACGTCCCAGACCAGTTCGGTGATGAGCGTCTTCGAAAGAATTTCGCCGCGCCGCCGTGCGAGCACCGAAAGCAGCTGGAATTCCTTCGCGGTGAGATCGAGGCGCACGCCGTCGCGCGTCGCGCGCCGGCTGATCAGATCCACCTGCAAGTCGCCTACGGAAATCAGCGTCGATTCCTGGGCGCGCGCCCGGCGCGTGAGCGCGCGCAGACGCTCGACCAGTTCGAGGAACGAGAACGGCTTGGTGAGATAGTCGTCGGCGCCGTCGCGCAGGCCGTGAACGCGGTCGTCCACGCGATCGCGCGCGGTCAGCATGATGACCGGCGTTTCCTTCTTCGCCCGCACCGCGCGCAATACGCCAAAGCCGTCGAGCTTGGGCAGCATCACGTCGAGCACGATCACGTCGAAGTCGTACTCGGTCGCCATCCACGCGCCCTCTTCGCCGTCCATCGCCACATCGACGATCCAGCCCTGTTCGCTCAAGCCGCTGCGCAGATAGTCCACGACTTTGCGTTCATCTTCGATAACCAGTACTTTCATCCCTGCCCTCCACTTCGTGCGCGGCGTCGTGGGCCGCGTCGAATCGTATTTGTCCTGCCGTCAGCCGCGTCCCGGCGCTGCTTCCTGCGTGCCCTGCTGCGTATCCTGCGCCCCGGGGGCACCCGGCGTACCAACCGCCGGCACTTCGCGGCAGGTGCCCATGCTACAGGCGAGCGAGCGTTCGTCCGCGCTCCAGCCGCCGCCCAGCGCCTTGGCAAGATATACCACCGTGGCCACCTGCTGTCCGTGAATCTGCACTTCCTGGCGCTCGCTGGCAAGCAATTGCTGTTCGGCGTTGAGCACGTCGATGAACGCCACGAGGCCGCCCTGATAGCGATCGTTGGCAAGATCGAAGGATTTGCGTGCGTCGTCCACGGCCGCCTGGCCGTCCGTCGAGGCGTTTTGCAGCACCGAGAGGCCCGTCACCGCATTTTGCACCTCCTGGAAGGCTGTGAGCACGGTCTGCCGATACGACGCCTGGGCCGACTCGTAGCCCGCCTGCGCGTAATCCACGCCCGCCGCGCGCTTGCCGCCATCGAACAGCACTTCGCCCGCGCTTGCGCCGAGCGACCACAACAGGCTGGGCGCCGAGAAGAGGTTGCTAAAGCGCGTGGACTCCCAGCCCAGCGTGGGCGAGAGCGTCACGTCCGGGAAATAGGCCGAACGCGCCACGCCGATCTGCGCATTGGCCGAAGCCATCGCGCGTTCTGCGGAAGCGACATCGGGGCGACGTTGCAGCAGTTCGCTCGGCAGCCCCGTGGGCAGCGCGGGCGTGGGCAACGGCGTGACGTGCGGCGCGAGCGCGAACTCGGGCGCGGGCTTGCCGATCAGCACGGCAATCGCGTGTTCATCCTGCTGCCGCTGGTTTTCGAGCAGATGCACCTGGGTCTTCGTGGCGTCGAGTTGCGCCTTCTGCTGCAACAGCGTGAGACCCGACACCGCCCCCAGATCGTGCTGCGCGACGACGAAGTCGAGCGCCTTCTGTTGCAGCGCCACCGAGCGGTTCACTACGTCGATTTCGTCGTCGAGTTCGCGCAGCGCGAAGTAATCGGTCGCGAGTTCGGCGGTGAGCACGAGGCGCGCGTTGGCGAGATCGTCGCCCGCTTCCTGCGCCGAGGCCTGCGCCGACTCCACCATGCGCCGAATGCGGCCGAACAGGTCCAGCTCGTAGCTGATGGTCGGCCCGACCTTGATGTCGTTCTGCACGGTCGACATATTGGGCGTCACGTAGGTCGTCTGCGGGCGGTTCGCGGAGATGCGCTCGCGCGCGATACTGCCGTCGAGCGAGACCTGCGGAGCCTGTTGCGACGACACCGAGCCGAGCGTCGCGCGCGCCTGCGCATAATGCGCGACGGCGACGCGCAGCGTCTGGTTGTCCGCCAGCGCCGCGTCTTCAAGACCGTTCAGTTCCGCGTTGCCGAACACCTTCCACCATTGCGGGTCGAGCGCCGCGTGCGAAGGCTGCGCCGAGTGCCAATAGGCGTCGGCGGGATCGACCTGCCAGGCGGCCGGGCTTGCCGTCTTCGGCGCCTGATAATCGGGGCCGACGGTACAGGCGGCGAGGCTCGCGATTGCGCACGCAAGCACCAGGCTGCGTGTGGACACCAACGGATAAAGCACGGCGCTCACGTCGTACCTCGCGGCGCCGACGCTGCGCCCTTCTGCGGCGCGACCACGACAACATTGTCGCCATCGGCGATCGAATCGCTCGGGTTGAGCACCACGCGGTCGCCCGGATCGAGCCCGCGGCTGATTTCGAGCGTCTGCCCGAGATCCTGGGCAATTTCCACGGGCTTGAGCTTGACCTTGCCGTCGGCGTCCACGACGGCGAGGCGCGGTCCTTCAGCGCGGAACAGCAGCGTGTTGCCGGGAACCGTCAGGAGTCCCTTCGAATCGGTCTGCAACGCCGCTTGCACATAGGCGCCCGGCAGCAGACGGCTGTCGTGATTCGGCAGCGAGATTTCCACCTGCAAGGTGCGCGTGGCCACGTCGATCGCCTGCGCGGTACGCGTCACCGTGCCGTCGAAGGTCACACCGGGCAGTTCCTGCTCGGTCACGCTCACGTGCTGGCCCACCGCGACTTGCGGCGCGTAGGTCTGCGGCACGTCCAGATATAGGCGCAGCGGATCGGACTGCGCGATCGCGAACAGCGCGTGGCCCGTGCCGCCGTTGCCGGCATTCACGAGGTCGCCGATATCGACATTACGTTGCGTGATCACGCCCGTGATGGGCGCGACGATGCGCTGGAACGATTTGGTCTGCTGAAGACGGCGCACATTGGCGTCGGCGGCCGCGAGGTTCGCGACGTCCTGGTTATAGGCGCCCTGGCGGTCGTCGAGTTCCTGCTGCGAGACCGCATCGCGCTGGCGCAACTGCTGCGCGCGATCGAATGAGGTCTTCGCAAGCGAGAGCGTCGAGGCCGACTGATCGCGCTGCGCCTGCGCCTGCGCGAGTTCCTGGTCGATCTCGGGCGTGTCGATCTCGGCGAGCAACTGACCTTGCTGCACGTGCGCGCCGATATCGGCGTACCACTTGATCACGTAGCCGTTCGCGCGCGAATAGATCGGCGCTTCCACGAAGCCTCGCAACGTACCGGGCAGCACGATGCGGCCATCCGCGTTCGCCTGGGTCGGCTGCACGACGCTCACGTACTGCTTCGCGTTCTGCTTCGTGACATCGGCGAGCTGATGCGAGTTGATCACGTTCGAGACGATCGTGCGCGCCGCGCCTGCGGCCAGCAGCAAGGCGACGATGATCACCGCGAGGCGCGCGCGGCGCCCGGCCTGCGCGCGCGCGGGCAGATCGAGGCCCTGTTCGCCGCCCACGGAGATGTCGAGGGATGAATGGTGGTGGGGTTCGTTCATGTCGTCGGCCAGGAATTTCGTAAGCGTTTGCGTCATTGGATATCGCGTATCGGTATCAATCAGCGTCAATCGTTATGGCGCTGCGCCGCGCGCGTGCGCTTCGTTTCAGCGCGTTGCGCAAGCCGCGAATGCACCGTCGCGAACATCAGCGGTACGAACAAAAGCGTCGAGACGGTCGCGAACAGCAGGCCACCGATCACGGCGCGTCCGAGCGGCGCGTTCTGCTCCGCGCCTTCGCCCAGACCCAGCGCCATCGGCACCATGCCGATCATCATCGCGAAGGCGGTCATCAACACCGGGCGGATCCGCGTCGCGCCCGCTTCCAGCGCTGCGGCGAGCGGCGTCGCCCCGGCGGACAGGCGCTGACGCGCGAACGACACCACCAGAATACTGTTGGCCGTCGCCACGCCCACGGTCATGATTGCGCCCGTCAAGGCAGGCACGCTCAAATGCGTGCCGGTAATGAACAGCATCCACGCGATGCCCGCGAGCGCCGCCGGCAACGCGCTAATGATGATGAGCGGGTCGGCCCACGACTGGAAATTCACGACGATCAGCAAATAGACTAGCACCACCGCCATCGCAATCCCCACGCCCAGGCCGATGAACGAGGAACGCATCGTGTCGATCTGGCCGCGCATCGTGATAGTCATGCCGCGCGGTGCATGCGCCTGGGTGCGTTTGATGAGATCGTCGATCTGCGCGCCCACGGCGCCGAGGTCGCTGCCCTCCACGCTCACCAGCAGGTCGATCACGGGACGAATGTTGTAGTGCGTGACGATCGCGGGGCCATCGTGCGGCTTGAGTTGGACGAGATTGCTCACGAGTTGCAGCGGCGCGGCGGCGTTACCGGCGCGTGCGGACACGGGGGTGCCCATCACTTCGTTAAGCGAAGCTTCGCGGTATTGCGGCGTCTGCACGGCGAGCGGATATTCCACGCCGTTCTGTTGACTCACCCAGAACGCTGGCGACGTTTGCGAACTACCCGACAAGGCAATCAGCACGTCCTGCGCCACGTTTTGCGGGCTCAGATTGAGTTGCTGCATACGCGAGCGGTCCATCGCGAGCATCAGCGCGGGTTCGTCGTTGCGCTGCTCGATGTGCGCATCGACGGCGCCAGGCAACTGGCGCACCTGCTTGAGCAGCGTGCTCGCCATCGCCATGTTCTTGCCGAGATCCGTACTCACCACCTGCACGTCGATCGCCGCAGGCTGACCGAAGTTGAGAATCTGCGTGATGATGTCGGCGGGCTGGAAGAAGAATTCGACGCCCGGGAAGCGCTGCGGCAATACGGTGCGCAGCTTGTCGATGTAGACGTGCGAAGGATCGTGGTCGGGCTTGAGCGCAATCTGGATTTCGCCGTCGAGCGTGCCCATCGTGCCCGAGTTGCTGTACGAGAGATTGATACCGCTATACGGCAGGCCGAGATTGTCTACGATGGTCGCGAGCTGGTCGGCGGGTACGACGGTGCGGATCGTGCGTTCGACTTCATCGGCAAGACGCGCCGTTTCCTCGATTCGATAGCCCGTAGGCGCGCGCATATGCAGGCGAATATTGCCCGCATCGACCGAGGGGAAGAAGTCGCGCCCAAGGAAAAATACGAGTCCGAGCGAGAGCACGCAAAACGACAGGAACGAGACGCCAAAGAAGCGCCGCCGCGCGAGCAATACGCTCAGGAGCGCGATGTAATTGGCGCGCACGCGTTCGAAGCCATGATTGAAGCGCTGATGCACGCGCGTGAACACCGACACGCGCGCGCCTTTCTGCGGATGCGCAGACGGATCGTGGCCCGCGAACAGCAGCATCGCAAGTGTCGGCACCAGGGTACGCGAGAGCACGTACGAGGCGATCATCGCGAACACCACGGCTTCCGCGAGCGGCACGAACAGGAAGCGCGCCACGCCCGTGAGGAAGAACATCGGCACGAACACGATACAGATACAGAGCGTCGACACCAGCGCGGGCACCGCGATTTCGCCCGCGCCTTCGAGAATGCCTTCGTGCAGATCCGCGCCTAGATGCAGGTGCCGTTCGATGTTTTCGATCGTGACCGTTGCGTCGTCAACGAGAATCCCCACTGCCAGCGCGAGGCCGCCCAGCGTCATGATGTTGATCGTTTCGCCCAGCGCGTAGAGCGCGATGATCGACGCCAGAATCGACAGGGGAATCGACACGGCGATGATGAGCGTGCTGCGCCAGTTGCCCAGAAAGAGCAGGATCATCGCGGCCGTGAGCGCGGCGGCGATCAGCGCTTCGCGCACGACGCCCTGCACCGCCGCCGACACGAAGATCGACTGATCGAACAGCGGCTGGATCACCAGGTCCTGGGGCAGCGTGTCGCGCACTTGCGGCAGCAGACTCTTGAGCTTGCCCACCACCTGCAGCGTGGAGGCGTCGCCGCTCTTGAGGATCGACATCAGCACGCCGCGCTGGCCATCCTGGCGCACGATATTGGTTTGCGGCGTGAAGCCATCGCGCACATGCGCGACATCGCCCAGATACGTGGTCGCGCCATTGACGGTCTGCACGGGGATGCGATTCAGACCCGCGATCGTGTCGGGCGACGCATTGGTGTCCACGCGATATTCGGTCTGGCCGAGCTTGGCCGTGCCGGTCGGCAGGATCAGGTTTTGCGTGCTGACTGCGTTGACGATATCGGCGGGCGTGAGGCCCCTGGAGATGAGCGAGCGCGTGTCGATATCGACGGAAATCACCCGCGTCTTGCCGCCATACGGATACGGCACCTGCGCGCCCGGAATCGTGATGAGCTGCGGGCGCAGAAAGTTCATGGCGATGTCGGCGAGCGCCTGCTCGCTCATCGACTTGCTCGACAGCCCTAGCTGGATCACCGGAATGCTCGACGCCGAGTAACTGATGACAAGCGGCGGCGTCGCGCCCGGCGGCATCTGCTTGAGCTGCGCCTGCTCCGATGCCACGGCCTGGGCGATGGCGGTTTGCAGGCTCGCGCCCGGTTGCAGGAACAGCTTGATGATGGCGATGCCGGGCAGCGACTGCGATTCGATGTGCTCAATATTGCTCACCGTGGTCGTGAGGCTGCGCTCGTTCACCGAGGTGATGCGCTGGGCCATGTCCTGAGCCGAAAAGCCCGTGTACGACCAGATGATGCTGATGACCGGAATATTGATGTTCGGCAGCACGTCCGTGGCCATCGACATCAGCACGAACGGCGTGGCCAGCACGATCATGATGGCCATCACGATGAACGTGTATGGCCGCTTCAGCGCGAGATTAACGATCCACATGAGGCGGTTTCGGGTAAATCAGACGAAATCGGGTGAGAAGAAGTACGCGCTACGCATTGGTCAAACGGTGCCGCATCATAGGCAATCGCAGTGGCGGGTTGCTGGCGCCAATATGGCGAAATTGTCAGCAGAGCCTGGCCGGCAATCAGCGCCCTGCGAGCCGGGCCTTGGCGGCTCGTTCGCAAACGTCGGATGCAACGCTCCCGTCGCGCGATGCGCGTGCGTATTTCTGTTCGTGTTTACTGGGTGCGTCCTGTGCGGTTCGCTGGCAGCCGTATCTGGGAGCCTAGTTCACGAGGCGCAGGCGCTCCATCTCATGTTTCTCATGTTGCTCGGATTGGGCGTGCGCCTTGGCATTGAGTTGGCGTGCCTCGCGCAGCGGCGTGCGCGCGACGCGTCGCGAAGGCGTATCGCAGGTCGCCAGCGCGTTTTCCTGTTCCGCGAGGACCAGCGGCACTTTTTCGCGCAGGAACTCGACGAACGTGCGGATCTTCGCGTCCAGATAACGACGCGACGCATAGAGCGCGTAGATGTTGAGCTTTTGCAGGCGGTGCGTGGGCAGCACGCGCGCAAGCGAGCCATCGGCGAGACCCGGCAGCGCGACTGGCACCGGCAGCGAGCCGATGCCCATGCCTTCGCGAATCGCCAGCGCGAGCGCTTCGGGGTTATTCACCTGGAACGGCGTGACGCCGGTATGCCGGAAGGTCTCGCCATGCGGGCCTTCCGAAACCCACTGGCCGGCGGGCAGGCTCGCATCGGTGAGATGCAGGCAGGTGTGCGCCTCCAGATCGTCGAACGATTGCGGCACGCCGCGCGTGCGCAGATACTCCGGCGACGCACACAGGATGGCCGCGGTGCTGCCCAGATGCTGGGAGATCAGCGCGGAATCCTCGAGCTCGGCGGCCACCACCACGGCCACGTCGAAGCCTTCCTCGATGATGTCGGGCATCTCCTGCGCGATGGTCAAATCGACCGCCACGTCGGGCAGATGCTGCTGGTAGCGCGCGATCAGCGGCATCACGTAATGCTGGCCGAAGCTCGTGCCGCCGTAGACGCGCAGCTTGCCCGCCGGGTTCGCGTGCGCGGCGGCGGCTTCGGCTTCCGCCTGGTCGATGTCGGCGAGGATGCGTTTGCAGCTTTGCAGATAGCGCTCGCCCGCTTCGGTCAGCGACATGCGCCGCGTGGTGCGATTGAGCAGGCGCGTACGCAGCCGCGACTCCAGATCGGTGACGGCGCGCGACACCTGCGCCGTGGTCATCGTCTCGCTCGCGGCGGCGCGCGTGAAGCTGCCCGACTCCACCACCCTTACGAAAATACGCATGTTGCGCAGCGTGTCCATCAGCGGCTCCTCACCATTGTCGTGCTCTTCCCGGCTTGATTCATTGTGAATGGCGCCAGTCTCGCCTGGAGGCCGTGGCTAGATGCTGACCTGTAAATGGCAGGCTTGTCAGCTTGGCGAGCGGCGTTGTCCCGCGTATGATCCACGGCGCCCCCCGCACGGCGGATCGCCCGCGCCACAAGCGTTGCGCGGCATCCCGCGTGCCGCTTTCATGACAGAACGATGAATTACGAATTCGCCTTGCGCCTGCTCGCGGCGTTCGCCTGCGGCGTCGCCATCGGACTGGAACGCCAGATGCGTCAGCGCACGGCGGGCCTGCGTACCATCACGCTCGTGGCGAGCGGCGCGTGCCTGTTCGTCACACTCGGCGTGTTGACAGGCAACGGCACCAGCGGCGTCACGCAGATCGCCGCTTATGTGGTGTCGGGCGTGGGCTTTCTCGGCGGCGGCGTGATCATGCGCGACAAGGGCTCCATCCAGGGCATCAATACCGCTGCCACGCTCTGGTGCTCGGCCGCCGTGGGCGTGCTGTGCGGTGCGGGACACTATGTGCCGGCCGTCGCGGGCACGGCGGTCGTGCTGCTCACCAATACCGTGCTGCGCGAGGTGAGCCGCATCATCAATCAGTCGCCCGTATCGAATGCCGATCTCGTGCGCGTCTACGAACTGACTGTGGTGTGCCGCGAAGAGGATGAGATCCACATTCGCACCGTACTCTCGAACTCGATGTATTCCACTCCGCTCTCGTTCCAGAGCCTCACGAGCGAGGACATGCCGGGTGAACCGCAACGCTTGCGCGTGACGGCGACCGTGCGTCTGCATCCGAAATACCAGCCCAAGCTCGAACTGATGGCGAGCCGTCTGAGCATGGAGAAAGGTGTTTCCAGCGTGAGCTGGACCGCCGCGGAAACCGAAGTCGCGCCTGAATAATCGACACGCGCGGGCAAGCGCTTTCATCGAACTATTCCGGCGAAACACCTCGCATTCCTTACGAATTCATTTCCATTTCGTTGCACTCCTTGAAACAACCGGCGTCAGATTTCAAGAACTGTCAATTCTGGCCGCGTTTCGTGGACTCGACCCCGAGCTTGAACTAAGCTCCAGTTCACCGTGAGTATGTTCACATCAACGAGGGGAGTCTTCTATATGGAACACGGCATCATCGCCTGGCTCATCATCGGCGCAATCGCTGGCTGGCTCGCTGGAGTGCTCGTCAAGGGCGGCGGCTTCGGATTGATCGTCGATATCATCGTCGGGATTGTCGGCGCGTTCATTGGCGGCTGGCTCGCAGGCCTGCTCGGCATTCACATCGGCGCGGGCATTATCAGCTCGATCATCACCGCCATTATCGGCGCGGTCATCCTGCTGTTCATCATCAGGCTGTTCCGCAGGGCCTAGTCGAACGCAGCCCTCCATGTAAAACGGGAGCACCGTCACCGGTGCTCCCGTTTTTTCATGCTTGCGCATCAAAAGCGATGCCTGGGCAGCTTAGGCATTCGCAGCGAGTTCGCCTGCATCCGCTGCCGTCGGCAGCATCGAGCCGGTTTCGTTGAAACGCAGATGCATTTCATAGGCCTTGGCGAGGTTGTGCGGCGTCTGGCCACCGATCTTCTGCGCGTCCTTGTAGTAGTCGCGCAGCAGGTCGCGATAGAGCGGGTGCACGCAGTGCTCGATGATGAGCGTCGCGCGTTCGCGCGGTGCGAGGCCGCGCAGATCGGCCAGACCCTGCTCGGTCACGATCACGTCGACATCGTGCTCGTTGTGATCGACGTGCGGGACCATCGGCACGATGCTCGAGATCTTGCCGTCCTTGGCGATCGCCTTGGTCGCGAAGATCGCGCACGAGGCGTTGCGCGCGAAGTCGCCCGAACCGCCGATGCCGTTCATCATGTGCGTGCCGCCCACGTGGGTGGAATTCACGTTGCCATAGATGTCGCATTCGAGCGCGGTGTTCAGCGCGATCAAACCGAGGCGGCGGATCACTTCCGGATGGTTGCTCACTTCCTGCGGACGCAGCACGAGCTTGTCGCGATAGCGGTCGAGTTCGGCGAGCACCTGGGCCTGGCGCGGCGCGGACAGCGTCATCGACGCGCCCGAGGCGAACACCATCTTGCCCGAGTCGATCAGGTCGAAGGTCGAGTCCTGCAACACTTCCGAGTACATCGTGAGCGCTTCGAACGGCGAGTCCACGAAGCCCGAGAGCACCGCGTTCGCAATCGTGCCGATGCCCGCTTGCAGCGGCGGCAGTTGCGCGCTCATGCGGCCATGCTTCACTTCGTGCTGGAGGAAGTCGATCAGGTGGCCGGCGATGCGCGCGGTTTCTTCATCGGCGGGCAGCACGGTCGAGGGGCTGTCCGGCTCGTTCGTGATGACGATGGCCGCGATCTTCTCGGGCGGGATTTCGATGGCCGGCGTGCCGACGCGATCGTTCACGCGCACGATGGGCAGCGGATCGCGATGCGGGCGGCGGCCCGGAATCCAGACGTCGTGCAGGCCTTCGAGACCGAGCGGCTGCGCGAGGTTGATTTCGACGATCACTTTCTCCGCGAGGATCGCGAAGCTCGCCGAATTGCCGACGGAGGTGGTCGGGACGATGGCGCCCGTCTCGGTGATCGCCGTGGCCTCGATGATCGCGAGGTCGAGCTTGCCGAGCAGGTTCGCGCGCAGCATCTCGACGGTTTCCGAAAGATGCTGGTCCACGAACATCACTTCGCCGCGATTGATGGCTTTGCGCAGCGTGGTATCGACCTGGAACGGCAGGCGGCGTTCGAGCACGCCCGCTTCGGTCAGCATGCGATCGACGTCGTGGCCGAGCGAGGCGCCCGTCATCAGCGTGATGCGCAGCGGCTCTTTCTCTTCGCGCGCGCGGCGGGCCAGTTCGATCGGCACGGCCTTCGTGTCGCCCGCGCGCGTGAATCCGCTCGCGCCGACGCGCATGCCATTGCGCACGAGTTGAGCTGCTTCGGCAGCCGACGTGATTTTCCCGCGCAAGGCGGCACAACGAATACGGTCTTCGTACATCAAAGTCTCCACAAACTCTCTGATCGCCTAGTGCCCTTTTCAGGTCTCGCTATGGCGGCCTCGCATTACGGCATTTGCAATACAGTTTTGCGGCCGGAATGCACAAAGCCGCGAGACCTCACAGGAAGGCGCCGCGGCAAGAATTTCAAGCTTGCGCCTGCTCATGGCTGGCGGTTACTCGATCTCAGCTACCGAAATACAGATTGCAGAAGCTGGCAGGTCCGACGCATTCGTCTTTCTTCGCCGGCTTCATTTCGCGCAGCGTGGGCGCCTGAGCAGCAGGCTGGGCTGCGCTCTGGGCGATCTGCTGCGGGACGCTCGCTGCCGCTGCGTCGTTCTGTGCATAAGCAGCGGCGGCGGCAAACATGGAACAGGCAACAACAGCGATCTTCAGGGACTTCATTTCACTCTCCAGTGCTAACGGGTACTGCGAAGCAGTGATGTCACTATATGGCCCGGTCCTGGATTGATTAAGAAGGCGGCATGGAAGGAATATTTCCAGACTGCGGCAAGATCACGCAGGGTCACATGCCGCAATTCAGCGCAGGCGCAGGCGCAGACGCAGGCCCGCGGCACGGCGGCGGCGGGCCTGGCGCGCGTGCGCGCCGAGCGGCGCGTCGCGGTCGATCAGCGCACTGCGGATGAAGTGGAGATGGCTCAGGAGGCGCTGCACGTCGTGGCGGCGCTCGCGGTCTTGATGGACGCCCGGCAGCGCCGCCTGGGCGATCCAGGTGGCCGCATGCACGGCACGCAGCGCGCGATCGAGCTGGGCCGCGTCCGGATGCTCGAAGAGGCGTGCGATGTCGGTGAGCACCTGTTCGAGCGACTGACGCCATCGGCTATCAGTCTGGGCGAGCCAGGCGGCGGTCTGCGCATCGTGGCGCAGGTCGATCACCGCATGCCCGACTTCGAGCGTCACCAGCATCCAGCGCAGCGCACGCCGATGCGCCTGCTTGCGACCGTTGAGCAGCAGCCGCAATTGATGCATCAGGTCATGCGCGCCGGACTGGAACTGCTGGCCGATGCCCGGCAGATCGTCACGGCAGGCCAGCACGACCTGGCCGCGCAATGCCGCGCACATGCGCTCGACGAGCCAGTTCATGTGCGGGGGAAACACCACCGAAAAGGCGAGCGCGGCCACCACCATCGCCGAGACCACGGCAAGGCCGTTGTTGATCAGCAGATCGGGGGTGTAGGCGATCACGTTGTCCGGGCCGGCGAGCAGGCAGAGAAACACCGAGAATCCGACCCCGAAGCCGGCAATGCGCGGGCGCGTCGCGAAGAACGCGCCAAGCGCAAGTGCCGGGGCCAGCGCCGCGCAGAGCAGCGGGAAGCCATCGACATTCGGGTAGACGTAGCACATCAGCAGATAGCCGACGACGGCCGCGCAGCCTGCCCCCGCAGCCATCTGGAAAGCCATGCGCGTCGCGCGCGGCGCCGACGAAGTCAGCGCGCAGGTGAGCGCGGCGGCGATCATCGCGAGGCCGCCGCTCGGCCAGTCGGTCTCGACCCAGAACCAGCCCACCGACGCCACCACCACCGCCGTGCGCATGAATGTGAAGGCGACCACGTACCAGCTCGTGCGCGGCACGTAGCGCGTAATGCGGGGCTCGGGCGGCAGCCCCGCCTGGGTCAGCGAAGCCCAGGTGCGGCTGTAGCGGGCGATTTCCGTCGTGAAGCGGTAGATCAGTTCGGCGGAGGTGTCGAAGTCCTGCAACGCGTCGGACGACGCGGCTTCGAGCGGACGGCGTGTCTCGCGCACGTGGCGCGGCAGCGTGCGCTGGAACGCTTCGAGACCCTGCGCGAGACGCAGCGCGTAGGCGCGATCCGACTCCTTGAGACTCGGTCGCTGGGCCAGCAGCGCCGCAAGTTCATTGAAATAGGGATCGAGCAGTGCAAGGGTGTCGTCGCTCGTGCCCATGCGCTTCCTCAGCTGCCGCAGGGCATGCAGGCGCGCGCAGGCGTCCATGAACTCGGCGTTCAGGCGCGAGAGCAACTGGCTACGCGAGCGCATGGTCGGATCCTCGAAAAACGAGAAAGCACGCGTGGCTTCGAAGCCGACGATTTCATCGACGAGTTTGGCGAATCGCCCTTCGAATGCGTCCCTTTCAAGCCCGCCGGACAGCACGCGCGCAGCGAAGGAAGTAAAATCGAGATACCGTGTGCGCAAGGTGCGTTCAAGCACCGAGCCCGACTGCCGCGGCACGATAACGGCGCTGACGACCCCCGAGCAGAGAATCCCCACGGCCACTTCGGCCCCGCGCCCGAGCGCGGCGAGAAACAGGCCATTGGGCTGCATCACGAGCGGAATACCAATCAGCGCTGCGGTGTAACCGGCCAGCACAAACGCGTACCAACGAAAATGCCGATTCCGCATGGCAGCCGCCGTACAGGCGGCGACCCACACCGTCATCCCGGCGATATAGAGTTCGGGCTGCTGGATGAACACGGCCCCGAGCACCACCGCCGCGACCATCCCAACCGCCGTCCCCACGATGCGGTACACGCTTTTGGCGAACACCATGCCGGAAAGCGGCTGCATCAACACGAACACGGTGGTCATCGCGATGCGCGGCTGAGGAAGGTCGAGCAGCATCGCAATGCCCATCGCCATCAATCCCGCCGTGACCGTTTTCAGCAGATGAAGCCAGATCGTGCCGTGTGTGGCCTGCCAGTCGCGCAGGGCGCGACGCGCAGCACGCCAAATGATTTCGGCGCGACGACGCGGGTCGTTCGCACGGTGTATCGCTGGCTGCCGGTTCATGGGAAACGCACTACGCTCGGATTGTTACGACGATTGCAAAAAGGACACTGCCTGGGCAGGTCGTCTGCCCGGCATCGGATCCAGGAAATCGCCAATGCGTAAACCTGGATCAACAAAGCGCCGATTGTAGGAGCGTCAATAAAGCGAATTAACGGGACAGACAAGGAACGTCCGTTCCAGATCGCTCAACAATACCAGGGCCCGCGAGGCGGACAATATCGTTTTCGTGCCAAACAAGAAGTTCTTAAAGAAGGTCTGATGGATACGCTACAAAACATGCGGGTGTTCGTCCGCGTCGTCGAAGCCGGCAGTTTCACTGCCGCGGCCCAATCGCTCGATTCGACGACGGGCGCCATGTCGCGCGCGGTGTCGGAACTGGAGGCGCATCTGCGCACGCGCCTGCTCAACCGGTCGACGCGCCGGCTCGCGCTCACACCCGCCGGCGAGCGGTATCTAAAGCGTTGCATGCTGATTCTCGCGGACGTGGACAGCGCCGAAGAGGAAGCCAGTTGCGCGCATGAGCGCCCGGCGGGTGCGCTGCGCATGCATAGCTTCGCGAGCATCGGGCAGCAGTATGTGCTGCCGGCGATCTCGCGTTATCGGGCTTTGCATCCGGAAGTCACGGTTGAATTGACGCTTTCACAACGCTTGCCCGATTTGTTCGAGGGCAGCAGCGACGTGTCGTTGGTGACGGCGGCTTCATTGCCGAATTCGGATCTCGTTTCGCATCAGCTTGGTTCGACCTACAGCATCTTGTGCGCGTCGCCCGGCTATGTGCATACGCACGGCGCGCCGCGCACGCCTGCGGACCTGGCTCATCATGACTGTCTGATTCTCAAGACGCCGACATCGCCTGCAAACGAATGGACGCTCGAAGGGCCGGAGGGAAGCGTCGAGATGCACGTGGACGGCCCGGTGCAGGTCAATATCGCCGAGTCGCTCGCCGTGGCGATTCGCGAAGGGATGGGGATTGGCACGCTGCCCGTGTACGCGGCAATCGAGGGGCTGCGCAACGGTACGCTGGTGCGGGTGTTGCCGCAGCATATCCTGCAAAAGAGCAATGTGTACGCGCTGTATCCGTCACGCAAGTTCGTCGATGCGAAGACGAAAACGTGGGTGGAATTCCTGCGCGCGCACCTCCCGCAGGTAATTGCACGCGATATGGCGTTGCTGGAAGAACTCACGCAGGAACAGCTAGCCGATGCGTCTGCGATGGCGCCGACGGTGGCGGCTGGCGCGGAGAATAAGCCCGCGTAGTGATGCTTGATTCGATG